>JANMOU010000038.1:0-160255 GCA_031369495.1 Novosphingobium sp. | reverse complement strand
CGCTCGTCCGATGCCATGCTGGATTTCATCGCTGCCAGGGGCCTCAAGCTGGCCTGGCTGCTCGAAACCCATGCGCACGCCGACCACCTCTCGGCCTCGCACTATCTGCGCGAGAAGACCGGCGCGCCGATCGTCATTGGTGCTCAAATTGTCGCGGTGCAGAAGGTCTTTGCCGCGCTGTTCGAGGCCGACGACGTCACCCCTGACGGCAGCCAGTTCGACCGGCTGGTTGCAGAGGGCGATGTGCTGAAGTTGGGAGAACTGGAGATCGGCGTGCTGGATACGCCCGGCCACACCCCGGCCTGTGTCAGCTATGCCATCGGCGATGCAGTCTTCGTCGGTGATACGCTGTTCATGCCCGACTATGGCACCGCCCGCAGCGACTTTCCCGGCGGCAGCGCCGAAGCGTTGTATGGCTCGATCCAGAAAATCCTCGCCTTGCCGGGCCAGACCCGCATGTTCGTCGGCCACGATTACCTGCCCGAGGGCCGCAGCACCTTTCGCTGGGAAACTACGGTTGCCGAGCAGAAGGCCGCCAACATCCACATTCACGCGGGCGTGGCCGAGGCCGAGTTCGTCGCCATGCGCAAGGCCCGCGATGCCACGCTGGAGGCCCCGCTGCTGATCCTGCCCTCGCTCCAGGTCAATATCCGCGCCGGAGCCATGCCGCCAGCGACTGCGGCTGGCCATGTTTACCTGCGCCTGCCGGTGGGCGCGATCTGAGCGCTTTTGGGCAAGCGCTGGACAGCGCGGCAACAGGCCCGCAAGGTCTGCCGCAATGACCCTGCTCTACCGCCTCAATGCCCCTGCCGCCGCGATTGCCGATCGCTTCGGCGCTGCGGCGGGGCCTGATCCGTGGGCGGGCGGTCACATCGCGCCGATGCAGTTTGCTCCGGTACTGACCATGGGCCGGGAATTTGTCGCTGGGCCCCGGCAAGAGCGGCAGCCGCTGCGGATGATCCCGCGCCTGTGGGGCGTGCCGCCGCCGCCTGCCGCTGGCGAGACCGGGCGGGGGGTGCTGACCGTGCGCAATCCCGATTCGCCATTCTGGATCGGAAACCTGCGCAACAGCGAGTTCCGCTGCCTGATCCCGGCCACCGCCGTAATGGAATGGGGCCGCACCGACCCCGCCACCGGCAAGCGCCGCGCGCACTGGCTCGCACCCAGCGACCAGCCGCTGTTCGCCATGGCGGGCGTGTGGAAAGACAGCGAAGTGCCCAGCTTCGCGCTGCTCACCTGCGAGCCCAATGCGGCCTGGCGCCATGCCGGACGCGAAGCGATGCCGGTGATCCTGCCGGACGATCCGGCGGTCTGGGGCACATGGCTACGGGCCGATTGGAAGCGCGCGGCGGCGCTGCTGGTGCCCTATTCGTCCAGCTTGATCGTCGAGCGCACTGGACATTAACCGCGCGATTAAACATACTCCCCCGCGAACGATCGGGAGAGTGCGCGTGGCGGGATTACCCAGGGTCTGCATCATCGGGGCGGGCTGCAGCGGCTTCACCACGGCCAAGCGGCTGAAGGACTATGGCATTCCGTTCGATGTGTTCGAAGCTTCGGACAATATCGGCGGGACCTGGTACTACGGCAATCCCAACGGCACATCGGCCTGCTATCAAAGCCTGCACATCGATACGTCGAAATGGCGGCTGGCGTTCGAGGACTATCCGGTCCCGGCGGATTGGCCTGATTACCCGCATCATTCGCTGCTGTTGCAATATTTCCACGATTACGTCGATCATTTCGGCCTGCGCGAGCACATCCGCTTCAACACCCGGGTTGAGAATGCACAGCGCAAGGCCGAGGGCGGCTGGCGGGTCACACTCTCAACCGGCGAAGTGAAGCACTACGATGCTTTGGCGGTGGCCAACGGTCACCACTGGGCGGCGCGGATTCCAGACTATCCCGGCAGCTTTTCTGGCGCGCAGATCCACAGCCACGAATACCGCAGCCCGTTTGAGCCGATCGATTGCGTGGGCAAACGGGTGCTGGTGGTCGGCATGGGTAATTCGGCAATGGATGTGGCCAGCGAGCTGTCGCAGCGGCCCATGGCCTCGAGGCTGTTCGTCAGCACCCGCCGGGGCGTGTGGATTTTCCCGAAGTACTATCGCGGCCAACCGCTCGACAAGAACCCCGCCCCGGCCTGGCTGCCCAAGGGCGTCAAGCAGTGGCTCGGCGCGCGGATGATCAAAGGGCTGGTTGGCAAGATGAGCGACTACGGCCTGCCCGAGCCGGAGATCGGACCGTTCGAAAGCCACGGCACCGTCTCGGGCGAATTTCTGGTCCGGGCCGGCTCTGGTGATATCACCATGAAGGGCGCGGTCGAGCGGCTCGATGGCGACGGCGTGGTCTTCGCCGATGGCAGCCGCGAGCAGGTTGACGTGATCGTTTGGGCGACCGGCTATGACATTGCTTTCCCATTCTTTGACGAACCGAGCTTCAAAGCCGATGCCGATAACCGCCCGCCGCCGCTGTACAAGCGGATCCTGAAGCCTGGCACGCCGGACCTGTTTTATATGGGGCTGGCCCAGCCTTTGCCGACCCTGGTCAACTTTGCCGAACAGCAGAGCAAGCTGGTCGCGGCCTATCTGGCCGGGCAATACCTGCCGCCTGCGCCCACCGAGATGGAGCGGGTGATCAAGGCCGACGAGGATTACTACACCGGGCAATACTATGCGGCGCGGCGCCACACGATCCAGCTTGATTTCGATCACTATGTCCGCGCTTTGGGCAAGGAACTGGCCGCGGGGGCCAAGCGGGCTGCGGCGGCCGGGAACGCCCTGCCGGTGCCAGTCCGCCAGCTTGAGGAAGCCTGATTATGAACCGCCCGCTCAGCCCGATCGACGTTAGCCAGAACGCGCTCTATGTCGAAAACACCTGGCGCGAACCCTTTGCTCAGTTGCGCGCCGACATGCCGCTGTCGTGGCGCGAGGACAGCCCGTTTGGCTCCTATTGGTCGGCGGTCACGCATGATCTGATTTCGGAAGTCGAGTTGCGCCACGACGTATTCTCGTCGCGCTGGGATCTGGGCAACATCACCATCGCTGAAGCCGTCAACGGCGAAGGCTTTCCCAATTTCATCGCGCAGGATCCGCCAATCCACACCGCCCAGCGCCGGGTAATTGCACCAGCTTTTTCGCCCAGCCAAATGCTCGGGCTGGTCGCGCAGGTGAAGGCGCGGACCAAAGCGATCATGGATGACTTGCCGATAGGCGAAACGTTCGATTGGGTCGAGCGGGTCTCGATCCCGCAGACGTTGGGGATGCTGTGTATCCTGTTTGACATGCCGTTCGCCGAATGGCGCGATATCAAGCGCTGGTCGGACTGGGCCAGCGGGGTTTCGGCCGATAATCTGACCGATGAATACCGCATGGAATTTCTGGTCCAGATGACCGAGATGCTGGGCCGCTTTGACCGCGAACTGGAAGACCGCCGGACCAAACCCGCAACCGACGATCTGCTCAGCCGGATGGTCCATTCCGATGCGATGGGTCATATGGAGCCGATGGAGCGGATCGCCAACATCGCGCTGCTGATCGTCGGCGGAAACGATACCACCCGCAATTCGATGTCGGCCTTAGTAGAGGCCTTTGACCGCTATCCCGAGGAACTGGAACGGCTCCGCGCCGACCCGTCGCTGATCCCCAATGCTGCGCAGGAAATCGTTCGCTGGCAAAGCCCGGTCACCCACATGCGCCGGACCGCGCTGGAGGATACTGAGCTGGGCGGGCAGACGATCCGCAAGGGCGAGAAGGTGGTGATGTGGTACATCAGCGCCAACCGTGACGAGAAGGTCTTCCCCGATGCCGAACGCTTCGATGTCGGGCGCGACAATGCCCGGCGGCACCTTGGCTTTGGCCATGGGATCCACCGCTGCGTCGGCGCCAAGCTGGCCGAGGCGCAGCTGGCCTCGCTGATCGAAGAGATCGTGACCCGCAATATCCGGATCCAGCCGCAGGGCGAACCGACCCGGCTGGCCAGCCCGTTCCTCCACGGCTTCACTGCGATGCCGGTCCAGATCGCTGCGCGGTAAGCGCGCGCTTAAAAGCCGTAGGACACCCCGGCCACTGCAAAGACCTGGCTGGCGCTGCCCGCATCGCGGACAATCGGGCTGTCGGCGAACTGGCCGACCAGCCGCTTGTAATTGGCCAGCCCGAACAGCGCCCAGCCCTTGCGCGGCGCGCCGCCCAGATCGTGGGTATAGAGCAACGAAGTACCGAGACTTTTCAGCCCCCCGCCGTTGGTCGCATAGGCCGGCAGTAGGTTGCCCGGGGCGACATCGAAATAGGTCGCGGCATAACCCTTGCCGACAAAGTCCGCCGAAACCGCAAGTCGCGCAAAGCTGCTGCGCGAAACCGGGGAATTGAGCGAGAGCGAAGGCGTGATCAGATAGCTTTTGTGCGCGCCGGCCACGTCATGCAGGAAGGTCACGTCAAAGTTCAGGCTGGCGGGCGGGATCAGCACGCCCTGCTTGGCGATTCCGGCGGTAAAGCCCAGCTCGACCGCGGTTTTGCGTTCACCCAGCGCCGCCACCCGCGGGTCCTTGATATCGCCGGTCCGGTCGAGCCGGAGCTGGATGGCCGGGCCAAACGCCAGCCGGGTCTTCGATCCGGGTTTGTCGGGCACGAAATCGGTATAGAGCCCCGGTCCGCGGACCTGAAATTCGATCCCCGAAACCCGCCCCTGAAACAACCCGCCGGGTTGGAGCCGATAATCGTCCGAGCCTTCGTAATCGGTCGATGTGCCAAGCCCGAAGCCGATCGTCAGCCGGTCGCTGTCATCATCGCGGACACCAGCCGGCGGACCGGCGGGAGCGGCCTGTTGCGCGGTTGCCGGGGCGGCGATCAGCAGGGCGACAAGCCGCAAAGGGGCACGAAGGATAGACATGGTGACGTAAAACTCCCGAACTGGTCCCCTAATGGCGATATAGGGTCTGCGCGGTCCGGCGCAACGACACGAAAGGACAGGCGCGGGCACTTTTCGCGGCGATCGGCTCGGCGCGGTGCCTCGCTCCGGCGAAATTATACAATTGCCGGGGGACTTTGCCGGGCATTCAGGTTCGAGCAACGCTTGAAGCGCAAGGCTGAAACGGGCAATATCTGCCTTGACGCGAAAGCGGACTGGATCTGGAGCTAAAAATGAACCTGCGGGGCAAATATCGGTTGGGTACGGGCGTGGCGCTGGCCTTGGGGCTTTCGTCTGCCGTAGCGCTGGCCGCAGCACAGCCGCAGAACATCCTGCCAAGCGCGGCGCCTGTTCCGGCCCCGGCCCCGGCCCCGGCCGCTCCTGTGCCGACGCCGAGCGCCACACCGACCATTGCCCCGCAGATGCCGGTTGAGGCACCGGTGTTGAGCTGGACCGTAGCCGATGCCCGCTCGCTGCTCGGCGTGATCGAAGCGATTGAGGCGGAAGGCCTGATCCCGGCCGATTACCAGCCAACCGCGCTGCGCACCGCGATTGCCGCCGGGCCCGGCGCGGCGCTCGATGCACAGGCCGCAAAATCGTTTGGCTGGTTAATCGAAGACATGCGTGATGGCCGCACCCGGATCGATTCGCGACTGCAGTGGTTTGCAATCGATACCGATGTTGCCAGTCACCCAACCGTAGCGGTGATGGCCAAGGCGCTCGAGACGCAAGACATTGCCGGGGCCATTGCCGATCTGGCACCGGTCACCCCTGACTATGCCGCACTCAAGGGCCTGTTGGCGATCACGCCCAAGACCGAAAAGGCCAAGCGCAACCTGATCCGGGCCAATATGGACCGCTGGCGCTGGCTGCAGCGCGATCTCGGCAAGTTCTATCTGCTGACCAATGTGCCCGAATTCCAGTTGCGGCTGACAGTCGATAACTCGATCATCAAATCCTATCGCACCGTGGTCGGCAAGGTCGGCAAGACCGCTACGCCGCAGCTCGCCGAGGTGGTCGAAGGGGTAATTTTCAATCCAACCTGGACCGTGCCGCAGTCGATCGTCAAAGGCGAAGGGCTCGGCGCGCGGCTGGTCGGCAATCCGGCCCAGGCGGCGCGCGAAGGCTACAAGGTGACCAAGGCCAAGAACGGCATGATCACCGTGGTCCAGCAGCCCGGCGCGCGCAATGCGCTGGGTTACATGAAACTCGACATGCCCAACGAGCACGCGATCTTTGTCCACGACACCCCGTCGCGCGGGCTGTTCGGCACTGCCTATCGCGCGCTCAGCCACGGCTGCATCCGCACCGAAAAGGCGGTCCAGCTGGGCATGACTATGGCCATTTTGGGGTCGGGCAAATCGACCGACGAGCTGGTCGCGATCGTCAAGTCGGGTGAATACACCCGGGTGCCGATGACCAAGACCTTCCCGATCTATATCACCTATTTCACCATGGCGACTGACATCAACGGCAAGATGGGCACTTTCGCCGATCTCTACAGCCGCGATGCCCCGGTTCTGGCGTCCTTCGCCGCCCCGCGCCAGCCATGGTACGCCAAGCGCAAGAGCGCCGAAAAGGTGATCAAGCTCGATAATCCGTTGTAGGAAATTGGCCGCTTTAGGGCTTAGCCCTTTGCAGGCGGCGGGGTCAGGCAAGCCGTGAGCTGAGCCTGCTCGCCTGCGGTCAGCACAGTTCCCGGCGGCGCCCAGGCCCTTAGCCGGTGCTGCGAACCCGCGAGGTCCACCCGCACGGCCAGTCCGCGCGGCGCAGCGTAGAATTCGTTCTCGCGCGAGATTGACAGGACCAGCCCGCCGGCGGGCCGCTGAACCAGACATTTGAGCAAGTCGGCACTGCTAGCCCGGCTCAGCCCTTCAAAGGCCAGCACCTTGCCGGTCAGCTCGCGGCTGGAATTCCAGCTTTGCAGCACGAACGGACTGGCCAGCAGCGCCAGCGCCAGCACACCCACGCCGATCAGCACGCGCCGGGATTGGCTCTGGTTCAAATCAGGCGTCGCCGATCCGGTCAGCGTAGAGCAGGCGCCCGCCCGAGAGGTGCCACAGCGCCTCGTTGAAATTTTCTGGCCCCATCGCGAAACAGCCCTCGCTGCGGCCGAGCTTGCCGAATTTGGCAATGTGGCTGGCGGCGGCATATTGCGCCGGATGCATCACGATCGCGCGTTCGAGCGCAGTGCGGTTGTCCGCATCCAGCCCTAACAGGCGGATCGAGGTGCCATATTTGCCCTTGTACCATTCGGCCGTCAGGTAAGCCCCGCGCGACGTTGCTTCGGAGCCGGGGATTCCGGAAAATTGATGCAGAAAACCCGAATGCTCAGGATCCGAGCCGCGCCCGTGGCTGACCAGGAACGAGCGGATCGAGCCATTTTCCAGATTGACGAAATGGAACCGCGGCAGGGTCGAGGCGCGCGCGAAATCGGCGATCCCGACAATATCGCGGCGCCAGACCTGCGCTCCGGCGCGTTCCAGCTCGCGCTGGGCGATTTCGACCAGCTTGCGATCATAGAGCGGATTGGCGGCGATCGAGGTGGGCAGCGGCGGTTCGACCGGCAGCACTTGCGGGGCGGTATTGAGCCCGAAAGTTGCGTCAAAATCCTGCGTCAGGGCGCCATCCTGCGCAGCGCGGGCGAGGACACGACCCGGCAGCGCGAGCGCGGCTCCCGCAGCTAGGCCACCTAGAATCAGGTCGCGGCGTTTCATAACCCCCGGCATAGCAGCAATGGATAACCAAGGCCTGGACGCATCGCTAGGTCGAATCGGCGGAAAAGCGCGTAGCTGCGCCGAGTTGAGACAGGTTTGCGCCGTCCAGCCGCATTACGGTCCAATCCTCCATCAGCCGCGCGCCCAGTTTCTGATAGAATCCGATCGCCGGGGCGTTCCAATCGAGCACCGACCATTCGAGCCGCGCGCAGTCGCGTTCTATGGTCAGCGCGGCCAGATGCGCCAACAGCGCTTTGCCGAGCCCGCTGCCGCGCGCCTCTGGCCGGACGAACAAGTCTTCCAGATAGATCCCCGGGCGCCCTTCAAAGGTCGAAAAATTATGAAAAAACAGCGCAAAAGCCTGCGGCTGGCCGTCTATTTCACCGATCAGAACTTCGGCATAGGGGCGCGGGCCGAACAGTTTTTGCCCCAGCACCACCTGATCAAACCGGACGTCGTTAGCCAGCTTTTCGTATTCGGCCAGATCGCGGATCAGTTGGGCGATCAAGGGCAGGTCGGCAGAGGTGGCGGGGCGGATCGAGATTGTCATCGTGCATTCCTTGAAGCAAGCCGCGGCCAGAGCAAGCCAATTGTCAGTCCGGCCATAACCAGACCAAACGCGGTGAGTTTCCAGGGTTGCATCGGCTCACCCAAGACCATGGCCGAAGTGGCGAGGCCAAACACCGGCACCAGCAAGGCCAGCGGGGCGACTTGCGCAGCCTGATGGCGGGCCAGCAGCCAGCCCCAGGCGCCATAGCCGAACAGGGTGTTCCCGACCGTTTGCCACAGCACCGCGGCCCAGGTTGCGCGATCGGCTGCTGCGATTCCGGCCGCCATCTGCGGCCAGCCTTCGAGCGTCAGAGCGAACAACAGCAGCGGCGGCACTGCAAACAGGCTCGACCAGACGACATAGCCCAGCATGTTCACAACGCCGGCCCGGCGTGCCACCATATTGCCCCCGGCCCAGCTTGCCGCTGCCAGCAGCACCAGCGTCAGCCCGAGCAGAGTTGCGCTGCCATCGGTGTGAAGCGCAATCACGCCGATCCCGCAGCACGTCAGCAGCAGCGCGGCGATCTGAAAGGAGGCCAGCCGCTCGCGATTGAGGTGCATCGCCATACCGATAGTGAAAAACACCTGCGCCTGGACCACCAGCGACGCCAGGCCGGGAGTGATGTCGGCGCGCATGGCTGTGAACAGCAGGCCAAACTGGCCCGCGCCAATCAGCACGCCATAGGCCGCAAGATTGCCCCACGGCACGCGCGGACGCGGAATGAATAAGGCCAGCGGGAGAAACGCGAGCGTAAATCGCAGCAATGCCAGCGTGAGCGGCGGCAGGTGCTCCAAAGCGAATTTGATCACGACGAAGTTGGAGCCCCAGACGGCCGTAACCGCCAGCGCCAGCAGCAAGTGGAGTGGCGGCAGGCCGCGGGATGAACCGGTCATCCGGACGCACTAGCTTAGCCGCGCCCAACCCTCAACGTGGTTTGATCACCATCTGGTCACCCTTGAGCTCGACCGAGCCCAAACGCCGCAGTGCCGACTGGCCGAGCAGGTTGGTGCCGAGGTCCTTGACCACCACCGCATCGACATCGTGCAGTTTCTGTCCGGCGATCTCGATCTCGTCGAGCGTGATCGGCGCGCCATAGCCGACGCCCGAGGCGGTTTGCATGGTGGGCTGGAATTCGCTTTCGTCGGGCATCACGCCCAGCGCCTCGGCCTCAGCCTCGGTCAGCGCGACCACATCAGCGCCGGTATCGACCAGAAATTCAACTTCGCTGCCGTTCACATCGACCCGCAGGGTGAACTGTCCCGAACCGTCACGGCTCAGGGTCAGCGCCTTGCCGCCCTCGATGGATTTCGTATTGGCGGCAGCAACCGGCCGGGCCGGCGCATCGCTCGCGCGCGGCGCAAACATCGCCGCGATCAGGCTCATGATGCCGACAGCAGCTAGCGCGATGTAGGTTACCCGGTTCATAGCCCAAACACTCATAAAGCGCAGGAGTTACCGATTGCTTATCCCGCTTTGCCGTGCGTCACGTCCATGCTGACAGAAGTGCCCGCTTCGATCTCGGCCGCCTTGGCCTCGACCAGTTCGACGATATGCGCGATCATCGCTTCGTCCTGAACGTGGTGATCGGTCACCCCGGCGAGGTAGACCATGTGCTTGCCATTGCCGCCTCCGGTGATCCCGATATCGGTTTCGCGCGCTTCACCCGGACCGTTGACCACGCAACCGAGCACCGAAAGCGACATCGGGGTCTTGATGTGGCCCAGCGCATCTTCGAGTTTTTGCACGGTGCGAATCACGTCAAAGCCCTGCCGCGCGCAGCTCGGGCAGGAAACCACCCGCACACCGCGGGTCCGCAGACCGAGCGATTTCAGGATCTCATAGCCGACCCGCACTTCTTCCTCTGGCTCGGCCGATAGTGAGACCCGGATCGTATCGCCGATCCCGGCCCACAGCAGATTGCCCATCCCGATCGACGATTTGACCGTCCCGCCGATCAGCCCGCCAGCCTCGGTAATGCCCAGATGCAGCGGACAATCGACCGTTTCGGCCAGTTGCATATAGGCCGCCACCGCGAGGAACACATCGCTGGCCTTCACCGCGACCTTGAACTCGTGAAAATCGTGATCCTGCAGCAATTTAATGTGATCGAGCGCCGATTCGACCAGCGCTTCGGGGCACGGCTCGCCGTATTTTTCGAGCAGGTCGCGCTCAAGGCTGCCGGCATTGACCCCGATCCGGATCGCGCAGCCGTTGGCCTTGGCCGCCCGGACCACTTCGGCCACCCGCTCGCTGGAGCCGATATTGCCGGGATTGATCCGCAGGCAGGCCGCGCCCGCATCGGCGGCTTCGAGCGCGCGTTTGTAATGAAAATGGATGTCGGCAATGATCGGCACCTGCGCCGCGCGGACGATCTGCGGCATCGCCGCGGTGCTTTCAACATCGGGGCAGGAGACCCGCACCAGATCGGCCCCGGCATCGACGCAGCGGCGAATCTGGTCGATCGTGGCCGCAGCATCGCTGGTTAGCGTATTGGTCATGGTCTGGACCGTGATCGGCGCATTGCCGCCCACCGGCACCTTGCCGACCATGATCTGCCGGGACGTGCGCCGCGCGATATCGCGCCAGGGTCTGATTGAAGCCATGGGGGGGATATAGGGCGGCGTGCGCGCCAGCGCAAACGGCGGTTCAGGCTTGCCGCTTGGCTTTTGCGACCGTTTGCAAATCGGCCAAAGCGGCGAGCGGTGCAGCCTCGCGCTCACCCAGCAGCATTTGCTGCGCGGCGACCACCGGCATCGGACGGCTGAACAGATAGCCCTGCGCCAGAGGCACTTCGAGCCGGGCCAGCACGGCGCGCTCGGCTTCGGTCTCGATCCCTTCGGCCACCAGCGTTGCGCCAATGTCGCGGGCGAAGCAGGCCAGCGCGTGAGCCAGGGCCCGCCGGGCCGGATCGGTATCGATATGCCGGGTCAGGCTCATGTCGAGCTTGAGGATATCGGGCCGCAGGTCAACGATATGACGCAGCCCGGCATAGCCCGACCCGACATCATCAATCGCGATCCGCGCATAGTTCCGCAACCAGTGCAATTCGGCGGCGAGCGCGGCGTAGTCACTGACCGCATCATGCTCGGTAACCTCGATCACCAGACGGTTGCGGCTGGCACCGCTGACCAGAGCGCGCAATGCGCCGCTGATTACGGTATCGGGCGAGACGTTGATCGCGACATAGCAATCCGCCGGGACGAACGGCAGGGTTTTGAGTGCGGCCCTTACCGCCAGCAGTTCCAGTTCCTGACCCAGACCAACGGTTGCAGCTTCGGTAAACCAGCGATCCGGGCCGCGCTCCTTGGCGTCGGCGAACCGGGCCAGGCATTCGACCCCCACCGGGCGCCCGCTGCACAGATCATGGATCGGCTGGTGCAGGATGGTCAGAGTGTCACTGGCGATCACTGCTGCGACCCGCTCGGTCACTTGCGCGGCGCTGCGCTGGCTGTCTAGATCGCCTTCGATCTGCTGCGCGGCGAGCTGCGCGAAAGCGCGCAAAGTCGCCATATCACGTTCGGTCAAGCTTAAATCTGGGGTCCGGCTAACACAGCAAAACGTGCCGTAAACCTGACCGTTGCTGAGCGTTAAAGGAACGTTGAGGTGCGACCCGACCGGCAAGATCGCGGTGATCGGCATCGGCAATGCCGCTTCATGCTGGCTGGCATCGTGCATCAAAGCTGGCAACCGTCCATCGAGCACCGCCTGACACAACGTCTGTTCAAGCGGTTCGGCGACTCCCGGGGCGACCGGGACCGGGCAATCGGCGCGAATATGGGTGAATTCTCGGACCCCGTCGTAGATCCGCGAGGCGAAGGCAATTTCCATGCCCAAGTGACTGCGCACTGCATCAAGGATCCGGTCAATCGGCGTCAGCCCATCGGTTCCGGTCAGCGCGGCTTCGGGGGTTAGATAACGGTTCAACGTTACGAGTGCGGGGCTATCCATAGCCCCGAACTTGGCGCGAACGCGCTAAGATCGCGTTAAACTCGGTCTTTCAAAGCATCCGGGCGAACAGAAATTCCGGGTCGATGTGCGTCCCGACCCGGAAAGTGATGTCGGCCACTTTTTCGAACCCGTAACGCCGATAGAACCGATGTGCGCCTTCGTTGTGGGCATAGACAGACAACTGCGCTTCGTCCGCCCCGCGCGCGGCGAACTGATCCATCGCCCAGTCCATCAGGGCGCCGCCGATGCCTTTGCCGGTGGCTTCCGGCGCGGCGTAGAGCTGCTTCAATTCCATCACTCGCCCCCCCCGGGCGTGGTCCGGAAAGCCGCAGTTCAGGCCGATCTTGGCATAGCCCAGCAGCGCGCCGTCATCGCCTTCGGCCAGCCGGTAGACCCGGTCCGGATTGGCCAGTTCGGCGGTGATTGCCTGCCCCGACAGGTTTTCTTCAAGGAACATGGCCAGGTTTTCTGCGCTGTAGAGGTGCCCGAATTTGGCAATGAAGCTGTCAGTCGCCAGCTTTGAAAGGGCTGGGATATCGGCAGGAGTGGCTTCGCGCAGGATCACAGGCACCTCGTCATGAACACGGAAAAAGGATCGAGTGGATAGTCGGCGAATGGCCCGCATTCGGCAAAACCGTGGGCTTTGTAAAGCTGGCGGGCCGGTTCGAACGGCGCGGTTGAGCCGGTCTCCAGACTCAGCCGGGTATAGCCGCGCTGGCGGGCGATTTCCATCAGATGGGCCAGCACCGCGCGGCCAGCCCCTTGGCCGCGGTAGGCCGGATCGGCACGCATCGATTTGAGCTCGCCATGGCTGGCGCCCAGATGCTTTATCGCCCCGCAGGCCGCCAATTGATCACCATCCCAGACCGAATAGAACGTCACGTCGGCAGCGCGTAACCGCTCGATCGGCAACGCGTGGACCGAGCAGGCCGGTGACCAGGCGTGCATCTCGGACAGGTGCAGGGTCAGCAGCGCGGCGATCGCTTCGCCGCTCAGATCATCTTCGCGGATGGAGTATTCCCTCATGCCCTTGCTCTGCTATGTCTGGCCCCATGATTGCAACCCCGCTGCGCCGCCTATTCGCCGGATTCGCTCTGGCCTGCACCCTGTTTGCTCTGCCTGCTGGTGCGCAAGAGGCGGCCGAACCCGCCGCGCCCAAGCCGGTCCGATGGTCGATCGCGATCCACGGCGGCGCCGGCACGATGAGCCGCGAGGCCATGACGCCCGAGAAGGAGGCCGAATACCGCGCTGCGCTCGATCGCGGATTGGCGGCGGGAGTCGCGGTGCTCGAAAGCGGCGGATCGGCGCTCGATGCGGTTCAGGCGGTGGTGGTGACGATGGAGGATGATCCGCATTTCAACGCCGGGCGCGGGGCGGTGTTCACCTGGGATGGCAAGAACTCGCTCGATGCTGCGATCATGGACGGCAAGACCCGCAAGGCCGGAGCAGCCAGCGGATTGAGCCGGACCAAGAACCCGATCCTGCTGGCCCGCGCCGTGATGGACAAGGGCCCACATGTGTTCCTCTCGGGCGATGGGGCCGAGGAGTTCGCCCGGCTCCACGGCATTCCCGAAGTCGATCCGGTCTATTTCTACACCCAGGAACGCTGGGACCAGCTGCAAAAGCTCAAAGCCGAAAAGCTGTCGGCCTATGATGTCGACCACAAGTACGGCACGGTTGGCGCAGTAGCGGTTGATAGCGCGGGCCATGTTGCAGCGGCGACCTCAACCGGAGGGATGACCGGCAAGCGCTGGGGGCGGATAGGTGATGCCCCGGTAATCGGCGCGGGGACCTATGCCGATGACCGGGCCTGCGCGGTATCGGCCACCGGGACCGGCGAATATTTTATCCGCGAAGGCGTGGCGCATGAGATTTGCGCGCGGATGCGCTTCACCGGCGAAAGCCCCCAGACCGCCGCCGATACGGTAATGCTGGAGGTCGGCGAGATGGGCGGCGATGGCGGGGTGATCGTGATTGCGCCCGATGGCCAGAGCGCGTTCAGCTTCAACACCCCGGGCATGTACCGCGCCCGCGCCAACAGCGATGGCCTCAAGGAGGTCGCGATCTTCCGTGAAGACGGCCCCGGCGGGATTGCCCCGCCCAAGGTTTTTGCGCCTGAGCCTGCGTCCGAACCGGCCCCCGCGCCCAAGATCGAGCCTGCGCTGTAGCTCGTGTTAACCGTGATTTGACTCGATCCATTAAGCTGCATAACATTTGGGTCCTTGGCGCCGGCTTTCAAAAATGGGTCGCCCGACTCCGAGATAGTGGCTCGTCTCCGCAGCTCTTTGCGCAGGCCTGCCTATCGGGAGAAGAAACTATGAAAATGTTTCGTCACGCGGCCATTCTGGCTGCATCACTGTCACTTGCGTTCGCCACCCCGGTACTGGCGCAATCTGATCCCATGTCCGGCGGCGAATATGTCGAGGTTTCATCGATCACGATCGATGATGGGCATTATCTGGACTATGCCAACCACCTCGCATCAACGTGGCGTGCAAACAATGAGTATGCCAAGTCGCAAGGCTGGATCAGCGGCTACGAAGTGCTGGCCAACGTCAACAAGCGGCCGGGTGAACCAGACCTTATTCTGGTTGTCCGGTTCAAAAGTTTGCCCGACGCAGCGGAGGGCGAACGCCGGGGAAAGATGTACCGCGATCATATGAAAACGACTGACGCCCAGATGGAAGCAGCGTCAGCTGGCCGGGCCAAGTTCCGCAAAGTGCTCGGCTCGCAGCTCTGGCAGGTGTTAAACTTCAAGTAACCGGCTGATCGAGTGCGCAATCGGCGGGCAAAATCAGGGTCATTGATGACCCGAACCGCCGATTGCAAACTTGTCAGCCTTGCGCTTGCCCAGCCGCATTCCGGATTCAAGCCGGGCGCGCAGCTGGGTGTAATAGGCCTCGAGGAACGCGCGCTCGTCACCTGCGCCGGGGTGCCAGCCGATCTTGCGGCAGATCGCTTCGTGCACCGCGAACAGGGCATCGGGGCGATCTTCGCGCAGCACCCGCTCCAGCGTCTGGAGTTCATACTCGCCATAGATCGCGAGTTCCGCCTCGCCGAATTTGTAGTTGGCGCCGGTGGTAGCGCTGGTCCCACTGGCGGCGGTCTGGGTGGTGGACAGCGCGGCCTGCAACGTTTGCCGGGGCGACTCTACCACCCAGGTTCCCGCAACCAGATCGCCGGCCCGCAGCCGGTCGCGGTTGAAGAACGGGAACAGCGCGAACATCATTAGCCACCCGGCTATCAGCCAGTTGGTCAGACCGCCAACAAAGCCCAGCGCAAACAGCGCGCCAATCGGCAGGAAAAGTTCGATATCGCGCAGCAGGTTGCGGGCCAGCACCATTTCGGTTGAAAGCCGTCCGCCGCTGCGCGCGGCAATCCGGATGCCGGTCATCCGTTTACCCGGGGTCGCGCCGCGCGGGCCCAGCTCGAACAGCAGAAAATAGCCATAGCGCAGCACGAACAGGATCAGGATCAGCACGATCTGGATTGTCTCGGCCGCCGGGTTGCGGGCATTCTTGGCGGCGCCTTCGATGATCGCGCCGGCCCCGGCAAAGCCCAATACGATCACCGCCACGATGATCGTGACCGTGATGATCGTCAGGTCGATGAGCAAGGCCCCCAGCCGCGCGCCGCGCCCGGCCAGGATCACCGGCAGGGCAATCCCTTCGGGCGTGATCAGCACGCGGCGGCGTTTCGCGCTGCGGGCTTCGTTGCTGCTCATGCGGTTTCACTGCCCGCGGGCAAACGGCGCAGCAGGAAGAAGTAAGCCAGCCAGAACACCAGCATCGCTCCGCCGAGCGCCAGGCGCGCTTCGGTCTGATCGATCAACTGGCGCGCGAACCCTTCGAGCAAGCCGGCGATCAGCAGCATCACCACTACCCCGGCCATCACTACGGCGGCGCGCTGTCCGGCCGCAGCGGTTGCTTCCAATAGCGACTGGTCGCCGGGAAAGGCCATTGAGCGGCCGACGTGCAAACCGGCGCCGCCCGCCAGCAGGATCGCGAACAGCTCGGTCGTGCCGTGCACTGCCAGCCATCCTGAAATCTCAAAGGTCAGCCCCTGCCCGGCATAGAGCCACAGGATCGCGCCCAGCATCGTGGTGTTCTGGACCAGCAGCAGCAGCGGCGGGATGCCAAAGGCAAAACCCAGCGCAAAGCACAGGATCGCGATCCCGGCGTTGTGGCTGAACAGGCTGGCGGCGAACACCGACAGGCCAAGCTGCCCGCCGTTGCCGAACAGCCCTTTGCGCAGAATTTCGGCGCTGGCACCGGGCACCCGGTCTCCGGCAAGCTCGGCCGGGAACAGCGAGAAATACCAATCGGGATCTTGCGCGCACAGCAGCCAGCCGATCACCGTTCCCGCCACCATCAGAGTCAGCGCGACCAGCAGTTCAGGCGCGATCGCCCGCACCGCGCGGCTCCATTCGCCGCCCAAGAACCGTCCCAGCCAGGCCAGCAGTGTGGTGCGCGGGCCATAGACCAGAAACCAGGCGCGCTGGACCAGGCTTTCCAGATAGCCCAGCGTCGCCGCATCGAGCGAGGTTTCGCGCGCGACCGATAAGCTCGAGGCGACCGTGCGGTAGAGTACTGGCAGTTCGAGCAGATCGGCATCGGACAGGCGGCGCAGGCGGCCCTTCTCCATCCGGGTGACGATCAGCTCAAGCCGCTTCCAGTCAGGCTCGCGTTGCTGACGGAAGCGGTCCGAGCGGAGCGCCGCCGCCTCGATCGCGGCTTCGGTTTCGGCCCCTTTGCGCATTGCCGGGAACAACGCCATTATCCGATTGCTCCCTTGCGTTTGATAGCCAGATAGGTGTCGAGCAGCCGCGTACCAATCCGGTCCCACGGCGCCTCGATCACATCGACGCCGTGCTGCCGCAGCTTGCCCAGCACCAGCGCGCGCTGGCGCAGCAAACCATCGGCGCTGACCGCCATCGCCATGTGCTGGATATCAGTGGGCGGCGCGGTGGCCATTCCGGTCAGCTCCTCGTCGGTCATTGTCACGAACAGCACGACATGGCGCCCGGCCAGCCGCGCGATGCTTTCGACCATCAGTTCGGCGCTGGTTGGGTCGGTGAAATCCGAAAACACCACCACCAGACTGCGGCGCTGCAGCCGTCCGGCCAGGGTCGCCAGCGCCAGCGTGAAGTTGGGCTCCTGCGCGTGGTAATCGAGCCCGGCGGCGGCGCGGTGCAGCCGGGGAAAATCGCGGGCATCGGAGGCGAACGGCGTGAACAGTTCGGGCCGCGCAGCAAAGCCGAACAGCGCCGCCTTGTCCCCGCCTTTCAGCGCGACATAGGCGGTGGACAGCGCGGCGGAGACGGCCCGGTCGATCCGCGGTAGCCCGCCGACCGGCTCGCTCATCGCCGCGCCGCAATCGAAGGCAAAGACAATCTGGTTGTTGCGTTCGGATTCGTATTCCTTGGCATAGAGGTGCCCGTGGCGGGCGCTCGATTTCCAGTCGATCCGGCGTTTGTCCATCCCCGGCTGGAATTCAGCGAGCGCTTCGAACATCGTCCCCTCGCCCCGGATCCGCCGGGCGATCAGCCCGTACTGCGCGTCTTTCAAAAAAGCCTGCATTGCGGGCGATCGGACCGCTGACAGGTTGGGCCAGACCCGCACCGACTGATCGACATCGCGGCGGATCTGCCGCGCGCCCAGCCCTAGCGGGCCGGTCCAGCGCAGCCACATCTGCTCGATGGCGCCGGTCCCGCGCCGGGTCGGGCGATAGGCGATTGCGGCCTGCCAGTTGCCGCCATCTTGCTTGGTCAGCGCGTGCTCGGTCCGCCCGCCGGGTAGCAGCCGCGGATCGGCGGCGATCGCGCAATCGACCCGGCTGCGCGCCCCGCCAGCGAAGGCCGCATCAAGCTGAAGCCAACCGTCCTCGCCCACTTCGACATCAGAGCCTGCCGCCAGCTCGGCGTTGGTTATCCGCCCGGCCAATAGCGCATCGACCAGCACCAGCATCAGCACCATGGTCCCGATCAACGGCGCAGCGGCCCACTGGGCAGGAGCTAGCACCGCCACCAGCAAGGCCAGCGGCGCCGCTGCCGCAAGCAGCAGCGCGGCCCGTCCAGTTGGGATCAAGGCGGCGCGGGGCAGCATGGCTTAGCGCGGCGCCTCGGTGCTTTCGACCAGTTCGGCCACCAGCGCCTCGACCTGCTTTCCCTCGATCTCGGCCGCCGGGCTCAGCAGCAGGCGGTGGCGCAGCACCGGTGCGGCCAGCGCTTTGACATCATCAGGCACAACATAGTCGCGCGCTTCGAGCGCGGCGCGGGCGCGGGCGGCATTGGCCAGCAGCACGGCGGCACGGGGGCTGGCGCCAGAGGCCAGATCGGCGCTGTCACGGGTCGCGCGGATCAGCCGGACGATGTAATCGATCACCGTCTCGGCCAGCGTGACGGTTTTGACGGCCTGGGCGGCGGCGGCGATCGTCGCGGCATCGGCGACCTTTACGACCCCGAGCTGTTCAGGGCGCGGCGGCCCGGCGTGGCTGCCAAAATTGGCGACGATCTTCGCTTCTTCGGCAGCGCTGGGATAGGATACCAGCAGCTTGAACAGGAACCGATCGAGCTGGGCTTCGGGCAGCGGATAGACCCCCTGACTTTCGATCGGATTCTGGGTTGCGACCACCAGAAAGTTGGCCGGGAGCGGATGGGCCTTGCCATCCAGCGTCACCCGGCGTTCCTGCATCGCCTCAAGCAGCGCGGCTTGGGTCTTGGGCGGGGTGCGGTTGATTTCATCGGCGAGTAGCAACTCGGTAAAAATCGGCCCGCGGGTCAAGGTGAACTGGCTGGTCTGGAAGTTGAACAGGTTCGATCCCAGAATGTCGCCCGGCATCAGATCCGGGGTGAACTGGATCCGGCCGAAATCGAGCCCGAGACTGGCGGCAAAGCATTGCGCCATAAAGGTCTTGGCGGTGCCCGGCGGGCCTTCGAGCAGGACGTGGCCCTGCGCCAGCAGCGCGGTCAGCAAGGCATCGATGGTGGCGGTCTGGCCGACCACCGCCTTGCCGACCTGGCCTCTGATTTTACCGGCGAGGGTGCTGACCTCAGCCAGGGTCATTGTGTTATCACTCATCGCGTCAGGGTCCTTTCCAGCGCATGGAGTTGCCGCGCGGCGCGCAACAGATCGATGGGTTTGCGGGCGCCACGCAATTGCGCGGTAGTGTGCGAAAACAGCGCCGATTCGGGTGCACGGGCCACCAGTGCGCGGTCAATCGCGGCTTCGGCCTGTTCGTGGCTGAGCCGCGCGGGCAGCGCCAGCGCCTTGACCAACCGCTCGCGCGCGGCATCGGCAAAGGGGCCGCCGAGCAGGTGCAGTCGCCGCGCCCGCTGGATCAGTCCGGCGGCATTGCTGGCCAGTTCGCGCTTGCCAAAGGCCAGCGCCCGGCCGGCCACGACCGGCGGGCCAAACCGCTGATAGGCTCGCCACAGCGCCACCGCCGCAGCCAGCAGCAAGCACAACGTCGCGGCCAGAAATGGCGGCGTAAAGGCCAAGGCCAGCAGGCTCGGCGAGCGGCCATATCCGGCCAGGGTCAGATCGAATGCCACCTTACGCGGTTGCCCATCGAGAGCGGCAACAACCAGTCTTTCGGCCAGCAAAGCATTGGCTTGTCGGCTCATCCCGTAATTGTTGAACAGATCGGCATCGAACACAAAGATCACCGGATACTGGCTAACCGGATCGTCCTCCAGTTCGCCTTCGTCAAGGCCGACCGAGATTGCACGCAGCGCCGGATAGTCGCCGCCATCGGAGATATATCCGGCCAGAACTGCGCGCGATTGCGCGGCCACTGCCAGCGGAATCAGATACTCGCCCCGGCCCGAGAAGACCCGTTTGGGATCGGGCAACTGTCCGGTCAGCGTCGCCGATTCCCAGCTGCCCGGCCGCGGCCCTGTCTCAAGTGCGCCGCCGTGCAGGGTCAAGTCATCATAGAACCCCTTCCATTCGGGCATTTGCGCGTCGAGCAGATGAACGAAACCCTCCTTGGCCTTAGGAGCAGACTTTGGCAGCGGGATCGCGAGCCACTTGGGCAGAACCACGATCGTCGGTCCTGCTACGCGCCGTTGCGAGACGACCTGGCCCAGCTCTTCGGGATCGGTAAAATGCACCGGAGTCAGGATCAGCAAACCGGGCTGATCGAGCGCGGCGCGCGAACGGACCGGGGTGACGGTAAAGCCGCGCTTCGTCAGGAACTGCCCCAGCGCGGCATAGCCGGTTAGCCCTTTGCCCTGAACATGGGCACCGCTGGCGCGCGGCGCCGGATCGTCCATCCCGCTGCCGATAATCCACAGCAGCGCCACGAAAGACAGCGCCCCGAACAGCACCAACCCCAGCGCAACATGCGGCGAAAATGGTCCGGCTGCGCGCCCGCTCATGCTGTAATCCGGTCGAGCGCAAAGCGGGCATAGGCCTCGCGCGCGGCCTGCCAGTCGCCCAGCTCAAGCCGCTGCAGCGCGAACAGGCTGCGCTCGGTCCGCGCGGCGATCAGGCCGAAAGCGGCGCGGGCGCTGTCGGACAGGCCCGCAGTTGCGGCAATCTCGCGCGATGTGCTGGCCATCTGGACCCAATCGGGCCGGGCCTCGGCAATGTGTTCGACACTGCGCCTCAGCAACAGGTGCGTCGCCTCATCAAACTGGCCAGCAGCGGCGAGCCGGTCCGCTTCGGCCAACAAGGCGCGGGCCTGTTCCTGCTCGGGTGCCCAGCTGGCGGCCTCGGCAGCCGTGCCTTTGTTCAAGCGGTGGCGATCGATCAGCGGTCGGACGATGCGCCAGATCAACCAGCCGACCACCAATGCGGCGAGCCCCAGCAAGACCCATTGCAGCACCGGCCACGAGACGCCCAGTGCCCGCCCAATCGGGCCGAACAAGGCTTCGAAGAACTCTGCCAGCGCTTTCAGCCAGCCGGGCGGTTCGGTGGGCACGGCGGGAACCTGAATGGGGGCAAACTGGAGCGAGGGATCGGCCTGCACGGCCTGCCAATCACGCGCGGCGTCCTGCGCGGCGGTTGCCCCTTCGATCACTGGCGCGGACGTGGTCACGCCCAGAGTGTTCGCACGGGTCAAGCAGCGGAGCAAGCAGTAGAAATGGCTAAATGCCGCTTAACCGCGAACAAGTTCCTGCCGATAGGTTCCCAGAATTCGCAGCAGCTTGCAATGAAAGTCCAGTTCTTCCAGCGCCCGGTCGACCCCCGGATCGCCCGGCGCGCCGATGATATCAGCGTAGAACATCGTCGCGGAAAAGCTCGCGCCCTTCTGATAGCTTTCCAGCTTGGTCATATTGACCCCGTTGGTGGCAAATCCGCCCATCGCCTTGTACAGCGCGGCCGGGATATTCTTCACTTCGAACACGAAGGTGGTCATCGCCGGGAAGTCTCCCAGCGCGGCGGGTTCCAGCGGCTCGCGCGCCAGCACGACAAAGCGGGTGGTATTGTCAGGTGCGTCTTCGACGTTCTCGGCGATGATCTTGAGGCCATAGAGCTCTGCCGCAATTCGGGGCGCAATCGCGCAGGCGTGGGGGTCACCCATTTCGGCTACGTAGGCCGCTGCGCCCGCGGTATCGGCATGGGCCATCGGCACAATCCCGCGCCCCCGCAGGAAAAACCGCGATTGGCCCAGCGCCTGCGGATGCGAATAGGCCGCGCTGAACGGCCCGTCCGACAGCGCCATCAGCGCATGGTTGATCGCCATGAAATGCTCACCCACGATCGACAGCCCGCTTTCGGGCAGCAGAAAGTGGATATCGGCGACCCGGCCGTGCTGCGAATTCTCGATCGGGATGATCGCCCGCCCGGCCCGGCCATCCTTGACGGCTTCCAGCGCGTCTTCAAAGCTGAAGCAGGGCAGCGGCAGGCAGGCCGGATCCCATTCCATCGCGGCGCGATGGCCATTGCAGCCCGGCGCACCCTGAAACGATATGGCCCGCGCCGGGTCAACCGCAGCGGCGGCAGTCAGTTCCTGAACACGGGTGAGCGCGGGGGCGGGATAGCTGTGCATCGGGCGCGGTTAGGGGACTGGGCACAAACTGGCAAGCATCCGTCATCCCGGACTTGATCCGGGATCGCTGGCCGGATCACGCTGTCCCTGCGCCGGGCGGCCAGCGGTCCCCGGTCGAGCCGGGGACGACGAGGGTCACAACTCCGAAGTTTTCATGGCAAAGATCGACTGGTGCGGTTCGTGCGCGGCCATCCGGGCCAGCAGCAGGTCCAGCTCGGGCTCGGCGATGATGATCCCCTGATGGGCTGGGCGGATGAAGCCGACCTCGACCATATGGTGGTTGAACGCGATCAGGTGATCGAAAAAGCCCAGCGCATTCAGCAGCCCCACCGGCTTGGCGTGATAGCCCAGCTGCGCCCAGCTGACTGCTTCCCACAGCTCGTCCATCGTGCCGACCCCGCCGGGGATCGTCACGAAGCCATCGGACAGCCGGGTGAAGGCGGCCTTACGCTCGTGCATGTCTTTCACCACGACCAGCTCGGTGCAGTCGTGATTGGCGACCTCGGCTGAAACCAGCGCTTCGGGGATCACTCCGATCACTTCGCCGCCGGCCTGCAGCGCCGCTGTCGCAACCGCGCCCATCAGGCCAAGCCGCCCGCCGCCATAGACCACGCCTATGCCCCGCTCAGCGAGCGTGCGCCCGACGTTAGCGGCAAGTTCGATATAGCGCGGGTCAGCCGGGGTGGCCGAACCGCAATAGACTGCCAGACGCTTCACTTATGGTTCTCCAGCATCAATCCGGCGGTCGCCTTAGCACCAGCGAGCACTGCAGCAACCCCTGCACCGGGATGGGTGCTGGCGCCGACCAGATAGAGGTTTGCAATCTTGCCGTCATGGTGGCGGACGCGCAGCGGACCGGACTGCCGCGCGGTCGGCTCCAGCCCCCAGCCCGAACCCAACCAGGCATTGAAATCAAGCGCCAGATCGCGTGGGCTGACGTGAAAGCGGTGGACCAGCCGGTCGGCGATATCGGGCACCAGACGCCGGCCGATCTCGGTCAGGATGCGTTTCTCCATGGTCTTGCCGATCATCTCCCAATCGAGCGGCAGCTTGCCGAGGTGCGCCACCGGGACCGTTGCGGAGAAGACGCTTTTGCCCGGCGGGGCCAGGCTGGGATCGGTCACCGATGGGTGCGACAGCAGGATCAGCAGGTCCTGCGGCAAGACGCCGTGGGTGAATACATCGTCGAACAGACCGGAAAAGCGCGGGCCCATCAGCGCCATCTGGTGCGGGATACCAGGCCAGGTGCCTTCGAGCGCGAAATGGACCGTGAAGGCCGATGGTGCCCAGCGCTTGTCGGCCAGTTTGCGAGCCATGGCAGGCCCACGGGGGCTTTCGCGCAGCAGGTCGCGGTAGGTGTGCATGGCATCGGCATTGCTGGCGATCAGCGGGCAAGGACTGGTCCAACCGCTGGCGCATTCGACTTCGGTTACCCGGTTGCCGACCAGCCCCAGCCGGACCACCGGATCGCCCAGCCGCAGCGTCCCGCCCAATGCCTCAAACCGCCGGACCAGCGCTGCGATCAGTTGCCCCATTCCGCCTTCGGGCCACCAGCCATGGCCGGGCGGCGGCGGGATTTGCCCGATCAGATGCAGCGCGCTGGCCGAACCGGGATTGCCCCCGGCGAGCAGCACCGGCAGCGCCAGCGCCTGGCGCAGATGCGGCTCCTTGACCAGATGCGCCGCTAGCCCGGCGGCGCTGCGCCAGCCCTGGTGGCGCAGCAGCGCCGGCACAGCATCCAGCGCGGCTATCGCGCTGCCCTGCCCCTGCTCGGCCAGGCGCTGCCAGCCCGCCGCGCGGCTGGCCTCGCACCATTCGGCAAATTCCTCAGCACCGGCTAGATCTTCGGGCGCAAGCCGGGCCAGCTGGACCGGATCAATCGGCAGATCGAGCAGCGTCCCATCAGGCCAGTTGCAGCGCCAGGAGGGAGACACTTCGCGCAGTTTCAGATCGTCGGCCAGATCCTGCCCGGTCAGGCTCCACAGTGCGCGCAGCGGGGCCGGATCGGCAATCACACCAGGCCCGGCATCAAAGATGAAACCATCGCGCTGCCAGCTGCGAACCAGCCCGCCCGCCGTCTCGCGCGCTTCGATCAGCACGGTCGGCATTCCCGCCGCCTGCAACCGGATCGCCAGTGCCAACCCGCCCAGCCCGGCCCCGATCACGCAGGCGCGCGGTGCCCCAACCGGGAGCAGTCCGGCAGGCTTTGTGGTGGTCTTGCGGCGGGCCATTGCTGGGGCTTGTAGCGGCCCCGGCGCTATCGTGCAAAGCCAATGGCCAAGGCGGCGATTGGCGGGGCTAGCGCTTCTGCATCATCTCGGCGAAAAAGCCTGCTAGGTCTTTCCTGAACGCCTCGCGTTCTTCAGCGGTCGAGATTTCTTCGATGGTCGGCTCGGGAATCTCCTTGAACGCCTTGCTGACCAAAGGAAGTTTGGCGAAGCCTTTCGTCTGGCCATATTTCAGGATCTGCGCCTGTTCCGCCGGGGTCAGGCTGGGCAGCAACTGCTTCATCGCCTTGTCCATGGTCCGGTTCTCGTCCGTGGCGCGGGCCTTGGAAGCGCCAAACCCGCTTTTCCCTGCGATGGCCGTATCGACCGTGGCATCAAGCGAAAGGTTGCCGGTTATCGCTGACAGGAGTTTGCGGCCCAGCGGCGAACTGTAGAAATCGGCAATTTCCCGCGCCTCCGCTAGAGTCAGTTTGGCGGCCAGGCTTTGCGCAATCTGGTCGCGCCGTACCGTTGTCGACCGCTCAAGCCAGACCCGCAGATAGGGTCGGGCAATCGCCCGGAACCGATCGCGGAGCTGCGGCTTGTCCTTGGCCAGCGAGGAGAACGATGGTTCATTACGGACCAACCCGTCAAAGATCGAATCCGCTGCCGTATCGGTCAACGCGGCAAGGTCCATCCCGCCGATCATAGCATCGTAGACGTCGTAATAGGCTTGGGCGGGTTTGGCCGATTGTGCAGACGGTGCCGCCTGCGCCAGCGCCGCTGCCGGCAGCAGCGCGCAGCAGGCCATAGCCAGCGCCAGATCGCGGATCATCTTGCCAAACATTGCTTTTTCTCTTGGTGTCACCGTGATCCTAGCAGTCTGCGTCCAGCGGACAAGGGCTTGAAACACTCCCCGGCTCTACCCGGGGGGAGGAGTTCTAGGGCCTTCACCCTAAATTGTCGCTTGCCCTTGATCCCGGTCAATGCTCCGATTGCGTTGTGAGTCGAAACCCGTCGCGCAGGCGATGAGGCGCCAGCCACGCAACGGAGGATGACCATGGCAACCGCAGCAGTTCAGGCCCAGGCCGAGACCACCCACGTCGACGTGTTGATTGTCGGCGCCGGCATTTCCGGAATCGGATCGGCCTATCACTTGCAGGACCAGTGTCCGGGCAAGAGCTATGCGATCCTCGAAATGAAGGACACTTTTGGGGGCACCTGGGAAACCCACAAGTATCCCGGCGTCCGTTCGGACAGCGATCTATACACCTTCGGCTACCGCTTCAAGCCGTGGGTCGATGCGCCGATCGCCAGCGGGGCCGAAATCCTGCGCTACATGGGGGAGGTGATCGAAGAGAACGGGATCGGCGAACACATCCACTATGGCCACCGGATCACCCGCGGGGCCTGGGACAGCAAGGCCAACCTGTGGACGGTTGAGGCGATCCGCAAGTCCGATGGCGCGCAGGTGACCTTCACCGCCAACTTCCTGTGGATGTGCCAGGGCTATTACGATCACGAAAAGCCCTATCTGCCCGATTGGCCGGGCATGGCGGACTATAAAGGCACGCTAATTCACGCCCAACTGTGGGATCCCAAGATCGACTATAGCGGCAAGAAGGTGTTGGTGATCGGGTCTGGCGCCACCGCGGCGACAGTCATTCCGGCCTTTGCCGAAAAGGCTGCGCACGTGACGATGCTGCAGCGCTCGCCGACCTATTTCTTTGCTAGCCCCAATGCCAACGAGCTGGCCGACAAGCTGCGGGCCGGCGGGATCGACGAGCCGACCATACACCGCGTGGTCCGCACCCAGATCATGCACGATCAGGATGCGCTGTGCCGGCGCTGTGTCGATGAGCCCGAAGCGGTGGTGGCCGAGCTGCAAGAAGCAATCAAAGCCTATACCGGGCCCGATTTCCAGTTCGAACCGCATTTCACGCCGCGCTACCGAATCTGGCAGCAGCGGCTGGCGTTCGTGCCCGATGGCGATCTGTTCCAGGCGGTCGCGGCAGGCAAAGCCAGCGTCGTCACCGATGAGATCGAGACCTTCACCGCGACCGGCGTGCGGACCAAGGACGGGACCGAGATTGAAGCCGACATCGTGGTTGCCGCAACCGGGTTCAACCTGCTGATGATGGGCGGCATTCCGTTCGAGGTCGATGGCCAGCCAGTCGATTGGCACCAGACCGTCAATTACCGGGGCATGATGTTCACCGGGGTGCCCAACATGGTCTGGGTGATGGGCTATTTCCGGGCCAGCTGGACGCTGCGGGTCGACATGATGGGCGATTTCGTCTGCAACCTGCTGGGTCACATGGACGACAAGGGCGCCAAGCGGGTTGATGTCGCGCTGCGCGATGAAGACCACAATATGCCGCTGGGGGATTGGATCGAGGCGGACAACTTCAACCCGAACTATCTGCTGCGCGGGATAAAGAGCATGCCGCAGCGCGGCGACAAGCCCGAATGGCGCCATAATCAGGATTATTGGGCCGAAAAGAACGAGATCCCGAAGACCGATCTGGAAGGCAGCGAGTTCCTCTACGATGGCGTCCGGGCGGGGCAAAAGATGGTCGAGCCGGCCTGATACTTTTGCTTTTGCCTCAAGCGGCGGCGCTGGATTGCCAGCGCCGCCGTTTTGCTTCTATGCAGGTTTCAATGAGCAACGCATCTATCTGGTGGGGCGGCATCCGCCCCGATCTCGAAGCCATGACCCGCGGCGGCGAAGGGTCAATGAACGGCTGGCTGGGCATTGAATTCACCGATTGCGGGGATGATTGGATCACAGCGCGGATGCCGGTCAATGATCGGACCCGGCAGCCGTTCGGGCGGCTCCATGGCGGGGCTTCGGTGGCTTTTGCGGAAACCGTGGGATCAGTGGCGGCGGGCTGGTGCGTTGATCGATCAAAATTTGTCGGCGTCGGTATGGAAATCAACGCCAACCATATCCGTCCCGCTTATGATGGCTTTGTCACGGCTACGGCCCGACCCGAATCGCTGGGCCGCACCACGCAGGTCTGGACCATCCGGATTGCGGATGGGGCCGGCAAGCTGGTCTGCATCTCGCGCTTTACTGTCGCGGTGATCCCGCTGGAAAGGAAATAGCATGGCCCAGCAATCGGTCGCCGTAATCGGTGCGGGCGATTTCATTGGCGCTGCAATTGTCCGCAAGTTCGCCGCTCAGGGCTTTGCAGTCCACGCCGGACGCCGCAATGGGGAAAAGCTGGCCGCGTTGCTCGGCGGTGCGGTCACCGGGCGCAGCCTTGATGCCCGCGAACCCGATGACGTCGCAGCTTTTCTGGCCGAGGCTGAGGCCATAGCCCCGCTCGCACTGGTGGTGTTCAACGTCGGCGCCAATGTTCAGTTTCCGCTGGCCGAGACGACCGACCGGGTGTTCCGCAAGGTCTGGGAAATGGCCTGTTTCGCAGGGTTCGTCACGGTCCGCGAGGCGGCCAAGATCATGGCCCCGCGCGGAGCCGGAAAGATCTTCGTGACCGGCGCCACCGCTGGGCTGCGCGGCAATCCTGGCTATGCCGCATTCGCCGCCGCCAAAGCGGGACTGCGCGCAGTGGCGCAATCAGCCGCGCGCGAGTTGTGGCCGCAGGGGATCCACATCGCCCATCTGGTGATCGACGCCGGCGTCGATACCGAATGGGTCCGCGCGCGGGTGACAGAGCGGATCGGGGCCGAGGCGCTGGCCGCCCAGCCCGATCTGCTGATGCCGCCGGAAGCCGTGGCCGAGGCCTATTGGTCGCTTTATAGTCAGCCCAAATTGGCCTGGACTTTTGAGCAGGAAATCCGGCCCTATAGGGAGACTTGGTAATGCCGCGCGAGATCGAATTCATCTTTGACTTTGGCGGGCCCAATTCATGGTTCGTCCACCGCGCGATCCCGGCAATCGAGGCTGAGGGCAAGGTCCGCTTTCGTTATGTCCCGGTCTTGCTAGGCGGGCTGTTCAAGGCCACCGGAAACAAGCCGCCAATGATGACCTATGGCCATGTCGAATCGAAAATGGCCTATGACCGGCTTGAAATGGACCGCTTCATGGCCCGCCATGCGATCACCGGCTTCAAGTTCAATCCGCACTTCCCGGTCAACACGCTGCTGGCGATGCGCGGCGCGATAGCGGCCGAGCAGCTCGGCTGCGGCCCGGCCTACCGCGAGGCGATCTATACCGCGCTGTGGCAGGACGGGCTCAAGCTCGACGATCCGCAGGTCTGGGCGCAAGTGCTCACCGCCGCCGGGCTCGATGCTGCGGCGTTAGGCGAAATGGTGCAGGATGATGCGGTCAAGGCTGCGCTGGCCAGCAACACCGAAAGCGCGGTGGCGCGCGGGGCCTTTGGTGTGCCGACCTTTTTCTTTGGCGGCGAAATGTGGTTCGGCAAAGACCGTCTGCGCGATGTCGTGGAAGCAGCAACTGGAGAATGACATGAGCGAATACCCCCTGCCCAATGCTTCGACCGACCTGACCGGGCGGGTTGCGCTCGTCACCGGCGCTTCGTCTGGCCTTGGCGCGCGCTTTGCCGAAGTGCTGGCCAGCCAAGGTGCCGCCGTGGTGCTGGCGGCGCGGCGGCTTGATCGGCTGGAAGCGCTGGCGGGCAAGATCCGTGCCGCTGGAGGCCGCGCGCTCGCCGTCCAGATGGATGCCACCGATGCGGACAGTATCATCGCTGCGGTCGCCGCTGGCGAGGCGGCGTTTGGCACTGTCGATATCCTGATCAACAACGCCGGGATGCCCGATGCCCAGCGCGCCCACAAGATGAGCCTCGAGCTGATCGATCAGGTGCTTGGCGTGAACCTGCGGGGGCCATGGATCCTCGCCTGTGAAGTCGCACGGCGGCTGATCGCGGCGGAAAAGCCGGGGCGGATCGTCAACATCAGCTCGGTCGCGCACTTCCGCTATGATGGCGGCGGGGCGGCGCTTTATGCCGTTACCAAGACCGCGATTGCCCGGATGACCGAAGCACTGGCGGTCGAATGGGCGCACTACAACATCAACGTCAACGCGATCGCGCCGGGGATGTTCGTTTCCGAAATGACCGACGGCATGTTCGCCCGGATGGGCGGCGATCCGGCGCCGCACCTGCCGCGCAAGCGGGTGCCCACGCCCGAACAGATGGATTCAACCCTGCTCTATCTGGTCGCCCCCAGCAGCGAATGCGTTACCGGGGCGACGATCCGGATCGACGACGGGCAAAGCGCCCGGGCCCGGATGTAGAGCCATGCTGGTAACAGTCGAGCGCGACGGCCCGGTCGCAGTGGTCACCATGAACCGGCCCGAGGCGATGAACGCCTTGTCGAGTGCGCTGCGGGCCGAACTGGCCGCTGCTTTTGCAGCGCTGGATGCCGATGATACCGTCTGCGCGGTGGTGTTGACCGGATCCGGAACCCGTGCCTTCACTGCCGGGCTCGATCTCAAGGAGCTGGGTGCACAAGGCCTCAGCGCCGCCAATGCCGAAACGCCGGCGGCCAATCCGGTCAAAGCGATCGAGCAATGCCGCAAACCGGTTATCGGCGCGATCAATGGCGTGGCGATTACCGGCGGATTTGAAGTGGCGCTGGCCTGCGATATCCTGCTGGCGTCCGAGAACGCGCGCTTTGCTGATACCCACGCGCGGGTCGGGATCATGCCGGGCTGGGGGCTCAGCCAGAAACTCAGCCGGATGATCGGGATATCTCGCGCCAAGGAATTGTCGCTCAGCGGCAACTTCCTCGATGCGCGGACCGCCTGCGAATGGGGGCTGGTCAACCGGGTGGTCGCGGCCGACGACTTGCTGAGCGCGGCCAAGGCGCTTGCCGCCGATATCGCCAGCGCCGATCACGCCATGACGCAGGCCTATAAAGCGCTGATTGACGATGGCTTCGCGCTGCCGTTCGGCGAAGCGATGGCGCTCGAACACGCCACCTCTTCAGCCCGCAACGCCCAGGTCAAAGGCGGTGACGTTGAAGAACGCCGCAAGGCCGTGATGGAACGCGGGCGATCCCAGCAGATCTAACCGTCTTTCCATTCCGGCGCCCGCTTTTCAAAGAACGCCGCCTTGGCCTCGGCAAAATCACCAGCCTGACCCAGCATCACCTGCTGACGGTCTTCCAGCGCGAAGGCGTGCTCCATGCTCGCAGCATCGATGTTGAGATTGAGCGCATCCTTGGTCAGCCGCAGCCCCATCGGGCTGGTCAGCAGCATCTCGTCAGCGAGCGACAGGGCTTTGCCCAGCAGTTCCTCTTGCGCGACAATCTCGCTGACCAATCCGCAAGACAGCGCTTTTTCGGCGGACATGAACTTGCCAGTCAGCAGGTATTCCGCCGCCACCGAACTGCCGACCAGCCGCGGCAGGAAATAGCTTGCCCCCATATCGCAGCCGCCCAGCCCGATCTTGATATAGGCCGCGTTCATTCGCAGATCCGGCGCGGCATAGCGCACGTCGCTGGCCAGCAGCAGCGAGAACCCGCCGCCGCAGGCCGCGCCTTGGGCGCAGGCGATTACCGGCTGTGGACACTTGCGCATCGCCTGCATCACCGCTGCGATCAGCCGCTGGGTTCGCCACGATTGGTGGATCGGCCCGGCATCGGGATCGGGCGCCCAGCCGCCCAGATCAAGCCCGGCACAAAACGCCCTCCCTTCGGCCCGTAGCACCACAACCCGCACCGCAGTCCGGTCCCGCAGAGCGGTGAAATAGTCCAGCAGCGCCCGGATCAGCGGCTCGTTCATCGCGTTGAGCCGGTCAGGGCGGTTCAAACTGACCACTTCGACCGCACCGCGGGCTTCGATCGTAATAGGTTGCTCGGTCATTCACGCGCTCCAAGTGTTGCCGAGTCCAGTTGACCCGCAAAGCCCGCCATGGCAAGGGCCTGCCCGTCCTGAACACAGTGCACCAGGGCGGGTGTAGCTCAATGGTAGAGCAGCAGCTTCCCAAGCTGAATACGAGGGTTCGATTCCCTTCACCCGCTCCAATTCTTTGGCCGATCAGTTGACCCGGCGCTACTCTACGGCCGATTGGCCAGCAGGTGATCAACCACCGATGGGTCGGCCAGCGTCGAAATATCGCCCAGATTGCCGATATCGTTTTCACCGATCTTGCGCAGGATCCGCCGCATGATCTTGCCCGAACGGGTCTTGGGCAGGCCGGGGGCAAACTGGATCACATCGGGGGTGGCAATCGGGCCGATCTCGCGGCGGACCCATTGGACCAGTTCTTTGCGCAACGCGTCATCTGGTTCGATATTCGCGTTGCAGGTGACGAAAGCGTAGATGCCCTGCCCCTTGATCTCGTGCGGCATGCCGACCACTGCGGCCTCGGCTACTTTGGGATGGGCGACCAACGCGCTCTCGATCTCGGCCGTGCCCATCCGGTGGCCAGAGACGTTGATCACATCGTCAATCCGCCCGGTAATCCAATAATAGCCGTCGTCATCCCGGCGGCAGCCATCGCCGGTGAAGTAAGTGCCCTTGAAGGTGCTGAAATAGGTCTGGAAGAACCGATCATGATCGCCCCAGACGGTCCGCATCTGCCCTGGCCAGCTATCCTTGATGACCAGGCAGCCGTCGCCCGGTCCCTCAATCACCGCGCCTTCGGTAGTCAGCAGCAGCGGCTGGACCCCGAAAAACGGCAGACTGGCAGAGCCCGGCTTGAGCGCGGTCGCGCCGGGCAGCGGGCTGATCATCACCCCGCCGGTTTCGGTCTGCCACCAGGTATCGACAATCGGGCAGCGCCCATCGCCAACCACGCGGTGATACCATTCCCACGCCTCCGGGTTGATCGGCTCGCCGACCGAGCCGAGCAATCGCAGTGACGAGCGGCTGGTCCGCTTCACGAAGTCGTCGCCCTCGCGCATCAGCGCGCGGAGCGCGGTGGGGGCGGTGTAGAAAATCTCGACCTGATGCTTGTCGATCACCTGCCAGAACCGGCTGGGATCGGGATAGTTCGGCACCCCTTCGAACATCAGCGTAGTCGCGCCGTTGATCAGCGGGCCATAGACGATGTAGCTGTGCCCGGTGACCCAGCCGACATCGGCGGTGCACCAGTAGATCTGGCTGGATCCGTCAGGATGGGGCCGGTAATCGAACACATATTCGTGGGTCATCGCCGCCCAGACGCCATAGCCACCGGTGGTGTGGAGCACGCCCTTGGGCTTGCCGGTCGATCCCGAGGTGTAGAGGATGAACAGCGGGTCCTCGGCGTTCATTTCGGCGGGCGGGCAATCGGTGGATTGGACGGCGACGCCAGCATACCAATCGATATCGCGGCCCGGCACCATCGCCACATCGGCGCCTGTATGCTTCAGGACAATCACCGTTTCGACCGAGGAAACCTTGGTCAGCGCAGCATCTACATTGGCCTTCAGCGGAACCGCCTTGCCGCCGCGCAGGCCTTCGTCGGCGGTCAGCACCACGGTGCTGTCGCAATCCTCGATCCTGCTGGCGAGCGAATCCGGGCTGAAGCCCCCAAAGACCACCGAATGGATCGCGCCGATCCGCGCGCAGGCCAGCATCGCCACTGCTGCTTCGGGGACCATTGGCAGATAGATCGTTACCCGATCGCCTTTTTTGACCCCGCTGGCTATGAGCAGGTTGGCAAAGCGGCAGGTGTCGGCGTGAAGCTGCCGGTAGGTGATGTGGCGGGCGGGCGCATCGGGGCTATCGGGTTCCCAGATGATCGCGGTGCGGTCCCCGTGTTGGGTCAGGTGCCGATCAAGCGCATTGGCGGCCAGGTTGAGTGTGCCGTCGGCAAACCACTCAATCCCAAAGTCGGCTTCATTGAAGCTGGTCTGCTGGACCCTAGAGAATGGCTTGATCCAATCGAGCCGTTGCGCTTCGGTGCGCCAGAAGGCATCAGGATCGGCGATCGAGCGGGCGTACATTTCGGCGTAGCGGGCGCTATCGACCAAGGCGTTTTCGGCCCACTCAGCCGGTACCGGATAGATCGCTTCGGCCATTGTCTCGCTCCTTGTGCCCGGCTGTCTTTCGCCGCTATTGATAGCTGCGGTCAAGTGCGGCGGCAGCACCGCAAACCGGGGGAGAAGGCAAACGATGGCATTGGATGATCTGCCCAAACACCACAGCGCCACACAGAGTGAGCGCAAGGTCATCATCGCCAGCTCACTCGGCACGGTGTTCGAATGGTACGATTTTTACCTTTACGGGCTGCTGGCCACGATCATCTCGGCCCAGTTCTTTTCAGGCGTGAACGAGACGACCGGGTTCATCTTTGCGCTGGCGGCTTTTGCGGCGGGCTTTGCGGTGCGGCCGTTCGGGGCGATCTTCTTTGGCCGGATTGGCGACATGGTCGGGCGCAAGAACACCTTCCTGGTCACCATGGGGCTAATGGGCCTGTCGACTTTCGTGGTCGGCCTGCTGCCGAGCTACGCCAGCATCGGGGTGACCGCCCCGATCCTGCTGATCGTTATGCGGCTGATCCAGGGCCTTGCGCTGGGCGGTGAATACGGCGGTGCGGCGACTTATGTGGCCGAACACGCCCCCAATGAGAAGCGCGGGCTCTACACCAGCTTCATCCAGACGACGGCCACGCTGGGGCTGTTTGCGGCGCTGCTGGTGGTGATCGGGACCCGCACTTACCTTGGCGAAGCGGCGTTCAAGGACTGGGGCTGGCGCGTGCCGTTTCTGATTTCGATCGTGCTGCTGGCCGTATCAATGTGGATTCGGATGCAGCTGAGCGAAAGCCCGGTGTTCCAGAAGATGAAGGACGAAGGGACCACGTCGAAGGCCCCGCTGACTGAAGCCTTCGGCCAGTGGAAGAACGGCAAATGGGTGCTGATCGCGCTGCTCGGCGCGGTCGCGGGGCAGGCCGTGGTCTGGTACACCGGGCAGTTTTATGCGCTGTTTTTCCTTGAGAAGACGCTCAAGGTCGATGGTGCGACTGCCAACATCCTGATCGCGATTGCACTGGCGCTGGGCACGCCGTTCTTCATCCTGTTCGGCTGGCTGTCGGACAAGATCGGACGAAAGGGAATTATCCTGACGGGCTGTGCCTTGGCGGTGCTGACCTATTTCCCTGCGTTCCACGCGCTCGCCGGGGCGGCCAATCCGGCGCTGGTCGAGGCGCAAGGCCGTGCGCCAGTCACGGTCTACGCATTGCCTGAGACTTGCTCGTTCCAATTCGATCCGGTGGGCAAACAGAAATTCGATTCGTCGGGTTGCGATATCGCCAAATCGACTTTGGCGAAAACGGGCATCCCCTATCGCACCGAGGCCTATGGCGAAGGCGAGATCAGCGTTGGGCAGAAGGCTGTGCCAGTGGGTGATCTCAAAACCTATGCAATGCGAATTACTGCTGCTGTCGGGGCGGCAGGCTATCCCGCCAAGGCCGATCCGGCCCAGATCAACAAGCCGATGGTGGTCCTGATCCTGTTCTATCTCGTCCTGTTGGTGACCATGGTTTATGGACCTATCGCCGCGCTGCTGGTCGAACTGTTTCCGAGCCGGATCCGCTACACCTCAATGTCCTTGCCCTATCACATCGGCAATGGCTGGTTTGGCGGATTTCTGCCGACCACGGCCTTTGCGATGGTCGCGGCGACCGGCGATATCTATTACGGTCTGTGGTACCCGATCGTGATCGCCGGGCTGACCGTGGTAGCCGGGCTGTTGTTCCTGCCGGAAACCTTCAAACGAAACATCGACGATTGAGCGAAGCCTATCAGCAGGCCTGGCGCACCAGTATCGCTGACCGCGAAGGGTTCTGGCTGCGCGCTGCCGAGGCGATTGATTGGCTGACCCCGCCGGCCCGCGCCTATGACGAAGCACGCGGCTGGTTCCCCGGCGGCGCGCTCAACACCGCCTACAACTGCCTCGACCGGCACGTTGCAGCGGGACGCGGCGATGCAATCGCGTTGGTTTATGATAGTCCGGTGACGGACACCGTTCGGCGCTACACCTATTCCGAACTGCTGGACGAAGTCGGCCGGGTCGCGGCGATGCTGGCCAACCTTGGGGTGGGCAAGGGCGACCGGGTGATCATCTATATGCCGATGATCCCCGAAACCGTCTTTGCAATGCTGGCCTGCGCCCGGTTAGGGGCGGTGCATTCGGTGGTGTTCGGCGGCTTCGCGCCGCTCGAATTGGCCAAGCGGATCGACGACGCCGAACCGAAAGTCCTGCTGACTGCCAGCTGCGGGATCGAAGGCGCGCGGACGATTGCCTATAAGCCGATGGTTGACGAGGCACTGGCGCTGGCCAAACACCGGATCGATCGGGTCGTGGTCGTTCAGCGCGAGCGGCTGGCGGCAGAACTCACCCCCCGGCGCGACCACGACTGGGCCGAACTGCGCGCCGCGACCGCCGCCGATCCGGTCCCGCCTTGCGCTGAGCTGGCCGCAGATGATCCGCTCTATATCCTCTACACTTCGGGCACCACCGGCGTGCCCAAGGGCGTAGTCCGCGAGAATGGCGGTCATGCCGTGGCGCTCGCCTGGTCGATGGCCAACATCTATGGCATCGGCCCCGGCGATCCGTTCTGGGCGGCGAGCGATGTCGGCTGGGTCGTGGGCCACAGCTATATCGTTTACGGGCCGCTGATCGCCGGGGCGACCAGCGTGCTGTTCGAAGGTAAGCCGGTTGGCACGCCCGATCCCGGCACGTTCTGGCGGGTGATCGCGCGCCACGGGGTCAAAAGCTTTTTCACTGCGCCAACCGCGATCCGCGCGATCCGCAAGGAAGATCCCGACGCGCTGCTGCTGAAGGAAATCGGCACCGGTGACTGCCGGGTGATCTTCCTCGCCGGTGAGCGCGCCGATCCCGATACGATCGCCTGGCTGGAACAGCACAGCGGTCTGCCGGTGATCGACCATTGGTGGCAGACCGAGCTCGGCTGGCCCGGGGTCGCCAGCTGCTTTGCGCTGGGCGATCTGCGCCGCAAGCGCGGCAGCGCGGGCTTTCCGGTGCCGGGTTATGAATTCGCGATCCTCAGCGAAGAAGGTCAGCCTGTGCCCGCAGGAACCAGCGGCGCAGTGGCGATCCGGCAGCCGCTCGCCCCCGGGGCCTTTCGCAGCCTGTGGAACAACCCGGCCGGCTACGCCAAGAACTTCGCGACCTTTCCCGGCTGGTACGAAACCGGTGATGCCGGACATTTCGATGCTGAGGGCTTCCTCCACATCATGGGCCGCACCGATGACATCATCAACGTCGCCGGACACCGCCTGTCGACCGGGCAAATGGAGCAGATCGTCGCCAGCCAGGACGGCGTTGCCGAATGCGCGGTGATCGGCGCGGACGATCCGATCAAAGGGATGATCCCGCTCGCCTTCGTGGTCGCGCGCGCCGGGGCGGAGGGCGATTCCATCCTCCACGCCCGCGTAATCGCGGCAGTGCGCGCCGAACTTGGTGCCGTCGCAGCGCTCAAGACTGCCTATATCGTGGCGGCACTGCCCAAGACTCGCTCAGGCAAGATCCTGCGTAACCTGCTGCGCAAGATCGTGAATGGTGAGGACTGGCAGGTCCCGCCAACCATCGAAGATCCCGCAGTAGCCCATGCTATCGCGCAGACTGTCAGGCCTGGCGAAGCGAATTCTGGCTAACTGCAGAGGCAAGCTGCTCCACTGCCGCGCGGGCAATCGGCTCCAGCGCGCTGTGGTCGGCTGACAGGATCGCGGCCTTCATCCGCGGGTCCCAGAAATCGATGATGTGCTGCGCCGTTGCGGCGATGGCCGCGCTTTCGCCGCCTGCGGCAAGATTGCGGGCGATCTGGTTGGCCATATGATGCAGGTGCTTGACGTCCATCGCTATTCTGCCGGTTCCGCCGGCTCGGCGATCCGGCGGCTGCGGGCCGACCAGGCGGCATAGTCTTCCTGCCAGTCGGTCGGGCCGTTCGAGGCCATGATCTGCACCGCGGTTACCTTGTATTCGGGACAATTGGTTGCCCAGTCGGAATACTCGGTGGTGACGACGTTGGCCTGCGTCGCGGGGTGGTGGAAGGTGGTATAGACCACGCCGGGGGCAACCCGGTCGGTCACCACTGCCCGCAGCGTCGTCTCGCCAGTGCGGCTGACCAGGCGTACCCAGTCGCCATCCTTGAGCCCACGATTTTCGGCATCTGTCGGATGCATTTCCAGCAGGTCTTCGGGATGCCAGATGGTGTTTTCGGTGCGCCGGGTCTGCGCTCCGACATTGTATTGGCTGAGGATTCGCCCGGTCGTCAGCAGCAGCGGAAAGCGCGGTCCGGTCTTTTCGTCGGTCGGGACATAGTCGGTCACCACAAACTTGCCCTTGCCGCGCACAAAGCCATCGACGTGCATGACCGGCGAACCGTCCGGATACGCGGCATTGACCGGCCACTGCAACGATCCGGCCTGATCGAGCCGGGCGTGGCTGACCCCGGCGAAGCTGGGGGTCAAGCGGGCAACCTCGTCCATGATCTCGCTGGCATGGGTGTAGGTCCACTCCAGCCCCATCGCATTGGCAAGCGCCTGCGTCACTTCCCAGTCTTCGTAGCCGTTGGCGGGCTCCATCACCTTGCGGACCATCTGGATGCGGCGTTCGGCGTTGGTAAAGGTTCCGGTTTTCTCGAGGAAGGTCGAGCCTGGCAGGAAGACGTGCGCGTAGTTGGCGGTCTCGTTCAGGAACAGGTCGTGGACGATCACCAGTTCCATTGCTTTGAGGCCCGCTGCAACGTGGTGCGTGTTGGGATCGGACTGCAGGATATCCTCGCCCTGAACATAGAGCGCGCGGAAGCTGCCATCGAGCGCCGCATCGAGCATGTTGGGGATCCGCAGCCCCGGCTCAGGATCGAGCGCAACCTGCCAGTCGGCTTCGAACAGCGCCCGTGTCGCAGTATCGGAAATATGGCGATAGCCCGGCAGCTCGTGCGGGAAGCTGCCCATGTCGCAGGCGCCCTGAACGTTGTTCTGGCCGCGCAGTGGGTTCACCCCGACGCCGGGCCGGCCGATGTTGCCGGTGACCATGGCAAGGTTGGCGATCGCCATCACGGTCGAGCTGCCCTGGCTGTGCTCGGTCACACCCAGCCCGTAGTAGATCGCGCCGTTTGATTTTCTGCTCTGTGCAGAGCCACAACCGCCGTTGCCGCCGGTCGCGAACAACCGGGCCGCGGCGCGAAGATCACTGGCCGGAACGCGGGATACGGCCTCAAGCACTTCCGGGCTGTGGCGCTCGTCGGACACAAACCGGGCCCAGTCCTGATATTCGTCCCAATCACAACGCTCGCGGATAAAGGCCTCGTCGGCGAGGCCTTCGGTGACGATGACATGCGCGATGGCGGTCAGCACCGCGACATTGGTCCCGGGCTGGAGCGGCAGGTGATACTGCGCCTCGATATGCGGCATGCGGACCAGATCGATCCGCCGGGGGTCGATCACGATCAGCTTGGCGCCCGCGCGCAACCGCCGCTTCATCCGGCTGGCGAAAACCGGGTGTGCGTCGGTCGGGTTGGCGCCGATGACCAGGATGACATCGCTGTGATCGACCGAATCGAAATCCTGCGTCCCCGCGCTGGTCCCGAATGTGGTCTTGAGCCCGTAGCCGGTCGGTGAATGGCAGACCCGCGCGCAGGTATCGACATTGTTCGAACCAAACCCGGCGCGAACCAGCTTCTGCACCAGGAACGTCTCTTCGTTGGTGCAGCGACTGGAGGTGATCCCGCCCAGCGCGCGTGCTCCATGCTGGGCCTTGATCGCAGTCAGCCGCGCCGCCGTGAAGTTCAGCGCTTCGTCCCACGAAACCTCGCGCCATGGCTGGTCGATGGTCTCGCGCACCATCGGCCGGGTGATCCGGTCCTGGTGGTTGGCATAGCCCCAAGCGAAGCGTCCCTTGACGCAGGAGTGGCCGTGGTTGGCCTTGCCGTCCTTCCACGGCACCATCCGGACCAGTTGCTCGCCGCGCATCTCGGCGCGGAACGTGCAGCCGACCCCGCAATAGGCGCAGGTGGTGATGACCGCGCGCTCGGGCTTGCCGATCTCTTTGACCGACTTCTCTTGCAGCGTCGCGGTCGGGCAGGCCTGCACGCAGGCGCCGCAGCTGACGCATTCGGATGAAAGGAAATCATCGCCAGCCTGGCCGGCGCTGACCTTGGTCGCAAAGCCGCGACCGTCGATGGTCAGCGCAAAGGTGCCCTGTACTTCGTCGCAAGCGCGAACGCAGCGCGAGCAGGCGATGCATTTGCTGGGGTCGAAATCAAAGTAGGGGTTCGAACTGTCGGTGGTCAGGCCAAGGTGGTTGTCGCCGCCATAGCCATAGCGCACGTCGCGCAGCCCCACTGCGGCGGCCTGATCCTGCAGCTCGCAATCGTTGTTGGCGCTGCAAGTCAGGCAATCGAGCGGATGGTCCGAGATGTAGAGTTCCATCACCCCCTTGCGCAGCTTTTGCAGGCGCGGGGTCTGGGTGTGGACTACCATGCCGTCTGCGGCCGGGGTGGTGCAGCTGGCCGGGGTGCCGCGCATCCCATCGACTTCGACCAGACACAGCCGGCACGAGCCGAACGCGGCAAGGTTATCACTGGCGCACAGCTTGGGGATCGAGCCGCCGCACTCGGCCGCCGCCCGCATCACACTGGTGCCAGCAGGAACGGTGACCTGACGGCCGTCGATCGTCAGGGAAACGCTGGCATCGGCCTCGACTGCGGGAGTACCAAAGTCGCTTTGGCGCTCATATCCCATCGCAGTGCTCCTGTGCCGGTAACGCGGCTGACTTGGTGATAGTAGCAGGTTCTTTGGCAAACCGCACGGCCTGTGCCGCAGCGACCATACCAAAGGCGCCGCTGTCTCTGCGAGCAGAGGTCATGGCGCAGATCATTCGAAATCCTCCGGCCAATGCTTCAGCGCGCTCAGCACTGGGTAAGGGGTGAAACCGCCCAGCGCGCACAGCGAGCCGAACTTCATAGTTTCGCACAAGTCTTCGAGCAGTTGCAGGTCATCCTCGCGGCTGCGCGGCTGCCGCGGCGTGTTGTGCATCTGCGGCAAGGCTGTCACCGCGTCCGGGCCGGCGCTGCCAGATCCGCAGATCCTGTCGATCAGCTCGGCCCCGCGGGTCGACCCGATCCGGCACGGGGTGCATTTTCCGCAGCTTTCCACCGCGCAGAACTGCATCGCGAAGCGGGCCAGCCGGGCCATGTTGGCGCTGTCATCGAACACCACGATCCCGCCATGGCCGATCAGCGCATCGGCCGCGGCATAGGCTTCGTAGTCAAATGGAATGTTGAACTGGTCGGGCCCCAGATAGGCTCCCAAGGGTCCGCCAACCTGCACCGCTTTGACCGGACGGCCCGACGCGGTCCCGCCGCCGATGTCATGGATCAGCTCGCTCAGAGTGATGCCGAAGCCGGTTTCGTACAAGCCGCCGTGCTTGATATTCCCCGCCAGCTGGATCGGCATGGTGCCTTTCGAGCGCGCGATCCCATGGCTGTCATACAGTGAGGCACCGCCTTCAAGCAGGATGTGCGGTATCGCGGCGAAAGTCAGCACGTTGTTGACCACTGTCGGCTGGCCGAACAAGCCTGCCAGCGCGGGCAGTGGCGGCTTGGCGCGCACTTCGCCGCGTTTGCCCTCGATCGAGTTGAGCATCGCGGTTTCTTCGCCGCAGACATAGGCCCCGGCGCCAACCCGGACCTCGATTTCAAAAGGGGCGAGATGCTGCGTGGCTAGCGCGATCGCAGCGTTGAGTTTGGCAATCGCATGCGGGTATTCGCTGCGCACATAGATATAGCCGCGGCTTGCTCCAGCGGCGTGCGCGGCGATCGCCATGCCTTCGAGCAACTGGAATGGGTCGCCTTCCATCACCATCCGGTCGGCAAAGGTTCCGCTGTCGCCCTCGTCGGCGTTGCAGACGACATACTTCTGCACGCCCGGGGCATTGGCTACGGTTTGCCATTTGATCCCTGCTGGAAAGCCCGCCCCGCCGCGCCCGCGCAGGCCCGATTGGATGACTTCGCCGATCAGTGCAGCGGGGGTGAGCAGCCGGGCCCGGGTCAACCCAGCCCAGCCTCCGGTAGCGGCATAGTCTTCGAGGCTGAGCGGGCGGGTCTTGCCAGCACGCGCAAATGTCAGGCGCTGCTGGCCTGCAATAAAGGGGTGTTCGGCGATGGTTCCGATGGATTTGTCGCTGTTGCCTGCCAGGATCGCGGCAACATCGGCCGGGCTGGCCGGTCCAAATCCGGTACCGCCAATGTCGACCAGCGGTTCGAGCCAGTGCATTCCCCAACTTGATACGCGCTCGACCGTGCATCCGGCGGCAGCGAATGCGGCTGCCAGTTCATCGGCGCCGCAGGCCAGCGCCAGCGCGTCGTCCGAGATCCGCACCGTGGTCATGCCGACTGCACCAGTTTGACCAGCGCGGTTTGATCGAGTCTGGCAAAGATCCGGTTGCCTAACCGTGCGGCGGGTCCGGCGCTGCACAGCCCCAGACAATAGACCGTCTTTATTTTGACCCGGCTACCGGCTGCGCGCTCTGCCTCAACAACCAGCGCCTCGACTCCGCGGGCCTGGCAGGCTTCGGCGCGGCACAGCTCGACGCACGGGCGCGGGTCGGGAAGGGCGGTGAAATCATGATAGAAACTGACCACGCCGTGCACTTCGGCGCGGCTCAGGTTCAGGGCGCGGGCAATCCGCGCTTCGGCTGCAGCATCGACGCAGCCGAAGGCACGCTGCACATCGTGAAGGATTGGCAACAGCGGCCCCTCACGCCCCGCGTGGGCGGCAATCATTGCGTCGAGGCGCCCTTCGTCGATCATGCCGCCTGCCGAGCGGCGTGGTTATGGCCCTGCAGCTCCATCAAAACACCACCACGCTGCGGATGCTTTCCCCGGCGTGCATCAGATCGAACGCCTTGTTGATGTCTTCGAGGCCCATCACGTGGGTGATCATCGGGTCGATCTCGATTTTGCCGGTCATGTACATATCGACGATGCCCGGCACGTCGGTCCGACCCTTGGCGCCGCCGAACGCGGTGCCGCGCCAGTTGCGCCCCGTGACCAGCTGGAACGGGCGGGTGGCGATTTCCTTGCCGGCTTCGGCCACGCCGATGATGATCGAGGTTCCCCAGCCGCGATGGCAGGCCTCGAGCGCAGTCCGCATCACTTCAGTATTGCCGGTTGCGTCAAAGGTATAGTCGGCCCCGCCATCGGTGAGCGCCACGACCGCGGCGACCACTTCCTCGCGGCTCATCCCCTTGGAGTTGAGGAAATGGGTCATGCCAAAGCGCCGGCCCCATTCTTCACGCGCCGGGTTGATGTCGACCCCCAGGATCACCTTGGCCCCCGCCATCCGCGCGCCCTGGATCACGTTAAGCCCGATCCCGCCAAGCCCGAACACCGCGACATTATCGCCCGGCTGGACCTTGGCGGTATTGGTCACCGCGCCGACCCCGGTGGTCACCCCGCAACCGATGTAGCAGCTCGATTGGAACGGCGCATCTTCGCGGATCTTGGCCACGGCGATTTCGGGCAGGACTGTGAAGTTCGAAAAGGTCGAGCAGCCCATGTAGTGAAAGATCGTCTCGCCCTTGTAGCTGAACCGGCTGGTCCCATCGGGCATGAGCCCCTGGCCCTGAGTCGCGCGGATCGCGGTGCACAGGTTGCTCTTGCCCGAAAGGCAGGTTTTGCACTTGCCGCATTCGGGTGTGTAAAGCGGGATCACATGATCACCCGGCTTTACCGAAGTGACACCCGGGCCAACCTCGCGCACGATCCCGGCACCTTCGTGGCCCAGCACCGAAGGGAACAGTCCCTCGCTGTCGAACCCGTCGAGCGTATAGGCATCGGTGTGGCAGATCCCGGTCGCCATGATCTCGACCAGCACTTCTCCGGCCTTGGGGCCTTCCAGATCCAACTCGACTATCTCGAGCGGCTGCTTGGGGGCAAAAGCAACAGCGGCGCGGGTCTTCATGCGGGTGTACTCCAGTTATTTCGAGTTTGACCTTACTGGCGGCCAAACCGCCAGCCTTCGATTCCTATTTGAAGACGATCGTTCGGCGACCATTCAGCAAGACGCGGTGTTCGAGATGCAACTTGACGGCGCGGGCCAGCACGCGGCTCTCGGTGTCCTGACCCTGCGCGATCAGGTCCTCGACCGTATCGGCATGATCGACAATCGAGACATCTTGCGTGATGATCGGCCCTTCATCAAGATCGGGCGTGACATAGTGCGCCGTGGCTCCCACCATCTTCACCCCGCGCTCATAGGCCCGGTGATAGGGTTTGGCACCCTTGAAGCCCGGCAGAAAGCTGTGGTGGATATTGATTACCCGGCCATCCAGCTTGCGGCACAGCTGGTCCGAAAGAACCTGCATGTACCGCGCCAGGATGATCAGATCGACTTCCTGTTCCTCGACCAGTTGCATCAGCTTGGCTTCCTGCTCAAGCTTGTTTTCCGGCGTTATCGGCAGCAGGTGGAATGGGATTCCCTCATGCTCAGCACGGCGCTGCCAGGTGGTGTGGTTCGACACCACGCTGGTGACCTCCAGCGGCAATCGCTTGGTCGAAGTGCGGTACAACAGGTCGTTCAGGCAATGCCCGCCCTGGCTGACCATGATCATGGCCTTAAGCTTGCGCCGCATGTCATGGATCTGCCAGTCGAGCCTGAAAGCAGTGGCAACCGGCGTGAACGCGGCGGTGAAACTATCGCTGGTCATCGTTTCCGGGCCGGAAATCGCCACCCGCATAAAAAAACGTCCCGTTTCTGCATCGCCGTATTGTGAGCTTTCGACGATGTTGCAGTCCTGACTTGCGACCGAATTCGCGACCGCCGCGACGATCCCTTTGCGATCTTCCGTCGCAATCAGAAGTACGAAATCAGCACCCTTTTGCATCACAATCCCCGGTCTTTACACGCTGGCGGCTGAGGCTAACCACGAGTGTTAGGCCGGTCCATTACCGGCTGGCTACATTAGCCGTTCTGATTGCAACATGTAGAAGTTGTGATCGATCCACGAATAAATTTTACCGGTCGGGAAATTTTGGTGAATTGCCACTTCCGGCGCTGCGAGACAGCCTTCATAAGGCATGAATGGGATAACAAACATCCCTCGCGCGTAGGGAAACATGGGGAGACGTAAATTGAGAGCCAGCTGGAAAATGTCGTCGGCAATCATCGCTGTAGCGATGCTTGGCGCTGGCGGGGCACCTGCCTTTGCCCAGGAAGCCGCAACAAAGGCGGATGACGGCAGCATCGCCGATATCGTGGTGACTGCTACACGCCGCGAAGAATCGCTCAACAAAATCCCGGTCGCGATCCAGGCGCTGAGCGGAGACACGCTGAACGATCTCAACATCACCAGTTTTGACAAGCTGATCGAATATCTGCCCAATGTCCGCAGCGCTTCGCGCGGACCAGGGGCTTCGTCGATCTTTATCCGCGGCCTTTCGACGGATTCGCCAGGCCTGCAGATTTCGGGCACCGCCGGGACCGCGCCGAGTGTTGCGCTTTACGTCAATGACGCTCCTGCATCGCTCGTTGGCCGCAATCTCGATCTCTATGCTGCCGATCTGCAGCGCGTCGAAGTTCTGGCCGGGCCGCAGGGCACGCTGTATGGTGCCAGTTCGATGGGCGGTGCAGTCCGCTATATCACCAACAAGCCCGATCTGAACGACTTCAAGGCCGGCTTCAACAGCAGCTATGCAATGACCAAGGGCGGTGACGACAGCGTCGCTGCCGATGTTTTCGTGAACATTCCGATCATCAAGGACAAGTTTGCGATCCGGGCAGTGTTCTACAGCGACAATCAGGGCGGTTATATCGATAACGTGCCCGGCACCTATCAGATGCCGTTCGATGCGCATGTCGGCCAGGCTGGCCGGCTGCCGACCGGCAACCCGCTGCTGGTGATGCGCGCGATTCAATCGTGCCAGCTAACCGCGACGACTGTGCGCGCCAATTGCGACGGCAGCCAGTACTTGCGCGGCGGCCGCGGCCCAGTGCGCGGGGAGATCAACAACGACCGTTTCGTTGAGGATAACTACAACGATGCCAGCTATCGTGGCGGCCGCATCGAGGCGACGTTCAAGCTCAACGATGACTGGTCGATCAACGCCATGCATGCTCGGCAGCAGTTGAATACCGATGGCGTGTTTGACTATGAGCCAGCCGTCGGTGATTTGCAGGTCACCCAGTTCAATGAGAACTCGCTGCGCGACAAGTTTGACCTGACGACCTGGACGGTCAACGGCCGCCTTGGCTTCCTCGATATCATTTACACGGGCTCCTACTTGAATCACTCGGCCCTGCAAAAAGCGGATTACGCATCCTATTCGAATATCGGATTGTTTGTGCCGCATTACGAGTGCGACGCAGGGATCTATTACTCATTCCCAGGATACAACAATCCGACTAAGTGCTATTCGCCGAACAAGAGCTATCAGGTCCGCAACAAGACCCAGCGCACCACCCATGAGCTTCGGGTAACGACGCCGGCTGGCGAACGGATCCGCGCAACGGCCGGTGTGTTCTATGATGTCAACAAGCTGACTGACAACACGGATTGGTCCTATCTGCAGGAGGCCGCTGGCTACATCTATCCGCGCAGTCCCGGCCTAATCGACCCGGATCTTGCTACCAACCCCGGGACAAATCCCAACGATCCGAGCGTCCGGCCAATCAACGTTGGCTTCTTCAATGACGTGCAGCGTCGCGACCGTCAGTTTGCGATTTATGGCGAAGTCTCGTTTGACATCATTCCTGAAAAGCTGACGATCACCGGCGGGGCGCGCTATTACAATGAAAAAGCGTCGATGAATGGATCATCGCAAGGAAGCTTCTGCGGCAGTGCGCGCGGCGTATATGACTCGGCAACTGGCACATATTCGGCGTCCTCAACGCCCGAGACCAAATACTGCGTCAGCGCCAACCTCAACAATCTACTAAAAGACGTTTCGCCGGCAACCTATTCGGGGGTCCTGTTCAAAGGCAATCTCACCTATAAGTTTGGCGAGGGATCGCTGGTTTATGCCACCTATTCGGAAGGGTTCCGCCCTGGTGGTTTCAACCGTAAGCCCTGCACGCCCGGCCGTAGTTTCGGCAATCCGTCTACGCTGTGTACGCCGGCCGTGTTCGCCGATCTGGCTGTCTACGTTCCTGATCAGGTCAAGAACTACGAAATCGGCGGAAAGTTCGCGCTGCTCAATCGGACGCTGCAGGTCAATTTGGCGGCCTATCTGATTGACTGGACGAATATCCAGATGACGGTGTTCGATCAGAATATCTCGAACCAGACTTTCACGACCAACTTTGTCGATGCAAGAATCAAGGGCATTGAAGGCGACATCACCTGGCGTGCGACACCTGATTTCACTCTGACCGGTGCTTTCTCGTTCAATGATTCAGAACTGACCAAGTACCGCCGGCCGACGCAAGTGCTGTTGCCACTCGGCAGCCCGCTCGCGCTCAGCCCGAAGTTCCAGTTCAACATCCGCGCGCGGTATGAGACTGAACTGGAGTCGGGGCTCCGGCCCTTCGTTCAGGTCGCCTTCCACCATGTCGGCAAAAGCATCTCGTCCGATTTTTCGGATGTCTCGATCCGCTATCAGGGCTTCAACCCCACTGTCGCAGCTTTCCCGGGCGCGACGTATGGTTACGCTGGCAGTCTGCCAGTTGTGTATAACGGTGTGACGGTAAGGCCGGGTGATGTGATCGTGCCATTGGATGCCTCGGAAGACCAGGCTGCCTACAACACGTTCAGTGCCGCGTTCGGTGCCCGCAAGGACAATTGGAGCCTTGAGATGTTCTTTGACAACATTACCGACGAACGGCCCGAACTGTTCAAGAATGGCAACGATGGCGAACTGCGGATCACCACATCGCGGCCACGCACGATTGGGCTGCGGATGTCTTACAAGATGTGATTTCTTCGGGCCGCCCCTTCCCAATAGGGGGGAGGCCCGCAGGACACTATGAAAGTAAGCTAAGGAATGGCCGGAGGTGGATCGGAAGCGATCGCCTCCGGCTCATTTCATGGGGCAAACAATCGGCATCGCCGAGCAATAGAATTCCTTACTTTGGCCCAGCTTTCGGCTAATACCGTGGCGGTTCACCCTCACGCCTGATGATAAGGCTTCACCAATGACGCAAACCGCGATCGAACCGGCCAGCAGTGAGCAATCGCTTGGTCGCGCGCGGAAGCTGCTTCAGGATGGTCAGATGCCCGCCGCCGCCCAGCTGTGCGAAGGCGTGTTGCAGACCGAACCCGAAAACCGCGATGCGCTATACACGCTGGCAGTAGTGCGCCGGTTTCAGAAAGATCTGCCCGGTGCGCTGGCATTGGCCGATCAGTTGATCGCACTGGATCCCTCGAACGGCCGGGCGCATCAGGAGCGCGGCCATTGCCTGCGCGATATGGGAGACACCGCTGGCGCTTTCGCTGCCTACCAGAACGCGGTGACACACAATGCCGCTCTGGCCGGCAGCTGGAACATGCTGGCGAAGATCCACACTGCCGCGGGGCGGACCGAACCGGCCGAATTTGCCGAGACGCAGCGCGATTATTTGATCAATCTGCCGCCCGAACTCCAGACCGTAGCCAGCCTGATCCAGGAGCGGCGGTTCCTCAAGGCAGAGAGAATCTGCCGCGCGTACCTTCAGGCCAATGGCCACCATGTCGAAGCCATCCGCTTCCTCGCTGAGATTGGCATCAACTTCAGCGTGCTCGACGAGGCTGAATTTCTGCTTGAATCGGCCTTGGTGCTTGAGCCTGAAAATGCCGGCGCGCACCTCGATTACGTCGGCGTGCTGCACAAGCGCCAGAAGTTTGAGCAGGCACTGGGGCAGGCCAAGGTGCTGCGTGACAAACAGCCGGGCAATCCTCAGATTGATCTGCTTTATGCCAATCAAAACCTGGCGGTCGGCAATTTCGACGAAGCGCTTGCGGTCTACCGCCAATGCGCCGTGCAAATGCCGGACTATCCCAACATCCATTTGACGCTCGGCCATGCGCTTAAGACCGTCGGCCAGCAACAGGCGGCGATCGAGGCCTACAGCCAGGCCTACAAGGTCCGCCCCGATTTCGGCGATGCCTATTGGAGCCTCGCCAATCTCAAGACTTACAAGTTCGATGAAGCGCAGATCACCGCAATGCGCGAACTGGAAGCCGCCCCTTCCACCCAACTGGCCGATCGCTATCATCTGTGTTTTGCACTGGGCAAGGCGCTCGAAGATCGCGGCGATTATGCGGCCTCGTTCACCTATTACGAGCGCGGTAACCGGCTGAAGTGCGATGAGGTGGGCTATGACTGGCGCAAGATCTCGCATGAGATCGCCCTGCAGATCGAACATTGCACTCCAGCGCTGTTCGCCGGACTTGCCGGATCAGGCAGCCCCGCACCCGATCCGATCTTCATCCTTGGTCTGCCGCGCGCCGGATCGACCTTGCTTGAACAGATTCTTGCCTCGCACAGTCAGGTTGAGGGGACGATGGAACTGCCCAATATCCTCGCGCTGGCGCACAAGCTCGACGGGCGGCGGCGGGTGGATGAAGAGGCGCGCTACCCGGCCAATCTATCCGAGCTGACCGCCGATGAACTGACCGGCTTTGGCGAGGCCTATATCCGCGATACGCAGATCCATCGCAAGCAGGGTACGCCCTTTTTCATCGACAAGATGCCAAACAATTTCAGGCACATAGGCCTGATTCATCTGATCCTGCCGTACGCTAAGATCATCGATGCCCGGCGCAGCGCGCTGGGCTGCTGCTTCAGTGGCTTCAAGCAGCTGTTCGCTGAAGGCCAGGAGTTTACTTACGGCCTTGAGGAAATCGGCCATTACTACACCGACTATGTCCAGCTGATGGATCATTGGGACAAGGTTTTGCCGGGCAAGGTGCTGCAGGTCCGCTATGAAGAGGTCGTCGCCGATCTCGAAGTGCAGGTCCGCCGCTTGCTCGATTTCTGCGGCCTGCCGTTCGAAGCGGCTTGCCTCAACTTTCACGAAACCGACCGGGCCGTGCGCACTGCCAGCTCTGAACAGGTTCGGCAGCCGATATTCAAAAGCGGCGTCGATCAATGGGAGAAGTTCTCGCCCTATCTGGATCCTCTGCGCGAGGTTCTGGGGCCGGAGCTGACAAAAAGCTAAAAAGGGGAAGCAAAATGGCGACACAGGCACCGATCACAAGCGATAGGCCTCCGTTTTCAGCGGACAGCGGCCCAAGCTTTGCGGAGCGCTGGTACGTGCTTTTCATCATGATGTTGGTCTATACGATCAGCATCGCTGACCGGTATGTGTTCTCGCAGGTCCAGGACCAGATCAAGGCAGACCTGGGGCTGACTGATTTCGGGATCGGGCTGGTCGGCGGTGTCTCGCTCGGGTTGTTCTATGTGACCATGGGAATTCCCCTGTCCTGGCTGGCGGATCGGAAGAACCGCCGGAACCTGCTGGCATTCTCGATTACCGTATGGTCGGTGGCGACCGCGCTGTGCGGGCTTTCCAAGACATTCTGGCAATTGCTGTTCGCCCGGATTGGCGTAGGGATCGGTGAGGCTGGCGGAACCCCGCCTTGCAACTCGATCGTGGCCGACTATTTTCCCGCCGCCCGCCGCCCGATGGCTATGACCATTTTTGCACTCGGCGCTCCGATTGGCGCATGGCTGGGTGCAGACTTTGCCGGCGCGATCAGCCATGCCTACGGTTGGCATATGGCCTTTTTGGTGCTGGGCATTCCGGGAGTGGTTCTGGCGGGCATTATCATGCTGACCATCAAAGAGCCCAAGCGCGGCCGCCTCGATGCGGTATCGAGCGAGGAAACGCCGACTTTGAAAGAAACCTTTCGCTTTCTGCTTACCCAGAAAGCGGCACTGCATGGCATGATGGGCGGTGGTCTTTCGGCGTTCTGGGGCTGGGGACTGATGTGGTTCACTGCGTCGTATCTCCAGCGCAGCTTCAATCTCAACGAAGCCGAAGCCGGCGCAATCATCGGCCCGATCCATCTGTGGATGGGGATCGGGGCTTCGCTATTGACCGCTTGGGTTCTGACCAAATCCAGTTTTGCCAGCCCGAAGCGGGTAACCCAGTTGCTCAGCGTGGTCACGGCCTTGGCGACCATTCCGTCTTTCATCGCCTACTATACCCATTCGCTACCCCTTGCGACCGCGATGCTGTGGATCTTCATTCCGGCGATCTACTTCTACATCGGTCCGGCTTTTGCGATGGTCCAGAATCTGGCTCCGCCAAAGATGCGGGCGATGTTCGTGGCGATCGCACTGCTGTTCGCCAATGTCCTCAACCTCGTCATTATTCCGCCTCTGATTGGCTTTCTGAGCGATAGCTTTGCCGGACCAGGCGGCGCGGACGGTGCATCGCTCCGCATGGCCTTGCTGATCCTTGCTCCGACCGGATTCTGGGCGGCTTACCATTATTGGGCCGCTGGCAGGACTATCGTCGAAGATCAGAAGCGTGCGGTCGGCTATGTCTGAGCTGCTCAAGTCCTACATCGCCGGGCAGTGGGTTCTGCCCGCGCCTTCCGGCGGCGTTTTTGAGGCGATCAATCCGGCCAATGAAGAGGTTTGCGCCCGGGTTGCCTTGTGCAGTCCGGCCGAAGCCGATGCGGCAGTCCGGGCGGCTCGTGCAGCATTCCCGGCGTGGTCGGCAACCCCTCTGGCCGAGCGGATGGAGCTGGTCGAACGCCTGATCGCGGTGTTTGAGCGGCGCTATGACGAAATGGTCCGTGCGATCACCACCGAAATGGGCGCGCCGCACGATCTCTCGCACAATTCGCAGGCTGAATGTGGGCCGGGCCATCTCAAGGAAACGCTGCGTGCGGCGCGGGAACTGGATTGGGAGCGCCCGATCGGCAGCGGAGCGCTGCTCGTGCGCGAACCGATCGGGGTTTGCGTGCTGATCACCCCGTGGAACTGGCCGATCAACCAGCTCGCCGCCAAGATTGGCCCGGCGCTGGTGACGGGCTGCACGATGGTGGTCAAACCTAGCGAAGTCGCCCCGCTGTCGGCCCAGCTGTTCGCGCAATTTGTCGACGAAGCCGGGTTTCCGGCTGGCGTGTTCAATCTGGTTTACGGGCTGGGACCCGCGATCGGTCCGGCGCTGACCGCGCACCCTGAGGTCGATATGGTCTCGTTCACAGGCTCTACCGCGGCCGGCATTCGGGTGGCCAAGTCGGCTGCCGACACGGTCAAGCGAGTCTCGCAGGAACTGGGCGGCAAGTCTCCCAACATCGTGTTCGATGATTCCAGCCTCGACGCCGCTGTGAAGCGCGGGGTGCGGCATTGTTTTGGCAACACCGGCCAATCGTGCAACGCACCGACCCGGATGCTGGTTGAGGCATCGGCCTATGCCCGTGCGGTCGAGATAGCCCGAGAAGTTGCCGGGCAGGTTACCTTGGGCGATCCGCAATTGCCGGGATCGCACCTCGGGCCGGTCGTTTCAAAGGCCCAGTTCGACAAGATCCAGCGCCTGATCCAGACCGGGATCGATGAAGGCGCGACACTGGTTGCAGGCGGGCCGGGCCGGGCCGAAGGGTTTAACCGGGGGTATTTTGTTCGGCCAACGGTGTTCGCCGATGTCACCAACCAGATGACCATCGCGCGCGAGGAAGTGTTCGGGCCGGTACTGGTGATGATCCCGTTTGCCGATGAGGATGAGGCGGTGCGGATCGCCAATGATACGCCCTATGGCCTGGCCGCCTATGTTCAGAGCCAAGACCTCGATCGCGCCCGCCGGGTCGCGCGGCAATTGCGAGCGGGGAGCGTTCATCTGAACGGCGCCGGGCAGGATTATGGCTCGCCCTTTGGCGGCTACAAGCAATCAGGCAATGGCCGCGAATGGGGCGAATGGGGCCTCCACGATTTTCTTGAAGTCAAAGTTATCAATGGGTTCGCGGCATGAAGCTGACCGGCATCCAGACCTTTGTGGTCGGCAATCCGCCGCCGCATTTCGGCGGGCGCTATTTCGTGTTCGTGAAGCTGACCACCGCCTGCGGGATTTCGGGCGTGGGCGAGGCCTATTGCGTTCCGTTCGATCCGCACCTGGTCGCAAAAATGATCGAGGATGTCTTCGCGCGCTATGCCGAAGGCCGCGATCCGCATGATATCGAGGCACTGTGGCGGCGGGTCTATTCCAGCGGCTTTACCCAGCATCCTGATCTGACCGTAATGGGTGTGCTCAGCGCGCTGGAAATGGCCTGCTGGGACATCATCGGCAAGGCGGCGAACCAGCCGGTTTACAAGCTGCTCGGCGGGCAGGTGCATGAACGGCTTCGCGCCTACACCTATATCTATCCGCGCCCCGGCGACCAAAGCGATGTTTATCACGACCCCGACCTGGCGGCCGAGCGCGCCGGCGAGTATCTGGCGCAAGGGTTTACCGCGCTCAAGTTTGACCCGGCTGGTCCCTATTCGGCGTTTGACGGCAGGCAGCTTTCACTCGACGCGCTTGAGCTCAGCGAACGCTTTGCGCGGAAACTGCGCGAAGCAGTCGGCACCAAGGCTGACCTGCTGTTCGGCACGCATGGCCAAATGACTGCGGCCGGCGCGATCCGTCTGGCCAAGCGGCTCGAACCTTACGATCCGTTGTGGCTCGAAGAACCGGTGCCGCCCGATGCGCCCGAAGAAATGGCCAAAGTTGCCCGCGCCACCAGCATCCCGATCGCCACCGGCGAACGGCTTGCCACCAAGTATGATTTTGCCCGTTTGCTAAAGGCCGGCAGCGCGGCAATCTTTCAGATGAACCTGGGGCGCGTGGGCGGCCTGCTTGAAGCCAAGAAGATCGCCGGGATGGCCGAAGTCCATCACGTCCAGATCGCCCCGCATCTTTACTGCGGGCCGATTGTGGGCGCTGCCAATATCCAGTTGGCGACATGCTCACCCAACTTCCTGATCCTGGAGAGCATCGAGAGCTGGGGCGGGTTCCACACGGAGATCCTCAAGAGCCCGATCGCATTCGAAGATGGCCACGTCATTCCGTCAACGGCTCCGGGTCTGGGGGTCGAGCTTGACGAGGCGGTGGCGCTGGCAAATCCCTACACAGGAACCATGCTGCATCTCGAAATGACTCAACATCCGGTCAGCTGAGATGGACGAATTTGACTATGTGATCGTCGGCGCGGGCACCGCAGGCTGCGTTCTGGCCAGCCGGTTGACCGAAGACGGCAAGACGACCGTGCTGTTGCTGGAGGCCGGCGGCAGCGATCTGTCGATCTGGATCCAGATGCCGATCGGCTATGGCCGGACCTTTTTCGACAAGCGGATCAACTGGATGTACGATACCGAGCCGGTCGCAGGGCTGGGTGGACGGCGCAGCTATTGGCCGCGGGGCAAAGTGGTGGGCGGCTCGGGCTCGATCAACGCGATGGTCTATGTCCGGGGCCAACCGCACGACTACGAAGACTGGAAGGCGCTGGGCAATCCCGGCTGGGGCTGGGATGATGTGCTGCCCTATTTCAAAAAGTCGGAGGATTTCGACTGGGCCAGCGCCTACCACGGCAAGGGCGGGCCCCAGCATGTCACCGACATCTCACCGCATGTGCATCCGATCTGCCACAGCTTTATCGAGACCGCCGAGGGATTGGGCTTTTCCCCGACCAGCGATTTCAACGGCACCAGTCCCGAAGGGGTGGGGATCTACCAGATCAACACTCGCGGAGGCTGGCGGGCTTCGACTGCCAACGCCTTTCTCCACCCGGCGCTGAAGCGCAAGACGCTGAAACTGCAGACCAAAGCCTTGGCGACGCGAATCTTGTTTGAGGGCAAGCGGGCTGTCGGGGTCGAATATACTCGGGGCGGCAAAAGCCATCAGGTCCGGGCCCGACGCGAAGTTATCCTGTCCGGCGGGGCGATCAATTCGCCGCAGCTGCTGATGCTGTCCGGCATCGGAGATCCGGAGCAATTGCAGCGCGTGGGGATCACGCCGCTGGTTGCGGCCAAAGCCGTCGGCCGCAATCTGCAGGACCATCTGGCGGTCTCCTATTTCTACAAGACCCGGACCCCGACCCTGAACGATGTGCTGCATCCCGCGATCGGCAAGGCGCTGGCGGGGCTGCGCTATATGTTTGATCGGGCCGGGCCGCTTTCGCTCAGCGTCAATCAGAGCGGCGGGTTTGTGCGCAGCGATCCTGCTCAACGGCATGTCAATCTGCAGCTCTATTTCAGCCCGGTCAGTTATACCCAGACGCCGCTATCGGAGCGTAAACTTCTCAACCCCGATCCGTTTTCGGCTTTCCTGCTGTCGCACAATCCCTGCCGGCCCAGCAGCCGAGGACAACTGACGCTGGCCTCAGCCGACCCGGCTACCCATCCGTTGATCCAACCCAATTACCTTTCGACCCAACAAGACATCGACGATGTGCTGGCGGGCAATCGCTTGCTGCGCCAGATCGCAAAGGCGAGACCGCTGGCGGACATCATTACCGAAGAGATCATTCCGGGTCCCGGAGTCGACGGCGACGAAGCGCTGCTCGATGATTTCCGCAGGCGCGCCGATACCGTTTATCATCCGACGAGCACCTGTCTGATGGGGCCTGACCCGGCCAGCGCGGTCGTCGATGCGCGGCTGCGGGTCCATGGGGTGCAAGGGCTGCGGGTGATCGACGCATCGGTCTTTCCCACGATCACATCGGGGAACACCAATGCCCCGACCGTGATGGTCGCGGAAAAGGGTGCGGCGATGATCATTGCAGACGCGCGGGCGATTGGCTGAAGCCGTATTCGTCAAAATATTTTACCAATGAGTTTCGCGGTGATAGCCTCGCTTTCTAAACCCAGCCACGCGAGTCCCGCCCCATGAGCAACAAGATCGAACTTCGCCGGCTTCCGCCGCTCAAGGCGCTCAAGGGCTTTGAAGCCGCAACGCGCCATCAGAGCATTCGCGATGCCGCAGCGGAACTGTGCCTCACGCATCCCGCGATCAGCCACCAGGTGCAATTGATCGAGGAGGCATTGGGCGTCGCCCTGTTCGCTCAGGAAGGGCGCCACATCGTCTCTACCGAGGAAGGGCGGGTGCTCTATCCCTATGTCCGCAACGCATTTGAATTGCTGCTCGAAGGGGTCGAGGCAGTCCACCGTCACGCCTTGGACAAACCGCTGCGGGTGCAGACCTATGTGACAGCATCGATCCGCTGGCTGGCGAAACGCGTGCCGCAATTCTTGCATGCGCATCCCAAAATCAAGCTGACGCTGAGCACTTGCGCGGTCGAGTGGGAATTCGATGATGTTCATGCCGATGTCGGGCTGGTCTATTGCGGCACCGCGCCCGACCTGGCCAAATTCCACTGGGTGCCGCTGTTCGACTATGCACTGTTCCCGGTTTGCAGCCCGGAATTCATGGCCCGGATCGGCCCGAAGCCGAGCCTGGCGGCACTGATGGAGCAACCGCTGGTGGCGATCTATACCGAAGTGCAGAACTGGGACAGTTGGTTCACTTCGGCGGGGGCCAGTTTCGAACCCAAAGTGCCTTACCTGATGGTCGATACCTTGGCCGTCGCGCTCGAAATGGCGTTGAATGGCGAAGGCGTTGCCTTGGTCAATGGGCCGTTCGTCGATCAGGACCTGGCGGCTGGCCGGCTGGTCAAGCCGTCAGGCCATGTCGAGGTTTGCCCCGGGTCATGGGGCCTGATTTGCCGCAAGGACATGAAGGAAAACCTGCGCATCCGGACCTTCATGGATTGGATGGCGGACCACGTGGCTAATCCAGATTGAACCACGCCGATTTGGACTGCATGTAACCAGCCAGACATTCGAGCGACTTGTCGCGGGTATTGCCTGATTGCTTGTAGCCGCCAAACGGCTGGGTCATGTCGCCATCACCAAAACAATTGACCCAGACAACACCGGCTTCGAGCGCCTTGACCATCCGGTGCGCGCGATTGACATCGCTGGTCCAAACGCTGGCCGCCAGACCATAGATCGAATCGTTGGCCAGCTGGAGCGCCTCGGCCTCGCTGGTGAAGCGTTGGACGCAAGCCACAGGCCCAAAGATTTCCTCGCGGCCGACTGCCATGGTTGGGGCAACTTCGCACAGCAGGGTCGGCTCGACATAGGCCCCGCCGGTCCAGCCCGGATCAGCGTGCCCGCCAAGTGCCACGCGGGCGCCGCCCTCAACACCGCGCTCGATCCATCTCATCACCGTTCGCTGATGCTCATGCGACACCAATGGCCCCAAGCTTGTGGCCGGATCGAGCGGGTCGCCCGGCGCATAGAGCGCAGGGGCGCGTGCCACAAATCGCTCCACGAATTCGTCATGCAGATCGGCATGGACCAGCAGCCGTGAACCGGCGTTGCAGACCTGTCCGGCATTGTCGAAAATGCCCATGATCGCGCGGTCCACGGCTGCATCCAGATCGTGCAAGTCGGGCATGAAGATCTGCGGGCTCTTGCCGCCGGTTTCCAGCGAGACGCGTTTGAGGTTGGATTCGCCGGCATGGATCATCAGCTGTTTGCCGGTCGCGGTTGAACCGGTGAAGCTGATCTTGGCGATATCGGGGTGTAGTGCCAGACGGCGCCCGGCCTCGATGCCGTAGCCATTGACCACGTTAAACACGCCGGGCGGTCCGCCCGCTTCGGCAAACAGCTGCGCCAGCCGGATACAGGACAGACCGGCCTTCTCCGATGGCTTGAGCACCACGCAGTTACCCGCAGCCAGCGCCGGAGCGACTTTCCAGGTCGCCATCAGCAAGGGATAGTTCCAGGCCGAGATCGCGCCCACCACACCGAGCGGTTCACGCGAAACCATATGACTGGCGTTGTGCGGGCTATTGCTGACCACCCCGCCGATCTTGTCGATGGCCTCGCCGAAATAGCGCACGGTCAGGACTGTTTCGGGCAAATCGATGCCTAGCGCATCGCTGATTGGCTTGCCCATGCTGAGTGTTTCGAGCAGCGCCAGTTCGGCGGCGTTTTCCTCAATCAAGTCGGCCCAGCGCCGGAAAATGTCCATCCGCGCGCGCGGAGCCATGTGCCGCCAGCGCCCATCGTTCCAGGCCTGCTTCGCCGATGCGACCGCGCTATCAATGTCTTTGGCAGTGCCGCAGGCCAGTTCTGCAAACGATGCACCGTTGGCTGGATTGATCGCTGCGATCGGTTTGCCCGATCCAGTGGTGCTGCGCCCGTCGATGAACAGGCCGGTTTCGAACTTCATCGCTGCAGCGCGCGCGATCCAGGCAGCGTGGTCTGCAGGCGTGGGAACGTTCATGGTCGACTTCCTACAAAGCTAGCGCTTGGGAACAACCTCATAGCCTGGCTCTTCGGGTTCGTCGTCGGTCATTTCCGCCGGAAACCCCGTGCCGAGCACCTTGATCCCGAGCGGTTCTTCATAACGCCGAATGATATTGGGCGAAAACTCGCGGCTGCCGAAACTTGCCTCGGCCTCCTTGAACAGCCGGACGATCAACGGAGAGATCTCGACCGGAACGCCGGCCGCATGGGCGATCTTGTCAAACAGCCCAATGTCCTTGCTGACAAGGTCCATGGTGAAGTTGATGTCGCGGCTGCCATTCAGGATCACCTGGCTTTCGGTTTCGTGGACAAAACTGTTCCCGGACGAAATCCTGATCGCTTCGTAGGTGGTGTTCATGTCCAGACCGATCGCTTTGCAAGTGGTCAGCGCCTCTGCCAGCGCGACCAGATGGACCGTGCAAAGATAGTTGGTCATGACCTTGAGCTGCGATGCAGAGCCCAACTCTCCGGTGTGGAGGATGCGGCGGCCCATCGTGGTCAGTACCGGCAACACCATTTCAAAAGCAGCGCGCGGTCCGCCTGCGAAGATTGCGATGTTGCCCGTGTCGGCCCGGTGGCAGCCGCCTGAAACGGGGCATTCTATGAACATCGCACCGCGCGCTTCGACCAGCGCCCCAAGCCTGATCACTTCCGAATAATCGGTGGTGCTCATCTCCAGCCAGACCTGGCCGGGCCGCATAACCGCGAAAAACCCGTCGTCCGCTTCGGCAACGGCTGCACTGGCCGCTGGCGAAGGCAGGCAAGTGACGATCAGATCGACCGCTTCAGCCAAGGCCCGGGGTGACGGCGCCGATTGCGCCCCGCGCGCGACATATTCGTTGACAAGATCATCATCGAGATCCCGAACAGTAACGTCATGGCCGTTGCGAATAAGGCTGCCGGCCAGCTTTCCGCCAACATTGCCAAGACCGATAAAACCAATTCTCATAAGCGCTTTCCGTGCGGCAAAAACACCGTATCAGCGCCGGTTAGACCTATCGGAAGCAGCGGCCACAAATGAAAATTTTGCCATTTCAGCAAAATTTTTTGAACACAGGCTGCGGTTTGAGTTTGCCGACAAACTGAAAATTTTTTGAACCAATGGCACTGAATTGCCCATTTGTGCTGCTGGCCATTCGCGCCCTAATGTTGCGTGAGAATGCTCTGGAAGTGAGACGGAATTCCATGCTGACACAGGCACGCGTAGTAATCATTGGCGGCGGGATTATGGGGGCCAGCTTGCTCTACCATCTGGCCGAGCTTGGCTGGACAGATTGCATGCTGATCGAAAAGGACGAATTGACGTCTGGATCGACCTGGCACGCGGCTGGTCAGTGCCCCAGCATTACCGGCAGCTTCAATCTGGCGAAAATGCATGCCTATTCGAACGAGCTTTATCCAAAGCTGGAAGGGCTGACTGGGCAGTATGTCAGCTGGCACAAATCAGGAGGCATTCGCCTAGCTACCAACGAACGCGAACTCGCATGGATGCGGTACATTCAGGGCTTTTCCAAGATCATCGGCTTTGAGATGGAGATCATTCCGCCTGACGAAATCCTTCGCCACAATCCTTTTATGGTGTTGGACGGCGTAATCGGCGGCGCTCGGACGACCGAAGATGGCCATGCTGATCCCTCAGGCATCTGTAACGCACTGGCCATTGGCGCGAAGAAAATGGGCGCGCAGATCGTTCGCAAAAACCGCGTTACGGGTCTGACGCAGCTTGCATCTGGCGAATGGGATGTGGAGACGGAGCAAGGAACTGTCCGCGCCGAAATCGTCGTCAATGCAGCGGGCTGCTACGCGCGGCAGATCGCGCAGATGGCAGGGATCGACATTCCGGTGACCAATATGGAGCACCACTATGTCGTCACGGATCCCATTCCGGCTTTCAAGGACCGCGAGGAAGAGATTCCCGTCATGCGCTGTCCCCATGTTTCGGGCTATTTCCGACAAGAGCAGAAAAGCGGACTGATCGGCGTTTACGAGAATGTCGGCCTTGCCGAGGCCTGGGCCCCGCGCGGTGGGCATCCGGAGTGGGATTCGACCAGCGAGCTGTTCCCCGAAGATCTCGAACGGATTGCCCCCTGGCTTGAACGGGCGATTGAACGGATGCCGATCTTTGGCGAGGTCGGGCTGCGGCGCTTCGTCAATGGCGCGATCCCCCATACACCCGATGGCGGACCGCTGTTGGGGCCAGCGGTTGGCCTCAGGAATTTCTGGCATTGCTGCGGCACCAGCTTTGGCATCGCGCAGGGCGGCGGGGCCGGCAAGTATCTCGCGCAATGGATGGTTTCCGGCGATGCCGAGATCAACATGACCGAGTTCGACCCCCGTCGTTATGGTCCCTATGCCAACGAAACTTACTGCCGCGACAAGGTTTTCCTGGACTACCGGATGACCTTCACGACCAGGCTCCCAGGCGAAGAAGAGCCCGACGCCCGCCCGCAAAAGATTTCGGCGCTCTATGGCCGGTTGTTGTCCGCAGGAGCGGTCTATGCCGAAACCTATGGCTGGGAACGACCCAAGTACTTCGCGCTTGATGGCGCGGCGGAGCAGGGCGGCTATCACCGGACCAACAGCTTCGATGCAGTCGCTGCCGAGGTCAAAGCGGTTACCGAGCGGGTCGGCGTGCTCGATCTATCGGGCTTTGCCAAGTATGATGTCACTGGCCCAGACGCAGAGGCCTTCCTCAACCGGATTTGCGCCAACCGGATGCCGAAGAAGCTGGGCGGGATTGGCCTGGTCCATCCGCTGTCGGTGCAGGGACGAATCTATGGCGAAATGACCGTCACACGGTTCGCCGACGACCATTTCTACTGCCTCTCAGCCGCCGCCGCCGAACAGCGCGATTGGGATTTGCTGATCCAAAGCAAATTGCCCGATGAAGATGTGACTATCCGCAACCTGACCATGGAACTGGGTGTGCTGGTGATGAACGGCCCGCGTTCGCGCGATGTGTTAGCCAAGCTCACTGATACCGACCTCAACAATGAGGGATTCCGCTGGCTGAGCGGTCAGGCAATCACAATCGCGGGCATCAAGATGCGCGCGCTGCGTGTCTCCTATGCGGGGGAACTGGGATGGGAATTGCATCCTGCGATGGACGATTTGGCAGCGCTCTACGACGCAGTGTGGAGCGCAGGGCAGGAGTTCGGGATCGTCAATTATGGCCTCTACGCCGCCAACACGATGCGGATGGAAAAGGCTTACAAGGCCTGGGGCAGCGAACTTACCAACGAGTTGACGATGATCGAGGCGGATATGCCGCGCTTCATCAATTTCAAGAAAGATGATTTCATCGGCAAGCAGGCGACTCTTGATGCGCCGGATCGGTTCCGCATCGTTTACGGAGAGGTAGATGCTTCGAATGTCGATGTTCGCGGGGCGGAGCCTTGCATGATCGGCGAAACTTGCATCGGGCTGACGACCTCGGGCGGCTATGGCCACCGCGTGGGCAAGAGCTTGTTTTTCGCCTGTGTTCCGCATGACAATGCCGCGCCGGGATCGCGCTTTGAGATCATGCTGCAAGGCGAACGGCGTTTGGGAACGGTGCTGGAGCATCCCGCCTATGATCCTGACAACGCCAAGATGAAGGCCTGAGCCCGATGGCAGAGCTTCCCAAAAAGGCCCGCGTTGTCATCGTAGGCGGCGGGGTGATCGGCTGCTCGATCGCCTATCATCTGACCAAGATCGGGTGGGACGATGTCGTGCTGCTCGAACGTAAGCAACTGACCAGCGGCACGACCTGGCATGCGGCCGGGCTGGTTGGCCAGCTGCGCCCGTCGATCAACATGACCAAGCTCGCCAAGTACACCGGCGAGCTCTACCGCGGGCTGGAAGCCGAGACCGGGCAGGCAACTGGCTACCGTCAGTGCGGTTCGATCTCGATGGCGACCAATGCCGAACGGTTTGAGGAGCTGAAGCGCAGCGCCTCGATGGCCAAGGTCTTCGATCTGCCGGTCCATGTCGTAACCCCGCAAGAGATCAAGGACATGGCCGGCATCGTCAATGTCGATGACGTGGTCGGCGGGATCCACATTCCCAGCGATGGCTATGCCAATGCAGTCGATATCACGATGGCCCTGGCCAAGGGCGCACGGAGCGGCGGGGCGCGGATTTTCGAGAACACCAAGGTTACCCGAATCCGCCATGACGGCACCCGCGCAACCGGGGTCGAAACCGCCGAAGGAACGATCGACGCTGACTATGTGGTGATCTGCGGCGGGATGTGGACCCGCGATCTTGCGGCCAGTGTCGGCGTGACTGCGCCGCTCCACGCCTGCGAGCATTATTACGTGCTGTTCGAAGGGGTTGAAGGGATTGATCCCAGCCTGCCGGTGCTGCGCGATTACGACTATTGCGGGTACTACAAGTACGATGCCGGCAAATTGCTGGTCGGGGCGTTCGAACCCAATGCCCGGCCGTGGGGCATGGGCGGAATCTCTGAAGATTTCTGTTTCGATGAAATCGCCGGCAGCTTCGAACACTTCGAACCACTGCTGATGGATGCAATGCGCCGCGTTCCCGCGCTAGAAAACGCCGGCATCCTAAAATTCTTCTGCGGGCCGGAGAGCTTCACCCCTGACGTGCGTTACCACCTTGGCGAAAGCGCCGAGCTCAAGGGCTGTTTTGTGGCAGCGGGGCTCAATTCGATCGGCCTGCAATCGGCCGGCGGCGTGGGCAAGGTGATGGCCGAATGGATCCGCGATGGGATCCCGCCGGCGGACCTGTGGGCGGTCGACATTCGCCGCAATATGCCGTTTCAGAACAACCGAAAGTACCTTCGCGAACGGGTCACAGAAAGCCTCGGCCTGCTTTACGCGACGCATTATCCCTTCAAGCAGTATGAGACCGCGCGCGGCGTACGCAAATCGGCGATCCATGATCGGCTGGTCGCCGCCGGGGCCTGTTTTGGCGAGGCGTTCGGCTGGGAACGCGCCAACTGGTATGGCGAGGCGGGCAGCGCGCCCAAATATGAATATAGCTACGGCCGCCAGAACTGGTTCGAAGCCAGCGCCGCCGAATGCAAAGCCGTGCGGGAAGCGGTGGCGCTGTTCGATCAATCGAGTTTCGCCAAGTTTCGGCTCGAAGGCCGCGATGCCTGCGCCGTGCTGAACCGGGTCTGCGCCAATGATGTCGATGTGGCGCCGGGCAAGCTGGTCTATACCCAGTGGCTCAACGACAAGGGCGGGATCGAAGCCGACCTTACCGTGACCCGCTTGAGCGAAAACGCCTATCTGATCGTCGGCGGGGCAGAGACTGAAACCAAGGATTTCAACTGGCTGAAGCGCCATACCCCCGATGATGCCCATGCGGTGCTGACCAACGTCACGTCCGGAATGGGGGTCCTGTCGATCATGGGGCCCAATTCGCGCGCGCTGCTCCAGTCGCTCAGCCCTAACGACCTGTCTGACGGCGCGTTCGCGTTCGGGACCAGTCAGGAGATCGAACTGGGCTATGCGATCGTCCGGGCATCGCGGATTACCTACGTTGGAGAGCTTGGCTGGGAGCTTTATGTGCCCAGCGAATTTCTCGCCGGCGTCTATGACGAGATTGTCGCTGCGGGCGCCGCCTTCGGCTTGAAGCACGCCGGTTATCACGCGCTCAATTCACTGCGGATGGAAAAAGCCTACCGCCACTGGGGCCATGACATTACCGATGAGGACACCCCGCTTGAAGCTGGGCTTGGCTTTGCGGTCAAGCTCGACAAGTCCGGCGGGTTCATTGGCCGCGAAGCCTTGCTGCGGCAGAAGGAGGAAGGGCTGAGGCAGCGCCTCGTGCAGTTCCTGCTCAAGTTGGACCAGCCGATGCTCTACCATAACGAGCCGATCTGGCAGGGTGATCGGATCGCCGGATACATCCGTTCAGGGATGTTTGCCCATACGCTCGGCGCGGCCTGCGGACTTGGCTATGTGACCGCTGCCGATGGCGGTGTGGTCGGCCCGATCCAGCCCGATGATTACGAGATTGAGATTGCCGGGGTGCGCTATCCCGCCACTGCCTCGCTCAAACCGCTTTACGACCCCACCAGTGCCCGGATCAAAGTGTAATGACACAAACATCGAATGAGCTGATGCAGCGCCTCGCCGCCAATACGCGGGTTGGCTACAGTTTTGAGCAGGAGTTCTACATCAGCGAAGCGGTGTTCAAGGCCGATTTCGAACAGGTTATCAGCCAGAAGTGGATCGTCGCCGGGCATGTTTCGCGGATCCCGAATAAGGGGGACTATTTCCTGTTCCGGATCGGCGCAGAGCAGATCATCGTGATCCGCGAGAATGAAGGCAGTGTCCGTGCGTTTTTCAATGTCTGCCGCCACCGCGGATCGACCATCTGTTCGGCGGAAAGCGGCAATGCGCCGCGGCTGGTCTGTCCCTACCATGCCTGGACCTTTGGGCTTGATGGGCGGCTGCTGGCCGCGCGGCTGATGCCCGATGATTTCGACAAGGCGGAAAACAGCCTGTTTGCCTGTCACATTCGGGTCTTCCACGGGCTGATCTTCATCAACCTGAGCGAGGACGAGCCCGACGACTTCGACGCAACTTTCGGTGATATGGGGCCGATCCTCGATTACCATGGCATGGCCGATGCACGGATTGCCTATGCCGGCAGCTATCCCACCGATGCCAACTGGAAGCTGGTCGTAGAGAACTTTTTCGAATGCTATCACTGCGTACCTTCGCACCCTGAGTTCTGCTCGATGCATGCCGCGGAATCGATCGTTGCCGTTGGGGCTGGCCCCAGCTCCGGACCGGCCGATGCTATCGCCAGCTTCGCGCCAAAGCTGGAGGCCTGGGAAGCGCAAGCGGCCGCCTTGGGACGGCCGATCGGTACCATCGATGAACCGCCCAGCAGCAGCCATCTGCGCCTGATGATGCAGCGGATGAACAAAGACGGCTGGGCATCCGAAACCCAGGACGGAAGCGCTCCGGCTCCGCTGATGGGCAAGCGCACGGCGCCCGATGGCGGGCGGATGCATCTGAGCTTCAGCCCGTTCACACAAATCGTTGCGGACGATCATTTCGTGATCCTGTTCCAGTTCACGCCTCGCTCGGCGTTGCGGTCGGATGTCGAGATGATCTGGCTGGTGGATGGCCGGGCCAGCGAGGCCGAGGTCGATATCGACAAGATGATCTGGGGCTATCATGCCACAACCACCCAGGACAAAGTGATCACCGAAAACAATCAGGCCGGGATCATGTCGAGCCGCTATCGTCCGGGCCGCTATTCGGACCAGGAAGGCAGCGTCATCAATTTCCAGCAGTGGTATCTGAACCAGTTCGGGCTGGATCGCGCCGAATGACCATTCCCGCCGTCATGCGCGCGGTCCTGCTGACCGGCAACGGCGGGTTCGACAAGCTGGAGCTGCGCGCTGACGTGCCGGTGCGAGGTCCGGGGCCAGGCGAAGTCCTGATCCAGGTCGGCGCAGTAGGGGTAAACAACACCGATATCAACACCCGGATAGGTTGGTATTCCAAAGCCGTGGCTGAGGCGACCGAAACAGGCGGCGCGTCAGGCATTGCCGGGGCCGAGGACGATGGCTGGTCTGGCGCCGCGTTCCAGTTTCCGCGGATTCAGGGCGCGGATGCCTGCGGCCTGATCGTCGCAGTGGGCCCCGGCGTCGATCAACGGCGCATTGGCGAACGGGTCCTGGTTGAACCTGTGTTCCGGGGAGATGGGCCCTTTGATGTGGTCTATTTCGGTTCTGAAGTAGACGGCGGCTTTGCCGAATTTGCCCAGGTTCCGGCCGTTCATGCGCATGCCATCACCAGCGGGTTGAGCGATGCCGAATTGGCCAGCTTCCCGTGCGCTTACTCCGCAGCCGAAAACATGTTGACGCGAATTGCCCTTGTGGCCGGTGAAAAGGTGCTGATCACCGGAGCATCGGGCGGGGTCGGATCAGCCGCAGTGCAATTGGCCAAGCGCCGGGGCGCGATTGTCACTGCGATGGCAAGCCCTGACAAATTCGATGCTCTGCGCGAATTGGGTGCCGATCAGGTGATCCCGCGCGATGCCGATCTGCTGGCCGTGTTCGGCACTGGCCAGTTTGATGCCGCCGTCGAAGTGGTTGGCGGGAACCAGTTTGGGGCGATCCTCCAATGCCTCAAGAGCGGCGGGCGGTATGGTGTGGCCGGCGCGATAGCGGGGCCGATAGTCGATCTCGATCTCCGGACGCTGTACCTCAAAGACTTGCGCCTGATCGGCTGCACAGTCCTGGACCGAGAGGTCTTTCCCAACCTGATTGGCTACATCGAACGCGGTGAAATCAAGCCGCTGGTTGCGGTTACATTTCCGCTGGACCAGATTGTTGCGGCGCAGGAAGCGTTCCTGACCAAACAGCATGTCGGCAAGATCGTCCTGACGCTCTAGCCCGGCGATGCCGCCTGACGCGCCTGCTTCAACCGATAACCGATCATGAAGCCGGCCGTAACCAGCACACTCGTCCACAATTCGTCCCACAGGTCCGCCGACAGCGCCATCAGGGCAAGGACGCCGATCATCCCGGCCATCGCGGCCCAGGTGCCATAGGGATGGAACCACATCTTGAGCTTGAGGGTTTCGGGCGCCTCGGCTTCGAGCCTGCCACGCAACCGCAACTGCGCCCAGGCAATCAACAGATAGATGAACAGCATCACCGCGCCCGACGAATTGACCAGGAAGTTGAATACCATATCGGGCGATAGGATCGACGCGGCGAGCGCGCCATAGCTGAACAGGCTGGCGATCAGGATCGCCCTGACCGGCACGCGGCGCTTGTTAAGCTTCACGCAGGAGGCGGGCGCATCGCCGTTCTGGGACAGGCCGAACATCGCGCGGCTGGTAATGTAAATGCCCGAATTGAGGCAGGACAGGACCGCAACCAGAACGATCCCGTTCATCACCAGATCGGCCGATGGATAGCCCATCACGCGCAGCGCATGGGCGAAGGGTGATACCCCCACAACAATCTCGTTCCACGGCACCACCGAGACGACCATCAGGATCGAAAGCACGAAGAATATGAGAATCCTGACCGAAACCGAAATGGTCATCCGCGCGATGGTCTGCGTGCCGGCTTCGGATTCGGCGGCTGCCAAAGTGGCGATCTCGGCACCGCAAAGCGAGAAGATCGTAGTCGCAATCCCGGCAAAGATCGCGGCGATCCCGGCTGGGGCAAAGCCGCCGTGGCTGGTCAGGTTGGCAAAGGTCGGCCCATCGGGCGATGTGATTCCGAACGCATAGGCCGCTGCGATCAGAATAAATGCGATAATGGCGACGACCTTGGTCGATGCAAACCAGAATTCGAATTCGCCAAAAGACCGCGCCGACATCAGGTTCACTGCGGTCAGCAAGGCCATCAGGGTAACGCCGATCTGCCACACTTCGAACTGCGGGAACCAGCCGTTGATGATCTTTGCGCCGGCGATCGCTTCGATCGCGATCACCACCACCCAAAAGTACCAATAGAGCCAGCCGACCAGGAACCCAGCCCAATTGCCGACGCCCTCACGGGCAAAATCGGGAAACGTCTGCACGCCCGGCATAGCCATGGCCATTTCGGAAATCATCCGCATTACCAGCAAGACCAGCAACCCTGCCAAGGCGTAGCTGACCACCGCCGCCGGTCCGATCGCGCTGATCGCGCTTGATGATCCAACGAACAGCCCAGCCCCGATTATCCCCCCGAAGGTGATCATCGAGACGTGCCGCGATTTGAGCGAGCGGCTGAGCTGCTCGGCGGCGCGATCTTCGCCCATTGGTCCTGAAATAGTGGCCACGCGATCCCCCCGTGAATTCTGTCCGGCTATCAGGACAGCGCCCCACCACGCCTGCAAAGCTAATTTTATGTATTAGAATAAGCGATAGTAAGCGGCAGCGCGGTCTTGGCTGTTGTCGTGACGCGGGTTTGCCTGACATAGCGACGGCTCGTCAAGACAATCGGGCTGACACTATGAAATCGACGGCAAGAGCAGTGGTGATCGGCGGAGGCGTCGTGGGCGTCAGTACGCTGTACCATCTGGCCAAGCTCGGCTGGACCGATTCAATCCTGCTCGAACGCAAGGAACTCACTTCGGGATCGACCTGGCATGCGGCCGGCCTGCTGCCCTTGTTCAATCTGAGCTATTCGGTCGGCAAGCTGCACCAGTATTCGGTGGGTTTTTATCCCAGCCTGGAGGCGGAAACCGGACTTAGCGTCGGCTTTTCGCAGGTGTCGAATATCCGTCTGGCAACCAGTCAGGACCGCCTTGACGAATACCACTACTACGCTGGAGTGGCCAAGACGATCGGGGTGGACGTCAATTTCCTGACCGCCGATCAGGTCAAGGAAATCTGGCCGCTGTGTGACACCGATGGCATTATCGGCGCCATCCAGCATCCTGACGATGGCTATATCCAGCCAGCCGATCTTACGCAGGCCCTGGCCAAAGGTGCGCGTCAGCGCGGCGCGACGATCCATCGCAATACCACCGTGACAGCCATATCCCAGCTGGCTTCGGGTGAATGGCTTATCTCGACCGATTGCAGTGGCGTCTTGGGCGAGATCACTTGCGAACATGTCATTTCCTGCTCCGGAAACTTTGCCCGGCAGACCGGGGCGATGGTTGGCCTCGACATCCCGGTCATCCCGGTCGAGCATCAGTATATCGTCACCGAACAGCATCCCGCAATCATGGAGCGCAAACGTCAAGGATTGCCGGAGATGGGCGTTCTGCGCGAATCCGATGCCAGCTACTACATGCGCGAGGAAGCCGGCGGGCTGTTGCTCGGCCCCTACGAAGCCGGCGCGCCCGCCTGCTACGTTGATGGACCTGCGGCGGGCAGCGAATACGAACTGTTCCCCGACGCCCTTGAGCGTCTCGAGCCTTACATTCTCGCCGCGATGGCGCGCGTTCCAGCCTTTGGCGAAGTGGGCATCAAAAAGGTCTACAACGGCGCCATTGCCTATACCCCCGATGGGTCGCCGATTGTCGGCCCGGCGTGGGACCTCAAGAATTTCTGGCTCAACGAGGGACACAGCTTCGGGATCACCGCCGCCGGCGGTGCAGGCTGGCAGCTGGCGCACTGGATCGTCGATGGCGAGCCGACCATCGACATGATGGGGGTCGATCCGCGCCGGTTCGGGGACTATGCCGGGCGTGGTTACTTGATCGAGAAGAACGAGGAAGCCTACGCCAAGGTCTTCACCGTGCACTATCCCGACGAAGAGCGCGAAGCAGGCCGCGCGTTGCGGCGCACGCCGTGTTACGACCGGATGAAGGACCTCGGCGCGGTGTTCGGTTCGGTGTTCGGGTGGGAGCGTCCCAACTGGTTCGCACCGCCCGGCTATGCCTTGACCGAGGCCGATCTCGATCGCGCCGATGTGCTGCTCAATCACAATCATCCCGTTGCGGATGGCAGCGAACCGATCCGCGAAAAGTGGTCGTTCCGCCGCTCCAACTATTTCGAGCACGTCGGCAACGAATGCCGCCACGTCCACGAAAAGGTCGGGCTGCAGGACATGAGCGCCTTCGCCAAGTGCGAGATCTCTGGCCCCGGCGCAGAGGCCTGGCTTGACGCCCTGTTGACCAATGCCGTGCCCAAAAAGGTCGGCCGGGTCTCGCTGTCGTATCTGCTGACAGCCAAGGGCGGGGTGCGCGCCGAATTCACCGTCTACAAGATTGCACCGCAGCGCTATTATCTTGTTTCGGCCGGAGCCTATGAACGGCACGATCATGACTATCTGCGCAAGGCCCTGCCGCGCGATGGCTCAGTGCGGATGGAGCGCCTGACCACGGCGATGGGCGTGCTGGTTCTGGCCGGGCCGCGCAGCCGCGATGTCCTGGCCAAGTTGACCGATGCCGATCTTTCGAACGCAGCGTTTCCCTGGCTGACCGGGCAGCGGATCAGCCTTGGCGCGGCCCAGGTCGATGCGCTGCGGGTCAACTTCATCGGCGAACTGGGCTGGGAAATTCACCACCCGATCGAGCTGCAGAACTACATTTTCGACAAGCTGATGGCAGCCGGCGCGGAGTTCGATATCAAGCCGTTCGGGATCCGGGCGATGACGGCGATGGCGCTGGAAAAGAGTTACAAGCTGATCCCGCGCGAACTGTCGGTGGAATATTCGGCGCATGAAAGCGGCCTAGATCGCTTCATCAGCCTCAAAAAACCGGGCTTTTACGGCAAGGAGGCCTTGCTGGCCTGGCGCGAACAAGGGCTGGCGAACCGGTTGGTCAGCCTGGAAGTCCATGGGGTCACCGACGCTGATGCGCGCGGTTCCGAACCGATTTATCAGGGCGAGAAGCTGGTCGGACGGGTGACCTCGGGCGGCTATGGCTGGCGCTGCGGCAAGAGCCTGGCACTGGCCATGATCGCGCCAGAGCTGGGCGATCCCGGTACCGAACTCGAAGTGGTTATTCTGGGTCAGCGGCTCAAGGCAACTGTCATTGTCGATTCGCCGTTCGATCCGGACAACCTTGCGCTGCGGAGCTGACCCGATGTCGCACTTTGAACCGATTGCCCAATGGCTGAGCCAAGATCGCCCCGGACACACCCTGCCGCGCGAGCTCTATGTCAGCGAAGCCGCGTTCCAGTTCGACGCCGATGTCATGCTCAAATCGGTCTGGCTTTATGCCTGCACGGTCGCGCATGTGAAGCAGGCGGGCGACTACTTCTTGTTCGAGCTTGGCAGCAATTCGATCATCATCGTGCGCGGACGCGATCAGCAGGTGCGGGCGTTTTGGAATTCGTGCCGCCACCGCGGCTCGCGCATTTGCGAGCAGCAGCGCGGGCGCGCCCCGCGCCTGATGTGTCCCTATCACCAGTGGACCTACGGCCTGGATGGAACCCTGCTAGCCGCCCGCAGCATGGCGGAGGATTTTGACAAGGCTGACCATGGTCTTACGCCGGTCCCGCTCGAAAACATCGGCGGGCTGATTTTCATCTGCATGGCTGACAATCCACCACCGATCGACCGGGTCAAAGCCGATATCATCGATCAGATCGCCATCTACGACCTCGAAAAATGCAAGGTTGCGGTGCAGGACAACCTGATCGAAGATGCCAACTGGAAGCTCGTGATGGAGAACAATCGCGAGTGTTATCACTGCGATGCCGGCCATCCTGAATTGATCAGCGTGCTGGGCACTTATGGCTTCGGCAAAGGCCTGCCCGAAGATGGCGAAAACGACGTGGTAGATGACGATGCGTTCGATGCAATGGTCGCGGCCAAGCGCGCTGAGTGGCAGGACTTAGGGATTTTCCGCGAGCTGATCGAGTTTCCCGACGGCTGGTGGCACCGGGTGGCGCGGCTGCCGCTGGCGAACGGCGCGGTGACACAATCGATCGACGGCAAGCTCGCCTGCCAAAAGCTGATCGGGCCGTTCACGGAGCCTGAGAGCTCCAGTCTGTCGGTCTGGACCCAGCCCAACAGCTGGCACCATTTCTGCTGCGATCATGTCGTGACATTCTCGCTCACGCCGCTGTCTTCCGGACAGACGCTGCTCCGCACCAGTTGGCTGGTCCACGAAGACGCGGTTGAAGAAGTGGACTACGATCCCGATCACATCGCCGCGCTATGGCGCAGGACGAACGATCAGGACGGCCGCTTTTCGCAGCTCAACCATCTTGGGATCGCGACCGACGGATATCGTCAGGGACCCTATGCAGTGGAAGAGAAGCTGGTTGAGGATTTCAAGGATTTCTATGTTGCACGCGCCCGCGCCGCGCTGGAACAGGTGCGCGCATGACCCGGTTCAGTGCGTTCAGCCTGTTCGCCAAGGCGCTTGGCGGGCATCAGAGCTGGCCCGAGCAATGGCCCGATGCCAGTCCGAAGCTGGCCTATGATGCGATCATCGTTGGCGCGGGCGGGCATGGGCTGGGCGCGGCTTATTACCTCGCGAAGAAATACGGGATCACCAATGTCGCGGTGATCGAAAAGGGCTGGCTGGGCGGCGGAAACACCGGGCGCAACACCACCATCATCCGCTCGAACTACCTCTATGATGAGAGCGCGCACCTCTATGATCACGCGCTCAAACTGTGGGACGGATTGAGCCAGGAGCTCAATTACAACACGATGTATTCCAAGCGCGGCGTGATGATGCTGGCGCACAATGTTCATGATGTCCAAAGCTTCAAACGCCACATCCATGCCAACCGGCTGAACGGTGTCGACAATGAATGGCTCACCGCAGAGCAGGCCAAGGAATACTGCTCGCCGCTGAGCATTTCGCCAGACGCCCGCCATCCGGTGCTGGGCGCGGCGCTGCAGAAGCGCGGCGGAACCGCGCGGCATGACACCGTGGCCTGGGGCTATGCCCGCGCCGCTGCGGCGCTGGGTGTCGATATCATCCAGAACTGCGCGGTAACGGGCATTCGCCGCGGTGCCGATGGCGCTGTTGAAGGGGTCGAAACGACCCGCGGTTTCATCGCTTCGAAGCGGGTCGGCGTCTCGGCGGCCGGGCACAGCTCGGTCATTATGCAGATGGCCGGGCTCGATTTCCCGCTCGAAAGCTATCCGCTGCAGGCGCTTGTCTCGGAACCGGTCAAGCCGGTATTTCCCTGCGTGGTCATGTCCAACACCGTCCACGCCTATATGAGCCAGTCGGACAAGGGCGAACTGGTAATCGGAGCGGGCACCGATCAGTACGTCAGCTATTCGCAGCGCGGCGCGCTCCATATCGTCGAGCATACGCTGGCCGCGATCTGCGAGATTTTCCCGATCTTCCGGCGGATGCGGATGCTGCGGACCTGGGGCGGGATCGTTGACGTTACGCCGGATCGCTCGCCGATCCTTGGGAAGACGCCCGTCAAAGGCCTCTATGTCAATTGCGGCTGGGGCACAGGCGGCTTCAAGGCGACCCCCGGCGCTGGCGACTTGCTCGCCTACACCATGGCGAAGGACGAGCCGCATCCGATCAATGCCCCTTACAATCTCGACCGGTTTCGCACCGGACGCCTGATTGATGAGGCGGCAGCCGCCGCAGTGGCGCATTGAGATGCTGCTGATCCACTGCCCCTATTGCGATGAGGCGCGCGCCGAGATCGAATTTGCCTATGCCGGCGAAGCGCACATCGCCCGCCCGCCCGATCCATCGGCGATGAGCGATGAAGAGTGGCAGCGCTACCTGTTCATCCGGTCCAACCCGCGCGGCCGCCACCATGAACGTTGGCGCCACATCCATGGTTGCGGGCGGTTCTTCAACGCGGTGCGCGATACTGTGACGGACAAGTTCGAAGTAACCTACAAAGCCGGGGAGCCGCGCCGATGAGCGGGTTTCGGCTTGACCAGGGGGGGCGGATCGATCGCAGCCAGCCAGTCAGTTTCAGCTTCGATGGAGTGACCTACCAAGGCTATGCCGGGGATACGTTGGCTTCGGCATTGCTGGCGAATGGTGTGATGCTGCTGGGCCGTTCGTTCAAGTATCACCGGCCGCGCGGGCTGCTCGGCGCGGGTAGTGAAGAGCCCAATGCGCTGGTTTCGGTCACGCGCGGTCCGGGCCGGTTCACGCCCAATTTGCGTGCGACCAGCGTCGAGCTTCACGAAGGGCTGAGCGCCACAAGCCAGAACCGCTGGCCCTCCCTCAAGACCGACTTTGGCGCGATCAACGATCGGTTGGGGATGTTCCTGCCTGCGGGCTTCTACAACAAGACCTTCATGTGGCCGCGCTCGTTCTGGGACCGGCTCTATGAACCCGCGATCCGCCGGATGGCCGGGCTGGGCGAAGCGCCCACAGAAATCGACCCCGATCACTATGGCGCGACCTATGCGCACTGTGATCTGTTGATCGTCGGCGCGGGCCCGGCGGGGATCGATGCTGCGCTCGAAGCCAGCGGCACCAGCAAACGCGTGATTCTGATCGACGAACAGGATGAGGCAGGCGGCGGCGCGCTGTCCGATCCGGCGCTGTGGAAGTGGCTGGAAGAAAGCCTCAAGGATCTGGCCGCGGCGCCCAATGTCACGGTCCTGCGCCGCACGACCGCGTTCGGCTATTACCATGATAATTTCATCGGTGCAGTCGAACGCCTGACCGATCATCTGGCTGACATCGGCACCGGCGCGCGCGAAAAGTTGTGGCGGATTCGCGCGGGCGAGGTGATCCTCGCGCAGGGCGCGATCGAGCGGCCACTGGTGTTTGCCGGGAATGATGTGCCCGGTGTCATGCTGGCCTCGGCCGCGCGGACTTTTCTCCAGCGCTACGGGGTGGCGGTGGGCAAGTCGGTGGCGCTGATGGCGGCGCATGACAGCGGTTGGCATGACATATTTGCTCTGGCCCGCGTCGGGGTCGGCGTGGCGACGATCATCGATGTGCGCGAAACCGTCGATCCGGCGCTGCTGGCCGAGGCAGAGCAACTGGGGCTGGCGGTCAAGCTGGGCCATAGCGTGATCGACGTTCATGGTCGGCTCGCGGTCAAAGGCGTGACCATTGCCCGCAATGATGGCGCGGGCGCAGCGCGGCTCGCCTGCGATGCACTGCTGATGGCAGGCGGCTGGACACCCAGCGTGCACCTTTGGTCGCACAGCAAGGGCAGCCTTGCCTGGCGCGATGATCTGGGGGCCTATGTGCCCGATCAGCCGAACGAGAAAGTGCGCTGCGCCGGGGCCTGTTCGGGCAAATGGAACTTTGGCAGCGGGCAAGTGATCGATGTCTTGCCGACCCCGCGCGATCCCGCCCGGATCAAGGCGTTCGTCGATTTCCAGAACGATGTCACCGCCAAGGATATCCACCTTGCGGTGCGCGAAGGATTCAAGTCGATCGAGCATATCAAGCGTTACACCACCACCGGCATGGCGACCGATCAAGGCAAGACATCGAACCTCAACGGACTGCAGATTGCCTCGCAGGCACTGGGCCGCCCGGTGACCGCCATCGGCCTGACGACGTTCCGCCCGCCCTATACGCCGCAAACCTTCGGCGCGCTGGCGGGGCACGCCAAGGATGCCCTGTTCCAGCCCACCCGCAAGACCGGCATCGATAGCTGGGCCGAGGAAAATGGCGCGGTGTTCGAGCTGGTCGCACAGTGGCGGCGGGCGCGTTATTTCCCGCAAGGTGGAGAGGGCATGCTCGCCGCGGTGAACCGCGAATGCCGCGCGGTCCGTTCGTCGGTGGGGATCTTCGATGCCTCAACGCTCGGCAAGATCGAAGTGGCCGGGCCCGATGCCGCCGAATTCCTCAACCGCATGTACACCAATCCGTGGAAAGCGCTGGAGCCGGGGCGATGCCGCTATGGCCTGCTGCTCAAGGAAGACGGGTTCATAACTGACGACGGTGTTTCGGCGCGGCTCGCGCCCGACCGGTTCCATCTGACCACCACCACCGGCGGCGCAGCCCGGGTGCTGAACACGATGGAGGATTACCTTCAGACCGAATGGCCCGACCTCAACGTCTGGCTGACCAGCACAACCGAACAATGGGCGGTGATCGCGCTGCAGGGTCCGATGGCTCGCCAGCTGCTCGCGCCGCTGGTCGAGGGGATCGACCTGTCGGCTGAGGCGTTCCCGCACATGGCGATCCGCGAGGGCACCATTTGCGGGGTGCCGACGCGGCTGTTCCGAGTCAGCTTTACCGGCGAACTGGGGTTCGAGATCAACGTGCCCGCCGCTTATGGCCGCGCGCTGTGGGAACGGCTGATGGCGGACGGCGTGGCCTATGGCATCACGCCCTATGGCACCGAGGCGATGCACGTGCTGCGCGCCGAAAAGGGCTTCATTATCGTTGGGCAGGATACCGACGGCACGGTTACGCCGTATGATGCCGGGCTCGACTGGGCAGTCGGCAAGAAGAAGCCCGATTTTGTCGGCAAGCGTAGCCTGTCCCGCTCCGATATTGTGGCGCCGGGACGCAAGCAGCTGGTCGGATTGCTGACCGATGATCCCACGCTCGTGCTAGAGGAAGGCGCGCAAATCGTGGCCGATCCCGCCCAAGCGGTGCCGATGACCATGATCGGTCATGTCACCTCGGCCTATTGGAGCGAAGCGCTCGGCCGTTCGATCGCACTGGCGCTGGTCGCTGGTGGTCAGCAGCGGATCGGCGAAGTGCTCTACGTGCCGATGCCGGACCGCGTGATCAGCGCCAGGATCAGCGGCACCGTGTTTTACGATCTTGAAGGAGCGCGGCTGCATGTCTGAAGCGCTGGTCCGCACCGATCCAGTTTCAGGTCTGGATTTTGTCAGTGAAGGCGTCAGGCTAAGCTTGGCTGAGCCAATGGCGCGTTTCTCGCTGCGGGCGCGCCAGCCAGAAGTGCTCGAACAGCTGCTTGGCTTCAAGTTGCCGCGGCAAATCGGAGCGATCCAGGCTGGCGCAGCCTGTCTTGGCCCAGACGAATGGTTGTTGCGGGCGCCGGCTGGAACGAAGGTTTCCTCGGGGACAGGTTTGCCGGTGGCGATAACCGAAGTCAGCGAACGTTCGGTCTGCCTGATCGCCGAAGGGCCACGCGCAGCAGAAGTACTCGCTGCAGGTTGTCCGCTCGATCTCGATCGGTTTACCGCCGGCCGGGCCACGCGCACCGTGTTCGAGACCGTGGAAATCGTCCTGCTTCGCACGGGCGATAACCGGTTCGAAATTGAAGTATGGCGCAGCTTCGCCCCTTGGTTCACAGCAGCTTTGGAAACGGCAGCGCGGCAGCTGCGCTAAGGGGGAAGTCATGTCGGACTGGTCCAAGGATATCGATCCCGGAGCCTACGGTCAGTCCAACCGGCGCTGGAACGGCATGATCGTCAATCCAACGGTGTTCTTTCCCACGGCGCTGATCTCGCTCGCAGTGATACTCTACAGTGTGATCGCACCGGGGTCATCAGCCGAGCTGTTCGCGGCCATGCGCAGCGGCGTGGTCGCGCATTTCGACTGGTTCTTGATGTCAGTCGGCAACCTGCTGCTGCTGTTTTGCGTTGTGGTGGCGCTGTCGCCGCTGGGCAAGATCAGGCTCGGCGGCAAAGGAGCCTCGCCCGATTATTCCCGGCTGTCGTGGTTTTCGATGCTGTTTGGCGCAGGCATGGGGATTGGCCTGGTGTTCTATGGTGTCGGCGAACCGGTAACCCACTATGCTTCATCGCTGTCCGGCGGTGCTGGGGCGCCACTGGGCGGCGCGGTGGGCGATCCGGTGGCGGCGCGAAGCCTGGCCATGGCTGCGACGATCTTCGATTGGTCGCTCCATCCATGGGCAATCTTCGCTGTAACCGGGCTGGCATTTGCTGTCTTTGCCTATGATTTCAATATGCCGCTTTCGATGCGGTCGGCCTTTTATCCGATCTTTGGCAAGGCGGTCTGGGGCCGCGCGGGCGATCTGATCGAAGTGCTGGCCGTCCTCGCGACGATTTTCGGCCTGGCCACTTCGCTCGGGCTAGGGGCGCAGCAGGCGATGGCTGGGATCACCTATCTCTATGGGATAGCCAGCTCGCCCGCCGCAATCCTCAGCCTGATTGCGATCATGGGCTTGATCACTTTCCTGTCGGTGCGCGGCGGGATCGATCGCGGGATCCGGATTCTGAGCGAGGCCAATATGTGGGTGGCCGCAGCATTGCTGCTGTTCGTCCTGGCGACCGGACCGGCGCTGCAATTGCTCGGCAATTTCGCCGACAACATCGTCAATTACCTCAAGCTCCTTCCGGCGCTGTCCAGCCCGGTCGGGCGCAGCGATCCCGGTTTCTATGACGATTGGTCGGTCTATTACTGGGCCTGGTGGATCAGCTGGGCGCCGTTTGTCGGCATGTTCATGGCGCGCATCTCGCTGGGCCGGACGGTGCGGGAATTCATCGCCGGCGCGATGATCGCGCCAAGCCTGCTGGGGATCATCTGGCTGACAATCTTTGGCGATGCCAGCATCGCCCAGATCGCCAACGGTCAGATCCCGGAATTGGCGAACGCTTCGCTCGAAACCCAGCTGTTCGTGCTGCTGGGTGCGCTCCCCTATGCCCAAATCACCTCCAGCGTTGCGATTGCGTTGATCTTGATCTTCTTTGTGACCGGCTGGGATTCGGGCACGCTGGTGATCGACACGATGACGGCCGGTGGCCGGACCGATACGCCGCTGCGCCAAAAAGTGATCTGGCTGTTCACGGTCGGCGGGATTGGCGTGATGCTATTGCTGAGCGGCGGTCTGAATTCGCTCCAGGCCGGGGCAATCGCTACCGGGCTGCCGCTTGCACTGGTTTTGCTGCTGATGTGCTGGGGGACGCTCAAAGGTCTGCTTGCGCTGCATCGATCGGCCAAGGCCGACCCATGACGGCTTCATCTGATCTGACTTACGACTACGTGATCGTCGGAGCGGGGTCGGCCGGTTGCGTCCTGGCCGACCGGCTTAGCGCCGACGGAACCCATCGCGTTCTATTGCTCGAATTCGGCGGTAGTGACCGCTCGATATTCATCCAGATGCCTGCCGCACTCGCCTATCCGATGAATACCAAGCGATGGAACTGGGGCTATGAAAGCGAACCGGAGCCTCATTTGAACGGCCGCCGGTTGAACTGTCCGCGCGGCAAGGGGCTGGGCGGCTCATCCTCGATCAACGGGATGGTCTACGTTCGCGGCAATGCGCTCGATTTCGAACGCTGGCAAAACGAAGAGGGCGCGCGAGGCTGGGGCTACGCCGATGTCTTGCCCTATTTCAAACGGGCCGAAGGGCGGGCCGAGGGTGGCAACGAATATCGCGGCGGCGATGGCCCGCTTTCCACCGCCTACGGCACGCTGCGCAATCCGCTGCATCAGGCCTGGCTCGATGCCGCGCAGGAGGCGGGCTACTGCCTGACCGAAGATTACAACGGATTCCGCCAGGAAGGGTTTGGCCGCATGGACATGACCGTGCGCAATGGCACACGGTGCTCGGCAGCAAAGGCCTATCTCTATCCGGCACAAAAACGATCGAATCTGACAGTGATCCAGAATGCCCTGGCTACGCGTGTGCTGTTTGAGGGCAAGCGCGCCGTGGGCGTGGAGTACGAGCGTGGCGGACAGCTGCGGCAGGTCCGCGCGGCGCGTGAGGTGATCCTGTCGGGTGGATCGATCAACTCGGTCCAGCTGCTCAAGCTGTCGGGGATCGGCCCGGCGCAGCAACTATCGGATCTCGGCATCCCGGTGCTCGCCGATCGGCCTGGGGTTGGGGGCAACTTGCAGGATCATCTCGAATTCTACTTCCAGATGGCCTGCACCCAGCCGTTATCGCTTTATGGCCAAGCCAATCTGCTGGGCAAGGCCATGGCAGGCGCGCAATGGCTGTTTCTGCGCAGCGGAATTGGCGCGACCAGCCATTTCGAGAGTTGCGGCTTCATCCGCAGTCGGGCCGGAATCCAGTATCCCGATATCCAGTATCATTTCTTCCCGATGGCGATCAATTACGATGGCAGTGCCTTGGCCACCGAGCATGGCTTTCAAGCGCATGTCGGCCCGCTGCGGTCCAAAAGCCGCGGTACGGTAACCCTGCGTAGCGCCGATCCGCGCGACAAGCCCAAGATCCAGTTCAACTATATGAGCCATCCTGACGACTGGGCCGAGATGCGGGCCTGTGTCAGGCTGACCCGCGAAATCTTCGCGCAGCCCGCATTCGCGCCATGGCGCGGGCGCGAAATCCAGCCGGGCGCGGACTGCGTCAGCGACGAGGCGATCGATGCGTTCATCGCCGAGCACGTTGAAAGCGCCCTGCATCCGTCCTGCACTTGCAAGATTGGGGACGCCAACGATCCGCTAGCCGTGGTCGACCCTGAACTCAAAGTGATTGGAGTCGAAGGCTTGCGGGTGATTGACAGCTCGGTGATGCCTTCGATCACGACCGGCAATCTCAATGCGCCGACGATCATGATCGGTGAAAAGGGCGCCGACCTGGTCTTAGGCAAGCCGCCACTCGCCCCTTCAAATGCGGCCTATTATGTCGCCCCCGCTTGGCAGGAGTCGCAGCGATGACCCGCGTTGTCCACGAACCCGCCCGCGATATCTCTGTGATCCGCGAGACCGATGTGCTGGTGGTGGGATCTGGCCCGGGCGGACTGGCTGCGGCCCTCGCTTCGGCCCGCGCCGGCACTGAAACCGTCCTGCTCGAACGGTTTGGCTGCTTCGGCGGCAATATCACCCAGGTCGGGGTGGAGGGTTTTGCGTGGTATCGCCACCCGGCCACGATCGACAGCGAAGGCATCGGCCGCGAGTTTGAAGATCGGGCCAAGGCCATGGGTGCGGCGATGCCGGAACCGCAATCGATCAGCCACAGCCTTGACGCTGAAGGCTTCAAGGTCGTGGCCGATACGCTGGTCGAGGAGGCGGGGGTCATCCCGATGCTTCACCGCCTGTTCGTTGCCCCGATCATGGAGGGGAATACGATCATTGGGGTGATCGTCGAGAGCAAGGCAGGACGCGAAGCGATCATGGCCAAGCGGGTGGTCGATGCGACAGGCGATGCCGATATTGCCTTTCGGTGCGGGGCGCCAACGCACCGGCATCCGGTCAATGAGATGATGTCGGCGTCGGTCATGTTTTCGATGTGCGGGGTCAACAAGGCGCGCTTCATCGACGCCGTCAAAGCCGACCCCCAGACATACGGGGACTGGGCAGCGGGCGGCGAATGGGAGATTGCGACCAGCGGCAAGGAGGATGAAATGTTCTCCCCCTTTCTGCGCAAACCGTTCCAGCAGGCGCTCCGGGCGGGGCTCATTCCAGATACTCTGGCGACTATTGCCGGGACCTGGGGGACTGTTTCCGACCAGGGCGATCTAACCTATCTCAACATGGTGCATCTGACGCTCGACGGGACTGACCCGGATGACTTGACCAAGGGCGAGATGGCCGGGCGCAAACAGGCGATGCATGCGATCGAGGCACTCAAGGCCTTCATGCCCGGCTGTGAAAATGCCAAGCTGCGCAATTTCGGGATGACCCTTGGCATTCGCGATACCCGCAAGATCGAGGCGCTCTATAACCTGACCGAAGGCGATGTCCGCGGCGAAGCGCGGTTCGATGACAGCATCGGCATCTTTCCCGAATTCATCGATGGCTATGGCCATTTGATCCTGCCGACTACAGGTCGATATTTCCACGTTCCCTATCGTTCGATGCTGCCCCGCGGGGGAGTGAACAATCTGATCGTCACGGGCCGCACAATCGGCGGCGACAAGATCAGCCACGCGGCGGTGCGCAACATGATGTGCTGTGCGGTGGCCGGTCAGGGTGCGGGCGTTGCCGCCGCGCTGTCGGTCCAGACCGGACGGGGATTTGCCGACCTTGATGTGGCGGCAATCCAGCGCGAGTTGTTGCGACAAGGGGCACGGATCGCATGACCGATGGAGGACCTATGGCCGATCCCGCATGAAATGGCTGATGCTGGCATTGGCCGCTCTGACCATCATGGGCAGTTATTACACCTATGACAGCATTGCGCCTGTGGCGGCGATGCTGCGCGACCAGCGAGGCTTCACCCAACTGCAGATCGGGCAGCTCAATGCCGTGTTCAATCTGCCCAATATTGCCCTGGCGCTGATTGGCGGGATCTTGATCGACCGGATCGGGGCGGGACTGACCATCCTTATCGCGGCCGTAATCAGCACGATTGGCGCAGTCCTGACCGCCGTGGGCGATCCCTTCGCACTGATGCTCATCGGACGGCTGCTGTTCGGGCTGGGCAATGAAACGCTCTACATTGCCTTGCTGGTTGGCATTGCGCAGTGGTTCCATCGCGGCGGCAGTGCACTGGCGATTGCACTGTTCTTCTCGATGGCGCGGGTCGGATCATACAGTGCCGACAAATCGACCAGCTGGTTTGCGGATGTCTATGCGGCCGGTTGGCAGGCCCCTTTGTGGCTAGCCGCGGGGCTTACTGCGGTCGGCGTTGTTACGGCCTCGATCTATTTCCTGATCGATCGGCGCATGCCGAATTTGCGCGTTGCGGGGAAGCGGTCTGAGGGCTTCAAGTTGAGAGACTTGACCCGGTTCAGCCGATCCTTTTGGTATATCCTGTGGCTGAACGTGCTGTTTGCCAGCGTCTTCTTCCCGTTCCGTTCGACCTTTTCGATCCAGTATTTTCAGGATGTGAAGGGCATGAACCTTGCCGAAGCAGGAACCGCAAATTCCTATGTTTTTGCGGCGGCAATTTTTGCGACTCCGATCGTTGGGCTGGTGGCCGACAGGATTGGACGCCGCGCCACATTGCTGGCCTTCGCAGCGGCCTTGATGCCGCTCGCCTTCGTTCTGCTGGCGACGACAAATTATGGCCTGTGGGTCACCACAATGCTGATGGGTATCAGCTTTTCGGTTATTCCCGCAGTGATCTGGCCGGCAACGGCCATGCTGGTTGAACGAAACCGGGTTGGCACGGCTTTTGGGCTGATCAACATGATCCAAAGCCTGGGGCTTGCAGCAACAAATTTCATCGCTGGCTGGCTTAACGATCTGTACCAGGCCGGACCTGAGAATCCGGCGGGTTACACACCGATGCTATCGATGTTCGCCGCGCTCAGCTTGGTAGCCCTATGTTCGACAGTGCTGTTGTTGCTGCGTGAACGGCGTCAGCCATCCGGCGGTATCGAAGCCCGCCTGATTGGCGAGGACGACCCAGCATTTGTCCGGCATTGACAGTAGCATCCTCCAGCAGCGCCAAGATGGCTCAGTGTCCTCCGAAAAAGAGTCTGGCAGCGACCCGCGACAAGCGTATGGTAGCTATTAGGGCTGGATAATAACTGGCCCGGCAAGCAGCTATTCTGAAGGAACGGGACATTCCATGAAACCGGCGCAGGAGTTCGATCTTCACGCGATCGAGGTCTTTATCATGACCGTTGAACTGAGCGGAATGTCGCAGTGCGCGGCGCATTTGCAGATCACCCAATCGGCGGTTTCACAAACCATTGCGCGTCTGGAAGCCAGCATCGGCACACCCCTGTTCGATCGATCCATGCGGCCATTGGGCCTGACGACAAGCGGCCGCTCGTTGTTCGAACGCGGTAAGCGCCTGCTCGCGCTGGCGCGCAGCACCTACGACGATATCCGCGTTGGCGCCAACCTGCCGCTGGCTAGCCTGACCGTTGCCATGTCGTTCAGTCTGGCCAACCAATTGACCGCAGCTATCCTGGGCCGGCTGGGTGACCGGGCCGAACGGTGGAACATCCGCTCGGGCATTTCACTGGAACATCAGGGTGAATTCCTCGCCCGTGACATTGATATGCTGCTGACCGGCAGCTTCAATCTTGAGCATCGCGAGAGTATCGAGCTGCATCCGGTCTTCGAGGAAGGTTTCGTGATCGCGGTGCCGGCCAGTTATAAAAAGCCGCTACAGGTCGACACCGATCCCAAGGAATTGCCGTTCATCCGGTTCTCGCGTTTGACCGGCATGGGGCAACAGATCGAACGTCAGATCGTTCGGCTCAAGCTTGGCCTTCGGCAAGTTGTCGAAGTCGAATCGTCGCATCAACAGCTTGCCCTGGTTGCGGCTGGCCTGGGCTGGACCATAACCTCGCCGATTTGCCTGTCAGCGGCCCCGGAACTGCTGCGCCAGACCCGGATCGAACCGATGCCGCGCGGGCGTTTTTCAAGAACGGTGCAAGTGGTCGCGCGGGCAGGAGAGCTTGGCACACTGCCGCAGGAAATGGCGCAGGTCTGCGCCAGAGAGCTCAAGGAGGTGACTTTCCCTCCGTTGATCCAGCAAATCCCCTGGCTGCAGGAGCAGATCACATGGCACGCCTGACTTCGATCACGCTGATAGCATTCGCCGCGTTGCTGGCCGGGGCTACCAGCGCAAGCGTGGCGCTTCCGCCAAGTGTGCCGGGAATCGATGCGCCGCAATTGGCCCAGCTTGGCCCGCATCAGGTCGGCTTTCGCACCATCATTCTGGAGCACAAGAACCAGCCGGATCTGATCGGCGCCAACGCCGTAACGGGGCAGGTTTCACTGCGCACGCGCAGGTTGAAGGTGGATCTTTGGTATCCAGCGAAGGCCAGACCCGGCGCCGCCACGATGACCTATTCGGCCAGCCTGTTTGGGGAGCCGTCCAAGCCGTCCGTCAGTTTCAGGGTGCGCGGACTGGCGATTTCAAACGCTGCGCCGGCTGGCCGGGGCTATCCCCTGGTGATCCTCTCGCATGGCTACAGCAATGCGCCGGCGGTGATGACCTGGCTTACCGAGAATCTGGCTTCAAAGGGCTATGTCGTTGCGGCGATCCATCACGAAGATCCCAATCCTTACGTCATCTCGGCTGCACAGCGCGCCGCGCCGAACTATAATCGGCCGGTCGATATTGCCTTCGTTGCCAGCGGGCTGCGGCGGCAACTGGGCGGACTGATTGATCCCGCGCAACTGGCGCTGATCGGCTATTCGCAAGGTGGTTACGGGGTCTTGGCCGCGGGCGGTGCCGGCCTCGATCCCGCTGGCCCGAACATGGATCTGGTCGCGGGCGGTTGGTTGAAGCGGATTGCGCGGGGGGCGCCGCAAGCGGCTTCGGGCAAGGTTCCAGGCGTCAAGGCGATCGTCGCACTCGCCCCGGCTGGCGGCTTGCCGCGGAGTGCCTGGGGGACCGAAGGATTGCTGGATATCAGTGCGCCAATGCTGCTGATCCAAGGCGATGCCGATCCCGTGGTTGATTACAAAACTGGCGCACTTGCCGTGTTCGAGAATGCCAAAAACAGCGATCGGTACCTGCTGACCTACCGGCAGGCCGGGCACTCAATCGCGCTCAACCCGGCGCCAGCGGAAATGCGCAGCAGCCTTTGGGATATCGACTGGTTCGAAGACCCGATCTGGCGGCAAGACCGGGTCAACGCGATCAACCTGCACTTCATAACCGCATTTCTGGCGACACACCTACGCGGTGAAGCCAACATGCGGAGCTTCCTTGACGTGCCGACCGAAAATTCAAGCGAAGGAAACTGGGATGCACCTCCCGGCACGCCGTGGGGCGCTTTTAGCCCCGGCGGCAGCGGGGTCACGCTATGGAAGGGCTTCCAGCGGCGGCACGCGCAGGGGCTGGTCCTGCGCCATGCTGCTGGCAACTAGACCAGCGATTTGGCCGCCAGGGTCCAGAAGTGGACCATAGCGTGGGCATAGCTTAGCGGCACATAGGCCAGGCAGGCGTCATCGCTTTCGACATAAAGCCTGACGCCGACATGATCGATCAGCGTGGCGGCGCTTGAGCCGGTCACGAAGTCGGATGATTCGGCATCGAATACGCCGCCTTCCATCAGCAAGCTGCGCCAGCCGGGTCCGCTCAACCGAACGCGGATAATACCGCCGCCAATCGCTGTCAGGCTGCCATCGGTGCCCAGGATGTCCGTCAACCCGCCAATGTCGCCCTCAGCCAGCCAGACCGTCGGCTCAAAACGGATCAGCAACAGACTAGCCAATTGCAGCGACGATCCTGACGCTGGCGGCCGGGCACCAAAAGCCGCTTCAAAGCGCTGCGAAAACTCCGGCGCATTGCTCCAGATCTCCAACGCATGCAGCGGCGCGGCGGGCAGGACGGTGATTGCAGCCTCAGTCACGGTAGCGGTCCCCCGACGGGTCGTAGAAGTGCGGGGCCACAACGCGGACCCGTGCGCTTTGTCCCCGGGTCGGGGACGTCGTCACCAGCTCCTCACCGTGGCGGGCAATGCCATCGACCAATTGGCCAAGGGCAATCGAGCCGCCTTCGAGCACGCGAAAAGCAGCGGCGCTGACGTGGCCCTGTGTTGGACCGCCTTCGGTCGGAACCAGCATCCCGCCTTCCGGGATCGCCCCGGCAATCGCGGCAAGCCCAACCAGCTGTTTGCGTCCAGTTTGGGACAAGGCCGGACGGGTCAGCCCGGCCTCGCCGATATAACCGCCTGCCTTGTTGAGCATACCGCCCAGCGCCAGATCGTGCGGGGTGAGCCGGCCGTCAATCTCCCCGCCAACCACCAGGTGCCCCTTTTCGATCCGGAGAAATTCCATCGCCTCCATCCCGTACAGGCAGCCGTCCTGCAGGCTTACGGCTGACTGGCAGGCGCGCCAGACGGGTTCGGCATGGCTGGCCTCGGCATAGATTTCAAATGCGCGCTCGCCGCTATAGCTTGCCGCAAGCACGATCACCGGCAATCCAGCAATCGTGGCGGGCACGGTCGACATGTGGCGCGGCGGCTCTTCGCCGATCAGTGCCGCCAGAACCGCTTTGGCGTTTGGCCCGGCCACTGCAATTCCGGCGTAATGTTCCTGCACATTGACCGCTGAAACCTTGAACTGCGGACACAAGAACTGGCGCACGTAGGAAATGTGGGTCGCCATCCGGTCGGCCCCGCCGGTCGAACTGGTCAACAGATAACGATCTTCGGCCAGCCGCCAGACCGTTCCGTCATCAAACACCAGGCCGTCTTCGCGCAGCATGAAGGTATAGCGCCCGCGCCCGACCGCCAACTTGGCCACGGTTGTCGCGCAGATCAGTTCGAGCAAGGCGGCGGCATCGGGCCCGCTGATCTCAAACTTGGCGAGGGTCGACACGTCGGTCATGCCCACTGCCGTGCGCACGCACCGCGCTTCGCGTAGCGCCGCCTCGGCAAGGGTTTCTGCGCTGCGCGGGTAGGCCCGCGGGCGCTTCCAATAGCCCAACGGCTGCCAGATCGGCGCCTCCGCCTGATGCAGCTCGTATAGTGCCAGTCGGCGCAAGTGTGCGCCCGCGTCACGCTCATTCCGGCCGGCCAGCAGCCCCATGGTAACCGGCGTGTAGGGCGGGCGAAAGGTCGTCAAGCCAGCTTTCGGGATAGCAACGCCTTGTTTTTCCGCGAGCCTGCCCAGCGCCGCCATGTTGCTGGTCTTGCCCTGATCGGTCGCCATGCCCAGCGTGGTATAGCGCTTCAGGTGCTCGACCGAGCGGTAGCCTTCGGCCCAGGCAAGGTCGACATCGCCCAGCGAAACATCGTTCTGGAAATCGATAAAGGCCTTGGCCGGATTCTCCGGAGCAGGCGTTGGCCCGGCCGGACTGGCGCTGGCCGCTGCGCCGATCGATATGACTTTTTGCCGCGCCGCTGCAGGCAGGAACGACTGGCTGGGGGCATCCCATGCAAGCGCTGCGCCGCCCGCCTGCATATGGAGATGGACCACCGGCGTGAAGCCGCCCGACATCGCCAGTAGATCGGCCTTCCAGCGCACGATCTTGCCGTCGATCCTGGCGCTGACCTCGCGCAAATGATGCCGCGCTCCTTTAGTGGCGAGGGGCTGGGTCTCGTTATGGACCGGAAAGCCGCTGGCCGCTCCGGCCGGGGCTGGCCGGCTGTCCAGCACCGCTACCACTTCGGCCCCGGCAGCGCGCATGGCGGCGGCGGTCAGATAGGCATCGTCGTTGTTGGTGGCGATCACCACGCGGCGCCCCGGGACCACGCCAAAGCGGTGGATATAGGTTCTCACTGCCTGGCTGAGCATGACCCCGGGTCGGTCATTGTGCGCAAATGCAAGCGGGCGTTCGAGCGCGCCGGTGGCTAGCACCACCCGTTTGGCGCGAACATGCCACAAGCGCTGCGAGACTTCGGCGGGAGGGGGCGCGCCGGGTTCGGTCAGGTGTTGGTTCAGGGTGATCAAGTTGTCATCCCAATAACCCGCTGCCGTGGTCCGCAGCAGGATCCGGCCGCCCATTGCAGTGATCCGTGCTGCCGCAGCCTCAGCCCAGGCCGGATCGAGCTCTTGCGGATCGCGGACCAGCGATGGTGCCAGTATCCTGTCCTGCTCAACCAGCATGACCCGCTCACCGGCTTCGGCAGCGGCCAGTGCCGCGGCGAGTCCAGCAGGCCCGGCTCCGACCACCAGCACATCGCAAAAGGCGGCCCGCTGGGCAAAGCGATCAGGGTCTGCAGCAGTCGGGGCATCGCCCAGCCCGGCAGCGCGGCGGATGAACCATTCGTAGAACATCCAGCGCTTGGCCGAACCGAAAAACGTCTTGTAATAGAACCCGGCAGGCAGCGCCTTGGCAGCGAGACCGAGCACCGATCCGACATCGAAGGACAGATTGGGCCAGCGGTTCTGGCTGCGCGCGATCATCCCGTCATAGACAAACAGGTCCGTTGCGCGGGTGTTGGGTTCGCTGCGCCCTTCGGTTCCCACAGTCACCAGAGCGTTGGGCTCTTCAACCCCGGCGGCCATGATGCCGCGCGGGCGGTGGTACTTGAAACTGCGGGCCACAAGGCCAATGCCGTTGGCCAGCAAGGCCGCGGCCAAGGTATCGCCGGGACGCGCGAGCAGCACTTTGCCATCGAACGTAAAGCGGATCGTGCCGCTCTCACCACTACGACTGGGGCCGCTCATGGCAGAGCCTCGGGGCCAACCGCACGCACGGCTTCAATCGCATGGGTTGCGCGATGGCGGGTCATGACCAGCCAAGCGCGGCAGCCATAGGTGTGCCGCCAGATCTCTTCATCGGGCCCACGCGGATTGGCGCGGGTAAACAGGTGCTCCATCGCTTCGGCCGGATCGCCTCCGGGCTGGACGACTGAATCGACCGTTCGTTCATAGCTGAACTCGGTTTGGGCACGCGGACCGCAGTGCGGGCAAGTGATCAATAGCACGGCAACGTCCCTTTCAGCGGTGGTTCGGCATTGGGCCGACCCCATTTTCATCGATCGTGTCACCGCGCCGGAAGCGGTCCAGATCGAATGGTGCGTTCAGTTCGTGCGGCGCGCCAGTGGCCAGCGTGTGCGCATAGGTCCAGCCCGACGCCGGAGTTGCCTTGAACCCACCATAACACCACCCACCGTTCAGGAAGAGGTTCGGCAACGGTGTCGTGCCGATGATCGGCGAACCGTCAAAGCTCATATCGGTGACCCCGGCCCAGGTGCGCAGCATCCGCAGCCGTGAGAGCGCCGGAACCAGCGCAATCGCCTGGGCAATCGCCCCTTCGGTCACCATCGGCTGACCGCGTTGGGCATAGCTTGGCCAGTTGTCCGGATCGCCGCCCATCACGATCCCGCCCTTGTCCGACTGACTGATGTAACAATGCAGTGACTGCGACATGATCACCCCGTTGATCATCGGCTTGACGCCTTCGGTGACAAGCGCCTGCAGGGTCTGACTTTCCACTGGCAGCTTCAAGCCTGCCATGGCGGCGACGTGGCCGCTGTGGCCCGCTACGCAGATTCCCACCCGGCCCGCGCCGATCGCTCCGCGCGTTGTCTCCACGCCCACGACAGCATCGCCTTGGCGGATGAAGCCGGTGACTTCACATTTCTGGATGATATCGACGCCCAGCTGGTCGGCCGCGCGGGCATAGCCCCAGGCCACCGCATCGTGCCGCGCCGTGCCGCCGCGCCGCTGGATCAGCCCGCCTTCAATCGGGAAGCGCGCCTCGCGCGACATATCGAGCAGTGGCTCCAGCTTTGCCACTTGATCCCGGCTCAGCAACTCGGCATCGATATCATTGACCCGCATCGCATCGCCGCGCTCGGCCAGCCGAACCATGTCGCTATCGCTATGCCCCAGCATCAAGGCCCCGCGCGGAGAGAACATGATGTTGTAGTTGAGCTCGTCGCTGAGCTGTTCCCACATCTTGAGGCCGAATTCGAAGAAATTGTGCAATGCCGGCAAGCGATAGTTGGACCGCACCAAGGTGGTGTTGCGGCCAGTATTGCCGCCACCGATCCAGCCCTTTTCGAGCACCGCTACGTTGCGGATTCCGTGGACTCTGGCGAGGTAATAGGCGGTGGCCAAGCCGTGGCCGCCACCGCCAATGATGATAACGTCGTAATTGGGCTTGGGTTCGGGATCGCGCCAGGCCGGCTGCCAATGGCTTTGTCCGTTAAAAACGCCCCGCAGCAATCCAAGCGCTGAATATCTGCTCATGCAATCGGCATCCACCCGCGCTGCTCGCGCCAGTCAGCGGGCAATCCAGCAAAGCGCGAAAGTTTGAGGATGTCGATATCGGCAAACGAACATTTGCCGTCCATGACCAGATCGCGGATCGCGTGACCTGATGCTGGCGACAGGCCAAATCCGACGCTCGACATCGATGCCACCACCACGTTGTCAGGACTGGTCAAGCGATCGATGATCGGGCGGCCATCTGGCGAATTCTCAATCACCCCGGCCCAGCTACGGATCACATTAAGGTGCGCCGCCTTGGGCAGCAGTTCGGCCAGTCGCCGGGCGAGGTTGCGGGCGAGTGGGGTTGACGGGCGTGCAGCTGGCCCTGTCTCATCCACGTCGATCCACTCGTGCGGCCCGCCACCATAGGCAAGGTTCCCGCGCAGGGTCTGGCGGCCGTATAGCTTATGGCCATCAACACCGCCCAGCGGCATCATCGGTGCAGGTTCGGTGATGATCATTTCCGCGCGTGCTGCGGCCAGCGGGATTGTCACGCCGAACTGCTTCATCAGCTGCGGGATTTGTGGTCCGGCTGCTACCACCACTGCATCGCAGCCATAGGTCGCGCTGGCGGTCTTGACCGCAGTAACCTTGCCGCCGGCCGTTTCAAAGCCGGTCACCGGGCTATGCTGAACGATCCTGCCGCCCAGATCCTGCAAGGCCCAGGCATAGGCCTGAACGCTGCGCTGCGGGTTGGCGTGGCCGCCAAACTTGTAGTGCACCCCGCCCAGACAATTGTCGCCCGCTAGCGGTACGGCTTCTTGCACCTGTTTGACATCAAGCACCTCAACCGGATGGCCAAGTCGCTGATGGCGCGCAGCAACGAAGCGGTATTGCTCCCATTGCCGCTCGGTCATCGCAATCAGGATGCGTCCCTTCTGGTGCTCGGTCGGATAGCCCAGCAGTTCGTCCATCTGCGGCCACAGGCGCTGTTCCTCATCGAACAACGGGCTGGAATAATGCGACGCACCGCCGCCATTGCGGCCCGATGCTTCCCAGCCGACGATAAACTTGTCGAGCACCGTCACCTTGACGCCCGAGCGCGCGAGCCACCACCCGGCGCTGAGGCCCGTGACGCCGCCGCCGACGATGACAACTTCTGACCCGCTCATTCGTACATTCCGGTATACAGCATGGCGCGGTGCTCGTCCTCATGGCGGGTGCCGATGTCCTCAACCGGGACCCATTGGGTCGGGATGCCGAACCACACGTCCCATGCCGCTTCCATTTCCGCCGGTTCGTTCCAATCGGCCAGGATCTTCATCGGCAGCGGACGGACCGGCGCGCGGTGGCTGGCCAGTGGGATTGTGCCGAACGGCTGGTCCGATTCGATCGCCAGCAGCATGGCGACCTGATCACGGCACCGGCGTCCCTGGCAAACCCCCATCCCGGCGCGGGTCAGGCGCTTGATCTGATCAGGATGGGCCGGACCGTCATCCAATAGGGTTTCGAGCGACCGGGCACACATCGCGGGCGGGCGGGTGAGGTAATTGGGCGGCTGGACCCCGATCAGATCGGCGCGGGTCACTTCCTCGCACTGGCAGATGACCGTGTCCGGCGCGCTGACCTCGGCCAGCGCGCGGACCCAGTCCATGCGGTATGCGATGTGATCGAACCCGCTGTCAGCCAGACCAGCACAGAGGCCGACGGCAGAAACAAGTTCTTCGCCGCGCGGCACATAACCGCCGCGGTTCCCATCGAGTTCGCGCGGGCCGTGCATGGCATCGACCAGCTCGATCGACGGGATCAGTCCCACCGCTACGCAGATGGTGTCGCAAGCAATGGTTTCGCCGGTGGTCAGCACCGCTGCTTCAATCCCGTCGATCCCGCCCGACGCAGAGCTGATGGCGGTGCCGCAGTGAATGGCGATCCCGGCTGCGGCCAGCTTTGCAACAAGGTCAGCGGAACCCTGTGGTGCGGCGCGAACTTCCACCAAGCCTGCCACTTGCAGCCCGTTCCCGGTCGCCATCAGTGCCGTTTCCAGCGCCAGATCGTGCGAACCCAGGATCAGCACGCGGTGGCCGGCAAAGGCGTCATAGCGGGTCAGCAGCATCTGCAGCGCGCCTGCGCCCATCACGCCGGGCTGGTTCCAGCCGGGGAAAGCCAACGCCAGATCGCGGGCCCCGGTGGCGAGCACGATCCGGCCAAACCCGACCAGCCATGATCGTTCCGCATCAGCCAAACCCACCACTTGCTCGGGCAGGCTCTGCATGCCGGGTCCGTTGCGGTAAACGCCCCAGGCCGTCGTCCCGAGCAGCAGTTCGACCCCGGCTTCGATCGCTTCTTCAAGCGCCGGCATCGACATGAATACGGTTTCGAGCATCCGCTCGCTGTGCTGGGTCGCGGTGGTCATGCGGCCGCCGAAATAGAGCGGCACATCATTGCCCATCAGCGCGCCAGAAACCGGGTTCTCGTCAATTAGCAGCACCGACGCACCTGCGCCTTTTGCTTCGATAGCCGCCGCGATCCCGCTCGGCCCAGCGCCGACCACGACCACATCATACCGCGCTTCAACCGCGCTGCGAGTGCCAGTGCTGACGGCGCAAACGTCGGTTCCGGTGAAGTTGAGTTCCATCAAACTGCTTCCAATGCCTGGGCGAGATCCGCAATCAGATCATCGACATGTTCAAGTCCGACTGACAGCCGCATCGTGCCTTCGGTAATCCCGCCGTCAAGCCGCTGCGCAGGCGTGAGGGCATAGTGCGTGGTGCTGGCTGAATGACAGATCAGCGTCTCTGATCCGCCCAGGCTGACCGCCAGCTTGAGCAGGCGCAGCCGGTCGAGCAGGCGGAAAGCCTCTGCCTCGCCGCCGTGAAGGTGAAACGAGAAAGTCGATCCGGCAGCTTTGCACTGGCGATCATAGACCGCGCGTTGGTGGCTGCCTTCAGGCAGGAAGCCAAGGTAGGTGACCCCTGCCACCTTGGGATGGCCGCGAAGGAATTCCGCCACTGTCCGCGCGTTGCTCATCGCCCGCTCGGTCCGGACATGCACCGATTCGAGGCTGCGGGTGACCAGCCACGCGGTATAGGGATCGAGATGATTGCCCCAGGTGGTGCGCATGGTCCGCAGCAGTGCGATCAATTCGACTTTGCCGCTGACCCCGCCGGCCAGCAGGTCACTGTGGCCGCCGCAATACTTGGTCAGCGAGGTCAGGCACAGGTCAACGCCCTGCTCGATCGGGCGCTGGGCAAATGGCCCGAGCAAGGTGTTGTCGACCACCACCAGCGGACGGTGCCCCTGCCGTTCGCCGATCTCATCGGCCAGCCGCACCATCAGGTCCAGATCGACGATTGCTGCGGTGGGATTGGCCGGAGTTTCGGCGATGATCAATTTGAGCGGGCCTTGCGCCAGGGCCTGGTCGGCGGCAGCGCGCACGCCAGCCTCGTCCGTGCCGTCGGTGTAGGTAGCGGCGTGGCAGCCGTACTGCACCATCACGCTGTTGTAGAGCATATCGACGCCGCCATAAATCGGCCGTCCGTGCAGCACGCTGTCGCCCGGGCGCATAAAAGCCAGCGCGATCGCGGAATGTGCGGCCATGCCGCTGCTATAGGCAACTGCTGCTTCTGCTCCGTCGATTGCCGCCAGTCTGGCTTCAAGGATGTCGAGCCCGGGGTGGCCAAGCCGCGAATAGATGTGCTGTGCCGCGCCCGCCAGCGGCCCGGTACCGTCAAAGAAGGCTTCGTGGACGTGTTTGGCGTGTTGCGCTGACGGGTACACAAAGGTCGAGGTCATGTAGATCGGCGGCTTGACCGATCCAGATGCGCTTTGCGGATCGTATCCGAACGTTACGGCGAGTGTTTCCGGTCTCACACCGGCGGGCGGATCATTCTGCATGGGCAAGGTATGCACGTGCTATGTCGCAATACCAGTCGGTAAAACGCAGCACCAGCATCTCAGCATCTTCAGAATAGGGTCCGGGGGTATAGCCCGGACTGAAAATCCCGGCTTGATTGTTCTCTGCCAGATGTTTGTCCTGCAGGTTGGTCAGGGTCCACAGATCGGTCAGCTGGTCGAGGTGATAATCGACCCCTTCGACCGCGTCCTTATGGACCAGCCATTTGCTGAACACGTGGGTTTCGGTCGGGCCGACCGGCATCGCACTGAACATGAAGGTATGATCGGCTGTTGCGTGACCAAACAGGTGCGGGTCGATCGCCCACCGCATGGAGCCGAGATCGCCATCGCCGGCATCACACATCAACTTGCTGGACAGATGCTGCCCATCGCTGGAAATTGATCGGCAGCCCTCATTCAAGGAAAATCGCGCCACTTGCCACCAGTGGCCCTCAACCGCCGCATGGGGCAGGCCGAGCCGATCCATCCGGTCAGCAAAGGCCACATTGCGCGCATCTTCGCCCAGATCGAAATGCTTGGACATCCCGACCGGAAATGTTTTCGAGAGCTCTGGGTGGCCGGTCGCGCAATGATAGCATTCGCGCGCGTTCTCCATCACCAGCTTCCAGTTGGCATTTTCGACCAACACTGCTGAAGCCGCCAATTTGGCATTCTTGAAATCATGCGGCGCGGCATAGGTTTCGAATTTTGCGGCAAAGTCTGCGATTGGCGGCGGGGTTTCAGCCAGGCAAATGAACATACCCCCGGCGATGCATTCGATCGCCACCGGCTTCAGGGCGTGATCGCTCTTGCTGAAATCGTCCGGCATCCGTCCGGCTGCCAGCAAGCCACCATCAAGATCGTAAGTCCAGCGGTGATAGGGGCAAACGAGCCGTGCGGCCGAACCAGTGCCTGACTGACACAACAGCGATCCACGATGCCGGCAGCTATTGTGAAAAGCCTTGATTTCGCCATCGCGATTGCGGGTGATCAGCACTGGCCATTTGCCCACGGTCAGGGCCAGATAACTGCCGGGCTTGGGCAGCTCGCATTCGAACCCGGCCATCAGCCAGCTGCGGCCATAGATCGCGTCCATATCGAAGTCGAAGGCCCGCTGGTCGAGATAGAGTCCCTGTGGCAGCGAATGGCCCGCGCGCCGCGCGGCAAATTGGCTCGCGGCCCACGCAAGGTCAGACATCAGGAAACTCCCCAAAAACCATTGCCGGGGATAGTGGCGCAGGACCCGGAGAACGGGAAATCGACTTTTGGCATAGCCCTATGTCAAATAGTCAGACATCAGGGCGCTGCAGGTTTCTGCGATTGGAAGGGCGAGGTTATCGCGAACAAGTCTGTCATGAACCGGCGCTGGCTTCCGCTCAATGCGTTGCGGGCTTTCGAAGCAGTCGGCAAGCACCTCAGCTTCACCGGCGGGGCGGCGGCCTTGTCGGTTTCGCAAAGCGCGCTCAGCCGCCACGTCAGCGCGCTCGAAAGCCTGCTTGGCAAGCAGCTTTTCGAACGCGATGCGGGCCGCTTGTCGCTGACCCCGGCGGGGGCAGAACTGCTGGCAGTGGTGTCCAAATCGCTTGAGCGGATCGAGCAGACGATGAACGCAATCCGGGACGAGAGCGTACCGGGGCGGGCGATGCGGCTGCACGTGCCGCCCTCGCTGCTCCAGCAGATGTTCATGCCGATGCTGGGGGAATTCCACAGCGAGCATCCTGAGTTCCGGATCGATGTATCGAGCGCCAATGTCACGGGTCTGCCGCCGACTGAGCTGGATATGGCGATTGTCTATGACCGGCCCAATGTCGATGACCGGATTACCGACCTGTTGTGGAAAGTCCGGGTTGCGCCGCTGTGTTCACCGGCGACTGCGGCGGGGGCGGCGGGCAAATCGCTGGCGGAGTTCCTGGCCGCGCAGGAACTGCTGCACCTTAAACTGGATGGCCAACCGCGAGACTTGCTGTGGGGCGATTACCTGCAGCGAGGTGCTATCACCAGATCAATGCAGGGCGGGCTGGCGTTCGATACGGCGATCGCGTCGGCCAAATATGCCATGACTTCGGGCGGGGTCATGCTGGGCGACGTCGATCTGTTTGCGGCCGAGATTGCTGACGGGCACCTGGTTATGCCCTATGACGCGGTGATTGAGGATGGCTACGGTTACTACCTCAAGCTGCATGCCGATGATCTGGCCGATCCCGCCATTGCCCAGTTCAGGAGCTGGCTGATCAACCGCTTTTCGGCCTTGCGCGGGGTTACCCCGCCAGAATGATCTCCGCTGCCGCATCGAACACTGCTTCGGGATCAAGCCGGTAAGTGCGGTACAGATCGGGCAGATCGCCGGTCTGGCCAAACTGGTCGATACCCAGCGGGCTAACCCGGTGACCCTTGACCCCGCCAAGCCATGACAGCGCGGCTGGTGATCCGTCGATCAGTGTGACGATACCGGCATCCTTGGCCAGCGGCGCCAGCAGCGTTTCGATGTGGCTCGGCAAGCGTTCGCTGCCACCACCGCGCAAGGCGTTTGCGGCCGACCATTCGCGGTGCAGCAAATCGGGGGAGGTGACCGCCAGCAGTCCCAGACCGGGCAAGTCTTCGCGCAGTGCCTCCCAGGCTGCGAGCGCTTCGGGCGCAATCGCGCCAGTGTAGACGATGGCGAGCTGGCTTCCGGCGAGCGGTTCGCGCAGCCAGTATGCCCCGCGCAGCGCATCGGCTTTCCAGCTGTCATCCGCGCGCACGGGTTGTTCGAGCAGGCGGGTTGAGAGGCGCAGATAGACCGAACCACCATCCTGCGCCTGCATATGACCAAAGGCCCAATGCATCAGCAAGGCCAGTTCATCGGCAAAGGCTGGCTCGAAATAGGTCAGGCCGGGCTGGCCCATGCCAATCAGCGGCGTGTTGATCGATTGGTGCGCCCCGCCTTCAGGACCCAGCGTCAGCCCTGCCGGAGTCGCCACCAGCAGGAACCGGGCGTCCTGATAGCAGGCGTAGTTGAGCGCATCGAGCCCGCGGGCGATGAACGGATCATAGACCGTGCCGATCGGCAGCAAGCGGTGCCCGAACACCGGGCCCGACAGACCCAGCGCGGCCAGCATCAGGAACAGGTTGTTTTCGGCAATGCCGAGCTCGATATGCTGGCCAGCAAGATGCCCGGACCACTTCTGCGGCGACGGAATCTTGTACCCTGCGAAAATGTCTTTCAGCTCTTGCCGCCGGAACAGCCCGCGCTGGTTAACGAATGCGCCCAGGTTGGTCGATACGGTGACATCGGGCGAGGTTGTCACGATTCGATCGGCCAAGGCGTGACCCGATTTGGACAGATCGAGCAGGATCCGCCCGAATGCCGCCTGGGTGGATTGCTCTGCCCCGTCAGGAACAGCGAACGCAGCCGGCACTGCAATGGTCGGTGCGGGTGCCGCGGACCGCGCGAGCACGGCGCGCACGGGCTCGATAAACGCCTTCAGATCGTTGATGCTGTTATCGCCCAGCCCGGCAAAGGGCTCCCATTCGGAGCCTTCGGCAATGCCCAGACTTTCACGCAGCGAATTCATCTGGGTGGGGTTCATCAATCCGGCATGATTGTCCTTGTGCCCCTGGAAGGGCAGGCCATAACCCTTGACGGTATAGGCGATGAACATGGTCGGGCGCTCATCGTCGGCCTCGGCAAATGCCTCCAGCAGGGTTTCGATGCAGTGACCGCCAAGGTTGAGCATCAACGCCGATAGCGCTGTGTCATCCATGCTGGAAATCAACGCCAGAGCGAGTTTGTCGGCGGCCAGATCGGTATTGAGCCGCGACCGCCAGGCGCTGCCGCCTTGATAGGTCAGCGCGGCGTATTCGGCATTGGGGCAATCATCGATCCAGCGCTCGATCGCCGTCCCGCCCGGGCGCCCAAACACTTCGCGCTGCATCTTGCCATGCTTCAGTGTCAGGACCCGCCAGCCGCAGGTTTCAAAGATATCGTCAAAGCGGCGGAACATCCGGTCAGCGGTCGTCGAATCAAGCGACTGGCGATTGTAATCGACGATCCACCAGCAATTGCGGATATCGTGCTTGTAGCCTTCAATCAGGCATTCGTAGATGTTGCCTTCATCTAGTTCGGCATCGCCCATCAGCGCTATCATCCGTCCGGCATCGTTCTGTGCCAGCTGGCCGTGCGCGATCAGGTAATCCTGCACCAGGCTGGCAAAAGCGGTCATCGCCACGCCAAGACCGACCGACCCGGTGGAGAAATCGACCGGGATCTTGTCTTTGGTTCGCGATGGATAGCTTTGCGCGCCGCCCAGCCCACGGAAAGTCTGCAGCTGTTCAAGCGACTGGCTGCCCAGCAGGTAGTGGATTGCGTGCAGCACCGGTCCGGCATGCGGCTTTACCGCGACCCGATCCTGTGGCCGGAGTGCCTGAAAATACAGCGCAGTCATAATCGTCGAGATCGAAGAACAGCTCGCTTGATGACCGCCGACCTTCAGGCCGTCGCGGCTTTCGCGCAGATGGTTGGCGTTATGAATGATCCACGATGACAGCCAGCGTAGCCGGGTGTCGATCAGCTCAAGCCGGGCAATCAGCCCGGAATCCACGTCTTTCGCCAAAATCGTGTCAGCCGCCTGTTTCATAACCTGACGCTAGTTGATTGACCCAGCCAGCGGTTGCAAGCTTTATCCATATGTGGCGGAAATTTGTCATAACCGACCGCATCAAATTCGTTTTTCGCAATATTAAACCCCAACTCTTGGGCGGATTTGGTCGTGCGATTTTTGGCTCACCCGGCCCCGCCAGAACGCCGTGGTTATGGCCTAAAGCGAGCCGCCATCGACATGCAGCAGCTCGCCGGTGGTATAGGATGAGGCGGAACTGGCCAGCATCAGCGCGGCGGTGATGATTTCTTCCGGACGGCCCGGCCGCCCCAGCGCGACGGGCTGCTTCTCGCGCTTTTCGGGCTCCCACGCCGCCGCAATGTCAGTCAGGAAAGCGCCTGCGACAATCGCGTTGACCCGGACTTTGGGGGCATATTCGCGGGCCAGCGAAACGGTCATCGCGTTGAGCGCGGCCTTAGCCCCGGAATAGGGGACCACGCCCGGTGCGGCGCGGATCGAAGCGATCGAGCTGATGTTTATGATCGCCCCGCCGCTGCCCTCGCGCATCCGGTGGCCGATCTGGCTGGCGAGCCGGAACGGACCTTTGAAATTGAGATTGAGCACCGAATCGAACAGCGCTTCGGTGAGCTCATGGCTGGGGCAGGCGGGCGACATTCCGGCATTGTTGACCAGCACATCGACCCGGCCGAATTCGCCGTAAGCCTGCTCGATCAAGGCGTCACAATCGGCCCAGCGCCCGGCGTGCATGCCGACGGCAAGCGCCCGGCGGCCTAGCGCGCGGACTTCGCCTGCCACCTGCTCACAGTTTTCGAGCTTTCGGCTGGCCACGATCAGATCGGCGCCGCGCTCCGCAAAGGCCATCGCCATCCGGTAGCCCAGCCCGCGCGAGCCGCCGGTGACCAGCACCACCTTGTCGGTGAAATCGAACAGCGGGTCGGGAATCATGGTCATGTCCTTTTGTACTTGATTGCGCTTTTTAATCGAACGATTAAGAAGGTGCCAAGGAGAGAATTGCCGATGTCCATTCTGTACGACGAGGGCCAGCAGGCCATCGCCACCGAATCGCGCCGCGTACTCGATGCGCGCACCTCGAAAGATCGCTTGCTGAAACTGCTCGAGCAGGTCGGCGAATGCGATCAGCCGTTCTGGGACACTGCGGTCGAGCAGGGCTGGACCGCGCTGGCGATCCCGGAAGAATACGGCGGTCTGGGCCTTGGCCTGACCGAACTGGGGCTGGTTGCGCAGGCCTGCGGTGCGGCCACTTCGGGCGCGCCATTCCTGACCGGTGGTTACGGTCTGGCGCAGGCGCTGGTGCAAGGCAGCGACGCGGCACTGGCCAGCGAATGGCTGCCCAAACTGGCCAGCGGCGAGGCAATCGGCAGTGTTGCCTTTGCCGAAGGAAACGCCGTGCTGCCGCCGGTTCCGGCAGTGACATTCGCCGATGGCAAGCTGACCGGCGTGAAGCCTGCCGTGGCCGGCGGTCTGAAGGCCGATCTGGCCTTGGTCTGGGCCAGCTGCGCCGGTGAACTGGCGCTCGTGGTGGTCGAACTGGCGAATGCCAGCCGCAGCGCGGTCGATAGTTATGACAATGCCCGGCTCTATGCCGATCTCGCCTTTGCCGATTCGCCGGCCAAGCTGATCGCGCTGGGCGATGCCGCGCGGGCTTTGGCGCTGGACGTGCTGGCCCGGATGGCGGTGGTCACGGCGCACGAACAGGTCGGCGGGGCTGAGGCACTGCTTTATGTCGCGCGCGATTATGCTGTGACCCGCAAGGCTTTTGGTCAGCTGATCGGCGCGTTCCAATCGATCAAGCACCGGATCGCCGAAATGTACGGGTTGGTCGAAATCGCCCGGGCCAATTGCATCCACGCCGCCGCACAGGAAGGGACCAGTGAGTTCCTGCTCGCCGCCGCGGATGCCCGGATCTCGGCGACCGAGGCCTATGATACCAATGCTCGCGATTGCATCCAGATCCACGGCGGGATTGGGGTGACCTGGGATCTGGGGCTGCATCTTCACATGCGCCGGGCCCGCAGCCTGGCGGTAGAATGCGGCAACCTGCTGTTCTGGGAAGACGTGCTGGTCAACGAATTGAGCGGAGAAAAGGCATGAGCGATCTGAACGCCTATCGGGCCAGCGCCCGCGCTTTCCTTGAAACCATGGACGCCAAATATGGCCGAGAAGCCCGCATCGGCAATGCCATGGAACAGGATTTGGCGCTGGGCCGCGAATATATGGCAGCCAAGTACGATGCCGGGTTCGGCGGAATCAATTGGCCAGTCGATATGGGCGGACAAGGCCTGACCCACCTGCACAAGATCGCCTTCGATAGCGAAGAGATGCAGTTCGGTATGCCGGTCGGGTTCTTCGGGATTTCGCTGGGGATGCCGGTACCGATCCTGATGCACTACTGCGAAGACAAGGCGTTCGTGAAGGAACGCGTGGTCAAGGCGCTGCGCGGTGAGGAAATCTGGTGCCAGATGTTCTCCGAACCTTCGGGCGGCTCTGACCTCGCAGCTTTGCGCACAAAGGTTGAGCCCGATGGCAACGGCTGGAAAATGAATGGCCAGAAGATCTGGACCTCATGGGCGCAGTATTGCGATTATGGCGTGATCGTCACCCGCTCTGACCCGACCGTCGCCAAGCACAAGGGACTGACCTATTTCTGGATCGACATGAAGTCCAAGGGCGTCGACGTGCGCCCAATCAAGCTGGCGGGCGGTGACAGCCACGTCAACGAAGTGTTCTTCGACGATGTCCGGGTGGAAGATTCGCAGCGGCTCGGCGCGGTTGGAGCTGGCTTTGCCGTATCGCTCCACACGCTGATGATCGAACGCTACATCGCGACCGACAGCGGCGGGTTTGGCCCGCATCTGGATGAGTTCGTCAAGCTGGCCAAGGAGACCGATCTGAATGGACGGCCGGCGATTGAGGACGGACGGATGCGCTCGGCGATTGCTCGCAACCACGCGATGCGGGCCGGGCTCGATTCGATCACCGCGCGCGCCTTTGCGATGATGATGGCCGGAATGCAGCCGGGGCCGGAAGGCTCCTTGCAGAAACTGGTCGCGGTGCGCAGCCGGCAAAAGCTGTCAGAACTGGCGATGGATATGCGCGGGAACCAAGGACTGGCCTTTGACGAGCACGCCTTCGTCAAGACCGACTGGGGCACGAGCTGGCTCAACGCGCCAACCGGGCGGATCGCAGGCGGCTCGGACGAAGTGTTGCTCAACACAATTGCCGAAAAGATCCTCGGCCTGCCGCAGGATCACCGGCCAGACAAAGGTGTCCCGTTCAACGCCATCCCGGCATGACCCAAGGCTTTGTAATCCCGGACGGCTGGCCCGCGCGCAGCGTGGCGCAGGTGCAGGACCAGCTCTGCGCGCCGGGCATGCCGTTCGAAATGGAGCTGGCCGAGATCCGCGGAGTGCCGACGCGGGTCTGGAAAAACGCCATGCCCAGCCTCGCCGCGCTCGCGCGGCACGGCCGGACCCACGGGGATGCTACGTTCCTGATCTATGAAGACGAGCGGGTGTCCTTTGACGGCTGGTTCCGTGCCGCTGCGGTGCTGGCTGCGCATTTGCAAGCGCAGGGCGTCAACAAGGGTGACCGGGTTGCGCTGGCGATGCGCAATTTGCCCGAATGGCCGGTGGCCTTTTTCGCGATCACCGCGCTGGGGGCAATCTGCGTTCCGCTCAACGCTTGGTGGACCGGGCCGGAACTGAGCTATGGCCTGTCCAATTCGGGCGCCAAGGTGCTGATCTGCGATCCCGAACGGCTCGACCGTGCCGCGCCGCACTTTGCCGAACTGCCCGCGCTGGAGCAGGTGCTAGTGGCCCGCGCCGCTGGGGCAGTGCCGGGGGCGACCCGGATGGAAGATATTTTCGGGCCGTCAGCGGGCTGGGCCGACTTGCCCGACGCCGATCTGCCCGCTGTCGAAATTTCCCCGGACGATCCCGCGACGATCCTCTATACTTCGGGCACCACCGGCAATCCCAAGGGCGCGCTGGGTACGCACCGCAACCTTACCACCAACATCCTCTCCAGCGGCTATGCCGCCGCCCGCAGCGTTCTGCGCCGGGGTGAGGCTTTGCCGGAACCCACCCGCAAGACCATGCTGACGGTAATCCCGCTATTCCACGCCACCGCCTGTTCGGCGACCATGATGGGCGCGATCGCCGGCGGTCACACGCTGATCTTCATGTACAAATGGGATCCGGTCCAGGCCTTCGGGATCATCGAGCGCGAGAAGGTCAACGCCACTGGCGGTGTGCCGACGATTGCCTGGCAATTGCTCGAACACCCTGACCGGGCGAACTACGATCTCTCCAGCCTTGAAACGATTGGCTATGGCGGCGCGCCGTCCGCGCCCGAGCTGGTCCGGCGGATCTATGAGGAGTTCGGCGCACTGCCTGGCAACGGCTGGGGGATGACCGAAACCACCGCCACCGTCACCACCCATTCGGGCGAGGACTATCTGAACCGCCCGACCAGCTGCGGTCCGGCCGTGGCAGCAGCCGACCTTGAAATCCGGGGTGAGGACGGGGCGACAGTGCTGCCTGCTGGCGCGATCGGCGAGCTGTGGGCGCGCGGGCCAATGATCGTGGCAGGCTATTGGCAAAACCCCGAAGCCAGCGCCGCAACCTTCGTCGATGGCTGGGTCCGCACCGGCGACCTGGCCTATCTCGATGACGAAGGATTTTGCTTCATCGCCGACCGGGCCAAGGACATCGTGATCCGCGGCGGAGAGAATATCTACTCGTCCGAAGTTGAAAACGCGCTCTACGATCACCCGGCGGTGATGGACGCGGCAGTGGTTGGCATCCCCCACCGCACCCTGGGCGAGGAACCCGCTGCCGTAGTGCACTTGTCAGCGGGAATGACGGCCACCGAGGCCGAGCTGCAAAGCCATGTGCGCGAGCGGTTGGCGGCATTCAAGGTGCCGGTGCGGATCCTGTTTCATGGCGAGACTCTGCCGCGCAATGCCAATGGCAAGATCCTCAAAAAGGATCTGAAGGCCCTGTTCGAAGCGGGTTGAGTTTACCATTCGGTAACGGGTTTGGGCCGATAAGCTGGCAATGGCCCGCGTTGTTGCCCTTGCTGCTACCCGCCCGCTGCCCGATGCGGCGGAACTGCTGCGTCAGTTTCTGGTGGTGGGCTGCGCGACAATTCTGATCGTCGCCGGACAGGCGCTACCGTCCTTAGGCCTGTAACAGCTTCCACAGCGCCGCTGCGGCGGCCAGCCCCAGTACACCGCCAGTAAACGTCCGCCAGGCTGCATCGCTGACCTTGCCAAAAGCCATTTGCCCCAGCCAGTTGCCAAGCAAAACGGCCGGAAACAGCACCGCGGCAAACAGCGGTTCGCGCCAAGTCGCAACGCCCAATGCTGAGGCCGAAAGCACCCCGGCCAGCGAGGTGGCTATGAAGATCGTCATCATCGAGGCTCGGGCCAGCGCCGGGGTGATTTCGCGGCGCAAGTAATAGGGCACCACCGGCGGCCCCGGCATTCCGGCAAATCCCGTCAGCACGCCTGAAACAAGCCCGGTTGCGCCGGTTTCGGCTTTGCCCGGAACATGGTGTGCAGGCCGTTTGGGCAGCAGCACCAGCACGAACGAGCCGAGCGCAATCAGGGCGATCAGCAGCCGAGCCAGCGCAGGATCGGTTACCGTTAGCAGCCAGACCCCCAGCGGAGTCGCCGCCACTGCCACCGCCGCAATTACAAAAGCACTGCGTTCGCTCGCACCGATGATCTTCTTGAGCCCAACCAGCCCGATCAGCAGCCCCAACCAATTGGCCACGACCACCGCTTCGGCTGGCGGCACCGCGAGGCCCAGCACTGGCACCAGCAGGATTGCCATGCCAAACCCGGCCAACCCCCGCACGAATGCGGCGCTCAGCGCAGCGGCAAGCGCGACGCCGATCTGGACTTCGGTCAGGCCGAGCATAACGGTGTCCCCCACCGGGCTGGCTTGATCAAATTACAGCACGGATCGCGCCAGCACGGCGCGCAAGGTGACGGCATGAAAGGCTGCAATTGCCAGATTGCTGATTACCACCGGGTTAGCCAGCGTTCCGACGGTAAACGGTGTCGTGACTTTGTAGGCAATCTGCACGATCAGCAGCGCCGCAACCATCGCTGGAACCGGTTTGAGCAACAGTCCCACCGAAACGAGCAAGATCGCCAGATAGATCGACAGCAGGATGCCGCGCGCCGGACTGGGCGGGCCATAGGCGGCCAAGGTCCAATCTGCCCCGCGCAACAGACCGGCACAAACCGGAACCAACACAACGATGTTGAGCGTGAGCGACAGCTTAATCAGCAAGTTCATCTGGTTTCCCTCACTTGGGCTACCCCAACGGCCGTCCTGTCATCAGTTGCGCAAGTCCGGCGGGGTTGCTTCACCCTTCAGCATGGCAATCGCCTCAGCCAGCGGCATGACCTTCTGGTATTCGGCGCCGAGCGTGCGGACAGCGACGGTGCCCTCTTCGGCCTCGCGTTTGCCGACTACCAGCAGGTGCGGGACCTTTTGCAGCGAGTGTTCGCGGACCTTGTAGTTGATCTTCTCGTTGCGCAGATCGGTCTCGACCCGGATCCCGGCGGCTTTCAGCTGCTCGGTCACCTCGGCGGCATAGCCATCGGCATCGGACACGATCGTCGCGACTACCGCCTGAACCGGCGCAAGCCAGACCGGGAAACGTCCGGCGTGATGTTCGATCAGGATGCCGATGAACCGCTCGAAAGTGCCCAGAATGGCGCGGTGGAGCATCACCGGGCGGTGCTTCTCTCCGTCTTCCCCGATGTAAGCGGCGTCGAGCCGTTCAGGCAGGACATAGTCGAGCTGGATCGTCCCGCACTGCCAGGTCCGTCCAATCGCGTCGGTCAGATGAAACTCAAGCTTGGGCGAATAGAACGCCCCTTCGCCGGGGAGTTCTTCCCATTGATATTCAGGACCAGAACGCCCCGCGAGCCGCACGGCTTCGCGCAGGTCGTTCTCCGCACGATCCCACATTTCGTCGGTCCCGAAGCGTTTCTCGGGCCGCAGGGCAAGCTTGATCGCATAGCTTTCAAAGCCCAGGTCCTTGTAGACCTTGTCGAGCAGATCACAGAATGTCCGGACCTCATCGACGATCTGATCCTCACGGCAGAAGATGTGACCATCGTCTTGCGTCATCTGCCGGACCCGCATCAAGCCATGCAGCGCGCCGTGGAGTTCATTGCGATGGCAACAGCCCATTTCCGCCATGCGCAGCGGGAGATCGCGGTAGCTTTTGATGCCCTGCCGGAAGATCAGCACGTGGGCTGGGCAGTTCATCGGCTTCAGCGCCATCAGGTCGCTTTTGCCGCTCAGGATCTGGTCGTCGTCATCGGCGTTGGGAATCTCGTCGGGAACGACGAACATATTCTCGCGATATTTGCCCCAGTGCCCGGAGGCTTCCCATTGCTTGGCATCCATCAGCTGCGGCGTCTTGACTTCGCTATACCCGCCGCCATCGATCGCGCGGCGCATATAGGCCTCCAGCTCGCGCCAGATGAGGTACCCCTTGGGGTGCCAGAAGACCGAGCCGTGGGCTTCGCTTTGCAGATGGAACAGGTCCATCTCGGCGCCGAGCTTGCGGTGGTCGCGCTTGGCGGCCTCTTCGAGCCGGATCAGATGTTCGTCCAGCTGCTTCTTGTTGAGCCAGCCGGTGCCGTAAACCCGGCTGAGCATCGCATTGGCCTGATCGCCGCGCCAATAGGCGCCTGAAACCCGCGTCAGTTTGAAGGCGTTGGGGTCAAGCTTGCCGGTCGAAGGCAGGTGCGGCCCGCGGCACATATCGAGCCAGTCATCACCCGACCAATAGACCGTCAGCGGTTCGTCGCCCGGCAGCTCAGCGGCCCACTCGGCCTTGAAACTTTCGCCCTGCTGCTTCCACCGGCTGATCAGCTGTTCGCGGCTCCACACTTCGCGGCGCAGCGGCTTGTTGGCGGCGATGATCTTGCGCATCTGCGCTTCGATCGCGGGCAGATCCTCGTCGGTGAACGGGCGGTCCTTTGGCGCGAAGTCATAGTAGAACCCGTCGTCGGTGCTCGGCCCGAAAGTGATCTGCGTGCCAGGAAACAGCGCCTGCACCGCTTCGGCCAGAACGTGGGCGAAATCGTGCCGGGCGAGGTCAAGCGCATCGGCCTCATCCCGCGCGGTCACCAGCGCCAGGCTGGCATCGCCGGAGAACGGCAGGGTCAGATCGACCAGCTGGCCATCAACGCGCGCGGCCAGTGCCGCTTTGGCGAGGCCCGGACCAATTGCCGCAGCAACATCGGCAGGGGTCGAACCGGCCGGCATTTCGCGCACCGAACCATCGGGAAGGCTGATTGTGTAATGGTCTGACATGGTCACTCTCGTCGTTCTTGCCGGGCGCTTTGGCACAAGCCGGCGCGCACCGGAAGGGGCGGCGTTAGGATTGACAGGTTCGGGGGAAACGCCAGCCGCCCGAACCCGGACGGCGGCGCTTGTCGCCTCAGGCGAAAGCAGCCCGCCCCGGGTGATCCCGGGTGGTGGTGGTAGTCAGCGAAAAGGCGCGTGCTATAAGCATGGTCACGCCCCTAGCACGGCAAGGGTTAAGGCTCAACCAACTGGGGATTTCGGCGCGCCAGCCAATCGCCAGCAGCCAGGCCAGACCAAGCGCCAGTGGCCAGCCTGGCGGCCGGAACGCAGTCGGCTGTCCCTCGGGCGATTCAGCGCGCAGCCTCTCAAGAAGGCGTAAACCGCCGCTGTCCCGCCAGCACGGTCATCCGCTTGGTCCCGGCCAGTGTGGTGCCGCGCTGGCGGACGGTGGTTAGGAAGCGCCACTCACTGGTCGCCGACTTGGGGGTTAGCTCCACCGCCATGTACCCGCGCTGCGACGTGTCGCACCATTTGAGCTGTTCATTCCGCGCCAAAATATCGGCAGCAAGCGCAGCGGGCTTACGCCACCGCACCGAGCTTTCGGCGCCGGGCGAAGTGACCGACTGTCCGGCCATTTCCACCCCGACACGGTTGCCCTTGTGGCCTAGATCAAACGCCCAGGCGTTGTGGCTGTCCCCGGTTAGCACCAGCAGGTTGGCTCCGGCGTTCAGCGAAGCCTTCATCAACCGGTCGCGCGCGGCGGGATAGCCGTCCCAGGCGTCCATGTTCATCGGCAGGCCGGTCTTCGACGCCGCTGTGCCGACCGCGATCCGCTTTTTCAGCCAGTCTGGCGAATCCGCTGCCATTCCCTCGGCCAGATTGGTTGGCATGGCGAGCTGGCCCATGATTACCTGCTGGACCAATACCTGCCAAGGCTTGTGCGCTTTGGCCGAAGCCTTGAGGCCGCTCGCCAGCCAGCCCTCTTGCCCGGCCCCCAGCAGCCCGCGCGAAGCATCACGCCAGGCCCCGTCGCGGAAAGCGGCCAGCGCCGCATCGGCTTGCCCTGGCGCTGCGGCATCGAAGATTGCGTCGAGCTCAAATGGCTTTTCGCGGGCCAGATGACGGGTTTCGAGCCGGAACAAGGTCGCCAGATTGCCGACTTCGTAGGCTGCGTAATCATCATCTGAAACCGGCAGCCATTCGCGGTAGGCCTTTTCCGCCGCGATCTTGCGCAGCGCCCAGTCGCCCTCGCTGGGATCGTGGTTTTCGGCCCCGTCCCGCCAGGTGTCGTTGGCCACTTCGTGATCGTCCCAGACGGTCACGGTGGGGTAAAGCTGGTGCAGCCGTTGCAGGTCCGGATCGGCCCGATAGGTCGCCAGTCGCTCGCGGTATTGGGCCAGTGTGACGCTTTCGTTCACAGGCAGCAGTCGTTCGGTCAATCCCTGCTTTTCGCTCGGGTAGGTCCCGCGCTTGTACTCATAGAAGTAATCGCCAAGGTGCAGCGCCAAATCGAAATCGCCCGCCTCGGCCGCGTGGCCATAGGCGTTGAACCATCCAAACCCATAGTTCGAGCAAGAAAACACCGCCATTTTGAAGCGCGGGACTTTGCCGACCGGCAGGGTCTTGGTGCGCCCGACGACCGATTCTTCGCCCGTCGGGGAAATGAAGCGGTAGTAATACCATTGGCCCGGCTTCAGTCCCTTGGCCAAGGCCTTGGCGCAGCAATCGTTGGCGGGGGAGGCGGTGCAATCGCTCGTCGCCGCGATCCGGGTGAACTCGGCGTCCTCGCCAAGTTCCCACTTCAACGTGGTATCCTGATCGGACAGATAGCGGGTCCACAGCAACACTTGGACCGGCCCCGGCTCGCCGCTGGCGACCCCGTGGGTGAACCCTTTCGACCCCAGCGCAAGAGCCGGAGCTCCAGCCAGCCCGCCTAGCCCCAGCAAGCCCAGTTTCAGCGCATTGCGGCGGCTCGCGGTCAGCGCGGGCGTTTCGGGCGCAGCGTCGGGCTTGGCGGCGGTCATTTGGTTCTCCCTGATCCTTGCCCCAGACTAACGGACAAAAGTGACACGGCAATGGCAGGATTGATTAGTGCTCGCCGTCAAGGCAGGAGACGGCAATGACCGAAACCCGCTTTCACCCCCTACCCGATGGCCGCCGGATCGCGTTTCGGCATAGCGAAGGCGCTGGGCCCACGCTGGTATTTCTGCCGGGCTATATGTCGGACATGGCCGGGAGCAAGGCTTGTGCGGCGCTCGACTGGGCCGTGCGGCAAGGGCGGGACTGCTTGCTGCTCGATTACTCGGGCTGCGGGGAAAGCGATGGCGAGTTTACCGAGGGCACGCTCAGCCGTTGGCGGGATGAGGTGTGCGCGCTGATTGCGGCCCATTGCCCGGGACAGGTGGTGCTGATCGGATCGTCGATGGGCGGCTGGTTGATGCTGCTGGTGGCTTTGCAGATCCCGGACCGGATTGCCGCTCTGGTCGGGATTGCAGCAGCGCCTGATTTCACCGCCTGGGGCTTTAGCGACGAACAGCAAGCCGAACTGCTGGCCGGTGAAACGGTGTTTGAAGAAAACGCCTTCGGCCCGCAGCCCACACCGACCTTTGCCGGATTCTGGGCTGATGGCCAGTCCAACCTGCTGCTCGGTACGGAAATCGCGATCGACTGCCCGGTCCGCTTGCTCCACGGCCAACAGGATCCGGATGTTCCGTGGGAAGTTACCCTGCGGCTCGCCAAGGCGCTGCGTTCAGCCGATGTGCAGGTGACGCTGGTCAAGGACGGGGATCACCGCCTGAGCCGCGAGAGCGACATTGCCTTGCTGCTGCGCACTCTTGCCGCGCTGGACTGAACGACCGGAACCGCCCATGCCGCTATCTTTCTTCCTCCTCCCGCTGATCGCCCAGATCGGCCCCGGCGGCGCGCTGCCGCAGGCGCCGCTGCAGATCCCCAAGCCCAAGAGTGCTGCCGTGGCCCCACCTTCCTCATCCGAACTGACCAAGCCCGACTTGCTGGGACAGTGCCTCGAACTGGCAATGACCCGGCCATCTGATGCGATCGAGGTCGCACAGAACTGGCTGGCTGGTGCCAAGTCGATGAAGGACCGCGCCGGGGCCAAGCAGTGCCATGGCATGGCGTTGGTCCGGATCGAAGGCTATGCCCAAGCAGCGCCGATGTTCTTGTCAGCCCGTGAAGATACCCCGACCAATGCGGCCAACGAGCGGGCCCGGCTTGCCGCGCTGGCAGGCAACGCCCTGCTCGCGGGTGAAGAACCAGCGCAGGCACTGGCGGCGCTTGATCTGGCGCGCGGCGATGCCTTGAACGGCCTCGACGCCAAGCAGCGCGGCGGGATCGAGATCGACCGGGCCCGCGCACTGGTTGCGCTTGATCGGCCTGATGAAGCTGCCGCCGCCCTGGCTGAAGCGCGGATAGCGGCGCCGGACAACCATCAGGCCTGGCTGCTATCGGCCACGCTATCACGCCGCCAGGGCAAATTGGCCGACGCGCAGATGCAGATCGAGCGGGCCGCGCAGCTGTTTCCGGTTGATCCCGAAATCGGGCTGGAAGCGGGCGTGATCGCGGTGCTTGCGGGGCATGATGAGGCGGCGCGCAAGAGCTGGTTGTCGGTGATCAAAGCCGCGCCGGGCAGCCCTTCGGCCAAGACCGCGCAAGCTTACCTTGACCAATTGGGTCCGGCGGACGCATCACTGCCCAAGTGATCCAGCTATCCGTCCTTGATCTGGTCCCGGTGCGCGAAGGCGGCACTGTGGGCGAAGCGTTGGCCGAGGCGGCAGTGTTGGCGCAGGTGGCGGAAGCGCACGGCTACAATCGCTTCTGGGTGGCCGAACATCACGCGATGGAAGGCGTCGCCGGGGCCGCGACTTCGGTGGTGCTCGGGCATATCGGCGCAGCGACCAGCACGATCCGGATCGGCGCAGGCGGCATCATGCTGCCCAATCACAATCCGTTCGTGATTGCCGAGCAGTTCGGAACGCTCGATGCGCTGTTTCCGGGCCGGATCGATCTGGGCCTGGGCCGGGCGCCAGGGGCCGATGCCCGGTTCGGTCAGGCACTGCGCAAGGATCTGGGCCGCGCGGCCGAGCATTTCCCGCAGGACGTGATGGAACTGCGCGCGCTGCTGAGCGGCGATCCGGCGCTGCCGATCCGGGCGACGCCGGGCTATGGCGCGCCGGTCGAAATGTGGGTGCTCGGCTCTAGCCTGTTCGGGGCCAGTTTGGCGGCCGCATTGGGCCTGCCCTATGCTTTCGCTTCGCACTTTGCGCCCGATTATCTCGATCAGGCGTTGGCGCTCTATCGCCAGCGGTTTGTCCCATCGGCATCGCTCGAACGGCCGCATGTGATGGCGGCGATGACCGTGATTGCGGCCGACGATGATGAGGAAGCCGCGCTGCTTGGCACTTCGATGGACCAGAGCTTTGTCGCGCTGCGATCGGGCAATCCGGGCAAGCTGAAACCGCCGGTTGCGGGCTATCGCCAGACCCTGCCGCCAGGCCAGTTGGCGATGCTGGAACATATGCGCCAAGCCAGTGCGGTCGGCGGACCTGAGAAAGTCCGTAGCGAGATCGCACAATTCATTGAACGGACCAAGGCAGACGAAATCATTGTTTCGGGCGCGACGTTTGATCCCGCAATGCGTCGTCGCTCCCTGGAACTAACCGCGAAAGCCTTGGCTTAGGCCTAATTCCCTAGGGGCATTGTGGTTGCGAGTGAGACCAGTTTGGCCTAGGGTAAGTTCGAATGCTACGTAAGTTAGCAACAATATAACACGCAGGAGTGGCAGCTTCGGCTGCTTGAGGAGCTGCCCCAATGAGTTCCCAGAAGAGTTCTAAGTCCGCCCTGACCAAAGCCATGGCGGCGCGTCTGTCGGTTTCGCTATTGCCGGGGGATGCGCCCTTTGGCGCTGGCGGACTGGACAAAGCCGCCGAATTCATGGTCGCGGCGGCGGACAATCGGGCCGCTGGAACCGCTGCCATCGTGATCGAATCGATTGCTGGCGCGGCCGGCGAACGGTTCATGCGGCTGGCCCTGATCAACGATGACATGCCGTTTCTGGTCGATTCGATCGCGGCGACAATTGCCGCTCACGGTCTGGCGATCGACCGGCTGCTCCATCCGGTGCTGGCGGTGCGGCGCGACGCCAAGGGCAAGCTGAGCGATGTGGTCGAGGGCGATGCAGCCGGCGAAAAGCGCGAATCGATGGTCTATATCGAGACCAGCCGCGCCGATGCCCGCCAGCGCCGGGCGCTCGAACAGTCGCTTGAAGCGACGCTCGCCGATGTGCGGGTGGCGGTGCAGGACTGGCCCAAGATGCAGGACGTCATGGCGATCGACGCCGATGGCTGCGCCGACAGCGAAGGCGCCGCGCTGTTGCGCTGGTTTAAGGACGGGATGCTGACCCAGCTCGGCCATGTCACCCGCAATCGCGATGGCAGCCAGAGCGAAGCGCTGGGAATTTGCCGCAAGAGCGCCAAGGCCTTGCTCGGCCCGATTTCCTATGACCGCGCCTTTGCCTGGTTTGAAGATCAGCAAAAGGGCGCCCGGGTGCCGCTGATCGTAAAGTCGAACCTGATCGCGCAGGTCCACCGCCGGACCCAGCTCGATCTCTTTATCCTGCCGCGCTATGAGAAAGGCCGCCTGGCTGCGCTTTCGGTCCATGCCGGGATCTGGACCAGCGCTGCGCTGGCCGCTTCGCCAACGCAGGTTCCGCGGCTCCGCTCGCATCTGGCTGACCTCGCCAAGCGGTTCGGATTTTCGGCGCAAGGCCATGCCGGCAAGACGTTGGCCCATGTTCTGACCCAGCTGCCGCACGATCTGATGGTCAGCTTCAGCGATGCTGAGATCGAGCGGATCACCACCGCGACGATGAGCTTGACCGACCGGCCCCGGCCCAAGCTGGCACTGGTCTCAGCGGCGCTCGAACGGCACCTGTTTGCCTTCGTCTGGGTTCCGCGCGATCTGATGTCGACCGCCACCCGGTTGCAGGTTGCGGCGATGTTGGTCGAAGCGGCGCACGCGCCTTTGCTCGATTGGAGCACTGCGATCGACGGTAATCTTGCGCTGATTCGGTTTGTGCTCGATTTGCCCGAAGTGGCCACTCTGCCCGATGAAGCCGCGCTCGATGCCCGGCTTGGGGCGATGCTGCGCGGCTGGGCCGATGCGGTCGAGGCTGAGATTGCGGCGAGCGAAGAACCCTCACGCGCGGCCGCCATGGCCAGCCGCTATGCCGAATCCTTCCCGCTAGCCTACCGCACCGCCTATGGCGCCGCCGAAGCTGCCATCGACATCGCCCGCCTCCGCCGCGTTGCGGGCGATGGCGAGGACGGCCCGCTGCGCGATGCCCGGCTGCACAAGGTGGCCGGGGACGAACCCGGCGTGCTGCGGCTCAAGCTCTATCAGCGCAGCGGCTCACTGGCGCTGTCTGATGCCGTTCCCGCGTTGGAGAATTTCGGCTTCCGGGTGATCGAAGACGTGCCGACCGAGCTTGATGGCGGCAAGCTGGGGACGATCCACGATTTCGTATTGGCGGCCCCAGCCGGGATGGAACCCGCCGCGCTGCTGGGCCGCGCCGGTGAGATCGAACCCGCGATTTCCGACGTGCTCAACGGCGACGCCGAAGATGATCCGTTCAACCGCCTCATCACTGCAGCGGCGCTGGGTGCACGGCAAGCCAACTGGCTGCGGGCATGGTATCGTTATCTGCGGCAGGCCGGGCTCAACTATTCGGTGCCGACCGCGGTCGATGCCTTGCAGCATGCCCCTATTGTAACGCGCGGCGTGATCGCGCTGTTCGTGGCGCGCCATGATCCGGTGTTCAAGGGTGACCGGGCCAAGGCCGAAAGTGCTGCGCAAGACGCGATCCGGGCGGGCCTCGCCCAGGTCACTGCGATCAACGATGATCGGCTGCTGCGCCAGTTCCGCAGCCTGGTCGAAGCGACGCTCAGGACCAATGCCTTTGCCTCGGCAGGGGCCCAAGCGCTGGCCTTCAAGCTCGATTCCAGCCTGGTTCCGGGACTGCCCAAGCCGCTGCCCTGGCGCGAGATTTCGGTCTATTCGCGGCGGGTTGAAGGGATTCACTTACGCTCTGGCCCAGTGGCGCGCGGCGGTCTGCGCTGGTCCGATCGGCGCGACGATTTCCGCACCGAAGTGCTCGGGCTGATGAAGGCCCAAAAGGTCAAGAACGCGGTGATTGTTCCAGCCGGTGCCAAAGGCGGGTTCTATCCCAAGCAGTTGCCCGATCCGTCGCGCGCCGAAACTGGTGGGCGCGACGGCTGGCTGACTGAGGGTAAGGAAAGCTATAAGCTGTTCATCCGCACCTTGCTGTCGATCACCGACAATATCGTCGATGGCAAAGTGGTCCATCCCGCCGATGTGACTATCCGGGATGGAGAAGACCCCTATTTCGTGGTCGCCGCCGATAAAGGCACCGCGACCTTCTCTGACACCGCCAATGCGATTGCCGACGAGCACGATTTCTGGCTCGACGATGCTTTCGCCAGCGGCGGATCTAAGGGTTATGATCACAAGGCGATGGGCATCACCGCCAAGGGCGCTTGGCTTTCGGTTCAGCGCCACTTCCTCGAAATGGGAGTCAATGTGCAGGCCGATCCGGTCCGGGTCGCGGGCTGCGGGGATATGTCGGGCGACGTGTTCGGCAACGGGATGCTGCTGTCGAAGGCGCTCAAACTGGTCGCGGCCTTCGATCATCGCCACATCTTCCTCGATCCTAATCCCGATGCAACCAAATCCCATGCCGAGCGCGTACGAATGTTTGTGCTGCCGCGCTCCAGCTGGGACGATTATGACAAAAAGCTGATCTCGAAGGGCGGCGGGGTGTTCCCACGCAGCGCCAAGGAAATCCCACTGAGCAAGGAAGTCCGCGAAGCGCTCGGGATCGAAGCCGAAACCATAGATCCCGACAGCCTGATCACCGCAATCCTCAAGGCCGAGATCGACCTGCTGTGGTTCGGCGGGATTGGCACATATGTGAAAAGCAGCGCTGAAAACAACGTCGCTGTCGGCGATCCGGCCAACGATGGCTTGCGGGTCGACGGGGCCGATCTGCGTTGCAAGGTGATCGGCGAGGGGGCCAATCTGGGCACCACCCAGGCCGGCCGGATCGAATTCGCCCAGCACGGCGGGCGGATCAACACCGATTTTATCGACAATTCAGCCGGGGTCGATTGCTCGGACAACGAGGTCAACATCAAGATCGCGCTGGCCGGGGCCAAGCGTGCCGGGCGGTTGACCGAGCCGGCGCGGGTCAAGCTGCTGTCCAGCATGACCGACGAGGTTTCGGCAATCGTGCTCGAAGACAACCGGCTACAGGCGCTGGCGCTGTCGATTGCCCAGGCTGGCGGATCTGCGGCGACCGCATCGCATTTGCGGCTGATCGAGACGCTCGAAGCTTCGGGCCAGCTGGACCGCAAGACCGAAGGGCTGGCCGAGGCCGAAGCCTATCAGCGCCGCGCCGCTGATGGCCGGGGGCTGACCCGGCCCGAGCTGGCAGTGCTGCTGTCGAGCGCCAAACTGGCGCTTCAGGCGGCTATCGAAGCCTCTCCGCTGCCCGACGATCCGGGGCTGGAGACCGAACTGCTGGCCGCGTTCCCTGAACCGATGCGGGTCAAGTTCAAACGCGATATTCTCGATCACCGACTGCGGCGCGAGATTATCGCGACCAAGCTTGCCAACCGCTTGGTCAACCGGCTCGGGCTGATCCATCCGTTCGAACTGGCCGAAGAAGAAGGCGCTAGCCTGGCCCAGACCGCCGCCGCTTTCGTCGCAGCCGAACAGCTGTTTGATATGGCTGCCACCTGGCAGAGGCTCGAAACCGCGCCGATGAGCGAAGGTGCCCGGATCATGCTGTTTGACCGCGCCGCTGCCGCGCTGTCCGATCATATCGCTGACTTGCTGCGGATTGGCGGGCACACCTGCGAACCGTCCAGACTGGTGGCCACCTTGCAGGTCGGCGTGGCCGAATTGACTCACGATCCTGATAGTCTGCTGTCGCACGAAGTCCGTGCCCAATCGGGCCGGATGCGCGATGCGCTGGCCGAAGCCGGGGCGCCGCCCACCGAAGCCGCGCTGGTGGTGCAATTGCAGGATGTCGACGGCTCGGTCGGGATCGCTCAATTGGCGCGCGAAACCGGCTGCACGGCCCGGGCAATCACTGCCGCATTCGGCGATCTGGGCACACGTTTGCGGCTCGATTGGGCCCAGCAGACCGCCGCCCGGATGAGCCCGTCGGACCCGTGGGAACGCTTGCTGGTCAACGGCCTGGCTCGCGATTTCCAGCAGATGCGGATCGACTTCCTGCGCCGGACGATGGCCGGGAAATGCGATCCCGCCACAGCGGTCGCGCGCTGGGCCGAAGCGCAAGGCGAGGGCATCGCCCAGTTCCGAAACGTCGTTGCCCGCGCGCAGACCGCCGTTCCGGTGGCTCCGGCGATGCTGGCGCAATTGGCCAGTCAGGCGCGGAATTTGCTGGGGCGTTAGGCCGTCAGTTCAGCTAGGGCCCAGATAGATGCCTCTGCAACAACCGGGTCGGGATCGTTCAGCAACGCCCGAACCGGTTCCAGCAGCGCTGCATCGCCGCTGTTCCCGGCGGCATAGAGGCAGTTGCGGACAAAGCGGTTGCGCCCGATCCGCTTGATCGGGGAGCCGGAAAACAGTTTGCGGAAACCGGCGTCATCGAGCGCGAGCAGGTCCACCAGCTTGGGCGCGGCGAGTTCGGCGCGGGGCAGGAATTGCTTCATCGCCGCCGCGCTTTGGGCGAACTTGTTCCACGGACAGACCGCTAGACAATCGTCGCAGCCATAGATCCGGTTGCCCAGTGCCTTGCGGAATTCCAGCGGTACCGCGTCCTTTAGCTCGATCGTCAGGTACGAAATACAGCGCCGCGCGTCGAGTTGGTAGGGTGCCGGAAAGGCCTCGGTCGGGCAGGCGCTCTGGCAGGCCGTGCAGGATCCACAATGGTCCTGCTCCGGCTGATCCGGCTCGAAGGCCAGCGTGGTATAGATCGCGCCCAGGAACAGCCACGAGCCGTGCTCCTGACTGACCAGATTGGTGTGCTTGCCCTGCCAACCCAGCCCGGCGGCCTGCCCCAGCGGCTTTTCCATTACCGGCGCGGTATCGACGAACACCTTGACGCCAACCGCGCCGAGGCCCCGCCGCTCGGCCTCTGCGACCAGCCAGCGGGCCAGGGCCTTCTCGGCCTTTTTGACCGTATCGTGATAATCACCGCCTTGGGCATAGACTGAGATTCGCGCCCGGTTCGGCGATCCAGCCAGCGCCAGCGGATCAGCTTCAGGGGCGTAGCTCATCCCCAGCGCAATTACGCTGCGGGCTTCGGCCCACAGCCCTTGCGGACTGCGGCGGTGATGGAGGCGGGTTTCCATCCACTCCATCGCGCCGTGCATTCCATCGCCCAGCCATTGCTCGAGCCGAGCGGAAGCCTGCGGATTTTCCGCCGCCGGGGCAATCGCGCAGGCGCCAAAGCCTAGCCGCCGGGCTTCGGCGATCAGATCTTGCTTGAGTTGGACCAGAATAGCGGTGTTAACCAAACTTGCTGTTGCTCCCGTTCAGAAGCACTCCATAGTGGGCTGGAGTGATGAAGCTAGGGGAAGCACCAATGACGAGCAATGCGGGCGCTGCAGCGGATCGCCCGCTGGCGATTGAAGCGCGCGGATTGGTCAAGCGGTTCGATGGCTTCACTGCGGTCGACGGCGTTGATATCTCGGTGCCCGAAGGCTCGATCTATGGGATCCTTGGCCCCAATGGCGCGGGCAAGACCACCACGCTCAGAATGCTGTTGGGGATCATTGATCCTGACGAAGGCATTCGCCGGGTGCTGGGCCATGATCGCCCGCACGAAATTGCCCACACCATCGGCTATCTACCCGAAGAGCGCGGGCTGTACCCCTCAATGAAGGCCTATGAAGCGATCGGCTTTCTGGGTGCACTGCGCGGTCTGCCGCTGGCGGAAGGGCGGCGGCGGGGCAAGCAGCTGCTCGAGGAAAACGGGCTGGGCTATGCGATCGACCGGCAGATCCGCCAGCTATCCAAGGGCATGGCGCAGCAGGTCCAGCTGCTCGGCACGCTGGTCCACGAACCCCGGCTGGTGGTGTTTGACGAGCCGTTCTCGGGTCTTGACGCGCTCAATCAGGGCAAGCTCGAACGGATGATCCGGGCGTTGGCCGCAAAAGGCACCACGGTGATCTTCTCCACTCACGTGATCGCCCATGCCGAGCGGCTGTGCGATGAAGTGGCGATTATCGCCGGGGGCAAGGTCCCGTTTGCAGGGCCGGTTGATGTTGCGCGGGACCGGATTCGCCCGCAGGTCCGGCTCGAAACGCGGGAGCAGGACGGCGTGTGGCGTAAAGCGCTGCCCACTGACGCCCGCCACGAAGGTCGCCACTGGTATTTCTCGCTCCCCGAAACCGGGATCGAGCCGCTGCTGCGCGCGTTGATCGAAGGCGAGGCCGGGATCCTCTCGCTCTCGATCGAGCGCGCGGGCCTGCACGATGCCTTTGTCGCGATTGCCGGCGAGGCGGCCGCCCGCGCGCTGGAAGCAGAACCTGAGGAGGCCGAATAATGAGCACTGCCCCCGTGAATGGCCGTCTCTCGCGCCTCGCTGCAGCCTATGTCATCGCCCGGCGCGATTTCACCGCGATCCTGTTTTCGCGCAGTTTCATCTTCTTCCTGCTCGGCCCACTGTTCATGATCGGGCTGATGAGCCTCGCCGGCGGGATCGGGCAGCAGGTCCGCCAGAACGCCAGCCGGCCCGAACTGGGCGTGGCGATGGCGCCGGCCGATGCCGCCGCGATGGTCAAGGCCCAGCGGGTGCTGGCCCAGCAGATCGGCGCCTCGATGCCGACGCTGGTGGTGATCCGCGAAATAAAGCCCGGCGAAGTCTTCGATCCGGTCGGCGAAATGAAAAGCAACCGCGCCAATCTGGCCGCGATTGTCACCGGCACACTGGAACGTCCGGTGTTGACCGGGCCGGACGGCCGGATCGCCGATTGGCAGGGCCGGGTCGGGCTGCTCGCGGCCCATGCGCTGCAGCGCGGGCCAACGGAGTTTCCGCCGGTGAAGCTGGCGGGCATTGCGACCTCGAAAGCCGATCAGACCTCGGGCCAGCGCTCTACCGCCCAGATCGGGCAGATGGTGCTATTCATGCTGATGACGATCCTGGCCGGGATGGTCCTGTCCAATCTGGTCGAGGAAAAGGGCAACAAGATCATCGAAGTGCTGGCCGCAGCGATCCCGATGGATGCGGTGTTCATGGGCAAGCTTTTTGCGATGCTGGCGGTCTCGATGGTCGGGATCGCGGTTTGGGGACTGGCCGGCAGCGCGCTGTGGTTTGGCCTGGGCAACGATGTGACCAACTATCCGGCTCCGGCGATCGGCTGGCCCATGTTCCTGGCGCTGGGGGTGATCTACTTTGCGATGGGCTATCTGCTGCTCGGCTCGATCTTCCTGGCGATCGGGTCGCTCGCCACCACGGTGCGCGAAGTGCAGACGCTGTCGATGCCGGTCACGGTCTTGCAGCTGCTCAACTTCCTGTTCGCCAACTTTGCGGTGGCCATGCCCGGCACCTGGGTCGAGAAGCTGGCGATGGCAGTGCCATTTTCCTCGCCCTTTGCGATGCTCGCCTACGGTGCGCAACATGCCGAACTATGGCCCCATGCCGTCGCCGTCTGGTGGCAGCTGCTGTGGGTTGCGCTATTGGTTCGCGCTGGGGCGGCGCTGTTCAAAAAGCGGGTGATGCAAAGCGGCCCGGCTGGAACCGAAAAGAAGCGTGGGCTGTTGCAGCGGTTCCGCGCGGCCTGACCTAACCGCTCATCCGTTCATCGCCCCACTATTGACATTTCGGTAAGTTAAGCCGGATAAGTCTCTGGAAGCAACGTATCCGCCACAGGTACGGGCAGTGGAGAGATTCTCAATGGCCACCCAGGCAACCAGCCCCGAAGCGTTTAGCTATCGCACCTCGCCAACCGCGAGCGAAGCCTTTGAAGCCTGGCTGAAGGACCATGGGCAGGACCTGCCCAAATCGACTCACCCACGCGATGTCTCGCGCTCTGACATCTATGTCGAAGACCGTTGGCAGCCGATCTTTGCCGAAATGCGCGCCAATGAGCCGGTCAACTATGTACCCGAATCGCCCTATGGCCCCTACTGGAACGTCACCAGTTCCAAGGCGATCCAGCACGTCGAGGCGCTGCCTGAACTGTTCTCCTCATCATGGGAACACGGCGGCATTACCATCACCGAGCCGCCCGAAGATGTCACCCCGGAACAGCTGGCCGAGCGCCGCCTGCCGATGTTTATCGCGATGGACCGGCCCGAGCACACCGGCCAGCGCCGCACGGTCGCTCCGGCCTTTACCCCGGCCGAGATAGAGCACCTGGCCACCGAGGTGCGGATGCGTACCGCCGCTACGCTCGATTCGCTGCCCTATGGCGAACAGTTCGATTGGGTCGAAAAGGTTTCGGTTGAACTGACCACTGGAATGCTGGCGATCCTGTTCGGCTTCCCTTGGAAAGATCGCCACCTGCTAACCTACTGGTCCGACTGGGCCGGAGACGTCGAGCTGAGCTTCGCGCGCGAACTCAACGAAACCCGCTGGGAAATTTTCCAGGAAATGGCGCACTATTTCAAGACGCTGTGGGTCGACCGGATGGGCAAAGAGCCCACCCGCGATCTGATCTCGATGATGATCCATTCCGATGCGATGAACCACATGAGCCCGCAGGAATTTATGGGCAACCTGATCCTGCTGATCGTCGGCGGCAATGATACCACCCGCAACACCATGTCAGGGATCATCCACGGGCTCGACAGCTTCCCTGATCAGCGCGCGCTGTTTGAGGCCGATCCGGCGGTGATCCCCAATGCAGTCCAGGAAATCATCCGGTTCCAGACTCCGCTGGCCCATATGCGCCGTACCGCAACCGCTGACACCGAACTGTTCGGCCACCAGATCAAAAAGGGTGACAAGATCATCCTGTGGTACATCTCCGCCAACCGCGATGAGGACGTGTTTACCGATCCCGACAAAGTGATCCTGAACCGCGACAACGCCCGGCGGAACCTCTCTTTCGGTTATGGCATCCACCGCTGTGTCGGGGCCCGGCTAGCCGAATTGCAGCTTAAGATCCTGATGGAAGAGATGCACAAGCGGCGGATGCGGGTGAATGTCACCGGCAAGGTCGAACGGGTGCGCGCCAACTTCGTCCACGGCTTCCGTAAGATGGAAGTGACCTTGGAGAAGTTCTAAGGTTTGACTGCCCAGACCAATAGCCCGCTGTCTTTGGGCATCGCCACCGGCTCGAGCCAGCCTGGCGCCTGCCCCGCGCTGAGCTGCGCCATCAAGCCTTGCGGGGCGGCCTCGCGGTAAATCGCGGCTTCGGCCAAGCCCGGGCAAATCGCAACATAGCGTGCCCCGCGACCGCGCACGATCGCCTCGGCTGTGGCCGGATCGGCTGTGAAAGCGGCAATGACATCATGCAACGCTTGCGGGGCGCGGTGGTGCGCCGTCGCCACCACTTTGTGCCAGCTGTGGAGCAGCAGCATCGGCCCGTTGTCGATCGGGGCAAAGATCGTGGCGGGCGCCAGAGCGCCAAGCGCCGGGCCGGCCTTGGGAATATCGCAGACGAATTGGGCCGAGGGGGAGGCTGTCGGGCCGGTTCGATCCAGCACGCGCCCCGCCATCAGCGGCAGGTCGGGCATCACCACCAGCATCGCCGCAGCAATCAGGCCAATCCGTTTGGGCGCAAAGCGCAAGGCCCGTGCCCGGACAATCCAGTCGCGCAGCAGCCAGCCCAGCGGAATGGCACCAAGCGCGGCAGCAAACCCGGCCGAGCGGCTGACCACCAGCCCCAGGGCCAAGGCTCCGGCCATGATCAGAGCGTACTCGCCCCAGAACCGCGCCAGCCAGCCGCTGCTGCGCCGCCACAATTGAACTGCGGCATAGAGCCCCACAAGCGGCGGCACCACCAGCCGCAGTGCGGCGCCCAAGTCTTGCCGCCAGACCGGCATCCCTTCGCGGATGTTGGCATACCAGAACTGCTGGACCAGCGGATCGAGCATCACGAATGGCCCGCGTGAGCACTGCGGCGCCAAGGTCAGCAGCACGGTTACAGCCGCCGCTGCAATCGCTGCCATAGCGATGGCCAGCGCGCCGCGCGGAATGGGCGGGGCCAGGCTGAGCAGGCTCAGCCCACTTGCGGCCGCCAGAAGTGCGGCGAGGTAGGCCGGAGAAAGCGTATCGCAATGCGGTGCCAGATCGGCAATCCCACGGGTCGCGGCGAAGGCCAGCAGCGCCGTGACTGCCAATGTGCGGATGTAATGCAGGCACAGCACCTTGGCCTTGCGGTCCAGCAACCAGCGCAGCGCCAGTACCGCGCCGATCAGCGCGGCGATCGGCAGCAGTTCCAGACTGATCGTCAGGCCCAGCGCCATGGCTATTCCGGCCAGCCGGCCGCCGGTCATCTCGCTCCGCGCGGCCAGACCGTTGAGCGCGGCCAGAACGGCGACGATTTGCCAGCCGTGGTGATCGATCCTGAGCGGCTGCATTTGCCCGGTCACCGCAGTCAGCAGTGTCAGGATCAAGCAGGTATAGCCAATTGCGGCATCGCCCAGAAGCCGCCAGGCTAGCCGCCCAGCCAGCAGCATTGCGGCAAGCAACGTCAGTAGCGGGACCAGCACCAGTGTGATCGTCTCGGCCAGCGCCGGGCCGAACGGCGGGGCGAGGGCTGAATAGACCAGCCACAGCGGCGCATCGACCAGCCGCGACCAGTGCATCGCCATGCCGGTGGGCGGATTGACCCGGTATTGGGTTAGATCGAACCAGCCCTGTCCGGCGACCAGATCGCGCAGTTGGACCAGCCGCAGACTGTCATCGGCATCGGGCAAGTGCAGCCCGGTGATCGCGCGCCACTTGGCGGCAATGAAAATCAGCGCAACCGCCAGCCAGATCGCCCCGACCCGCAACAGCAGATCGGCGGTGAAACCGGCGCGGCGGCGTTCGACAAAGATCATGGCGCGCTGGCGGCGCGGAACACCACGCGCTCACGCAGCAGCCAGGTCAGGACAAAGCTGGCACCGATTGCGGCCAGCTTGGCCAGCCGCGGATCGAGCCCCAGCGCGGTTCCCCCGCCAACTATTGTGGTGGTAACGGCCAGACCCGCCAGCGCAGACCCCACGAATAGTGCCTTCTGGCGGCTGCGCTCAGGCCCGTGATCCGCCACTCCGGCAGTGAACACGGCGCGGCTGGAGGCCAGCCAATGCGCCACAATTCCCAGCGCATAGCCGACCGCTGCGGCGGCTGCGGCTGGAACGCCGAAGGACAGCAGCGCCAGAAACGTCCCCATATCGACCCCGAGCGCCAGCGCACTGGCGGCGAGATAGCGCAAGAAGACAATATCGGCGGCGCGGCGCAGCATGGCGTCAGGCTGCGTCGCGCTTGGCTTCGATCCGCTGCGGAACCTCGCGGACCGAGGCCAGCGCGGCGGCCTGATCTTCGCTTGGCGCGCGCGGCGCGGCCAGATCGAGCGCGGTCCCTTCGGCACCCGCTTCGTGATATTCAGCATCCTCGTTGACGCACCACACGTCATAGACCCGCGATCCGGCGATGATATTCTCGACCGTCAGCATCGCGGTCATCATCGCGTGGTCCTGATTGTTGTAGCGGTGCATCCCGTTGCGCCCGACCAGATGCAGGTTGGGATGTGCGGTTTCCAGCTCATCGCGCATCGCGGCAACGTGCTTGGCATAGTCTTCGTCATAGACCGGATAGGCCTTTTCCTGCCGCACCACTGCGCCGCCGAATACCTGTTCGGCCGAGACCAGTCCAAGCTGGGCGAGTTCGCGGGTGGCGAGCGCAATCAGTTCTTCATCGGCCATCGACCACAGCCCGTCGCCTTCAAAACAGAAGTATTCAAGGCCAACACAGGCAACGCCCGGTTCGGGCACCATTTCGGGCGACCATGAACGGAAGTTCTGGATCCGGCCGACCTTGACCTTCGAATCGTGGATATAGATCCAGTTGTCCGGGAACAGATCGTCGCTGCGGATCTTGAGCGCGACAGTCAGGAAGTCCCGGTACTTGAGCTGCTTGGCGTTGAGGCTGGTCTGCGGCAGCGGATGTAGCCGCGCGGCCAGCTCGCGCATCGGGGCGCTGCTGATCGCGTGCTTGGCGCGGATCGTGGTTTCGCCGTCGGCATGGCTGGCGGTCAGCCGCCAGCCATTCTGGCCATCGCTGGCGAGCTGTTTGAGCGCGTGGCCCATCAGCACTTCGCCTTTGCCGCTGGCGACAATCTTGTCGCGCGCGGCATCCCACATCATGCCGGGGCCAAGCCGCGGATAGCGGAAGCTTTCGAGCAGGGTTTTGGTGGCCATCCCGTCGTTGGGCGCCTTGTTGAGACCAAGGCTGCGCTTGAGGCCATCGATCACGGCGCCCCACAGCGATAGCCCCTTGATCCGCTGGGCGGCCCAATCGGCGCTCATCTCGTCGCAGGGCATGCCCCAGACCTTCTCGGTATAGGTCTTGAAAAAGATCGAATAGAGCTTCCAGCCGAACGCGTTGACGGTCCAGTCCTCGAAGCTCTTGATTTGCTTGTTGGGGAACACTTGCGCCTTGGCAAAACTCATCATGCACAGCGTCGAGCGCACGATCCCCAGATTCCACAGCGCTTCGAATGCGCGCAACGGATAGGAATAGAATTTTCCCTCGTAATAGATCCGGCTCATCCGCGGGCGCTCAATGAAATCGTCGGGCAGGATCTCGTTCCACAGATCAACCACCTGTTTGGACTTCGAAAAGAACCGGTGCCCACCGATGTCAAAGCGGTAGCCTTCGTGCTCCACGGTCCGGCTGATCCCGCCGACGTAGTGCTCGTCCTTCTCGATGATCGCGACCGAAAGTCCGGCCTTGGTCAACAAATAGCCGGCGGTCAGCCCCGCAGGACCCGCCCCGATGATCGCCACATCGACAGATTTTTCACGGTTTGACGCTGGATTTGCAGCGCCGGTAAAGCCGGTAACAGCCATTTTGCCCCCACTTGATCGGTCAGGGCAGAAGTGAAGGAAATTGCCTAATCAGTGGTTAACGCCGCGCGAATTTCCCGCCTTTTCCGTCGCGCGGTCCGTTCAATCTGTTCCGGCGTGGACCACCTGTAAGGTGCTGCGCGGCGAAGCTGCCCCCAGCGATAACGCAGCCACGGCCGATACAAGCGCGATCTTCCGCAGTGTTCTCTCCCGATCCGGCCGTTTTGGCCTGGTATTCGTGCGTCAAAGGATGCCGGGCAAATCGAGCCCCTGTTCGCGCGCGCAATCGAGCGCGATCTCGTAACCCGCATCGGCGTGGCGCATCACGCCGGTGGCTGGATCGTTCCACAAGACCCGCTCCAGCCGCCGCGCGGCATCGTCGGTGCCATCGGCAACGATCACCATCCCCGAATGCTGCGAATAGCCCATGCCGACCCCGCCGCCGTGGTGCAGCGAAACCCAGGTCGCGCCGCTGGCAGTGTTGAGCAGGGCGTTGAGCAGCGGCCAATCGGACACCGCGTCCGATCCGTCCTTCATCGCTTCGGTTTCGCGGTTGGGGCTGGCGACCGAGCCTGAATCGAGATGATCGCGCCCGATCACGACCGGCGCTTTCAGTTCGCCGTTCTTGACCATTTCGTTGAAGGCGAGACCCAGCCGGTGGCGCTGGCCGAGGCCGACCCAGCAGATCCGTGCGGGCAAGCCTTGGAAGTGAATCCGCTCGCGCGCCATGTCGAGCCAGTTGTGGAGGTGCGGATCGTCGGGGATCATTTCCTTCACTTTGGCATCGGTCTTGTAGATATCCTCAGGATCGCCCGATAGCGCCGCCCAGCGGAACGGCCCGATCCCGCGGCAGAACAGCGGGCGGATATAGGCCGGCACGAAGCCGGGGAAATCAAATGCGTCGGCCACACCCTCGTCCTTGGCGACTTGACGAATATTATTGCCATAATCGAGCGTCGGCACACCAGCGCGCCAAAAATCGAGCATCGCGCGGACATGGACCGCCATCGAGGCACGGGCTGCCTTTTCGACGCTCGCTGGATCCTTTTCACGCCCGGACATCCATTGATCGAGCGTCCAGCCCTGCGGCAGATAGCCATTAATCGGGTCATGCGCCGAAGTCTGATCGGTCACTGCATGCGGACGTACCCCGCGCCGGTAGATTTCCGGGAAAACGTCAGCCGCATTGCCAAGCAGGCCGACCGAGACCGGCGATTTGGACGTCGCCATAATCTCCAGCGCCTCATCCAGGCTATCGGTCTGGCGGTCGATGTAGCCGGTCCGCAACCGCATTTCGATCCGCGAGGGCTGGCATTCAACGGCGAGGCAACTCGCCCCGGCCATCGTCGCGGCCAGCGGCTGCGCGCCGCCCATTCCGCCAAGGCCGCCGGTCAGGATCCACTTGCCCGCCAGGTCGCCGCCATAGTGCTGGCGGCCCATCTCGACGAAAGTCTCATAGGTACCTTGGACGATACCTTGGCTGCCGATGTAGATCCACGAACCCGCGGTCATCTGGCCGTACATCATCAGGCCGGCGCGATCGAGTTCGTTGAAATGCTCCCAGGTCGCCCATTCGGGCACGAGGTTGGAGTTCGCCAGCAGGACGCGCGGCGCATCCTTGTGGGTCTGGAACACACCAACCGGTTTGCCCGACTGGATCAGCAGGGTCTGGTCATCCTCCAGCCGCTGCAGCGTCTCGACGATCTTATCGTAGCATTCCCAATTGCGCGCGGCCCGGCCGATCCCGCCATAGACCACCAGCGAAGCGGGATCTTCGGCCACATCGGGATCAAGGTTGTTCATCAGCATCCGCAGCGGTGCCTCGGTCAGCCATGATTTGGCGCTGAGCTCGGTGCCGTGTGCGGCGCGGATGACGCGGGAATTATCGAGGCGGTTCATTGCTGATCCTTCGCAAAGTCTAAGCAGGTGGTGAGAATAGCCTGGAGCTTGGTTTGCAGCGGCGCCGCATGGTCAAGGTCCCAATGTGGAGGCCACGGCCCTGTTTCATCGGCATAGCCGCGGATCGCCAGCTCCATCTGCACGGCATGGATGCCGCGCGCCGGGTCGCCATAATGGCGGGTGATCCAGCCGCCCTTGAAGCGGCCATTGACCACATGGGTTTCACCGGCGCAGTTCGCTGCGATCTCATCGCTAAGCGCAGCAGCGCAGCTTGCGCCGTCATAACTGCCGATGTTGAACTGCGGCAATTCGCCTTCGAACAGACGCGGGACATGGCTGCGGATCGAATGCGCGTCATACAGCACCACGGCAGGATGCCGCGCCCGCAGGCGGGCAATCTGCTCGGCCAAAGCGGCGTGATAGGGATTGAAATAGGCCGTCCGCCGCCGCGCGATTTCCGCCGCGTCTGGTTCGGCTCCTGCCGCATAGAGCGGCTCGCCATCAAAAGTCGTGACGGGGCACAGCCCGGTCGTCGCTTGCCCCGGATAGAGCGATTGGCCCGATGGATCGCGGTTGAGATCGATCACGGTGCGCGAGACGCGGCTATGGACGATTGTCGCGCCCAGATCGGCGGCAAAGCCATAAAGCCGGTCAACATGATGATCCGCATCCCGCCGCGCCAGATCGAGCGAGACCAGACCGGTTATGTCGCCGGGTATGAGCGTGCCGGCATGGGGAATGCTGACGATCAGCGGCGCATCGCCCCGAGTGATGGCCAGCCAGTCAGTCATGCCAAGGCCGGCAAATCTGCCAGCTCTGCCAGCGCACCAGCGGTAATCAAGGATTGCGCATCGGCCATGTCGGGATGGAAATAGCGATCTTCTTCGAGCATCGGCACTTTGGCGCGGAGCAAGGCGCGCGCTGCCTCCAGAGTATCGGTGGAGCGCAGCCCGGTATGGAAATCACAGCCTTGCGCGGCTGCCAGATACTCGATCCCCAGTACCCCTGCGACATTATCGGCCATGCCCAGCAGCCGCCGCGCGCCGTGCGCCGCCATCGAGACGTGATCTTCCTGATTGGCCGAGGTCGGGATTGAATCGACACTGGCCGGATAAGCCCGCTGCTTGTTTTCCGAGACCAGCGCCGCCGCCGTTACCTGCGGGATCATGAAGCCGGAATTGAGCCCCGGGTGCGGGGTGAGAAATGCGGGTAGTCCCGAAAGCGCCGGATCGACCAGCATCGCAATCCGCCGTTCTGCGATCGAGCCGATCTCACACAGGGCAAGCGCGATCATGTCGGCCGCAAAAGCGACCGGCTCGGCATGGAAATTGCCGCCTGACAGCGCTTCATCCGTGTCGGCGAAAATCAGCGGATTGTCGGACACGCCGTTGGCTTCGGTCAGTAGCGTGGTCGCCGCCTGCCGCAACAGATCGAGCACGGCCCCCATCACTTGCGGCTGGCAGCGCAGACAATAGGGGTCCTGCACGCGCGTGTCGCCGGTCAGGTGCGAGGCGCGGATCGCCGATCCGTCCATTAGCTGGCGGAGCGCCGCTGCTGTTTCGATCTGGCCTTGATGGCCCCGCAGCGCATGAATGCGCGGATCGAACGGTGCGTCTGAGCCTTTGGCGGCTTCGGTCGAAAGCGCTCCGGTCAGCAAGGCGGACGCAAAAAGCCGTTCCGCTTCAAACAGTCCGGCCAGCGCATAGGCGCAGGAAAACTGAGTTCCATTGAGCAATGCCAGCCCTTCCTTCGGACCCAGCACAAGTGGCGACAGTCCGGCCTCGGCCAGCGCCTGACGCGCAGGGGTGCGAACATCGCCGACCCACACATCACCCGTTCCGATCATTGCCGCGGCCATATGTGCCAGTGGTGCAAGATCGCCCGAGGCTCCGACTGATCCCTGCGCCGGGATCACTGGCGTCAGTCCCTTTTCAATCAGGCTGCCAAGCAACTCAACCGTCGTCAGGTTCACGCCCGACGCGCCCTGCGCCAGACTGGCCAGTTTCAACGCCATCATCAGCCGCGCGATTGGCACCGGCATTGGCTCGCCCACACCGGCGGCATGGCTCAGCACGATATTGCGCTGCAGGGTCAGCAGATCATCATCGCTGATCTTGACGCTGGCCAACTTGCCGAAGCCGGTGTTGATACCGTAAACTGGTTCCTGCCGCGCCAGGATGCGGGCGACCGAGGCCGCGCTGGCAGAGATCCGGGCGTGACAGGACGGATCGAGCACCGGCGTTTCGCCCCGGTAGATCCGGCGCCAATCAGCCAGCGAAACCGCTCCTGCGGTGATAGTTATGGTCATTGACCCCTCCAGATGCGTTGATGGAGCGGATTTGCGCCGATCCGGTAGACCAGTTCGGCTGGGCGTTCGATGTCCCAGATCGCCAGATCGCAGAGCTTGCCCGCTTCCAGTGTGCCCACCTCGCTCTGCATCCCCAGCGCGCGCGCCGCTTCGCGCGTGACCCCGGCGAGGCATTCGTTAACGGTCAGCCGGAACAACGTCGCGCCCATGTTCATGGCCAGGAGTAACGAGGTGAGCGGCGAAGTGCCGGGATTGCAATCGGTCGCCAATGCCATCGGCACGCCCGCGGCGCGCAGTTTGGCAATCGGCGGCGGCAGTGTTTCGCGCGTGAAATAATAGGCCCCCGGCAACAGCACAGCGACCGTTTCGGCGCTTGCCATTGCCGCAATCCCGGCTTCGTCGAGATGTTCGAGATGATCGGCCGACAAGGCGCTGTGGCGAGCAGCGAGCGCCGCGCCATGGCTGTTGGAAAGCTGTTCGGCGTGCAGCTTTACCGGCAGGCTGTGTGCCCGCGCAGTCTGAAACACACGTTCGATCTGCGCCGCGGTAAAGCCGATGGTTTCGCAGAACCCGTCGACCGCATCGGCCAGCCCGGCCTGCGCCGCCGCCGGAATGATTGCGCCGCAAATATGGGCAATATAGCCATCGGCATCGCCGGCAAATTCGGGCGGCAAGGCATGGGCGGCGAGCAGGGTGGCCTTGATCGCTACCCCGCGCACTTCACCCAAGCGCCGGGCCGCGCGGAGCATTTTGAGCTCGTCTTCCAGTGACAGTCCATAGCCCGATTTGATCTCGATTGTCGTTACACCTTCGGCGATCAAAGCATCCAAACGGGGCAAGGCGGCTTCAACCAGCTCAGCCTCACTCGCCGCGCGGGTGGCCTTCATCGTCGAGACGATGCCGCCGCCTGCGCGGGCGATTTCCTCATAGCTGGCACCCGCCAGGCGCAGTTCAAATTCGTGGGCGCGGTCGCCGGCGTGGACCAGATGGGTGTGGCAATCGATCAACCCAGGCGTGATCCAGCGGCCTGCGCAATCCACCAGCTCTGCCGCCTCAAACGCCGGTGCATCGGCGCGGCTGCCCGCATATACGATCCGGCCATCGCGGCAGGCGACAACCCCATCGTCCACCACACCGGCAGCGGCCATGGTGGCGAGCCGGGCACTTTGCCACAGGCGGTCACACGGTATGACGGATTCGCGGTTCATGGACATAAGAGTTGCAGATCGATTCCATTATGTCTAGACATAATATCACGCTTTGCAGGGAGAGTCCGCGATGTCTGCTTTCTGGTCCGCAACCGCCCTGCTCCCGGATGGCTGGGCGCAGCACGTCCGGTTCACTTTGGCGGATGGCCTGATCACTGGAATCGAAACAGAGGTGCCTGCAGGGCCAGATGATCGGGCACATCAGATCACTCTGCCCGGCCTCGCCAATGTCCACAGCCACGCATTTCAGCGCGGGATGGCCGGCCTTGCCGAACATCGCGGCTATGGCGCGAGCGGCGCCAGCGACGATAACTTCTGGAGCTGGCGCGAGGTTATGTACCGCTTCCTCGACCGGCTTACCCCGGACGATATGGAAGCAATCGCCGCCATGGCCTATGCCGAGATGCTGGAAACCGGCTACACCCACGTCGGCGAATTTCACTATCTCCATAACGATACCGACGGACGGGCTTACGCCAACCCCGCCGAAATGGCCGCGCGGATTGCCGCAGCCGCCAATGCGACCGGGATCGGGCTGACCTTGCTGCCGGTGTTCTATGCCCACAGCAATTTTGGCGGACAGGCTCCGAACCATGGCCAGCGCCGCTTCATCCACAATCTGGACAGTTTCGCGCGCTTGCTTGAAGCGTGCCGGCCGCTGCTGGCACCAGGCGATCAGCTTGGCATCGCCCCGCACAGTCTGCGCGCTGTCACGCCTGAAGAACTGGCGGAATTGACCGCCTTGCATCCCGCAGGTCCAATCCACATCCACGCCGCCGAACAACAAAAGGAAGTTCAGGACAGTCTGACATTCTCCGGCAAGCGTCCGGTCGAATGGCTGCTTGAAAATGCCGGACTGGATGAACGCTGGTGCCTGATCCATGCGACTCATCTGAACGCGGCAGAGACCGATGCGCTGGCTGCCAGCGGCGCGGTGGCTGGGCTGTGTCCGATGACCGAAGCCAACCTGGGTGACGGGATATTCCCGGCACTGCGCTTTCTTGAGGCGGGCGGACGGATCGGCACCGGCACCGATTCGAACATTCTGATCGACCCAGCGCAGGAATTGCGAGGGTTGGAATATAGTCAGCGACTGAAGCATCAGGCCCGCAATGTGCTGGCCAGCGCTGCGCATCCTTCGGTGGCGCGGCGGCTGTTTGGCGAAGCTTTGGTGGGCGGTGCACAGGCCATGGGCGTGGCCCCGGGGCTGGCCGTGGGCCATCCGGCAGACTTTGTAACGCTCAACGCCGCCCATCCTGGGCTCCACGGCCGCAAGGGCGATGCCCTGCTCGACAGCTGGATTTTCGCAACCCGGAGCGGCTGCATCGATACCGTCTGGAAGCGCGGCCAACAGGTGGTGGCGGGCGGCCAGCACAAGGACAGCCAAGCCGTGACTGCCCGCTATCTCAAAGTGGTGGACCGGATCATGGCGGCATGAAAATCGCGGATCGGATCCGGTCCGAGATTGAAGCGCGGATCGCCTCAGGCGAATGGCCGCCGGGCCACCGGATCCCGTTTGAACACGAACTGGTGGTCCAATATGGCTGCGCCCGGGCTACGGTTGGCTCAGCCCTGACCGCGCTGGTCCGAGCGGGCCTGATCGAACGGCGGCGCAAGGCAGGCACTTTTGTGGCCTATCCGCATGTACATTCGGCCGTGCTCGACATTCCCGACATCGGCAAAGCCATCGCCGAGCGGACCGGATCCTACCGCTTTGATCTGCTCACCAGTGAGCTTCGCCTTGATGACGGGGCCAACGGGAATTTTGCCAGCGGCACCAAGCTGCGTCACGTCACCGGCATCCACCAGGGCCAGGACGGCCCCTTTGCTTTCGAAGATCGGCTGATCAGTCTGGCCAGTGTGCCCGAAGCGGAGGATGCGGATTTCACCGCAATTTCCCCCAGCACCTGGCTAATCCAGTCCGTGCCCTGGACCCAGGCCCGCCACCGGATCAGCGCCATCGGCACCAGTGCAGAAGTCAGCGCCCATCTCGCCATTCCGCGCAATTCCCCGTGCCTGCTGGTCGAACGCTGGACCTGGCGCACTGGCGAGCCGGTCACCTTTGTCTGCCAGACCTTCCGCGGCGACCGGTTCGATCTGGTCGCCACTTTTACGCCTGAGGGGCGTTGATCGGGCAGGCTATACAGAAGTATATGGTGCGGACGGTGGGACTCGAACCCACACGAGCAAAGCTCAGGGGATTTTAAGTCCCCGGCGTCTACCATTCCGCCACGTCCGCATCGCTATCTGCCTTTAGGGAAGAGTGCTGCGGGTATCCAGCCCCGCTTTGGCTGCGCCAGTGGATCAACTGGTTGCCGCCATCGGTTGCTCGAACGGCAGGATTGCGATCAACTCAAACCGTTCGCACCACAGCAGCATGTCGGGTGCAAATTGGCCATTCCTGGTGAAATAGTCGCGGTGGGCATCGCGCCAATAGGCGAGGGTGAGATCGCCTTCGCCTTCGGCCGCAGCGAAATCTGCATCGACCTGGTCAAAACGCTGCTGGGTCAGGGCCACGGTCTTGAGCACGGCACGCGGCCGGCCTTGTCCATCCTCGACAACCCAGCGCCCTCCCACAGCGGTGCTCTTCACACCTTCAGCGGCGCTCCAGCAGGTGGCGCGTTTCCTGCCGATGAGGATTAGGTCCAGCAATTCATCGGCAAGTTCTGGCCCGTCACCGAATGGAAAGCGCGCAAGCGTCTCCCAGTCGGCGCATTCGCCGGGCACTTAGTCTGCGTTCAGGCGCGCGCGCATTTCCTTGCCAGGCTTGAAATAGGGTACGCTTTTGCCCGGTACGCTGACGGTTTCACCGGTGCGGGGGTTGCGGCCCTTGCGGGCTTCGCGGGCGCGGGTTGAGAAAGCTCCGAAACCGCGCAGTTCCACCCGTCCGCCAGCAGCGAGGCGCGCGGCGATTTCATCGAAAAATGTGCCGACAGCACGTTCGACTTCTTCGAGCCGGAGTCCGGGGTTTTCACGGGCCAGTGTGGCGACAAGTTCGGATCGGATCATAACACGCCTTTCAAAGGGGCCGCAGGTGCGGCTCCCGCCAAATCATTGGTAAAAACGCGGCACCGCTTCCGACCCGTTACGAGCAGCACTGCAATGACGCCGATAGTGCCAAATGCCGGTCCGATGCGCAAATAGAATCCGTAAATTTTTCTACAGTTTTTCGGCCAGTAGCTCGGCCGGGCGCAGGCCAAGCCGTTCGATCCGCTGGCAAATCGCGGGCCATTCGATCTCCAGGAACCGTTCGCGTTCGCTGCGCCGCAGTTTCTCTGCTGCTCCGCGCGCCACGAACATTCCGACCCCGCGCTGAACTTCGACCAGTCCATCGAGCTGAAACAACTGATAGGCTTTGGCCACGGTCAGCGGATTGGCGCCCTGATCGGCGGCAAAGGCGCGGACCGACGGGAGCAGCGCGCCATCGGGATAGGTCCCATCGATGATCGCAGCGGCGATCCGGTCGCGGAGCTTGAGGTATACCGGCTGGCTTGACTGTGGCATGGTGCTTCAGTGCCATAATACAGCGCTGCACGCAAGAGGTTTGACGTTGGCTGGTGCTGCAAGCCAATCGCGGAGGCGATTGGCGCACCGGACAAAGACTCCCCGCAACAAACCATCAAGCGCGGCAAATTTCGCTTCACAGCGGCGAAATCGCGGTTAGTCTCCCTGCCCATGCAAGCGGCCGCCGAGATCGGCTGACTTTAGACCAAATTCGGGGAGCTTTTCATGAAAGATATGGGCCTGTGGGTTGAGGAAGACTGGATCGCGGCAATCGCGGTCGTCGTTCTGGCGCTGTTCCTCGCAATCGGTGCGAAGATCGCCACGCAAAAGGAACCGGAGTTCGCGGGCCACCCCAAGGGCCTCTATATGCTGTTCTTCGCCGAGATGTGGGAGCGGTTCTCCTACTACGGGATGCGCGCGCTGCTGATCTTCTACCTGACCAAGCATTGGCTGTTCGCCGATGGCAAGGCCAACCTGATCTACGGGGCCTATACCAGCCTGGTCTATATTACCCCGGTGCTGGGCGGCTATCTGGCCGACCGTTACCTTGGACAGCGCAAAGCCGTGTTGTTTGGCGGACTGCTGCTGGCGGCCGGGCACAGTCTGATGGCGGTTGAAGGCGTCGGCGGGCAGAGCGATTCCACGATCAACGTATTCTGGCTGGCGCTGGCGTTCATCATCGTCGGCTCGGGCTTCCTCAAGGCTAATATCTCGGTGATGGTCGGGCAGCTTTACAAGATGACCGATGTTCGCCGCGATGGGGCCTACACGGTGTTCTATATGGGCATCAATCTGGGCGCCGCGGTCGGCACGATTCTGGTCGGTTACCTCGGTGAGACGATTGGCTGGGGTTATGGCTTTGGCCTTGCCGGCATCGGGATGCTGGCTGGGCTGGTCGTGTTCGTGCTGGGCAAGGGCGCTTTGAACGGTGCGGGCGAGGCTCCGGCGCCACTTTCAAAGACCAAGGAAATGTCGCTCTATGGTATCGGTGTCGCTTCGGTCGGCGTGATCTGGGCGCTGGTCCAGTACCAGTCGGTGATCCAAAGCCTGCTGGTGGTGTCGGGGCTCGGCTTGCTTGGCTATGTGCTCTATGAAACCTTCAAGCTGGAGAAAGAACCACGCGAGCGGATGTTCGCGATCCTCTTCCTGATCAGCCTCAACCCGTTGTTCTGGGGCCTGTTCGAACAGGCTGGCGGATCGATGAGCCTGTTCACCGACCGCTATGTTGACCGCGGGACCGTTCCGGCCAGCCTGTTCCAGTCGATCAATCCGATCTACATCATCATCCTGGCCCCGCTGTTCGCCGGGCTGTGGCAGTGGCTTGGCCGCAAAGGCAAAGAGCCATCGGCTCCGGCCAAGTTCGGTCTGGCTCTGGCGCAGATGGGCCTTGCCAATCTGGCGCTGGTTTGGGGCGCGCAGGCCTATGGTTTGGCTGCGATGACCCCGGTGCTGTTCGTGTTCCTCTATTACCTGCTGGCAACCACAGGTGAGCTGTGCCTTTCGCCAGTTGGCCTGAGCGCGATGAACCGGCTGGCCCCAAGCTATCTCGCCTCGCTGATCATGGGCGCGTGGTTCTATATGACCGCGGTCGGCAATTTTGTGGCTGGCAAGATTGGTGAAGCGACCGGCGGCCATGGCGGCGAAATGAGCAAAGACAAGCTGCTCGAGATCTATGAGATGTTTGGTTGGATTTCGATTGGTGCAGCGGTCGTGGTTCTGCTGCTGTCGCGGTTCGTCAAAAGCTGGATGCACCTCGATACCCTCGAAGATCGCGTCGCAGCGAAGGCGGAGTAGCCCCATGCGCAAATTGCACCGTTCGCTGCTGTCTGCGGCCGCCTGCGCGCTTGCGCTGGGCGGAACCGGGCCGGGTCTGGCCAAGGACAAGAAGGAAGAAACCCCCGCCATCAAAGCGGCGCGGGATTTCAACAAGGATCCTTATCCTTCGACCTACCGCCCCTATGCCGGCGCCCCGACCGCGCTGGTCGGGGGCACCGTGTTTGATGGCACCGGGCGGCAGATCGACCGCGGCACGGTGCTGATCAAGGACGGCAAAGTGGTTGCAGTTGGCGGGCCCGATCTGGCGGTGCCCGATGGCTACACCCGGATCGACGCCAGCGGGAAGTTCGTCACCCCCGGGATCATCGATGCCCACAGCCATCTGGGCAACTATCCCAGCCCCGGGGTTGAGGCGCATTCCGACGGCAACGAATTGACCAATCCGACCACCCCCAACGTCTGGGCGGAACACTCGGTCTGGCCGCAGGATCCCGGCTTTTCGCGGGCTATGGCCAATGGCGGGGTCACCTCGCTGATGGTCCTGCCGGGTTCGGGCAATCTGATGGGCGGGCGCGGGGTGGTGCTGAAAAACGTGCCGGCGCGGACCATGCAGGCGATGAAATTTCCGGCCGCGCCCTACAGTCTCAAAATGGCCTGCGGGGAAAATCCCAAGCGGGTCTATGGTTCGAAGGGCCGCGCGCCCAGCACCCGGATGGGCAACCTGGCGGTCAACCGTGAAACCTGGATCAAAGCCAGCGAATACCGGACCAAGCGCGATGCCGGAAAGTTGGAAAGCCGTGATCTCGGCATGGAAACACTGGTCGGCGTGCTCGACGGCGAAATTCTGGTCCAGAACCACTGCTACCGCGCCGATGAAATGGCGATCGTGCTCGATATGGGCAAGGAATTTGGCTACAAGGTCAGCACTTTCCACCACGCTGTCGAAGCCTATAAGATCGGCGACCTGCTGAAGGCAGCCGATACCTGCAGCGCGATCTGGGCCGATTGGTGGGGCTTCAAGATGGAAGCCTATGACGGGATACCGGAGAACGCCGGGATCCTCCACAAGGCCGGAGCCTGCGTGGTGATCCATTCGGATGACGAAAACGGCATTCAGCGCCTCAATCAGGAAGCCGCCAAGGCCCAGGGCGATGCCCGCAGAATCGGGATCGTGGTCCCTGATGGCGAAGTGGTCCGCTGGTTGACGCTCAACCCGGCCAAGGCGATCGGGATCGACAAGCTGACCGGCAGTCTGGAACCGGGCAAGGGCGCCGATCTGGTCCTGTGGAACGGCAACCCGCTGTCGGTCTATTCGCGGCCCGAAAAGGTCTGGGTCGATGGCGCGATGCTGTTTGACAGCGCCGACCGCAAGCGCCGCGCGGTGAGCGATTTTGAACTTGGCCAGAACGGCGAAGGAGACGTCAAATGAGCGCGCGGCATATGATCGCAGCGCTGCTCTGCACCATCGCCAGCCCGGCACTGGCCCAGACAGTCGCCATCACTGGCGGCAAGGTCGTGATCGGCGATGGCAGCGATCCCATCGACGGCGCGACCGTGCTGGTGCAGAATGGCAAGGTTATCGCGGTGGGCCGCGATGTTGTGGTCCCGGCCGGCGTCCGCAAGGTAGACGCCAGCGGCAAATGGGTCACGCCGGGGCTGGTGGTCGCGATTACCGATCTGGGTCTCGTCGATGTCGAAGCGGTGGGTGACAGCAACGATAGCGGCGCGGACAAGAGCCCGTTCAGCGCCAGCCTGGACATTAGTCAGGCGATCAATCCTGATGCCCAGCACATCAAGGTCAGCCGCGCGGGCGGGGTGACTCGTGCTGCAGTGGCGCCGCTCGATACCGATACGATCTTTGGCGGGCAGGGCGCGGTGATCGATCTGGGGGCAGACCCCAACCCGGTGATGGTCCCGCGTGCGTTCCAGTATGTTGAACTGGGCGAAACCGGTGCAAGGCGGGCTGGCGGCAGCCGGGTTGCGACCTGGGCGCAGCTGCACAATTCGCTGGGCGAAGCGCGCGAACTAAGCCTGGCCCCAGCCGGGTCACGGCGCGATGATGTACTGCTGAACCGCCGCGATGCGGTGGCGCTGATCCCAGTGGTGACCGGCAAACAGCCGCTCTATGTCCATGTCGAACGCGCCGCCGATATCCGGATGGTGCTCAAACTCCGCCAGGAATTCCCGCTGCTCAAGCTGGTGATCGTCGGCGCTACCGAAGGCTGGATGGTCGCGCCTGAACTGGCGCAGGCCGGGGTGCCGGTGCTGGCAACGCCTTTGAATGATCTTCCGGCCAGTTTCGAACAGCTTGGCGCAACCCAGTCCAACGTCGGGCGGATGAAGGTAGGCGGGGTCAAGGTTTCGCTCGGCGCGTTCTTTGATCAGCCGCGTTATGCTCCGCAATACGCCGGGAACATGGTCGCGCTGAGCAAGGTGCCGGGGGCGAGCGGGCTGACTTGGAATCAGGCCTTCGCCTCGATCAGTTCGGGCCCGGCCGAAGCCATGGGGCTGGCCGACAAGATCGGTTCGCTGCGGCCCGGCCGGATGGGCGATGTGGTGATCTGGGACGGTGATCCGCTGGAAGTGACCAGCGGCGTGACCATGGTGTTCATCGATGGCGTCGAACAACCGCTGAAGGACCACCAGACCCGCCTGCGCGATCGCTACAAGGGTTCACCCAGCGAAGGCGCGCTGCCCAAGGCTTACGACTGGTAGGCCTGCCTGCGCGATTTCAGGTTGCAATTGCGTTTCGATCTGCTACCTATGTTGACGCCGTCAACATAGGGGCTGTTTCATGGACAACGCATTGGTTTCGCTGATTGCTGCCGCCACCGCATTTGTCGGCAGCCATTTCGCGCTGTCGCACCCGCTGCGTGCGTCGCTGGTGCGGCAGACGGGGGAGAAGGCGTTTCCCGCGCTCTACTCGCTAGTCGCCTTTGCCACGTTTGGCTGGTTGGTCATGGCCTTTCGCGCTGTCCCGCCTGCCGCGTCGCTGTGGAATGGTTTCGCCAACGGGCCGTGGATCGCCGCGACGCTGCTGATGCTGCCCGCGTCGGTGTTGTTGATCGGCTCGTTCCTAGGCAATCCGGCGATGCCTGCACCCGATGCGGCTGCCCTTGCCGCCAAAGGCCCGCACGGCGTGTTTTTCGTGACGCGCCATCCGATGATGTGGTCCTTTGCGCTGTGGAGCGCCGCGCACGTGCTGGTCAGCCCGACCCCGCGGGTGATCGTGCTCAGCCTCGCCGTGGCGTTCCTGGCACTGGTCGGCGCGCATATGCAGGACCGCAAGAAGGAAGTGCTGATGGGCGCGGCCTGGCAGGGCTGGGAAGGGCGGACCAGCTTTTGGCCAAAGTTCGGCGCGCTGGGCAAGGCCGGAGCGGTACCATGGCTCGGCGGCACCGCGTTGTGGCTTGCCGCAACCTGGGCGCACAATCCGCTGATCGGGATGGCGGCGGGCGTGTGGCGGTGGGTCTGACGACCCAGGAATCAAAATTTGGAACTTAAATCGAAATTATTTGCATATTATATCGAATCGACATAAATACCTTTCAAGGAGGCGGCTTATGTTTGATTCTGACACGCTCATGGTTTTGACTTACAAGAGCGTTGAGCGCTTGCTTTCAGAAGGGGGCACGTCGTCTTGGCGACTCAATCGATCGGAAGTTCTGAAGCGCGAATTCGCACTCTGCACTCGCAATCGTTTTGATGAGCGGTGTGAAGGCACAGAGCCACATGGTTCCGCGTTTCTTGTTGGTCGGATAAAAGACGCTGTACCTGCACCCGGCCGTGACAAGCGCTGGTTGCTGACCTTCAGCGAATATGCGCTAATAGCGAAGCCCAACGCTTGGGCGGGCGACCGCAATCCAGTTCGATACACGTCCCTTGAGCAGTTGGGCATTAGTCTGGACGACTTGGACTTCCAGCCGATGCCGGCTCCGGCAACACTCAACACCATCAATCCAGATGCACATACCACCGCCGCGAAAGACACAAAACTGCTGGGCGCACTTTCCATCGCTGAGGCAAAGGCTGGCCTGTCAATTACGTTCGGTGTTTCTCCCGATAACATCGAGATTGTTTTGCGCGCTTAAGCCCGCGCCTCTTCGACACCCGCCGAATTATGCCGCAGTGCCTTCAGCACGCTATCAACGATCCCGCCCGCGTTCAGCCCGGCGGCGTCGTATTGCTTATCTGGCGCATCGTGGTCCTGGAACAGGTCGGGCAGGCGCAGCGTGCGGATTTTGAGGCCGGCATCGGTCAGGCCTTCGTCGCTGGCCATGGTCAGCACGTGGGCGCCAAGCCCGCCGATGCTGCCTTCCTCAACCGTCACGATCACTTCGTGGGTCGCCATTAACTGCCGGATCAGGGCCACGTCGAGCGGCTTGGCAAAGCGCAGGTCGGCGACGGTGGTCGAAAGCCCCTTGGCCTCAAGCTGATCGGCGGCTTTCAATGCTTCGGCCAGCCGGGTGCCGAGCGATAGCAGCGCGACTTTGTTGCCGTGCTTGACGATCCGGCCTTTGCCAATCTCCAGCTGCTGCGGCTCGGCTGGCATTTCCACGCCGGTGCCATTGCCGCGCGGATAACGGAACGCGATCGGGCCGCTGTCATGGAGCGCGGCGGTATAGGTCATGTGGACCAGTTCGGCCTCGTCCGCAGCTGCCATCACCACAAAGTTGGGCAGGCTGGCGAGGTACGTGATGTCGAACGATCCGGCATGGGTCGCGCCGTCCGCGCCAACCAGCCCAGCGCGGTCAATCGCAAAGCGGACCGGCAGGTTCTGGATCGCCACATCGTGGACCACCTGATCGTAGGCGCGCTGCAGGAAGGTGGAATAGATCGCGCAGAACGGGCGCATTCCTTGCGCGGCGAGGCCAGCGGCAAAGGTCACCCCATGCTGTTCGGCAATCCCGACGTCAAACGCGCGGGCCGGGTGCGCCTTGGCGAATTTATCGACCCCGGTGCCGCTCGGCATGGCGGCGGTGATCGCGCAGATCCGGGGATCGGTGTCAGCCAGTTTGGCCAAGGTTTCGCCGAAGACGTTCTGATAAGCCGGGGCCGAGGCGGCGGCCTTGACCTGTTGTCCGGTGATCACGTCGAACTTCTGCACGCCGTGGTACTTGTCAGAGCTGGCCTCTGCGGGCGCATAGCCTTTGCCCTTTTGGGTCACGACGTGAATCAGGCACGGGCCCTCGGCAGCATCGCGGACGTTTTCCAGGATCGGGACCAGTTGGTCGATATTGTGGCCGTCGATTGGCCCGACGTAATAGAACCCAAGTTCCTCAAACAGCGTCCCGCCCATCGCCATCCCACGGGCGAATTCGTCGGTCTTCTTCGCGGCCTTGTGCAGCGGTTCGGGCAAGCGGCGCGAGATTCGCCGGGCGATGTCGCGCAGTTGCAGGAACGGCCGCGAGGAGACCAGCCGGGCGAGATAGGCCGATAGCCCGCCAACCGGCGGCGCAATCGACATATCGTTATCATTCAGGATCACGATCAGGCGGTTGCCGGCCGCCGCCGCGTTGTTCATCGCCTCATAGGCCATGCCCGCGCTCATCGCGCCGTCGCCGATCACCGCGATGCCCTTGCCCGGGGTGCCCGCCAGCTTGTTGGCGATGGCAAAGCCCAATGCGGCCGAGATCGAGGTCGAGCTGTGGGCCGCGCCGAACGGATCGTATTCGCTCTCGCTGCGCTTGGTAAAGCCTGACAGGCCCCCGCCGCTGCGCAGCGTGCGAATCCGGTCCCGCCGCCCGGTGATGATCTTGTGCGGATAGGCCTGATGGCCGACATCCCAGATCAGCCGGTCGTCCGGCGTGTTGAAGACATAGTGGATCGCCACGGTCAGTTCGACCACGCCCAGGCCCGAGCCGAGGTGGCCGCCGGTCGTGCCGACGGCGGAAATCATCTCGCTGCGCAGTTCGTCCGCCAGCTGGCGCAATTGGCCAGGCGCCAGTGCGCGCAGATCGGCGGGAACATCGACAGTATCGAGCAGCGGAGTTGCCGGATTGGAGCTCATGCCAAATGCCTTACACGCTGGTTTCATTCATGTCGATTGACAGTAAGGTGCAGAAATTCTGCAAGTCTGATGGAGAAGCTCATGTCCCTGCCCACCGCCGCTCAGCCGGTCGTTTTCGTCCATACCGCGAACCGGGCCCGGGCCGTGCCGTTTTACCGCGATGTGCTGGGGCTGCGGCTGATGGGCGAGGATGCTCACGCCGCCACTTTTGATCTGGGTAACCGCACCCCCTTGCGGCTGACCGACGTGCCCAATCACCGCGGATCGGGCCCTACGGTGCTAGGCTGGCACGTGACCGATCTGGCCGCCGCAATGGCTGGGTTGCGGGCCAAGGGCGCAGAGTTCCAGATTTTTGAGGGCTTTGGGCAAGACGCAGACGGGGTCTGGGCCTCACCCGATGGCGGTGCCAAAGTGGCCTGGTTCCATGATCCCGATGGCAACGGGCTGAGCCTGACCCAGATCGGTTGATGGCGATGCCCACGCAATTGACGCACCGCTTGGCCAGCCGGGACGACATCCCGGCGATCACCCGGATCATGGAGCGCGCCATTGCTGAACTGCAGCGGCCGTTCCTGACCCCGGAACAGATCGCCGCCAGCCACCTGAGCATGGGGCTGGATACCCAGTTGATCGACGATGGCACCTATTTCCTGATTGAGCGCGAAGGCGCTGCCGCCGGGTGCGGCGGCTGGAGCCGGCGCGCGACACTGTACGGGGGCAATCATGCAACCGCGCTACGCGACGACCGCTTGCTCGATCCCGCCACCGAGGCGGCGCGGATCCGGGCGATGTACACCGATCCGGATTTTGCCCGGCAAGGGGTGGGCCGGTTGATATTGGGGCTATGCGAGGCTGCTGCGCGCGGCGAAGGGTTCCAGCGGCTTGAAATGATGGCGACCCGTTCGGGCCAGCCGCTTTACGAAGCCTGCGGGTACCGCGTGATCAAACAGGTTGAGCGGATGGCCGAGACCGGCGTTTCGGTTCCCGGCGCGGTAATGGGCAAAGCGCTGTAATCAGCTACAATCGGCGCAGACCCCGCGCAGTTCGACGACTGGACGGATATCGGCAAACCCGGCGTTCTTGGCCGCTTGAACCAGCGCGCCAGTCAGGTTGTCGTCATCCAGATGGGTTGCCCGTCCGCACGAATCACAGATCAGAAAGATGCAGTCGTGGCGGCAACCCGGGTGCGGGTTGGCGATATAGGCATTGGCGCTTTCGATCCGGCGGGCCAGATTGCTGGCGACGAACAGATCGAGGATCCGGTAGACCGAGTTGGCCGCAACCCGCTTGCCGCGCGCGTTCGAGACGGCTTCGGCAATGTCATAGGCTGAGGCCGGGCGCAGTTGGCCGGACAACGCCTCGAACACTTCGGCGCGCATTCCGGTCCACTGCTCGCCCGCGTCGGTCAGTGCCTTGGCGGCTTCTGCAATCAGGCTTTGCCCGGTCGGTTCGTGGTGATGGTGGTGATGTGCTGCGCTGGCCATGGCAGCGATATAGGCGTGCCAGTGCCAAACGGCAAATTCAGCGCTGCGGCAGCGCCGCCTGAGCAACCAAAGTCTGGTCCGGCATCACTGTCGCGGCTTGCGCCTGCGGAATCACGCCTTGATCGGGCCGGTGGGTCATCGCCGCAGTCAAAGCGATCGCGCCCAAGACAAAGCCGATGGCAAAGGAACGGTACAGATCGGTTTTGAACAGGCCCATGGGAAATCACTCGGCTAAGGGTTTTTGCGTGACAACCCTCGTGTCCATGCGCTCCTTACCGTCCAGTGAATGCCGGGTTCATTTTCGCGTCATCGCGGTGAAGCGAAGCGGCGATGCGGTGAGCGGTGCCGCTCAATGCCGGAAATGGCGCATCCCGGTGAAGACCATCGCGAGGCCAGCCTCATCCGCTGCAGCGATCACCTCGGCGTCGCGCATCGATCCGCCCGGCTGGATCACCGCCGTCGCGCCCGCCTCGGCGGCGGCCAGCAAGCCATCGGCAAACGGGAAGAACGCGTCGGAGGCAACCGCGCTGCCATAAGTGCGCGGGGCGGCCCAGCCGAATTTCGCGGCGGCCTCGGCAGCCTTCAGCGCGGCGATCCGGCTTGAATCGCGGCGGTTCATCTGGCCCGCGCCGATCCCGGCGGTGATCCCGTCCTTGGCATAGACGATAGCGTTCGATTTCACATGGCGCGCGATAGTCCAGGCGAACAGGCAGTCCTGCAGTTCCTGCTCGCTCGGCGCACGTTGGCTGACGACCTTGAGGTCAGCCAGCGTGATCGCGCCATTGTCGCGGGTCTGGACCAGCAATCCGCCGGTGATTGGCTTGACCGAGAGGCCGCCGCGGCGCGGATCGGGCAGGGTGCCAGTCAGCAGCAGCCGCAAGTTCTTCTTTTTGGCAAAGGCCGCGATTGCCGCGTCATCGGCAGCGGGCGCGACCACGACTTCGGTGAAAATCGCGCAGATCGCCTCAGCCGTCGGGCCATCAAGCGGGACATTGACCGCGACGATCCCGCCGAACGCGGACACATCGTCACAGGCTAGGGCCCCCTGCCAGGCTTCGAGCAAGCTGTTGGCCTGCGCCACGCCGCACGGATTGGCGTGCTTGACGATGACGACCGCGGGCGCCCCCCCGCGAAATTCGGCGACCAGTTCCAGCGCGGCATCGGCGTCGGCCAGATTGTTGTAGGACAGTTCCTTGCCCTGCACTTGCCGGGCCTGTGCGATCCCGGCGCTGTGCGGTCCTTTGGGTAGGTACAGAGCGGCGCGCTGGTGCGGGTTTTCGCCATAGCGCAGCTCGGTCGCGCGGGTGCCGATCACCGCCAGCAGCTCGGGGAACAGCTGCTGCTGATCGGCAAAGGCGAACCACTGGCTGATCATCGCATCATAGGCGGCGGTCGCGGCAAAGGCCCGCGCCGCCATCAGTTTGCGGAAATCAAAGCCGGTTGCGCCGTCATGCGCTTCCAGCTCGGCCAGCAGCCCGGCATAGTCGGCGGGATCGGTCACGATGGTTACGAAGGCGTGGTTCTTGGCGGCAGAGCGGACCATGCTCGGCCCGCCGATGTCGATATTCTCGATCACTTCATCGCGGCCCGCGCCCTTGGCCACGGTCGCTTCGAACGGATAGAGATTGACCACCACCAGATCGATCGCGCCGATTTCATGCTCGGCCATCGCGGCAGCGTGTTCGGGATTATCGCGCACCGCCAGCAAGCCGCCGTGGACCTTGGGATGCAGCGTCTTGACCCGCCCGTCCATCATCTCGGGAAAGCCGGTCAGCTCTGAAATGTCCATAACCGTAAGGCCCGCATCGCGCAGTGCCTTGGCGGTTCCGCCGGTCGAGACCAGTTCCACTCCGCGCGCCGCCAGCGCCGCGCCCAGTTCAACCAGCCCGGCCTTGTCCGACACCGAAAGCAAGGCTCGGCGGATCGTTACGTCAGTCATTGAATGCTATCCCATTTTCTTCAGCAGCCAGGCAAAGTTGCCCCCGCCGCGCGACACCAGCCCGTGGATCACCAGTTGCTGGATCGGCTGCGGGCGGCCCTGCCCATCGGCCCAGATGCTTTCCTCGATCGACAACTGCCCTTCGCCGCCAACCCGGAACTGCCAATAGCTGCCATCGGCCAGCGCGAGCCCGGCACCCTGACCGTCTTCGCTCAGCCCCACTTCGATCCCGCTGCCGAGATGGAAGCGGATCGCAAAGCCGACCTTGCCGTTCTTGCCCTTGGACCCCGCTGGCACCAGCAGGTCTTCACCGCGCAGCTCGGTGCCATCATCGCGCAGGATCAGGATCCGCCGGTGAGTCAAGCCATAGCGCGAGGCATAGCCGTTGTGGCTTGCCTCGAGCCGGGTCGCACCGCTGTTCTTGTCGCCCACCAAGGTGCGGCGGTCGATCTCGACTTCGGATACTCCGCTGCCGATCTTGCCGCCCATCAGCACTGCGGTGGAATTGGCATCGTCAAGCACCAGGGTGGAATGCGCCGCCGATGCCCGCAGAGGCTGCTCCAGCCGCACCGGCATCAGCCCACCAACGCAGCCCGATCCACCGCAATTGACCACGATCCGTTGGGCGGCATGGCTGAATTCGAACGAGAGTGTGGAAGCACAGCCGGATCGGGCGTGTTTGGCCAGCGGCGGCGGGGCGGCATCGAACTGCAGGATGCTCTTTTGCGCGACCACCCGTTGATAACCCCATTGGCGGACATCGCGCAGTGGGCGGGACCGCACGCCGGTGGCGGCGATCAGCGCCGAAAGCTCGCCGCCATCCATCGCCCACGAGCCTTGCCACGATCCCAGCGAGCCATCGCCATGAGTTAGCGCCAGCAGCGGCGGGACCAGCAGCCCCATCATCGTTTCGAGCGCCTGCGGAGGGTCGCGCCGAACCGCCTGATAGCAGGCCCTGAGCTTGACTAGCAGCGTGATCGCCTCGATCTGCGCCAGCGGACTGCGCGCCAGTACCCCGCCATCATCGCCAACCAGCTCACCCAGTGCCCGGATCAGCCCAGCCTCGCCAAACAGGCGGCGCGGCTTACCATCGGGCAGCAGCAATCCAGCCGCGACGATCCCGCACCAACCCGCGACTTGCGCCAACAGATCTTCGCCCCGCCCGACATTCTTGTCGAGCCAGCGAGCGGTATCGTTCAGCTGAGCGAGCACCTTGGCGCGCAGAACCTTGTCGCTGCCCGACAGAATTAGCGGGGCGTGGACCAGCCAGTTGAGTTCGCGCATTCCGGCATTGGCGAGGCTCCAGGCCGGGCCTTTGCCGGGGCGCGGCGGTGCCTTGGTATTGGCGCCAAGCCACTGCGCCATGATCCGTTCGGCCACCGGCACCACCGTTTCGCGCGGGGCGCTGGCCTCGAGATCGGCCAGCCAGGCAAACGAATGAACCACCCGCTCAAGCGGCGGAGCGAGCCGCGCCGCCCCGACAAAGTCGATCTGGGTGATTGGCGATTTGACCCCGTGGACCAAAAAATGTCCGGCCCGCAGCGCGGTTCCAGCCACCTTGTTGCCGGGTAGCGGGTTCGCCACCGTGGCCAGCAATCGCGGCCTCGCCGGTTTGCGGAACGGTGCCGCCAGCGTGGCAGTGGGAATACCCAGCCGATAGGCGAGGCGCAGCAAGCGCTCCCCGGCACCCAGCGAAGGCGGGGCAAAGTCAGCGAGCGCCAAGGCCCGGCCCGGCTCAACCACTTCGCCGCCTGCGGGAGCGGCCTGAGTTGCGGCTTCGCTCACCAGTCCGCCCTCATCTGATTGGCCCAGCGCAAAGGCTGATCCGTGATCGGGCCCATCGTCATGCGGCGCGGTGCGGGCAGTGAGGAGCGCATCGGTCATGGCTCATCCCATCCCCTTCAGCGCGGCGATGTTGGCGGCATAGTGATCCGGGCCGCCCTTGAACGTGGCCGACCCTGCGACCAGCACATCGGCCCCGGCATCAACACATTGCCGCGCGGTGACGACATCAACCCCGCCGTCCACTTCCAGCCGGATATCGCGGCCGGCCTGGTCGATCGATTTGCGAATCGCCTCGATCTTGCGCAGCTGGCTGGAGATAAAGCTCTGTCCGCCGAATCCGGGGTTGACGCTCATCACCAGCACCAGATCGATTTCCTCGTAGAGGTAGTCGAGCAGCTTGGCCGGGGTGCCGGGGTTGAGTGATAGTCCAGCCTTCTTGCCCAGTGCCTTGATCGCCTGAACCGTGCGGTGGGCATGGGGCCCGGCCTCGGGGTGGAAAGTGATGATATCGGCGCCAGCCTCAGCAAAGGCTTGCAGGTAGGCATCGACCGGGCTGATCATCAGGTGGACGTCAAATGGCTTGGCGCTGTGCGGGCGTAGTGCCTTAACCACCATCGGGCCGATCGTGATGTTGGGGACGAAATGCCCGTCCATCACATCGACATGGATCCAGTCGGCCCCGGCGGCGTCGATCGCGCGCACTTCCTCGCCCAGCCGGGCAAAGTCGGCAGACAGGATCGAGGGTGAAATCAGCGGCGCAGGCATGAGCGGTTGCGAAGCTCCTTGATTGGCGCTTACCCACCACATCTGGGGGGAACAAGCGCGCCGCAGGGGCTTTTCCACACTGTATCTCGGACACTCGCCGCGCATCTGGCCCGCTCTGACGCAATTGACCGGGGCGGCGGGCGCGGGCATGGCGGCGGCGATGGACCAAACCGCCCTTTCCCACCCCGGCCCGGCGCTGCTCGCGGCCGAGGCATCGGTGCATTACGGCCCGGTTCCGCGCGCACTGGGCGGGCATCCGATGCCGCCGGGATCGATGTTGCTGATGGGCGACGAATTCCTGCTGCGGACCCGCAGCGGCTATGGCTATTTCTACCGCAAGGGCGAAGGGGTGCTGGTCGAGCGTGACCCGGGCGCCGATCCGGTTGAAGAGGGCCTGTGGCTTAACGGCAGTGTCTATGCCGCGATTGCCGCGATCAACGGATTTCTGCCGTTTCACGCCTCGGCCGTGGCCTGGCAGGGGCAAGTCTACGCCTTTTCCGGACCCAGTGGGGCGGGCAAATCGACCCTTGTTGCCGCGCTTGGCCAGCACGGGCTGCCGCTGTTTTGTGACGATACGCTGGTGTTCGACGTGTCCGATCCCCACAATGTGCTGTGCCTGCCGGGCCACAAGCGGCTCAAGCTGAGCGCCGGGGCACTGACCTTGACCGGGGCTCAGGCCCGAGAGAAAGTCGCCCCGATGATCGAGAAATTCTATGCCGTGCCCGCCGCGGGGACTTTGAATGCCGTGCTGCCGCTGGCCGGAATGACCTTTCTGGAAGCGGGCGATGCGCTTGAATTTACGCCAATAACGGGTGGGCAGCGGCTGGCCCGCTTGAACGACGATCACTATACCGCAGAGCTTTATGCCTGGGCGCAGAGCGACGGGCTGGCCGCCCGGTTTGCACGATCGGCGAGGGTCGCCGGGCAGATTGCGATGCAGCGGCTGACCCGCCCATTCGATCCGGCTTGCTTTGCCGAAGTCACCGCTGCGGTGGCGCAGCAGATCAAACTGGAGCCCCATCCATGACCCAGCCGCTGACCAAGCGCACCGAGGCCTTTTCCGAAACCGCGATTGACGGGGAAGTGGTGCTGCTCAACTTGCAGGATGGCACGTTCTTTTCGCTGACCGGAACCGCGGCGCTGATCTGGCCGTTGATCGACGGTTCGCGCGATCGCGCCGCGCTGTTGACGGAACTGGCCCTGACCTATGGCGCAGATTCAGCTACGATTGCGCCGGATCTCGATGCGTTTCTGGCGCAACTGAGCGCGGCTGGGTTCCTTGACGGCGGCTAATCCCTGGCACCTGCGGGCGCGCACGCTGGAGGCGATGGCCGGGTTGATTGCGGCTCGCGGCGTGGTTGCGCTGGTGCCGTTGGAGCGCTGGCGCGGCCGCTTTGGCATGGCTGGTTCCGCCGCGCCAGAAGCACTGGCCGAGGCCCAGCGGCTGGCCGCGCATGTCCGGCGCGGGGCCGGGCGGCTGCCTTTTCACGTGAAATGCTTGCCGCAAGCACTGGCGCTTAGCCGGATGCTGCGCCGCCGCCGGATCGCCCACAGTCTGATCATCGCCGCGCGCCCCGATACCGCCCGCACCGGTCAGGATGATCTGCATGCCTGGATCGAACTGGGCAGCGCTATCGTGCTGGGTGACCTGCCCGGCCCATGGCTGCCCGTGTTCACCCTGCCTTAAGTCGCGATGCTGCACTTGCAATAAACAAGAAAATCAGGGATAAAGCTGCAAAACAGCATTTCCGCTTCGCATTTGGAGATAAAACCCGTGAGCAAGACCGATCAAGCTACCAAGCTCTGGACCAAGCCCGAACTCGTCAAGCTGGGCGAACTGAAGGACGTGGCTGGATCCCTTGCGATTAACGCAAATGGCAGTTCGCCGAATCCCAAAGACGCCGCCCCTTCCTGAGCGGCTACCTGCACCACAATAATACGGTAACACGCTGACGTGCTGGCTTTCTTCGCCGGTGCAGGCAACGCTGATCCGCGCTTGGCCGATGGGCTTGCCAAAAGCCTTGGGCTGATCGTTGGTCTTACCGCGCGCGCTTGCCGTGTTGCGGATGCCAGCTACGCAAGCCTCCCACCCGTCGAAAGCCTGCCGCACCGTTCAGCCCGCGCGCGGCATCGCTGGCCGGCGTGGGCTCCGGCGCGCAGTCCATCTAGCAAGCCGGTGCTGTTTCATGGCTGGCTCGACAATTGCGCCGCGCTTGCTGCCGAACTGGGGATGGCTGCCAACGATCCAGCCGAAGTCTACGGCGCGGCAGTAGATCGCTGGGGCGACGCGGCGGACAATCACGCCGAAGGACATTATTGCGCGATCGTTCACGATCCGGAGCAAGGAACCGTCCGGCTCTCACGCGCAGCGCTGCGGGCGCCGCCGTTGCACTATTTCCACACCGACAGCAGCATCGGCGCAGCTTCGATCCCGCGCTGCCTTGAGGTCATGGGGCTGGAGCGCCGCCTCAACCAACGCAAATTGATCGATGCGCTCTATTTCAATCCGACAGAAGAAGAAGGCTTTCTGGAGGGATCGTGGCGGGTCGGGCTAGGGCAGGTGGTCCATCTGGCCCCCGGTCAGTGCCGCACTTTGCGCTATTACGATCCGCTCACACTCAAGCTCGGCTGGCGCAGGGGTGATCCTCGAGCGTTGATCGAAGAGGCTGACCGGCTGCTAGAAGAAGCCTGCCGGGTCGCGATTGCTGGTTCGCGCCAGCCAGCCCAGACGCTATCAGGCGGGCTCGATTCAACCAATGTCGCAGTTCGGCTGCTGCGGGTCCTTCCGCCCGAGCAACGGCTCAAGACGCTGACTTTCACGCCCTCACCGGGCTACGATCAGGCCCAGGTGCCCTATCGCAATCTGGATGAGCAGGCGGTTGTAGAAGCCTTTGCCGCCGGCCACCCCCGGCTCGATCCACAGTTCACCGATAATGCCGGTTTGCAGTTCGATCACAAGCTCGACCAGATGCTGCTGGCGATGGGCACCGGGCAAGCCTGCACCTCGGTCAATTTCCGCTATCACGGGATCTTCGATCTGGCCGCCCGGCAGGGTTGCGACCGGGTGCTGACCTGCGATTTGGGCGAACAGACCTTCAGCGCGCTGGGCGACTGGGGCTATGGCGAATTCCTGCGCCGTGGGAAATGGGGGCGGCTGGCCGAAGCCTTGCGCGCTGACACCTGGGGCGGGCGCTCGACGGGGCGCAAGCTACTCAGCCGGGCCATTATCCCCTCATTGCCATATGGCTTGTGGAAGCGTTGGAAAGCGTTTCGGGGCGAGGATACTTCGCCGCAGAACCACGACATCGCTGGTGTGACCGAGGCTGCGCTGGCCGATCACGCTGTGATCGAACGCGCGCGCAAGGCCGGGGTCAGCTTTGAACGCGACCAGTACGGCTATCGCCATGAAAGCCTGACCGACAGCATGGCCCGTGGTGACATCGAAAGCTCGGATTGGCTTCAGGCGATGGAGCAGATCTACGAGGTGCGGCTGCGCGATGTTCCGGCCTATCGCCCGCTGCTCGAATTCTGCCTCTCGTTGCCGTCCGAAATGTTCCTGCGCGATGGCCAGATCCGCTGGCTAGCGCGCGAACTGGCGCGCGGGATCATGCCGGAAGAACAGCGGCTGAGCCGAGTAGTCGGGACCCAATACGCCGATTGGCACGCGCTGCTGACCCCGCGCGTGGCGGAAATGCGGGAGGCCCTGCAGGCCGCACGCGAAGACCCGGACTTGTCGTTCCTCGATTTCGAACAGTTGGAGCACACGCTCGGCACCTGGCCCGAGCAATCGACCCTGGCGGACGAGGTCTATTTTCCCTGCGCTTATACTCTGCCGCGCGCGCTAACCATGATCCGCTATGTGCAGTTCATGACCGGCCGTAACACTGCTAGATAAGCCCGATGGCCAATCCCGAACTGACTTTGCGCAAAGCAGTGACCCGTACGGGCTGGCGCCGCGCCGGGGTGCTTGGTGCGCTGATGGCGGCGGCGGCGCTGACTGAAGGGTTGGGACTGGTCCTGCTGGTGCCGATGCTGGCGGCCTTGGGAGCGGCCGATCAGGGCGGTTTGCCGGATTGGTTGGCGGCCTTGCTGCCGAGCCAGCTGGCGCCGTTGTTGACGCTGTTCGTGGTGCTGGTGGTGCTGCGTGCCGGTCTGGCAGGCCTGCGCAATCTGGCGCAATTGCGCTTTGAAGTGGCCATGGTCGATGGCCTGCGCAACCGCGCCTGGTCGGCCCTGCTCCATTGCGACTGGCGGGTGCTGGCGCCGCTCAGCCGGTCGGACAGCACGGCGCTGCTGGTGGGTGAGATTGACCGGATCGGGCTGGGAGTAAACCAGTTGCTCGGCGCGCTGACCCAAGCGGTGACATTGGCCGCAATTGCGCTGGCCGCGCTGGCAATCTCGCCGCTAGCGGCGGGACTGGCGGCGTTCGGCGGGCTGGCCGCGCTATTGTTGCAACGCCGCCTGCGGACGCGCGCTGGGCTGCTTGGTCAAGCGCTCAGTCAGACCTATGCGCTGGTCCTGCGCCAGTTCAGCGAAGGGCTGGGCGCGCTGCGGCTGATCAAGAGCCTGGGCCGCGAAGCCGCGATGGAGCGTGAGGTTGCGGGCGCTTTGGCCGAGATGCGCGCGGCCCAATATGCTTTTACCCGCGATGTCGCGCTCGGGCGGGTGCTGCTTCATGGCGGCGCAGCGCTGCTGCTGGCGGTTTTGACCTGGCTGGCGATCGAGCGGTGGCAGGCTGGACCTGCGACGATCCTGCCGCTGGTCGCGTTGTTCGCCCGGGCCTTGCCGCTGCTCGGCGCGCTGCAGGAAGCCTGGCAAGGCTGGGCCCATGCGCGGGCCCCGATCAACGGCACGCTCGCGCTGATCGAACGCGCCGAGGCAGCGCGGGAACCCGCCGATCCCGCCATCGCTGCGCCGGTGCTGTCCGCGCAACTGCGGCTGGAACAGGTCAGCGTTTCGTTCAGCGGCGCCGAGCACCCGGCGCTGCATCAGGTTTCGGCGACCATCCCGGCGCGCGGGATCACCGCGATCACTGGCCCATCGGGCGCGGGCAAAAGCACGCTGGCCGATTTGATCGGCGGGCTATTATCGCCTGATAGCGGGGAGGTTCGAATCGATGGGGCGATGCTCGAAGGACCCTTGCGCCGGTCCTGGCGTAGCCGGGTTGCCTATGTGCAGCAGGACCCGGTGCTGCTGTCGGCCAGCCTGCGGGACAATCTGCGCTGGGCCGCACCGGATGCCAGCGACGCACAATTGCGCACTGCGCTTGAAGCCGCATCGGCTGGATTCGCGGCAGCTCTTCCGCAAGGGCTCGATACCCTGCTCGGCGATGGCGGACGGGCGCTGTCGGGCGGGGAACGCCAGCGGTTGATGCTGGCCCGGGCGCTGTTGCGCGATCCGGCTTTGCTGATCCTTGATGAGGCGACCAGCGCGCTCGACGCCGAGAACGAAGCCGCGATCGCCGAGGCATTGGTGCGCTTGAAAGAGCGGATGGCAGTGGTGGTGATCGGGCATCGCGGTGCCTTGCCGCTGCTGGCCGATCATACGATCCGGCTTGAGCAAGGCCGATGCGTTGATCCGGCCGAAAGGACACTTGCGCCGCGCGGCGATTTCGGTGCAAATTGAATCGGATTGGGGGCCGAGTGATGGGGCAAAGGCGCGGGACTGCAGCATGGCTTTTGGCGGGTCTGGCGCTTGGTCCGGCCAGTTCGGCAGCGGCTGGCGATACCCCATCTGGTTGTTTGGGTCCGCCCAGCGCGATCTGGCTCAACGTTTCGGTCGAGCAGGTCAAATCCTCGTCAGGCTTCATCACCTTGACGCTCTATCCCGACGATCAGGCGCGGTTTCTGAAGCCGATGGGCTCGCACTATGTCACCAAAGTTCCAGCCCGCGCCGGGATAACGCAGACCTGCTTGTTCGTGCCAGGCCCCGGATTTTACGGTCTCGCGCTGTACCACGACGCCAATGGCAACGGGAAGATTGATCGCAACGCGATCGGGATACCCAAGGAAGGGTTCGGTTTTTCGAACAATCCCAAGATCCTGTTCAGCGCGCCCAAGCTGAAATCGGTCAGGCTGGCAGTGAACCTGACGGGCACAGTGACCCGGATCCGGATGCGCTATCCTTAGCGTTTTTGGCCGTAAATTTCCGGCAATTGCGCCGGAGCCTGAGCCTCGGCCAGATCAAACGCCCGCGGGTCGTCGACATCCAGCCACCAGGCCAAGCCGATATCCATCGTCGCCGCGCGGTCCGCATCGGCCAGCTTTTGCATACCTTCAGACAGGCTCCCGGCCTTGCCCTCGGTAATCGCTGCGCGGATCGCTTCGGCCAGTTCGGGAGTACACAGGAAAGCCCCGCAATCGACCGCATCGTATGGCGCGATGGTCTTGCCAATCGCTTCGATGAAGCCTGCTTGGTTCAGTTTGACCCAGGTGGCGTCATCAGGATCGATCAGCGGATGATCGCAGCGGAAATCGACCGCCAGCGTCACCCCCCGGTCGGCGCCGCCCTGCTGCGCCAGCCGGGTCAGAATCGAGCCAGAGAAGATATGGTCGCTCATCATCAGCAGATAGTTGCCAGCAATCACATCAGCCCCGGCGATCACCGACCAGCCGTTGGGCTTTGACCAATCCTCGACCCGTTGCGCCACGACCGGAATTCCGGCCCGCTCTGCCAGGGCGGGCAGGGCTGCTTCAAGCCGCTCGGCTTCGTGGCCGGTCACCACTACCACTCGTTGCGCCCCGGCGGCCTTGGCTTGCCGCACGCCCAGTTCGAGCAGCGGTATCCCGGCAATCGGGGTCATCGGCTTGGAATCCGAAATATTGCGCAAGCGCGAGCCGAATCCGGCGGCGATGATCAGAGCGTCCATTCTGGGTCTCCTTATCTTCGCTCACGCGAAGTGCAACACCGGGCCGGGGGAGCGGGCCGGTGTTGCAAGCCAATCGCGGAAGCGATTGACGCACCTTCAGAAAACGGAAACGGCGCCAGTTGCCCGGCGCCGCTCCAAAAGTCTGTTATGCTAGGGCTTATTCGGCCGCCAGCGGCGCATCGGCAACATATTCATCGACCATCTGGGCTGCCAGATCGTCGTTGAACTGCTGCGGCGGGTGCTTGCAGAAATAGGCTGAGGGACCAATCAGGGCCCCGCCTTCGCCGCGTTCCAGCGCAACCTTGGCGCAGCGAATCGCGTCCATCACGCAGGCTGCAGAGTTCGGGCTGTCTTCAACCGACAGGCGCAGTTCCAGTTCCATCGGGACATTGCCCCACTGCAGCCCTTCGAGGCGCAGGAAGCACAGCTTGTTGTCCTTTTGCCATGGCACATAGTCCGATGGGCCGACGTGGATGTTTTCATCGGCCAGGCGCTGGGCCAGCATTGCCTGAACCGCTTCGGTCTTCGATTCCTTCTTGGAGCCGAGCCGCTGACGATCGAGCATGTTCATGAAATCGGTGTTGCCGCCGGTGTTGAGCTGATAAGTCCGCTCAACCGTCACGCCGCGCGCCGCAAACAGGCTGGAAAGTACGCGGTGGACGATGGTGGCGCCGACCTGAGCCTTGATATCGTCACCGACGATCGGCAGGTTTGCGTCGCGGAAGCGCTTTTCCCATTCGGGGCGGCTGGCGATGAACACCGGCATGCAGTTGACCACCGCAACGCCGGCTTCGAGCGCGCATTCCATGTAGAATTCGGTCGCCAGCTGTGAACCGACCGGCAGGAAGTTGATCAGTACTTCGGCGCCCGAATCCTTGATCGCCTTAACAATCGATTCGCGGGTCGCTTCGGCTGCGTCTGATACGATGAAGCCCTTTTCGCCAACCGTGGTCATGTGCGGGGCAACGCCATCGGAAACCAGGCCCATCATCACCTTGTTGCCGGTCATCGGCACGTCCTGATGAAATACCTTGGTGTTGTTGGGCTGGGCGAAGATCGCTTCGGCAATGTCCTTGCCAACCTTGCGGGCATCGACATCAATGCCCAGCACGAAGTCCACATCGCCTGCGCCATAGCCACCGATCTTGTCGTGGATCAAACCCTGCGAGGAGTTGTTCTGACGGTAATAGGCGACGCCCTGAACGAGCGAGCTTGCGCAGTTACCGACGCCAATCATGGCGACCTTGATAGGCTTCATTCTGTTGTTATCCCTTCCGTGCGACACAGTCCGGGCCGCGAAACGCCCGTCATTGAAAAATTTGGGCGCCAAAAGCAAGCCAATTGGCCTGCGTCAAGCTGATTGCGTCTATGCGAACCACCTTATGACAATTCTGTTTGCATCGCCGCGCCGGAGGTTGCGCTTGGGCCATGAGGGCTTATCCCCACGATTAGCGTGGATTCGCAAGGGAGTTGGCGAAGTGGCAGGGCAGGTTCGTGACAGTGTGGCGGCAATCAAGCGACCAATCCGGCCGCGCGAATTGCAGGACCCGCTCAACCACTATTTGTATCATCCGCTGGCCTGGCAACTGGCCCGCGGGCTTTCCGCGACTCCGTTGACCCCCAATATGGTCTCGGTGCTGGGCGCCGGGTTCGTCGTTGCGGCGGCCTTTGCCTACACCCAACTGGCCTGGCCAGTTTCGGCTGCATTGGGGATGGCGCTGCACATGACCTGGCACGTGGTCGATGGCGCCGATGGCGATCTGGCCCGGATGACCGGGCGGAGCAGCCCGATTGGCGAGATGGTCGACGGGCTGTGCGATTACCTGAGCCACGCGGTGCTCTATATCGTTCTAGCAGTCTATCTGGCGGGTTCGGCTGGGGCTGTTTCGGGCTGGCAGGCCTGGGCACTGGTGATCGTGGCCGGGTTGAGCCACGCGGTCCAGTCCAACCATGTCGAAGTGCAGCGGCGGCAGTATCAGTTCTGGGTCTATGGTACGCCGTGGTTGCGGGGCACCCACGCGGCAGAAGGATCGGCCACTTCCCGAAGCTGGGCCGGATCGCTGGTTTCGGCCTATATCGGGATTGCCAGCGGGATGACCCCCGCAGCGCTCAAGATCGACGCGGCGGTCGAGGCGGCGAAGGATGATCCGGCGCGGTTGGAACAGATTGCCGTCGCCGTCCGGGCCGAAGCACCGCCATTGCTGCGGCTGTGCAAGTTCCTCGGCCCCAATCCGCGGGCGATTGTGCTGGGCGCTTCGATGTTCGCCGGCACGCCGCTGTGGTATATGCTCTATCAAAGCGTGGTGTTGAACCTGTTGCTGGTCCATTCGGTCCGCGCCCACAACGCTGCCGCGCGCCGGATCGCCGCCAAAATCGGAGTGTAACGCTGATGCTGCACGAACACCTTCTCGATGAAGCTCGCGCTTTGCAGGGTGAGATCGTTTCGCTGCGCCGCGCGATCCACGCCGAACCCGAACTGGGCCTGCACACTCCCAAGACCCGCGACAAGGTCCGGGCCGCGCTGGCCGATCTGCCGCTGGAATGGAGCGAGGGACCGTCGACCACCGGAATCGTCGCGACGCTGAAGGGCGGGGCTGGTGCCAAGTCTGAAAATGGGGGCCGCTGCGTCCTGTTGCGCGGCGATATGGACGCATTGCCGATGCCCGAAGAAACCGGGCTCGATTATGCCTCGACCATTCCCGGCACAATGCACGCCTGCGGCCACGACACCCACACCGCGATGCTGGCTGGGGCCGTGCGGCTGCTCTGCGCCCGGCGCGAATCACTTCGCGGCGAGGTCCGCTTCATGTTCCAGCCGGGCGAAGAAGGCTTCCACGGCGCCAAATTCATGCTCGAAGACGGCTTGCTCGGCGGGGCAGGGACTGGCCGGGACCTGCCCGAGGCGGCCTTTGCGCTGCACGTCATGCCCAATGCCCAGCACGGGCTGGTCGCTGGCCGTAGTGCGGCGCTGATGGCCTCGGCCGATCAGTTCGACATCGTGGTGACCGGGCGCGGCGGCCATGCCGCGATGCCGCATCAGGGGCTCGATCCGGTGCCGATTGCCTGCGAGATCGTGCTGGCGCTGCAAACGCTGGTGGCCCGCCAGTTCGATGCCCATGACCCGGTGATCGCTACCGTGGCGCGGATCGAAGGCGGCACCGCCCATAACGTGATCGCCGATTTCGCCACTTTGAAAGGTACGCTGCGCACCCTTTCCACCCGCCACCGGACCAAACTCCACGCCGCATTGGTACAGCTCGCGACTGGCATCGCCGCAGCCCACGGGGCCAGCGCCAGCGTCACGATCACCCCCGGTTTTCCGGTGACCCTGTGCGATCCGCGCGCGGTCGCGCTGGGCGAAGCGGTGACTCATGATCTGTTCGGCGAGGCCGCGTTCCGCCGGCTCGACACGCCAATCATGGGCGCCGAAGATTTCTCCTACGTGCTCGAACAGGTTCCCGGCGCGATGTTCTTTCTGGGGGTCGCGGCCGAAGGCGCCGATTGGCAAGCCTGCCCGGCAATCCATTCGCCCCGGATGACGGTGGACGAAACCGCCCTGCCAAACGGCGCGGCGCTGCTGGCGGGCTGCGCAGTGCGGTTTCTGGAAGAAGGTTGGGGCTAGTCGGACAAAAAAGGCGCCTCAAGCGAGACGCCTGTTTTAATGGTGCACCCGACAGGATTGACCTCGCTGCGCTCGGCCGTCTTCGCTTCGCTTCGACTCCGAATGGCTCGAACCGTCATGATCAACCAAACACAAAGGGCGACCGATTGGCCGCCCGTTGTGTTTGGTGCACCCGACAGGATTCGAACCTGTGACCCCTGCCTTCGGAGGGCAGTACTCTATCCAGCTGAGCTACGGATGCATTCAGCGGCGCGGTTAGCAGCGCGCGGCGGCTTGCGCCAGTGCCTTTTCGTAACGGCAGTACGGATTAGCGATTTGGCAAGGGCGGCGGGTTTAGGAGTCGCGGCTATGAATATGCACACCAGCTTTGCCCCACCCGTTTCGCCTGCCGCTGGCACGCTGCCTACGTCCGGGCGGCCCGAATTTGGACAGGCTTCGGCCAGCGCGATGAGCATGAAGTGGTCGGCGCTGCACGATGCCGTCGCCGTGGTCGGTTCGCTGACCGGAATGGCACCCGAACCGATACGGCCAGAGATTCGCAATTTCCCGGCGATGATGCGCGATGTCGGTGGCTGGCGCTGTGAACTGGCCGTGCAAGGGATCGACGACCTGTCCGCCGTGATGGAGCCGGGCCTGGCCGCATTGCTGGCGATCCACGCCCGCGGGGTCAATCCTGCCCCGGCGGCTCTGGCGCTGTGGCAGGAATTCCAAGTCGCCCGCGCCGCATTGCTGGCGCTGACTCCGCCGCCCGAAGAAGCCGCCCCGCGTCGCTCTATGTAAGCAGGCTTGCTAGGTTGCTGATTTGTTCTTAGGGTTGCGCTATGCTTCAACCCGCTGCGATTCCCACTGATCCTGATTTGAAAGCAGCTCAGGCCGTCGCCCGGGGGATCTGCCGGCTTTTCGCCCGCAACGATATCTGGTGCCTGCCGGAAATGCCGCTGCGGTCCAGTCGCCGGGCCGATCTGATGGGGATCGATGCCAAGGGCCACCTGGTGATTGTCGAGATCAAGGTCAGCCGGGCCGATCTGCTCGGTGATGGCAAATGGACCGATTACCTCGATCATTGCGACCGCTTCTATTGGGGCCTTGCTCCGCATCTCGACCGGGCGTGCCTGGAAGACCCCGGTTTTCTGCCCGATCGCTGCGGGCTGATTGTCGCCGATGGCTATGACGCTGAAATCCTTCGCCCGGCCGTCACGGTCCCGCTAGCTGCCGCGCGCCGCAAGGCTGAGACTGAACGCCTTGCCCGCGCCGCGCTGCGCCGCCAGCAAGCGCTGATGGATCCAAAGTTGTCGGGCTGGGGCAACTGACTGCAGACCACACCAATGGGCGGATTTCTGGCTGAAAAGCCCAGCGCAACTTAACGCAAAATTTACCATGTTGCGCCAGAACCGGACCTGACCAGTGACTTGGTGGGGATTCCACATGGATACGTATCGCGGGAACTATATCGATCAGGCCTCAGGCAGTGACGATTGGCCCGAAGTTGATTTCGGCGAGGAAGAAACCCCGCGCGAACCGCCGCCCAGCCCAATCGGGCAGGACGAACGGCGGATGCAGGTCCGCGCCTATAACCATTGGGCCGGGCTGCTAGACAACCGCAACTTCCCGGCGGTCGATACGCTCGAACCCGAAACGCTGACCGATTTCGGGCCCTATAGCGTCCTGCTCGATTTCTCGACCGGGATCGAGGATCCGACGATTCGCTATCTTGGCGATATGCTTGAGACTGAATGCGGCGGCGATGGGGTGATCACCACGCTGTCGGATGTTCCGGCGCGCTCGCTGCTGTCGCGCATCACCGACCATTACATGCAGATTCTGGCCAATCAGGCGCCGATCGGGTTCGAAGCCGAATTCGTCAACCAACGCGGCCGGACGATCCTCTATCGCGGTATTCTGCTGCCATTCTCCTCGGATGATGAGACCATCGATTTCATCTATGGGGTGATCAACTGGAAAGAGCTGGCCGATCAGGCCACCACCGACGAACTGCTGCTCGAAATCGATCAGGCGCTCGAAGCCAATGGTCATGCCGAGGCGCGTCGGGATGATCCGATGACCGACTGGGCCGATGGCCCGGCTGATCCGATCGACGACGACAATGTGCTCGATCTGACCGGCCTTGCCGAAGAGGCTGAAGTCGAACTGCCTTCGCCCGGATTTGGGCACTTTGCTGTCGCCGGTCAAAGCGATGACGAAGACGACGACACCCCGGCAGCGCCACTTGACCTTCGGGCCATGGCCCGCGCACAGGACGCCGTAGACGAGCCGGAACCGCTCGAGCTTGACCAGTTTGCCGAAGTCGAAACAGTAGCCGAAGACAGCGTCGATCCAACTGACATGGCTCTGGCCGATTGGCTGGCCAGCGCCCGCGAACTGGCCGAAGCCGCGCGAGGCAGTGAGGACCGGACCCGTTCAGCGCTCTATGCCGCTATTGGTCGGGCCTACGACTTCTCGCTCGCGGCTGCTGATGCCGAAGCAGAATTCACCGAACTGGTGGCTGATTCGGGCCTGACCGTGCAGGACCGCGCACCGATGACCCCGGTGGTCAAACTGGTGTTCGGGGCTGACTACGACAAAACCCGGCTGACCGAATATGCCTCGGCACTGAGCCATGCGCACCGGCTGACGCTGGGCCGCGGATCGCTCGCCGGCTATCTGGCCGCGGCGCCTGGCGGGCTGAAAGGCGTGGTTGGCGAAGAACGCCGGATCAAGCGCGCCGAAAGCGGAAAACCGGCCGAATTGCGGGATACCCCGCACGAAGCTTTAGCGAAAAAACTGCGCAAACTCGATCATGCACCGCTGGCTGCAGTGGCCAGCGATGGCGCCGAATTCACACTGCTGGTGGCCCGCCGCCTGCCGACAGGCGAAGTGGTGCTGCTCGGCGAAGTGGCCGACGATGTCCTGCTGCTCGAAAAGGCGGCGAAGAAATTGCTCGGCTGATCCATCCCACAGTTCAGCCAGCTGGGCGCGCCATGCCGGGGGGCATGGCGCGCCTTTGCTTTTTTAATCGGCAAAGCCGCAACACCGGCCCGCTCCCCCGGCCCAACCACCCACAGGGTAACCTTTAATGGGTGGTTG
>JANMOU010000021.1:0-37825 GCA_031369495.1 Novosphingobium sp. | reverse complement strand
GGGTGGTGGATGCCGTGACATGCGGCCTCAGGATCTTCGCGCACATTACCCGCCGGTAAGCCTGCTTGACTAAGGGCCATGATCTTCGACGGCTTCGTCAACCAGCTGCCCGACTCCGACCCTGGCGAGACGCAGGAATGGCTCGATTCCCTCGACGCGGTGGTCGACGTGCACGGCAAGACCCGAGCTCGCTTCCTCCTCTCCAAGTTGCTCGATCGGGCCCGGGCGACACAGGTCAGCTTCCCGGCCACGGTCAGCACGCCGTACGTCAACACGATCCCGCGTGAGCAGGAGCCGTGGTTCCCCGGCGACGAGTACATCGAGCGTCGCATCCGGGCGTTCGTCCGTTGGAACGCGGCGGCGATGGTGGTCAGGGCCAACAAGCATGCCGATGGCATCGGTGGGCACCTGTCGACGTTCGCCAGCTCGGCCAGCCTCTACGAGATCGGCTTCAACCACTTCTTCCACGGCAAGGACGACGGCAACCCCGGCGACCACGTCTACTTCCAGGGCCACGCGACCCCCGGCATCTATGCCCGTGCGTTCATGGAAGGCCGCCTGAGCGAAGACGACCTCGACCACTTCCGCCGCGAGATCGGCCGCGACGGCCGTGGCTTGTCGAGCTACCCGCACCCGCGGCTGATGCCCGACTTCTGGGAGTACCCCACCGTCAGCATGGGGCTCGGCCCGCTCGCTGCGCTGTATCAGGCGCGGTTCAACCGCTACCTACAGAACCGCGAGATCGACGACACCAGCCAGAGCCGGGTCTGGGCGTTCCTCGGCGACGGCGAGTGCGACGAGCCGGAGTCCCTCGGCGCCCTCTCGCTGGCCAGTCGCGAGAAGCTCGACAACCTGGTGTTCGTCGTCAACTGCAACCTCCAGCGACTCGACGGTCCGGTCCGCGGCAACGGCAACCGGTAGTCCTAATGGCAACGGCATGAACATCCTGACAAAGCCTTTCCGCTCCATCGCAGGTGCCGCCGTTTCGGCGGCGCTTGTCGTTTCCGCTCCAGCGGCGCTGATCGCGCCCAGCGTGGCTCAGGCCCAAACCGGAGACCTGGCCCAGGCCGTGGCTGCGCTGCGCGGCATTTCCACAATGCGCGCCAATTTCGAACAGATTGACCGCGCTGGCAAACGCCTGAACGGGGTGATGACGCTCAAGCGGCCGGGCCGAATCCGGTTCCAGTATGAAAAGGGCGTTCCCTTCCTGATCGTCTCGGATGGCCGCGCGCTGACTTTTGTCGATTACGGCGTCCGGCAGGTCCAGCGCTGGCCGATCACCAACAGTCCCCTGGGCGCATTGCTCGATCCCAAGCGCGATGTGCTGAGGTTCGGCAAGCTGCAGCCGGTTCGCAATCCGAACATCGTTGCGGTTGAAGTGCGCGATAAGGGCCATCCAGAATACGGCGTGATCACCATGGTGTTCATTCGCAAGGGTTCGGCACCCGGCGGGCTGGAACTTTCAAGCTGGGCAGCAATCGATTCGCAGAACACCCGCACGCAGGTAAATCTGTCGAATCACCAGTACGGTATGGCGGTCGGCGACGGTGAATTCCGCTTCAACGACCCGCGCCCTGCCAATCGTCGATGATGGCGGGCGGCTCGCCGCGTTACGTGCCGGACTTGCGACAATTTGCGACAGTGCTGTTCAGATTGTTCATGACAGCGCAAGGCAAAGTGCCCTAAAACTGTTCTCGACGAAGCAGCCTGAGGCGGGTTTCCCCCCTGTTGCCCAAGCCTGTATATCGGCTGCCTAGTCAAGCGTGACGAACGCAAAAAGGAACCCTCGGTCCAATGCCCCCGGACCGAGGGTTTTCTTTTGCCAAAATCCCTGCCCTTGCCGCCCAGAGCCTTGGCACCTAAAGCCGCTGGCATGATCTCAATCGCTACATGGAACATCAATTCCGTCCGCCTGCGTATGGAACAAGTCGCCCGGTTTCTGACCGAGCAGGCGCCCGATGTGCTGTGCCTGCAAGAGATCAAGACCGAGGAGAAGTACTTCCCGCATGAAGCGTTCGAGGCGCTTGGTTACACTCACCGCGCGGTCCATGGCCAAAAGGGTTATCATGGGGTCGCCACGGTCAGCCGGATTCCAATTCGGGAGCTGGCGCGCAACGATTGGCAGGCCAATGGCGAGGCGCGGCATCTGGGGGTGGAACTGATCGGTTCAGGCATGGTGCTCGAGAATGTCTACATCCCGGCTGGCGGCGATATTCCGGACCGCGAGGCCAATCCCAAATTCGGCCAGAAGCTCGATTTTCTGGAGCGGATGACGCGGTGGTCTGACGGGCTTGACCGGCCGACACTGCTGGTCGGCGATTTCAACATCGCGCCGCTGGAATGCGATGTCTATGATCACAAGGCACTGCTCAAGGTGGTCAGTCACACCCCGCTGGAAGTGGCAACGCTGAGCCGGTTGCAGGACGCCCACGGTTGGGTCGATCTGGGCCGCAAGCACATTCCCGCGCCGGAGCGCAACTGGACCTGGTGGTCGTACCGGACCTATTGGCAAGAGAAAGACCGCGGACGGCGGCTCGACCATATGTGGGCCTCGCCCGATCTGGCGGCACAGTCGCATAGCCACCGGCTGGTCGAGGACACCCGCCGCTGGGAACAGCCAAGCGACCATATCCCGCTGATCACGGAATTTGATCTGTGACCAGTCCGGCCCGCCGCGTCGCTCAAGCGCTCGATGCGCTTCGCCACGGCTGGCCGATTACGCTGGACGGCGCTTTCACCCTGCTCCCTGCAGAAACCGGGTTTGGAACTGCCACCACAGCGCGGACCATGCTGATCTCCTGTGCCCGCGCGGCAACGCTGAAGCTGACCAATCAGCGCGCAGCCGCCGTACCCGAAGCGCCAGTGCTGATCCGCGGGGCAGAGCCATTCGATCTGACGCTCGGCCGGGCCATGGCCGATCCGGCGCTTGATCTGACCTATCCCATGAAAGGCCCGTTTCTGGCCGAACCGATTGCGCATGCAGAAGCGGCGCTGGCCGCGATGGAGCTGGCCCGGCTGGCCGGAATTCTTCCCGCGTTTCTGGTTGACCCCGAACCCTGCGGCGAAGCGGTGGCGGTTTGCGCCACCGATCTAGCGGACTGGAAAGACACCGCCCAGCTCAGCATCGCCGCCCGCGCCCGCCTGCCGGTGGCGGCGGCGGAACACGCGCAGATCGTCGCCTTCCGCTCGGCCGATGATCTGCGCGAACACGTTGCGCTGGTGATCGGCAGGCAGACCAGCGATCGCCCGCCGCTGGTGCGCCTGCACTCCGAATGCCTGACCGGCGATATCCTCGGCAGCCTCAAATGCGATTGCGGACCGCAGCTTGACGCGGCGTTGCGGGCGATGGCCACGGAAAGCGAAAGTAGCGGCTGGGGCGTACTGCTCTACTTGCGGCAGGAAGGACGCGGAATTGGCCTGATCAACAAGCTGCGCGCCTATGAATTGCAGGATCAGGGCTTTGATACGGTCGATGCCAACCAGCGGCTCGGCCTGCCCAATGAAGCGCGCGATTTTCCGGTCGCGGCGCGGATGCTCGAATTGCTGGGGGTGGGGGAGATCCGGCTGATGACCAATAACCCGGCCAAGGTCGCTGCGCTGGCGGCAGCGGGCGTGAAGGTGGCCGAACGCGTTCCGCACCAGCTTCCGCCCAATCCGCACAATGCGCGCTATCTTGATACCAAGCGCGACCGCAGCGGGCACTTGCTGTGAGCACCTGGATCATCCGCCCCGAAAAGAGCGGCGATGAACCCGCGATCCACGATCTGGTCAAACGCGCTTTCGCGCCGATGCCATTTTCTGATGGGGACGAGCAGAACTTGGTCGATGCGCTGCGCGCGGCGGGGGATCTGACGCTATCGTTGGTGGCGGTTGACGGCGCAGGCACAATCATCGGCCATATCGGTTTCAGCCCGGCTACGATTGACCAAACGGTGTGCGGCTGGTTCCAGATGGCCCCAGTCTCAGTCTCACCAGAGGTGCAGTTCACCGGGATCGGCAGCGCGCTGATTGGCGCAGGGTTGGCGCAGCTGCGCGCAGACGGCGCAAGCGGCGTCGCGGTGGTTGGCAATCCGGCTTACTACGAACGCTTTGGTTTTGCCGTCATCCTCGGCCTCGCCCCGCATTCAGAGCACGACGTACCCTATTTCCGGGCGCAGGTTCTAGCCGGCACCGCGCCGCAAGGCACTCTGCGATACGCTGCTGCGTTCGGCTAGCGCCGATCCTTGATCTTCAGCCCAGCGCCCAGCGTGTTGGGGCCGATCTGGACCGGATCGTCGGTCCAGTTGGCGACAAAGGTGCTGGTCCGGCTGACGCCAGGGGCGAAGCGGGCGTTGTTGCCTTCGACCACCAGCCCGGCCGAGCTGCGCTGGCGGCCTTCGGGGGCGACGGTGATGAACGCCGAGTAGTTCTCTTTTGACTGGCCCTGCACGAACCAGTTGCCCGCGATCCGGCCCGAGGCACCGTTTGGCAGGTCGATCATGTAATTGGTTTCGCGCCCGGCGGTATCGTCAAAGCTGCAACCCAGCACAGCGACGCGGCCTGCGCGGATCTTCAGGTAATGCCCGCCGCGCCCGGCTTCGAACCGGCTGCGGGTGACTGTTACCGCGCCGTAATCTCCGGCGTAGAGCGAGTGGGCGCAGCCGCCGGGGCCCTCGCAGGTGCCAAGACGGGTGAAAGTCGATTTGTCGATCGCCAGGGTGGCCGACGTATCATCGCCGGTCAGGATGCCTTGCTGGCTATCGCGGAACCACGATTGGCTGACCGCAAGGTTGCCCTTTTCGAGCCGTATACCCGCGCCGTTCCAGTCGCCGACCTTGATATTGGTAAAGACCAGCCCTTCGACCCGGGCTGAGGAACCGCGCAGCACCAGCGCAGCCTTGCCTTCGCAGGCCACACCATCGAATACGGCCTGCCCCGGCGCAGCCGCGATGTAGCTGACATTGCCCGCGGTTTGCACTGCGCAGTCGGCATAGCGGCCGGGCGCGATCCGGATCGTTCCGGTCCCGCCACCGATGGCGTTGACGGCATCCTGCAGGCGGCCAAAGCCCTGCCCGGATTCGACCACGACATAGGCGGCCGCCCCGATCTGGGCTTCGGCAAAGGTGGCGGACAGGGCCCACGCAGCGAAGGCCATTGCAACGAACGGAGGGCGAACAGGCTTTTTCATGTCGTTTGGCGTAGCAGGTCAACGTTAAGAAGCGACCAATCCGTGGGCGATGTCTCTCACCGGGACAAGGCCTTTGCCATGCGTTTCAATCAGCTTCGGGCGTTTTGATTGGCCGCCCACGCTTGATCGGCGGGCTGGCTTGAACCTTCACCCCGCGCCGGGCCAAGGCCTCGCGCAGCAGCACTTCAACTTGGGCGTTGACCGAGCGAAAGTCGCCCGCTGCCGCCCGTTCCAGCGCGGCATAGAGCGCTGGATCGAGACGGAGCGGGAACGACTTTTTGCCGGGGGGTGCCATGGCTCAGCCAATCAATAAAGCGAGCCGGTGTTGACCACAGGTTGCGTATCGCGCTCGCCGCACAGCACCACCATCAGGTTCGAGACCATCGCCGCCTTGCGCTCGTCATCAAGGTGCACGACGCCCTTTTCGGACAGCATTCCCAGCGCCATTTCAACCATCCCGACCGCGCCTTCGACCAGGGTCTTGCGCGCGGCGACAACAGCTTCGGCCTGCTGGCGGCGGAGCATCGCACCGGCGATTTCCTGGGCATAGGCCAGATGGGTGAAGCCGCATTCGTCGACCGTGATCCCGGCCATGGTCAGCCGCGCGATCAGTTCCTTGCGCAATTCCACGCCAACCTCGTCGTGATTGCCGCGCAGGGTAATTTCGGCATGGGCGAAATCGTCATAGGGATAGCGCGAACCGATGGTGCGCACCGCAGCTTCGATCTGGACCATCACGAAGGCTTTGTAATCATCGACGTCATAGAGCGCCTGCGCGGTATCGGTCACCCGCCAGACTACCTGCGCGGCCATTTCGATTGGATTGCCGCGCAGATCGTTGACCTTGATCTTGTCTGAAACCAGATTGTTGGCGCGGACCGAGATCTTGGTCTTGCCCATCCACGGCCAGACCCAGCGCAGCCCGTTCGCGCGGTCGGTTCCGCGATAAGCGCCGAACAGGGTGATCGCGGCGGCCTGATTGGGCTGGATCATGTAGAACCCGGCGGAGATCAGGACCAGCACCACCGCACCGAGCAGGGTCGGCACGACAAAACCCAGAACGGCGTCGTCATTGGGATTGCTTGATGCAAACGAAACGATGCGCCAGATCATCAGCGCGAGCAGGCCCAAGAAAGCCAGCAACATCAGGTAGCCACTGGTTGACCAGGCGCGGGTTTCGCTGCTGGCGGTCATGGCGGTATGCGAATCGGTCATGGGAAAGCCCCTCTAAAGTGATATCACATTAATATCGCTTTTCAGCAGGGCGTCAATAGGGCTTGAAATCAGAACGAATCGCTCGTATTAGACGCCTCGCGGAACCGGGCCCCTCTGGCGCGGCGTTTGACCTCCCCCCATCCTGGTCAGCGCTGCGTGATGTCGGACCGCATCGGATACACCGATGCCAGGGTCCGGGATAAACCCCTCCAAACCCAACCCAGGCCCTGCTCGGTGTGTCCGATCGTTTGCAACAATTGCACGATAGGGAGCACTACGCATGTCTGATCGCTTGTTTCGCCTGATGGAACGTCACCAAAAGCTTGATCGCGCGCTGCGGCAGCTGCAGGTGCAGCGTTGGCCCGATCCATTCCAGATCGCCCGGCTCAAGAAGTTAAAGCTGGCGCTGAAGGATCGCCTCGCGCGGCTATCCACCCGCCGCACGCCATCGCGCGCCTGATCGCGGCACGGATTTTCCGCCGGTGCTTCCCTTGCGGGAGGCACCGGCCTTTTTTGCATTTTTGAAACAGAGGTAATTTGAATGGAATTCCTGACCGCCGACTGGCTCGGCACGCCGCTGTGGTTCTGGCTGAGCTTCTTCGGCCTGGTCATTACGCTGACCGCTTTCGATCTCGGCGTCCTCCACAAGGAGGACCGCGAGATGGGGATCGGCGAGTCGCTGAAACTCACGGCCTTCTACATCGCGATTGCAATGGCATTCGGAGCCTGGATCTGGATCGAACGCGGTGCCGAGCTGGGGATGCAGTACTACACCGGGTTCTTCATCGAGAAGGCGCTGTCGATCGACAATGTCTTCGTGATCAGCCTGATTTTCACGTTTTTTGCGATTCCGCCCAAGTTCCAGTACCGCGCGCTGTTGTGGGGCATCATCGCAGTGATCGTGCTGCGCGGGGCGATGATCGCGGCGGGTGCAGCGCTGGTCGAGCAGGCCTATTGGGTGCTCTACATCTTCGCTGCCTTCCTGGTTTTCACCGGGATCAAGATGTTCTTCGCCGGCGATCACAACCCCGATATTGCCAAGAACCCAGTGGTGCGGTGGATATCGTCCCATATGCGGGTGACCAAGGAGCTGCACGACCAGCATTTCTTCGTGAAGGTTCCCGACGAAAAGACCGGCAAGATGGTCCGCGCCGCCACTCCGCTGTTCTTGGCGCTGGTCGTGATCAATCTGGCCGATCTGGTCTTTGCGGTTGATTCGGTCCCGGCGATCTTCGCGATCACCACCGATACCTTCATCGTCTATACCAGCAATATCATGGCGATCCTGGGCCTGCGCGCGCTCTATTTCGCGCTCTCGGCGATGATTCACCGCTTCTACTATCTGAAGTATGCGCTGGCCGCGGTGCTGGTGTTCATCGGTTCGAAGATTTTCGTTGCAGACTTCCTGCTGGGCGGTACCAAGTTCCCGCCAGTGATGAGCTTGCTAGTGACGTTCGGGATTATCGCCGCGGGCGTGCTCTATTCGCTGTGGGCCACCCGCCACGGCGAGGACGCCGCCCCGCACATCCCCCACGACGAAATCCGTCCCTAACCTTCACAACAAAGCAGGAGAATACTGTCATGAAATCCAAGATTATGATTGCTTCGTTCGCAGCCAGCCTGGCTGTCGCCGCAGGTCCCGCCATGGCGCACAATCACGCAATGACCACCAGCATGGCGCCGGCGATTTACGCGCCGATCACTGTTACGGAAGTGGAAGAAGCCCAGCGCGCCTGGTGCGGTGCGTTGGTTGCGATTTCGACCGAGGCCGACACCAAGGGTTATGCCGCCGCCAAGGCGCTGGCCGCGCGCGTGATCGACAGCGCCTATGCCTACAACATGGGTCCGGTGCTGTTCAAACCGACGCTGACCGTCGCACCGCAGACATTCCGCACCACCCCTGAGGGCGCGCTCGCCTACTTCGTCGGCGGCGACAAGGCTTTCCCGTCCGATAGCGGTTTCGCCATGAAGCACTGGCGTCAGTGCAAGAGCGAAAACGCCGGCATCGTCATCACCGGTAACACCGCGATTTCGATGGGCAATGTCACGATGTCGGATGCCAAAGGCAACGTAACCAAAGTCGACAAGACCTGGGGCTATGTCCGTGGTGGCGATGGCAAGCTGAGGATTGTCCTGCACCATTCGTCGCTACCTTACACAGTCAAGTAAGCCTTAGCCTCGCGGCGGGCGGCCTTAGAACCGCTCGCCGCGCATAACCCGGACATCCTGGATCGCCACGACCAGGCCATAGCGTTCGATATCGGGGGCAATCCGGTCGAGCAGTGCACCGACCTTGGCTTCGTTGGTCACGGCCAGGAACATCCGCTTGGGCACCGTTCCAAACCCTTCGTCTCGCCAGGCGCCGGCCCGGCCGTGGCCCGATTCGACCGGCAGGATCGAATGGTGCAGGATCCCGGCGGCCACCGCCTGCTCGGTCAGCCATTCGCACAGCGGGGCATCGACCAGAATGTCGATCCGTTGGCGGGTAAAAGTCTGGATCATCGTTGCGGCTCCTATGACAGGACCAATGGGGCAAGCTGGATTAACAGCGGAATGCCTATCAGGATGTTGAACGGAAAGGTCACCGCCAGCGACATCGACAGGTAGATGCCGGGGTCCGCATCGGGCAAGGCCAGCCGGACAGCGGCGGGGACTGCGATGTATGAGGCGCTGGCCGCAAGCATCGCCAGCGCTGCGCCGGTGCCTGGATCCAACCCCAATAGCGCCGCGACAGCAAGTCCGATTGCGCCGTTGAGCAGGGGAAAGGCGATGCCCAGCGCCACCAACCGCCAGCTTAGCGCGCGGCTTTCGCGCAAGCGGCGCATTGCGATCAGGCCCATATCAAGCAGGAACAAGCACAGCAGGCCGGTAAACCCGGTCACGAATACCGGCGCAATGGGTGCAAACCGCTCTTTGCCAACAGCCAGGCCGATCAGAAAAGCCCCCAGCAGCAGCACCACCGATCCATTGAGCAGAACTTCCCGTGCAAGCTTGCCGCGGCTCCCCCCGGCAACCGCGCCTTGGCCGCGGGCCAGCAGCAGCCCGGTAATAACCGCCGGGGTTTCCATCAGGGCCATCACCGCAACCATGTAGCCAGCCGGGGCCATGCCGCTGCGGGTCAGGGCGTCTGAAGCGGTGACGAATGTGACAATCGAGACCGAGCCATAGTGCGCTGCCACCGCCCCGGCATTCAGCCGGTCGAGCTTGGCAAAGCCCCGCAGCAGAGCAAAGGCCAGCAGCGGCAGGGCAAAGCTCAGCGCCATCCCGGCAGCGGACACTTGCAGCAATTGCGGGGTAAATCCGGCCTCTGCGACCTGCACCCCGCCCTTAAGACCGATCGCCGCCATCAGGTACAGCGACAGGCTTTTGGCCAGCGGTTCCGGCACTGACAGGTCCGACCGCGCAGCGGCGGCCAGCGCGCCCAGCACGAAGAACAGGATCACTGGGGAAAGCAAAGTCTCGAAAGCGGCCATTGAATAGTCCTAGTCGTTTCGAGAACCGTTCCAGACTGGATTTCGTTTGCCCTGTCAAGCTTCGGCCGGACCAACCGTTGTGCGGGTTCAGTACTGCCGGATCACGCCCAGAAACGCCTCGCCATAGGCCTCCAGCTTGCGCGATCCGACCCCGCCCAGTTCGCCCAGCGCGGCGAGGCTGGCAGGGCGGGCCGCGGCCATTTCGCGCAGAGTGGAATCGTGGAAGATCACATAGGGCGGCAGGCCAGCCTCGGCGGCCAGATCGCGTCGCAACGCCCGCAGCGCCTCGAACAGCGGATCGCCGAGCAGGTTGACCGCGCCCCCAGCCCTGCCATCGCCCCGCTCGCGCCGGGGTTTGCGGCTGCGTTCGGCCTTGGGGGCCAGCGCGATCAGCACTGCCGCGTCGCCCTTCAGCACGTCCTTGGCATCGCCGCCCAGCATCAGCCCGCCATGCTCGGTCGGGATCAGGCTGCCGCGGGCCTGCAGCGCGCGGGCCAAGGGCTTTAGCAGATACGCCTCTTCGCCGGTGACGATCCCGAATACGCTCAGCTGATCGTGCCCGCGCTGGCTGATTCGCTCGTCGTTCGCTCCGATCAGCACCTTTTCGATATGGCCAAAGCCAAAGGACTGCCCGGTGCGGTAGACCGCTGACAGCAGCTTTTGCGCCAGCGTGGTAACGTCCGCGATCCCCGGCGCCTCCAGGCAATTGTCGCAATTGCCGCAAGCCTGCGGCGGGTCCTCGCCAAAGTGGCGCAGCAGCAGCGCGCGGCGGCACCCGGCGGTCTCAACCAGCCCGGCCATTGCGTCGATCCGCACCCGTTCGCCGGCGCGGCGGTGTTCTTCAACCTCGCTCAAACGCTGGCGGGCGCGGGCAAAGTCTTCTGCCGCCCACAGCAGCAGCGCGGTTGCCGGATCGCCATCGCGGCCGGCGCGGCCAGTTTCCTGATAATAGCTCTCGATCGATTTCGGCACCCCGGCATGGGCGACGAACCGCACGTCGGGCTTGTCGATCCCCATCCCGAACGCGACCGTGGCAACCATCACCATATCCTCGCTGGCGACGAACGCCGCCTGATTGGCGGCGCGCACTTCGCTCGGCAGCCCGGCGTGGTAGGGCAGCACCCGGCGGCCGGTTGCGGCGGCCAGTTTTTCGGCCAGCTCTTCGGTCCGTTTGCGGGTCGGGGCATAGACGATCCCGGGCCCGGGCATTTCGCTCATCAGCGCGGTCAATTGCCGGACAATCGTATCGCGGTGGTGCACGACATAGCGGATATTCGGCCGGTCAAACCCGGCGATAATCAGGCCATCGCCGGGAATGCCCAGCTGAGCCAGCACATCGGCGCGGGTCGCGGCATCGGCGGTGGCGGTCAGCGCGAGCCGGGGCACGTCCGGGAAGGCGTCCATCAAGGGCCGCAGCAGGCGGTAATCGGGGCGGAAATCGTGGCCCCATTCCGAAACGCAGTGCGCCTCGTCAATCGCGAACAGGCTGATCTCGGCCTTGCTCAACAGTTCGCGAAAATGCGCTTGGCTGGCGCGTTCGGGGGCAACGTAAAGCAGATCGAGCTGGCCATCGCGGAAGGCGTCGATCGCCTGCTCGCGGTATTCCTCGCTATCGGCGCTGGTCAGGCTGGCGGCGCGGATCCCGTTGGCTTGGGCACTGCGCAACTGATCGTGCATCAGCGCGATCAGCGGGCTGATCACCACACAGGTCCCCGGCAACATCACCGCAGGTAGCTGATAAGTCAGGCTCTTGCCCGCCCCGGTCGGCATCACCGCCAGCGTCGATTGCCCGGCCAGCACCCGGTCCACGACCTGATCCTGCACCCCACGAAACGCGGAGAAGCCGAAAGTGGTATGGAGCTGATCGAGAAGTTCGGGCCGGTTCACGCAGGTTGGCCTAGCGGGCTATGGTCCTTTGCGGAAGGGCGCGCGGCCCGCTCTCTCCACAATGGTTTCTTCGGCCTTGGTAAAGGCGCTACGTCCGGTTGGCGCATCGGGAGCGACGGCGCTGGTGAAAAAGGCGATCCCGCGCCCGGTTTTGGGATCGAGCCACAGTCCGGCCTTCAGCCCATAGGCGTCACCGGCATGGCCGATCCGCAGGCGGCCATCGCCAAACGGATCGTCCTTGCAGCCCGGCTGTTTGCCGCCCAGTTGATGAACCGCAAAGCCATAGGAGCAGAAGAACCCGCTGGCGGTGCCGTCTTCGCCTACCCCGTTGCCGCCATTGAAGTGCCATTGCGGGCGAGTCATTTCGGAAAAGGATCGCGCGCTCAAAAAGCCTTTGCCGCCGCGCGCCAGCATCTGGCCCAGCTTGGCCAGATCGCGCATCGCAATCCGCAGGCCGCCCTGCGGGCTGAACAGCGCGCCGTTATCGCCGGGGCGATAGGTGGAAAGGTCACAGGCGGTGCCCTCGCGCAGGAACACGGCGCAGGCAGGTGGCTGGCCGTGCAGATCATCACGCGCCACTTCGCCGCTGGACCGGTAAAGCACGACTGCGCGCTGGAATGCTCCAGCCGAGCATCCAGCGCCCCAGTTGAAGCAAGCGTCGAGCTTGAGCGGTTTGAGCACCAGGCGGCTCATCAGCACATCGAACCGTTCGCCGGTCACCCGCTCCATCACGCTGGCGATGACCGGAAAGTTAAGGTTGGTGTAATGGAACCAGCCCGATCCGGGGGCGTGGGCATTGTCCCAGACACGGGCGTCAGCCAGCCGTTCCTGCACCGTCAAGCCCAGCGGGATCAGGTAAAGGTCTTCGCCGTCGATCAGTCCCGATTGGTGCGACAGCAGCAGCCGCAAGGTGATCTTGCTGTCCGGAAAGGCCGGATGGCGGACCGGGTAGCCGAGATAGTCCGATACATCGCGGTCAAGGCTGAGCTTGCCCGCATCGACCAGCCGCATCACGCCCAGCGCAGTGACCAGTTTGGAAATCGAGGCGATCCGCACCGGATCATCGGCTGTGACGAGCCGGTGGGTGGAGCGGTCGGCTTCCCCTTCGGCCAGCACCGGGCGAATGCCGGCACGGTCAAACGCCACCGCCACAATGGCCGGCGGGGAGGCCAAAGCGGGGGCTGGGCACAAGGCAGCCAGAAAGGCGATCAGGTAACGGATGAATGCCAACCTAGCTGCGGTGCTGCGGCTTGGCAAAGCCTCAGATGGCTTGCCCTCGGGCCGATGTGGGTGCAATCTCTCCGAATGCAAAAGCCTGGATCGATATCGAACGGCGTCAGCCCAGCGGGTCGCCACATTGCCTTGTTGATCGATGCCGATAACGTCAGTCACAGCAAGATCGCCGGTATTCTGTCCGAATTGTCGAAGTACGGTACGCCCAACATTCGGCGCGCTTATGGCGATTGGGCGAGCAAGCAGCTGGCCGGCTGGACCGCCAAGCTGCATCAGTATGCGATCCGGCCGATCCAGCAGTTCAGCTATTCGAGCGGCAAGAATGCCACCGACATTTCGCTGGTAATCGATGCAATGGAGCTGCTTTACACCCAACGGCTCGATACCTTTGCAATCGCCTCAAGCGATGCCGATTTCACCCCCTTGGTAATGCACCTGCGCGCTGCCGGGCATGAGGTGTTTGGCTTTGGCGAACGTAAAACACCCGAGCCATTCGTAGCGGCCTGTACAACCTTCCTTTATCTCGACACGCTGGGCGTGGAGGCAAGCGCTGGCGAAGAACTGCCCGCCAAATCGCCAGCGCAAAAGACCACTGGCGTTGCCGCGCCAAAGTCAAAAGTCGAACCTGCGGCAAAGCCCAAAACACCCTTGGCGCAGGATGCCAAGCTGGTGGCGACTTTGCGATTGGCGGTTCAGGCGGTCATGCGCGACGATGGCTGGGCGCTGTTGGCGGCAGCAGGTAGCGCGGCCAAGCGCCAGGCCCCGATCGACCCGCGCAATTACGGTGCAAAGAATTTCCCGGCCTTATTTGAGGCAACCGGGCTGTTCGAAATCGTCAAGGGCACCGACAATCAGGCGTTTGTGGCCGATAAACGTAATACCGACCGGACCGCGAAACCGTCTGATTGATCAATCCAAATTCGGCCGCAACCACCGTTCCGCCACTGCCAACTCCATCTCGCGCCTTGCAGCATAGTCCTCAACCTGATCCCGCCCGATCCGCGCGACGCCGAAGTACGAACTTTCGGGGTGGGCGAAATAGAACCCGCTGACCGCCGCAGTGGGCAGCATGGCTTGGCTTTCGGTCAGGGTGATCCCGGTATTTTCGGTCGCGTTCAGCAGTTCGAACAGTACCGGCTTGAGGCTGTGATCGGGGCAGGCGGGATAGCCGGGGGCGGGGCGGATACCGCGATATTCCTCGCGAATCAGCGCTTCGTTGGTCAGCTGTTCACCCGGGGCATAGCCCCACAGCGTGGTGCGGACGTGTTGGTGCAGCCGCTCGGCAAAAGCTTCTGCAAAGCGGTCGGCCAGCGCCTTTAGCAGGATGTCCGAATAGTCATCGTGATCGGCGCGGAAGCGTTCGAGGTGCGGTTCGATCCCGTGGATGCCGACCGCAAAGCCGCCGATCCAATCGCCATCGGGGTCGATGAAATCGGCGAGGCAGAAATTGGCGCGGTCGCGGCTCTTGCGGATCTGCTGGCGCAGGAACGGCAGGTGGACGTGGCGCTCTTGCTCGGTCAGGTGGATTTCCACATCATCGCCTTCGCGGGCGCAGGGCCAGAAACCAGCCACGCCGCGCGCGGTCAACCATTTCTCGTCAACGATCCGCTTCAGCATTGCCTGGGCATCCTGAAACAGCGATCTGGAGCTTTCGCCGACCACTTCGTCGGTCAAGATCGCCGGGTAATTGCCGGCCAGTTCCCAGGCGCGGAAGAACGGGGTCCAGTCGAACACACTGACCAGGTCGGCCAGATCCCAATCGGCGAAGACGTGCAAGCCAGGCTGTTCGGGCGGCGGCGGCTTGTCGCTCATATCGGCCTTGAAGCCGTTGGCACGGGCGTCCTCCAGGCTGAGCAGCACGGACGGATCCTTGCCCGAACGCAGATCGCGAACATGCTGGTATTCCGCCGCAGTCGCCGCGATGAACGGCTCGGCCTGGGTATCGGACAGCAGCTGACTCGCCACACCCACGGCGCGGCTGGCGTCGAGCACGTGGATTACCGGGCCATCATAGGCGGGGTCAATCCGCAGCGCAGTGTGGACTTTGCTGGTGGTCGCGCCGCCGATCAGCAGCGGCATGGTAAAGCCGGCGCGCTTCATTTCCTCGGCCACGGTGACCATCTCGTCGAGTGAAGGCGTGATCAGCCCCGAAAGTCCGATCATGTCGGCATCATGTTCGATCGCGACCTCGAGGATTTTGGACCAAGGCACCATCACGCCAAGGTCAATCACTTCGTAGCCGTTGCATTGCAGCACCACGCCGACGATGTTTTTGCCGATATCGTGGACGTCGCCCTTGACCGTGGCCATCACGATCTTGCCCTTGGGCCGGGCGCCAACTTCCTTGGCCGCCTCGATGAACGGGATCAAATGGGCGACCGCCTTCTTCATTACCCGGGCCGATTTGACCACTTGCGGCAGGAACATCTTGCCCGCGCCGAACAGATCGCCGACCGTATTCATACCCTGCATCAGCGGGCCTTCGATTACCTCGATCGGGCGCGGATAGAGCTGGCGGGCTTCCTCGGTATCGGCGACAACATGGGCGTCGATCCCGCGCACCAGCGCATGTTCGATCCGCCGGACAACATCCCAGCCGCGCCATTCCTCGGCGGCCTTTTCGGCGGCGACATCCTTGCCCTTATAGCTTTCGGCCAGCGCAATCAGCCGCTCGGTCGAGGTTTCCTCGCCTTCCACCGATGGCCGGCGGTGGAGGATCACATCCTCGCACGCCTCGCGCAGTGCCGGGTCGATCTGGTCATAGATATCGAGCTGTCCGGCGTTGACGATCGCCATGTCCATGCCGGCCGGAATCGCGTGAAACAGGAATACCGAGTGCATCGCCCGGCGGACGATTTCATTGCCGCGGAAGCTGAATGAAAGGTTGGAGAGCCCGCCCGAGATGTGGACGTGCGGGCAATTGGCCTTGATCTCCGCGCAAGCCTCGATGAAATCGAGGGCATAGCGGTCATGGTCCTCGATCCCGGTGGCAACCGCGAACACATTGGGGTCGAAGATGATATCCTCGGGCGGAAAGCCGATCCCGGTCAGCAGCGCATAGGCGCGCGAACAGATCTCGACTTTGCGGGCTTTGGTATCTGCCTGGCCTTGTTCATCGAACGCCATCACTACCACTGCTGCGCCATAGGCCATGCATTTGTGGGCGTGTTCGAGGAATTGGGCTTCGCCTTCTTTCATGCTGATCGAATTGACGATCGGCTTGCCCGAAACGCATTTCAGGCCCGCCTCGATCACGTCCCACTTGGAACTGTCAATCATCACCGGAACGCGGGCGATGTCGGGCTCGGCCGCGATCAGTTTGAGGAAGGTGGTCATCGCGAAGACCGCGTCGAGCAAGCCCTCGTCCATGTTGACGTCGATGATCTGGGCGCCGTTCTCGACCTGCTGCCGCGCAACTTCGACTGCGCGGGCATAGTCGCCCGCCAGGATCAGCTTCTTGAACGCGGCGCTGCCGGTAACGTTGGTGCGCTCACCGATGTTGACGAAAGAGGCAATTTGCTGGGTCATCGAATCAAGCCGCGATCACAAACGGTTCCAGCCCGGCCAGCTTTGTTACCGGCACAAGCTGCGGCAAGGCGCGAGGCGGCAGCCCGGCCGCTGCCTTGGCAATCGCCGCGATATGCGCCGGGGTTGATCCGCAGCAGCCGCCCAATACGTTGACCTGGCCGTGCTCGGCCCATTCGCGCACCAGGGCTGCGGTGGTTTCGGGCATTTCGTCGTACTCGCCCAGTTCATTGGGCAGGCCGGCATTGGGATAAACCATGATCAGGCAATCAGCGATTGTGCTGAGCGCGCGAACGTGCGGACGCAGCTGGGTCGCACCGAAGCTGCAATTGAGCCCGATTGTCAGCGGCTTGGCATGCCGCACCGCGCACCAGAACGCCTCGACCGTGTGGCCCGACAGGTTGCGGCCGGACAGATCGGTCAGCGTCATTGACAGCATCAGCGGCACTTCGCGGCCCAATTCGCGCTCCAATTGCTTGACCGCCATGATCCCAGCCTTGGCGTTGAGCGTATCGAACACCGTCTCAATCAGGATGAAGTCGGCGCCGCCTTCGACCAACGCAGCGGCTTGCTCGTGGTACACGTCCACCAGAAAATCCCAGTCAATCTCGCGGTAGCCGGGATCGTTGACATCTGGGCTAAGCGAGAGGGTCTTGTTGGTCGGCCCGATCGCACCCGCGACGAACCGTGCACGGCCATCTTTGGCGGTGAATTCGTCGGCGACCCGGCGAGCGAGCTGCGCCGAGGCAAGGTTGATCTCACGGACCAGATGCTCGGCGGCGTAATCGGCTTGGCTGATCCGGTTGGCCGAAAACGTATTGGTCTCGGCGATATCGGCCCCGGCTTCGAAGTAGGCGCGGTGGATCGTTTCGGGCACTTCGGGCTTGGTCAGCGCGAGAATATCGTTGTTGCCCTTCTGGTCTTTCGCAAGGCCCAGGGTCCCGGCATAGTCGGCCTCGCTCAGTTTCCAGCTCTGGATTTCGGTCCCGAAGGCGCCGTCGATGATCAGGATGCGTTTGGCCGCCTCGGCCAGCAGGGTTTCACGCGGGGTCATGGCTGGACATCCTTGGGGCGCAGGCCGAGCAGGTGGCAGATCGCATAGGACAGCTCGGCCCGGTTGAGGGTGTAGAAGTGGAACTGCCGGACCCCGCCGGCATAGAGCCGGCGGCACAGCTCAGCCGAAACTGTCGCGGCGACCAGTTGGCGCGCGGCGGGCAGATCGTCGAGCCCTTCGAACAGGTGCGCCAGCCAGGCCGGGACGGCAGTGCCGGTCATCCCCGACATCTTCTGGACCGCGCCAAAATTGCTGACCGGCATGATCCCGGGGACCAGTTCGGCCGTGATCCCGGCGGCTGCGGCGGCATCGCGGAACCGCAGGAACGTGTCAGGCCCAAAGAAAAACTGTGTGATCGCGCGGTCGGCCCCGGCGTCGATCTTGCGCTTCAGGTTGTCGAGATCGGCGGCAGCGCTGGCCGCTTCGGGGTGGGTTTCGGGATAGGCCCCGACCGAAATCTCGAACGGTGCAACTGCTTTCAATCCGGCAACCAGATCGGCGGCGCTGGCATAGCCATCGGGGCGCGGGGTAAAGCTGGCCCCGGCCACCGGCGGATCGCCGCGCAGCGCGACAATATGCCGCACCCCGATTTCCCAATAGGCCCGGGCGATTTCCTCGATCTCGGCTCGGCTGGCGTCGACGCAGGTCAGGTGCGCGGCGGCCGGGATGCTGGTCTCGCGCACGATCCGCTCAACCGTGGCATGGGTCCGCTCTCGCGTGGAGCCGCCCGCGCCATAGGTGACTGAAACGAAGCGTGGTTCCAAGGGCGCGAGCGTCGCGAACGAATCCCACAGGATCTCGCCCATCCGTTCGGTTTTGGGCGGGAAGAATTCAAAGCTGACCCCGATATCGCCTTCCAATCCGGCAAACAGCGGCGTGGCGAGGGCACGGCGGGCTTCACTGGAGGGGTTCATGCGCGAATCGCCTTGGCTGGAGTCTTGTGGGTTACGGCGGGCTGGCGGGTGCCGGTCCAGATCTTGACGGTCAGTGGTTTGCCCGCCAGCGCCAGCGGCGGAGCGGCGGCAAAACCAGCCTCCGTCAGCAGCGCCAGCATCGCCTCATCGGTGAAGCCGAGCCGCGCGTGGGCATGGCGCTCGCGCAGCTCCTCACGATCATGCGCGGCAAAATCGACCACGGCAATGATCCCGCCTGCCCGGCAGACCCGGGCCGCTTCGGCCAAGGCCAGCATGGGCTCCTGCGCATAATGCAGCACCTGATGGAACACCACGGTGTCAAAGCCGGCATTGGCGAATGGCAGCGCGGCAAAATCGCCCTGAACCAGTTCGAGCGACTGGGCCGGCAGGTGCTGCAGCCGGGTTCGGGCCAACCGGAGCATTTCCGGGCTCTTGTCGAGCCCCGCCACCCGGGCTGCGCGTGGGGCGAGCAGCTCGGCAATCCGCCCGGTGCCGGTGCCAACGTCGAGCAGCGAGCCCAGACTGGCCTGCCCCAACGCCGCCTGCAGCGCTGTTTCAACCGGACCATCAGGGCTGTGGAGGCTGCGCAGCTGGTCCCATTCGGCGGCGTAGCGGGCGAAATAGTTCTCTGCGGCGTCCTCACGCGCGGCGCGGATTGCGGCGAGGTGGCGGCGGTCTTCGGCGCAGCGTGCGGCAAAGGCGGCGTCGCCCTCCTCGGCCAGAGCGAGCAAGCGGGCGGTGGCGGCACCAAGCGGCGGCGCGCGGCCTTCTCCGATGGCGCTGCGCAGGAATACCCAGCTGCCTTCTTTTTGCCGTTCGGCCAGGCCAGCATCGCACAGGATCCGCACGTGGCGCGAAACCCGCGGCTGGCTTTGCCCGAGGACCTGTGCCAGTTCACCCACGGCCAGCTCCATCGCCGCCAGCAGACGCATGATCCGCAGCCGGGTTGGGTCGGCCAAAGCCCGCAGGGTGGGTTCGATCTTCATTGCCGCATCATATAAAGAAATCTTTATATCTTATCAACTGCCCTGCGCGAAAATCTCGGGGTTGGCGGAGATTGGCGGTTGGCAGGGGATTCAGGGCCAGCTAGAACCCCAGCAACTTGGCAATCCTGCCGCCGGGCCGCACAGTTTGGAAAGGTCTTTTTTGATGAGAAAATTTGCTGCTCTGGCTTTCGCCGCTTCGGCTGCCCTCGCGCTGGCCGCTTGCGGGTCGGCCGATAGCGCCAAGGAAGACGTGCAGGCCGACAATGTCGAGATTCCGGCAGAAGAAACCGTGGGCGAAATCGATGCGACCCCTGTCGCCGATGCTTCGTCCGGGGCTGATGCCGGTGCGGCGACCAAACCCTAGGATCGGACTGGTGCGATTGAAAAGCGGGGGTTGCGGCGAAGAGCTGCACCGCCCGCTTTTTCTTTGCGGAAAGGCCGCTATGGTTCGGCGATGCGTGCACTATCGGTTCTCCTGATCGCTCTATCGCTCGCCGCCTGCAGCGACGATGCCCGCACGGCCGGCGGGGTCACCAAAGGCGAGGCCGAAGCGCTTGATGATGCGGCCGCGATGGTTGAGCAACAGCGCTTGCCAGCTGACGCGGCGGCGGTTCAGCAAGCTCCGGCAGAGCCAGACAAAAAATAGCGATTACAAAATTTTACTGCAATTATGCTGCGCAGCATAAGTGCAGCATAATGCCCAGCGATGCTGCAGCATTGTGCGCAGCATTTTCGGCATCAATCGAACTGAACCTTGCCCCGTCCGGCCTTCACCGTAGCGCGTTTTTTCTTGCCATCGAGCCGCGCGGCTTTGCCGATGCGGTTGAGCCGGCTCTTGGCCCGAGTCGCGGGCAGATCGAACGCCTCCTCGATCAGTTTTGACATCCGCTCGCGCGCGTCCTGCCGGTTGGCTTCCTGGGTGCGAAACCGCTGCGCCGTCAGCAGCAGCTCGCCCTTCGCGGTCATCCGGCTTCCGGCCAGCAGCTTGAACCGCGCGAACACCGGCACCGGCAGCGCCAAGGCATAAATATCCAGCCGCAGTTGTACCGCGGTCGCCACTTTGTTGACGTTCTGGCCGCCCGGACCCGATGCCGCGATAAAGCTCTCACTGACCAGTGTCAGCGCGCGGGCGATGGCTTCATCAGCCGAGGTCGTCATCGCTGAAACCGAGCGCGAGAAAATCGGCTGGGAGCGGCGCGACCGCACTGATCGGCGGCTTGCCTTCGCGCTGGACCACCAAAGCGCGGGCGTGGAGCATGGTCCGCTTGGCGCTTTTGCCATTGCCGTAGACCGGATCGCCCAGCAGTGCATGGCCCAGTCCGTGTTCGGCATGGACCCGGATCTGGTGGGTCCGGCCGGTTTCAGGGCGGAATTCAACCAGCGTATTACCGCCGCGTTCCACCAGCTTGCGCCAATGGGTCACGGCCTCCTTACCCTTCTTGGCAGCGATCATCCGCCAGCCAGCTTCGGCGCTGCTGATCTTGGTCAGCGACAGTTCGATGGTTCCCGCATCCCCCTCAACCGGGCCAGCCACGATGCCGAGATAGACCTTCTCAACCACCCGCGCTTCGAACGCGGCGCTAAAGCGCTTCAACGCCTTGGGATTGCGGGCCATCAGCAGGCAGCCAGAGGTATCGGTGTCGATCCGGTGGACCGCCACCGGCGCACGGGCAAAGCCGAGTTTGAGCGATTCGGAATGGTTCTCCAAGCTCAGGCCGCCAGCGCGCGGTTGCTCGATCGGGAGGCCTGCGGGCTTGTTGATCACCAGCGCCTCGCCGTCTTCGTACAGGATCGGGATAATGCTCATGCTAGTGACTCCGCTATGCGGCGCACCGCCTCATTTAAAATGGTATCGTCGGCGGCAAAGCTGATCCGAAAACCGTCCTTGCTGCCAAAGGCGCTGGCCGGAACCACTGCGACGCCGTGGTCGAGCAAATGCAGGCACAGCGCTTCATCATTGCCGAACCGCGCCATCAAGGGGGCAGCATCGACCAGACAATAGAACGCCCCATCGGGCGCCGGTGTCGACAGGCCGGGGATCGCATTGATCGCCGCAACCACGGCATCGCGGCGGACCCGAAAGCGGTCGCGCCAATCAAGCAGGAAGTCCTGCGGTCCTTCGAGCGCGGCGACAGCTGCTGCTTGACTGATCGAGCTGGGATTGCCGGAGGAATGCGATTGCAACTTGGCCATCGCCTTGATCAGCCATTCCGGCCCAGCCGAAACCCCGATCCGAAAGCCCATCATCGCATGGCTTTTGGATACGCCTGAAACCGTCAGCACGCGGTCGGCCAGGTCCGGACAGATCACCGCCATGGTGGCGTGGGCCCCGGTGCCATAGCGCAGCGGGGCATAGATATCGTCGCTCATCACCAGCACGCGGGGATGCCGCGCCAGCACTTCACCCAGCGCGCGGAGCTGGTCCGCAGAATAGACCGAACCGGTCGGGTTGCCGGGGCTGTTGAGCAGCAGCCAGCGCGTCGAGGGCGTGATCGCGGCTTCGAGTTGTTGCGCAGTGATCCGATAACCATCTGCCGCAGTGGTATCGAGCGGTACCACATCGGCCCCGGCAAAGCGGACAATTTCGGGATAGCTGACCCACCACGGCGCGGGGATCAGCACCTCGTCGCCCGGATCGAGTGTGGCCAGCAGCGCGTGGAAAATCGCCTGCTTGCCACCGGCGCTGACAATCACTTGCGACGGCGGAACCGCGATCGCCAGATCACGTTTGAAATGCAGCGCCGCTGCCGCGCGTAGGGCAGCGGTCCCCGCGACCGGGGTATAGCGCGTGTCGCCGGCATCAAGCGCCGCTTTGGCGGCGGCGATGACATGCGGCGGGGTGGCGAAATCGGGCTCGCCAACCGCCAGCGAAATGATGTCGCGCCCGGCAGCGCGCAGTTCACTCGCGCGGTCAGACATCGCAGCGGTTTGCGACGCGGCGATGCGGGCAAGGGCAATTGAGAGGCTCACGCCAGCACCGCCGGGATCAACCCGCGCAGGGCATTGCCGATCAGGAAGCCCTGTTCCAGATCAGCCAGCGACAGCTCGGCCTCAACCGCGCGGCCCGCTTCAATCAGCGATTGGCGCAGCACGCCGGGCAGCAGACCCAGCCGCGCGGGCGGGGTCAGCAAGCGTCCGTCACGCTCTACAAACAGGTTGGTAAAGCAGCCTTCGGTCAGCAGGCCATCATCGCGAATGAACAGCGCTTCATCGGCCCCCACCGCTTTGGCGGCGGCCAGACCAGCCTCGTAGAACCCCCGGTCGCTGCTTTTGTGGCGCAGCCGCCAGTCGCCCGGATCAACCGGCAAGGGCAAAACCGCACAGCGCAGCGGCTGGTCAGCGGGCACCGGCAAGGGGCCAAGCTCGAGCGAATAGGCACCACTGCGCGCGGTAACCAGCCGCAGCCGGGCCGGCGCATCGGCTGCAAAGCATAGCGCCTGAATCGCATTACGGACTGCATGGCGATCAAAGGCATAGCCCAGCTCCGCCGCGCTGGCCTTGATTCGCTCAAGATGCAGTTCGAGCAGCGGCGCGCCATCTTCCGGGGTAAACCGCATCGTCTCGATCAGGTCTGCCCCGCCGGAGCGCAATCGCACGAACCCGCCCTTGATCAAACATTCGCGCCATTCGTTAAGCGGTGCGCTGTCCGCGACAATTGCCCCGCCAACGCCCATCACTGCGCGGCCCCGGCCGTTCTCTCCGGGGGTCAGCCGCAGCGTGCGGATCGCAACGTTGAAGGCGGCGTCGCCAGCGGCATCGATCCGGCCAATCGCCCCGCAATAGGCCCCGCGGGCATCGCGCTCGACTTCGTCGATCAGCTCCATCGCCCGGATCTTTGGCGCGCCGGTGATTGAGCCGCAGGGGAACAGCGCCCGGACCATATCGACCGCGCCTTTGCCCGGCTGCAACCGCGCGCGGACCGTGGTGGTCATGGTGTGGAGCGTGGGGTAGGTCTCGACCGCGAAGGGCTTTTCAACCCGGACGCTGCCAGCCTCGGCCACCCGTGACAGATCGTTGCGGAGCAAATCGACGATCATCAGGTTCTCGGCCCGGTCCTTTTCGGAAGCGGCAAGTTCGGCTGCCAGTGCGGCGTCTTCGGCTTGATTCTGCCCCCTTGGCCGAGTGCCCTTCATCGGCTTGACCAGCGCCGCGCCATCGCGTTCGGCAAAGAACAGCTCGGGCGAGCATGACAGCAACCAGTGCGTGCCGTCGAATACCACCCCGCCATAGCCCGCCTCTGCGGCAGGACGCATCGCGGCGTAGAGCGCCAGCGGATCGCCACGGAACGCCGCCGCGAGCGGAAAGGTCAGATTGGCCTGATAGATATCGCCCGCTGCAATCGCCTCCTGCAATGCGGTAAAGTTGGCAGTGTAGCCGCCGGGGGACAGTTGTGGTTCGAGCGGGCCGAGCTGGGCGATGCCCGGCTGTGCGTGGGCGCTCAGCCAGGCCGGCACATCCTCAGCGGCAATCGGCTCATGGCCTTCAAAGGCCCCGAACCAGACCAGCGGACCCATCGCCCCGGTGCGGGCATCGGCCAGTGGTGACAGCCGTTCCTCCAGCGCCAAGCCCGCTTCATAGCCGAGATAGCCGACCAGATCGAAGCCCTCGCGGCGCAGCGCATCAATGCGCTCCAGCGCCGGGGCAACATCTGCCGCGCGGCGGGCGACGACGATCTCTTTGGCCCCGCGATAAAGCCGCGCGGCACTGGCGCCTTCGGGGCGGGCATCGTCGAGCAGGATGAACGGTTCGGTCATATTCGGGGCGCTTCTAGCCGGGGATTGCGCTGCTGGCAAAAGCGTACCCGTAAAAAGCCCCTCGCGCTGGCGGCCAGCTCGTTCTATCTGGGGGGAAAGCACATTTGCAGACCGGGAGCAGCAGCGGACATGGATGACATCTTTATCGGCCTTGGTGCCAATGGCGAAAAGCAGACCCTCAAGCTCAGCCGCGCCAACCGCCACGGCCTGATCGCGGGCGCGACCGGGACCGGCAAGACCGTAACCCTGCAAACTCTTGCCGAGCAGTTCTCGGCCGCCGGGGTGCCGGTGTTCATGGCCGATGTGAAGGGTGATCTGGCCGGGATCTCGATGGCCGGCAGCCACGATTTCAAGCATGCCGACAAGATCGAAAGCCGCGCCAAGGAACTGGGGATTGACCCGTTCGAGTACCGCGATAACCCAGCTGTGTTCTGGGACCTTTATGGCGAGAGCGGCCACCCGATCCGGACCACCATTTCGGAAATGGGCCCACTGTTATTGAGCCGTCTGATGGGGCTGAACGAAACGCAGGAAGGCGTGCTTTCGATCGCGTTCAAATGGGCCGATGATCAGGGCCTGTTGCTGCTCGATCTGGCCGATCTCCAGCAGACCCTGATGGCCTGCGCAGAACAGGCCAGTGAACTTGCCACCAGCTATGGCAACATTTCCAGGGCCAGTGTCGGCACGATCCAGCGACAATTGCTGGCCTTTGAAAGCCAGGGCGCTGACCGCTTCTTTGGCGAACCGGCGTTTGAAATCAACGATCTGATCCGCTGTGATGAAAACGGCAAAGGCATCATCAACGTGCTTGCCGCCGACAAGTTGATGCAGAGCCCCAAGCTTTACGCCACTTTCCTGCTGTGGTTGCTGGCCGAACTGTTCGAGGCGCTGCCCGAAGTCGGCGACCCCGAAAAGCCGATCCTGGTGTTCTTTTTCGATGAAGCACACCTGCTGTTCGAAGACGCGCCCGAAGCGCTGTTTGACAAGGTTGAGCAGGTCGTCCGGCTGATCCGTTCAAAGGGCGTTGGGGTCTATTTCATCAGCCAGAACCCGATCGACATCCCCGAAAAAATCGCCGGACAGCTTGGCAACCGGGTCCAGCATGCGCTGCGGGCGTTCACCCCGCGCGATCAGAAGGCGATCAAGGCGGCGTCCGAAACGTTCCGGATCAATCCTGATCTGGACGTCGAAACCGCGATTACCGAGCTGAAAACCGGCGAAGCGCTGGTTTCGACGCTCGATGAAGATGGCGCGCCGTCAATTGTCCAACGCACTCTGGTGGCTCCGCCGCGTTCGCGGCTCGGGCCGGTGACGCCAAAGGAACGCGCGATCATCCAGTCGATCAGCCCGTTCGACGGCAAGTACGACGCACTGGTCAACCGCGAGTCCGCCGCCGAAGTCCTGGCCCAAAAGAGCCACGATGCTGCTGAGGCCGCGCAAGTGGTTGAGGCACAGGGCGAAGAAGCCCAGCGCGCCCAACCGCGCGCGACGCCAACGATGTGGGAAAAGGCCGGCAAGGCCGCGTTTGGCGCAGCGGCAGCTTCGGCCGGGACCATGGTGGCGCGCAGCCTGACGGGCCGCAAATCGAGCAGCAACGTCGGGGCCTCGGCCGCCAGCGCGGCGGCAGGTGCCCTTGGCACTGCGCTGGGCGGGGCGGCATTCGGCCGGTTCGCCCGCGGGCTATTGGGCAGCCTGCTGCGCTGACGCTGGTCGGCCCCGCTGGGCCCTTGGTCGAGCGGGGCGGTTGCAAATCCCATTCAACTCGGCTCTGGACGCGATCAACTAAAAATGGTCGCCCCGGAGTTTTTCATGCGCACGCTGCTTCTTGCCGCTTCTGTCCTCACCCTTGCCTTGACTACCGCCGTTCCCGCCACTGTAGCAGCGCCCGATGGCGCTACCTCGGCTGCGCTCGCGCTGGCCCCAGTTCCGCCGGGGCGGCTGACCGATGCGGTGCGCCCGCTCTATTACCGGATCGACTTGACCGTGAACCCCGATCAGGAGCGGTTTTCGGGCAAGGTTGAGATCGATACCGTGCTGAAGCGCAGCAGCAGCTTCATCGATCTGCATGGCCGCGACTTGAAGATGACCAGTGCAGTGGCGGTGGTTGGCGGCAAGCGTCTGCCCGCGCGGTATTATGAGCTCGACGAAAGCGGCGTCGCGCGGCTGGTGTTTGATAGCGCGCTGCCAGCCGGGCCGGTGACGCTGCAATTCGCTTATGATGCGCCGTTCAGCAACAGCCCGGCGGGGATGTTCCGGGTCAAGGTTGGCGATGACTGGTACAGCTGGACCCAGTTCCAGTCGATCGATGCCCGCGCGGCCTTTCCGGGGTTTGACGAACCCGGCTTCAAGGTTCCGTTCAGCGTGACGCTGCGGACCAAGCCGGGCCAGATGGCGGTCAGCAACGCCCCGCAACTTTCGACCACCAGCGAAAACGGGATGGATGTGCACCGCTTTGCGCCAACCCTGCCGCTGCCGACCTATCTGATGGCCTTTATGGTCGGACCGTTTTCGGCCGTGGAAAGTACCGTTGCCCCCACCCCCCAGCGCAAACATCCGCTGCCGATCCGGATCATCACGACCAAGCCCAACGCGGGACAAACGGACTTTGCGCTGCAGGGCACCAAGGGCATTGTCCGCCATCTCGAAGCCTATTTCGGCCAGGCCTTCCCCTATCCCAAGCTTGACCAGATCAGCACCCCGATCCTGCCGGGCGCGATGGAGAATGCCGGCGCGGACCTCTATAACGACAACATCCTGATCCTTGATGACAAGGCCACCACCCGCCAGAAACGGACCTTCGGCATGGTGGTCAGCCACGAACTGGCGCACCAGTGGTTTGGCGATCTGGTGACGCCAGCCTGGTGGGACGATATCTGGCTGAACGAGAGCTTTGCCAACTGGATGGGCTTTCGGATTGGGCACGAATGGCGGCCTGATCTCAACATTCAGGCCGGCGCATTGGAGGATGGCTTCAGCGCGATGAACACCGACGCGCTGGTCGCGGGCCGGGCGATCCATCAGCCGATCGAAACCAACGCCCAGATCGACGAAGCCTTCGATTCGATCACTTATGGCAAGGGCGGCCACGTGGTCGCAATGATCGCCGGGTTCATGGGCGATACCAAGTTCCGCGACGGTGTGCGGCGCTATATGAAAGCGCACGAGAACGGCAATGCCACCAGCGCTGACTTTTTCAGCGCGATGGCCGAGGCTTCGGGCGATCCGCGGATCCTGCCAGCGATGCAAAGCTTTACTGATCAGCAGGGTGTCCCGCTGGTCACTTTCGACCCCGATGGCAAGGGCGGATACCGAGTGACGCAGAGCCGCTATACCCGGCTGGGCACCACGGCGCCGGCGATCCAATGGGGCATCCCGCTCTGCGCGCGGCGGATCACCGGCAAGAAGCAATGCCTGCTACTCGACCAGCAGAGCGGCAGCATCAAACTGCCGGGCTACGGGGCTGTGATACCCAACGTCGGCGGGACCGGCTATTACCGCTTTGAATTGCCCGCCAAGGACTGGGATGCGCTGATCGCCAAGGCCGGCAAGCTGCCCGGCGGTGAAGCGCTGGCGCTCGACGATTCGCTGTTTGCCAGCTTTCAGGCCGGACGTGCCAGCGCCGCGCAACTGGTCACCGGCGCGGTTGGCCTGACCCACAATCCTGACAGCTATGCCAGCGTGGCCGGGATCGGCAGTCTGGCCTGGTTCCACCGCGCGGGTATGCTCGATCAAGCGGGTGAAGAGGGCTATCGCCGCCTGATCCGCCAGATCTATGCGCCAAAGGTCAAAGCAATGGGCTTCACGCCAAAGGCCGGGGCCTATGCGGCAGAAGATCCCGAAAAGTCGCAAATGCGGATTCAGGCGGTGGCGACACTGGCCGGTACCGGGCGCGATCCCGAACTGCGCAAGACGCTGGGCACTGCCGCCCGAACCTATCTGGCCGGAGACAAGACCGCGCTTGATGCGGCTTGGTTCGGCAGCGCCTTTGCGGTGCTGGTTGACGAAGGCGGGCTGACGGCGGCCAAGCAGCTGGTGGAAACCGGGCTGGGATCGCAGGATTCGCTGCTGCGCGGTGCGGCGCTGGGCGCAGTGTCGACATCAGGCAAAGGCGACATCGCCCGCTGGTTGCTGGAAGAGTTCGACGATCCACGCCTGCGCCGCAACGAACGGCAGGGCTTTGTCCGCGGTGTGATCGGCACCAAGGACACCCGTGATTGGGGCTTTGCCTGGCTCCAGACCAATTTCGAAAAACTCAGCGCATCAGGCGGGGGGATCTTCTTCACTTCGCGCTTGCCCAGTATGGTTGGCGGCTATTGTTCGGTCCAGAAGGCCGACGAGATCGCCGCATTCCTGCGGCCCAAGCTGGCCGGCAAGACCGGCGCGCTGGACCTGGAACGGACGGTCGAGCGGGTCCGCTCGTGCGGGGTTCTGAAGGACGCACGCGGGGCCGAAATCTCGGCCGAAATGACGAAGGTCAAGTAAGGGGTAGCGCCAAGGTCGCGGTCAGCCCCGTGACCTTGCCGTCTGCGCCCAGCCGATTGATTAGGCTGAGCGTGCCGCCGTGCTGCTCGGCAATCGCGCGGGCCAGCGTCAGGCCGAGGCCTGCACCGCCGGTGGCGCTGTTGCGCGATGGTTCGCCGCGGGTGAAGGGCTGCATCATCGGCTCGATCTGGTCGGCGGCGATCCCGGGGCCATCATCCTCGATCCGGATCAGCACCCGCGCCCCATCGGGCACAATCGCGATCCGCGCTGACTTGCCATAGCGCAACGAATTGACCACCAGATTGCGCACCGCGCGGCGCAGCCAGGTTGCGCGGAGCAAAACCACAGTGCGTTCGGCCGGGACAAAACTGACCGGTTCGCCCATATCCTCGAACTCTTCGGCGACTTGCCCGATCAGCGCATTCAGCTCGGTCAGTTCCAGTGGGTCCGTCGGCCGGCCGACCCGGGCGAGGCTGAGAATATCGTCCAGGCTGCGAGTGATGTCCTCGATCGTCGCGGCCATTTTGGCGCGCTCGGTCTCATCCTCGACGCTTTCGATTCTCACCCGCAACGCTGCCAAGGGCGTCTTCAGATCGTGGCCGATAGCGCCTAGCATCACGTCTTTTTCGTTGAGCAGCGCGGCGATGCTGTTTTCCATCGCGTTGTGGGCCAGGATCAGCCGCCGCATATCCAGTGGACCCTTTGGCTCAAGCTGGTCGCGGGTTTCGCGGCGCTGCGTGAACTGTTCAACCCGCCCGGTCAGCGCGGCCAGCGGCCGGGTGATCCGCCCGACGATCAGCGCAATCGCGCCAAACAGCAGCGCATAGAGCAGCAGCGTCTGGCCAATCAGTGTGAACAACAGTGCGGGATCGGGCCGGGGGGCTGGAACCCGCACAGTCAGCCAACGCTTGGCCTGCGGCAGCTCGATGGCGACGACCATCAGGCCATGCGCTGCTCTGTGGCCTTGTCCGCCCAGCATATGCGCCCGGCGCTGCATCCGCTTGAACAGCTGCGGATCGTCGCTGAGCGGGCGCTGGACCACTTGTACCTGGCCCAGTTGCAAGCCCTGTCCGGCCATGATCTCGCGCAGCTCGGCTTCGGCCCCGGCGAAGCGCGGCTCGCCCGGAGCGATCGGAGAGGCCTCGCTTTGCTCGACTTTCAGCTGGCGTTCGCGGCGTTCGCGCCGTTCCGGTGATGGGCGTTCGGACAAGTCCATCACCCCGTCTTCGCGCATTGCGGCGAACAGCCGGATCGTGGCGGTGTGGATCAGTGCTGCTTCGCGGCGCTCATTCTGGGCGCGATAGAGCAGGGCGGCACTGATCGACTGGGCCAGCAGCAAGGCCAGCGCTACCGCCAGGAGCAATTGCCCCTGCAAGCTGCGCGGCCACAGCAGCCCCCGGATCCGCTGGATCATCCGCGCACCGCACCTTCGCGGCGAACATCGGCAGCGAGCATATAGCCGCCGCCCCAGACGGTCTGGATCAGCACCGGATTTCGGCTGTCAGCCTCAATTTTGCGGCGCAGGCGGCTGACCTGATTATCGACCGCGCGGTCAAACAAGTGGGCCTCGCGGCCCTGGACCATGTCGAGCAGGCGATCGCGGTCGAGCACCTGCCGCGGGTGCTCGACGAACGCGAGCAGCAGCCGGAACTCGACCGAAGAAATTGGCACAACGACGCCTTCAGCATCGCTCAACCGGCGCTTGAGCGGATCAAGCCGCCAGCCGTCGAACACCAGCACCTCGTCCTCGACCGGCGGAGCTGCGGCAGTCTTGCCGGAGCGGCGCAGGACCGAGCGAATCCGGGCGACCAGCTCGCGCGGTTCGAACGGTTTGGTGACATAGTCATCGGCGCCGATTTCGAGCCCGACGATCCGATCAGTTGTTTCGGTCCGCGCGGTCAGCAGGATCGTGGGGATGGATTTGCTCTCGGCCAGATGGCGGCACAGTGAAAGGCCGTCTTCGCCGGGCATCATGATATCGAGCAGGACCAGATCGACCACCTCATCGCGCAGCCGGGTCCGCGCCTCGGCGGCGCTGGCGGCCTGATGCACGACGAACCCCTGGCGAGTAAGGTACTCGGCCAGGGGTTCGCGCAGGGCAGCTTCGTCATCGACGAGCAGCAGGCGAGTTGCGGCGCTCTGGTTCATCGGAAACGGGCTGCGGTTCTGTTTAGTTGGCGGGCGGCGGAGACGGCATATCACCGTGACCGGTATGGCCACCCTTGCCGCCGCGCTGGCCCATATGTTCGCGCATTTTGCCGTGATGGGCCTTGCGCTCTTCGGCGGTCAGCTTGCCGTCCTTGTTGGCGTCAGCCATATCGAACATCTTGGCATGGGCGGCGAGAAACTCGTCGCGGCTGACTGCACCATCCTTGTTGGCATCGGCCATCTTGAGCATCATCATGCCGCCCTTGCCGTGGCCGTCACGCATGCCTTTATGGCCGTCGCGGCCTTCACCGCCATGGCGCTGATCGCGCGCTGCGGAGAATTCGGCCCGACTGATTGCGCCGTCCTTATTGGTGTCGAGCTTTTCGAACATCTGGCCGCGCATTTCAGTCTTGTGCTGGCTGCGATCAGCGCTGTCGAGCTTGCCGTCCTTGTTGGCATCCATTTTGACGAACATGTCGCCGACCTTGGCCTGAGCTTCAGTCTTGGTCACGGTCGCGCCGCCCATCGGATCGGATCGTTCGGCCGGGGTTTGGGCCACAGCAGCACCGGTCAAACCGACCGCGAGCAGCGAGAAACCAAGAAAAGTCTTCTTCATGATGCGAACTCCTTGTCGCAGGAAACAGCAACAAGCCACCGGGCGAGCAGGGAGGGGCCAAACCCGCCTCGTGGCTTCCTGTCGATCCTTCTAGAACCAAGCTGTCGCTTGATTGTGCCGCGATGCAAGGTCTTTGTAACAATTAGTCGCAGGCGCTCCCGTCCGTTCAGCCGGGCGCAAGCTGATCAACCCATCACATAGGCGTTGAGCTTGTTGCCATCGGGATCGCGGAAATAGGCCGCATAGAACCCGTCACCGCGCGGACCGGGCGGGCCTTCGTCACTGCCTCCATTGGCCAGTGCGATGGCATAGAGCCGGTCAACCTGCGCATTGTCGCGCGCTTCCAGCGCCACCATCACGCCGTTGCCAATGCTGGCGGCGTTGCCATCGAACGGCTTGGTCGCCGCGATCCCCGCCGCCCCGCCGGGCTTGCCCCAGGCGATGAAAGTCTCAAACTCCATCATCCGCGGCGTTTCCATTTCGGCGGCCAGCGCATCATAGAACTTGGCGGCGCGGGGCAGGTCGTTGGTGCCCACTGTGACATATCCGATCATCGACTCGACTCCTCATCCAGAAATGGAACATGATAGGAACATAAAGACGGAGTCAAGGCTTGAACTTTCGGGTTCAGCTAACCCCGCGCCAGCGGTTCACACGCTGCCTTCAGCCACGCCAGCGCTTCGCCTTCCAGTTGCGGGGCGAGGATGGCTTCAACGCGGACGTGGTAATCGTCCCACCACTGCAGTTCGGCCTTGGTCAACAGCGCGGTATCGACCAGGGTCTTGTCGATCGGAGCCCAGGTCAGGTTTTCGAAGCCGAAGTACTCACCCTCGGCCCCAGCGACCTCGCGGGGTTCGACCAGCACCAAATTTTCGATCCGGATGCCGAATTCGCCCGCCTTGTAATAGCCTGGCTCGTTGGAGAGGATCATGCCTGCCAGCAGCTCTTGCCCGGTCCCGGCCTGTCCGCCCTGCGCCTTGGCGATCCGCTGCGGGCCTTCGTGGACTGATAGAAAACTGCCCACACCATGCCCGGTGCCGTGGGCATAATCGACCCCAGCCTGCCACAGCGCATAGCGTGCAATTGTATCAAGCTGACCGCCAACCGTGCCCTTGGGAAAGACCGCCATGGCCAGCGCGATGTGGCCTTTGAGCACGCGAGTGAAACGGTCCATGTGCTCGGCAGTCGGCTGACCCGGGCCGACCCAGACGGTGCGGGTGATATCGGTGGTGCCATCGAGGTACTGCCCGCCCGAATCGACCAGATAGATCGAGTTGGGCGCGACCTCGATGTTCGACGTTTCATCCACCCGGTAATGCGGGCTGGCAGCATGCGGCCCGGCGGCCGAGATTGTGTCGAACGACAGATCGCGCAGCAGCGGGCTTTCATCGCGGAATGCGCGCAATTTGGCCGCTGCTGACAGTTCGGTTTCATTGCCCGAAGGTGCCGCGATGCTCAGCCAGTGGAGGAACTTGGCGATCGCCGCGCCGTCGCGGGCTTGTGCGGCGCGCTGTCCGGTTTGTTCGGCGGGGTTCTTCTGGGCTTTGGCCAGCACGGTCGGGTCGGTCAGCTCGACCACACTCGCGCCGGCCCCTTCGAGCACCCCAAATACGGCTTGCACCGCCCGTTCGGGATCGACCGCGACCTTCTTGCCGGCCAGCGTCTTGAGCTGCGGCACAAAGTCTTCGCGCGGGCGCACGGTGACGGCATTGCCGAGGTGCGCGCGCAGCTCAGGCGTGACTTTCTCGTCGGCGATGAACAGTTCGGCGGTACCATCGGCGTGGGCCAGCACGAACGACAGGGCGACCGGTGTTCGTTCAACATCGGTGCCGCGCAGGTTGAGCAACCAGGCGACGCCGTCGAGCGCCGATACCACCGCCGCATCGAGGCCGCGCGCGGCCAGCCAATCGGCCACCTGGCTGCGCTTGGCCTCGCTCGATTGGCCGGAATAGTCAGTCGGGTGGACCAGCGCCGGGGCCAGCGATGGCGCCGGCTGATCGGACCAGATCGCGTCGATCGGATTGCCTTCGACCGGCACCAGACCCGCGCCCTTATCCCGCAGCGCGCGGCCCACGGCATCGACCCACGGCTTGCCGTGCAGCCACGGATCGAACCCGATTTTCGCGCCCGCCGCAGCGTTTTCTGCAAGCCAGGCCGCCACCGAAGTCGCCGGGACCGACTGGTATTCATACAGCCGCCCATCAACCTGTTCGCGAACCTGCAAGGTATAGCGCCCGTCGATGAACATCGCAGCCTTGTCGGCCAAAACGGCTGCGGTTCCGGCTGAACCGCCGAACCCGGTCAACCAGGCCAGCCGCTGGGCATAGCCGCCGACATATTCGCTCATATGCTCGTCAGAAATCGGTACCACAAAGCCATCGAGGCCGCGGGTCTTCAATTCCTTGCGCAGCGCATCCAGCCGCGCTTCATGCGTATTCATCAGCATCGCTTGCAGTCCTTCTGCGGCCACCATAGAGCCTAGCCATGACCCTGACTACTCCCCCCATCGCCGCCAAAAAGCCGCACAGCCTCACCCATCATGGAATCACCGTGACCGACGATTACGCCTGGCTGCGCGACCCCGGCTATCCGGAGGTGAGCGACCCCGAAGTGCTGGCGCATCTTGAGGCCGAGAACGCCTGGTTTGAGGCGCGGATGGCGCCGCAAAGGGCCCGGATCGACGGCCTGTTCACCGAAATGCGCGCCCGGATCAAAGAGGCCGATACCTCGGTGCCGTACAAGGATGGCGACTGGCTCTATTGGATCGAGTTCGAACAGGGCGCGGAGTACAAAAAGTGGTGGCGCCGTCCGGTGGCGGCCAAGGACGACCAACGCGCGGATCAGCTGATCCTTGATGAAGGCGCGCTGGCGGCGGGACTGGAATACTTCCGGCTGGGCGCGATTGCGGTCAGTCCGTCAGGGCGCTTTCTGGCCTATTCAACCGACACGGACGGATCAGAGCGCTATACGATCCGGTTCAAGGACCTGAGCTGCGCTGCAGTGCTCAGCGAGGCTATTGCTGGCGCATCGGGCAAATGGGGCGACAGCGAGGTTGAAGGGACCATCGGCAACATCGTCTGGAGCGCGGACGAAACCGCTGTGCTGTATAGCCTGTGCGATGAAAACTGGCGGCACCGGACGATCAAACTGCACCGGATCGGCAGCGACCCGGCGGGCGATAGGCTGATCTTCTTTGAAGGGGACGAAGGCTTTTCCTGCGGGGTTGCGATTGGCGCGCAGGAGCGCTGGATTATCCTGCAATCGGGCGATCACGATACCAGCGAAGTTCGGTTGATCCCGGCTGATGATCCACTGGCTGAGCCGCTATTGGTCAAGGCTCGCCAACCGGGTGTGGAATACGAGGTCGATATTCGCGACGACACGCTGTTCATTCAAACCAACGACACCCATGAGAATTTCCGCCTCGCCACCGCGCCGCTCGCCAGCCCCGGCGATTGGACGACGCTGATTGAAGGCAGCGATGACTTTTACCTGACCGGGTTCGAGCTGTTCCGCGATTTCTATGTGGTCGAGGGCCGGGTCCGCGGGCTCGACCGGATCGAGCTACGCTATTACGACGACCCAGCCCGGACCCAGCCGATCGTCTTTCCCGAAGCGAGCTTTTCGGCCGGCCTTGGCGACAACGTTGAATGGGCGATGGACACGCTGCGGCTGTCTTATGAGAGCATGGTCAGCCCGGCAACGGTGATCGATTACAGCGTCGCCGCGCAGACCATGACCACGCTCAAAGTCCAGCAGATCCCGTCGGGCTATGACGCCAGCCTTTACACCACCGAACGGCTGGAGATCGCCGCGCGCGATGGCACGATGGTGCCGGTCAGCGTGGTCACCCGCAAAGACCGCGTGGCTGGCGGACCGCTCCACCTCTATGGCTACGGCGCTTATGGTATCGCGGTCGATCCGGGGTTTTCGACCACCCGGCTAAGTCTGGTCGATCGCGGGTTTGCCTATGCCATCGCGCACATTCGCGGCGGCGACGATCTGGGCCGGGCCTGGTACAAGGCGGGCAAGCTGGAGCGGCGGACCAACGCTTTCACTGACTTTGTCGATGTCGCCAAGGGCTTGATCGAACGCGGACTTACGAAAGCGGGCCGGATCAGCATTTCGGGCGGATCGGCAGGCGGCGAACTGATGGGCGCGGTGATCAATTCCGATCCCGAGCTGTGGGGCGCGGTCGCGGCGCACGTGCCGTTTGTCGATGTGCTGGCGACCATGCTCGATCCCACCCTGCCGCTGACCCCGGGCGAGTGGCCCGAATGGGGCAACCCGATTGAGGATAAGGCGGCGTTTGAACTGATCCGGTCTTACTCACCCTATGATCAGGTCCGCGCGCAGGCCTATCCCTCGCTGCTGGTCACCGCTGGGCTCAACGATCCGCGCGTGACCTATTGGGAACCGGCCAAATGGGTCGCGCGGCTGCGCGAGCTCAAGACCGATGACAACGAACTGCTGTTCAAGACCAACATGGGCGCAGGCCACGGCGGCAAGAGCGGGCGGTTTGAGAGTTTGAAGGAGACGGCGGAGGAATTTGCGTTCATTCTTTGGCAGCTGGGGGTGGAGGGGTGACGCATCCAGCCTTCGGGAGGCGCATATGAAACGGTATTTGGGGTTTGCCTTGCTCGCCATCCAGGCTGCCGCCATGGCCTTGATGATGCTGATGTTCTGGTCACCGCAATCGCAGAGCGGAGATTCTTACGCACCGATGGCGGCGGCGATTTTGGGTTTTCCGATAACGTTCATCAGCGGACTGATCCTGTGGGCGGTCTATGGGCTGCGCTATGCTTTTTCTGAGGAGTATCGTGACAGGCTCCTACTGACATCCACAGCGATTCTGGTTGGCACCATGCTGGCCGTTGCGACCGGTTTTTTTAGCTAGGCCCGCGATGAGCAACCGCTACACGCAGACTTTCACCGCGCTGCCCGAGCACATCGACGAGCTGGGCCATGTCAACAACGCCGTCTGGGTCGACTGGATCCAGCAGCTCGCGACCGCGCACTGGGCCGCCGTTGCCAGCGCCGAGCACCAAGCGGCCTACATCTGGGTCGTGACCCGGCACGAGATCGACTACCGCGGCAACATTGGCCCGGGCGCAAGCGTCACGGGCGAAACCTGGATCCCGAGCGGGCCTACGGGCGCGCGGTTTGACCGACGCGCGGAGTTTCGCGGGGCCGATGGCAAAGTGCTGGTTTCCTCCAACACCACCTGGGCGATGATCGACCGGGGCACCGGCCGGCTGGCGCGGGTCCGCGAGGATGTGACCGCGCCGTTCCGGCCGTTCGGGGATAGGGGCTAGCCCAGCACCTCTGCCACTGGCGTATATTCATAGCCCAGTTCGCGCGCGACCGCCTCATAGGTGACCTTGCCATCGTGCACGTTCAGCCCATCGGCCAGATGTGGGTTGGCTTTCAGCGCAGCTTGCCAGCCCAGATCCGCGATTTTGAGCGCGTGGGGCAGGGTCACGTTGTTGAGCGCATAGGTGCTGGTCCGGGCAACCGCGCCGGGCATATTGGCGACGCAGTAATGGACCACGCCATCGACCACATAGGTGGGGTCGGCGTGGGTGGTGGCGTGGCTGGTTTCAAAGCAGCCGCCCTGATCGATGGCGACATCGACTAGCACCGAACCGGGCTTCATATGCTTGAGCATCGCTCGGGTGACGAGCTTGGGCGCGCTGGCGCCCGGGATGAGCACTGCACCGATGACAGCGTCCGCGATGCTGATTTCATGGTCGATTGTTTCCAATGTCGAATAGCGCGTACGGACACGGCCCTGGAACATTTCGTCAAGCTGGCGCAGGCGAGCGAGCGAGCGGTCGACGATCGTGACTTCTGCACCGAGACCCACAGCCATGCGCGCCGCATGCGTGCCGACAACGCCGCCTCCGATGACGCAGACACGGCCAGCAGGAACGCCAGGGACGCCGCCCAACAATATGCCGGCACCGCCTTCGCTGCGGCGCATCGCTTCGCCTGCGGCTTCAATGGCAAGGCGGCCTGCAACTTCGCTCATTGGTGCCAGCAACGGTAAAGTGCCTTTGTCGTCGGTGACGGTTTCATAAGCAATCGCTGTACACCCGCTGGCGATGAGGCCTTTTGCCTGCTCAGGATCGGGCGCAAGGTGGAGATAGGTGAAAAGCAACTGGTCGGGGCGAAGCTGCACCCATTCGTTTGGCTGGGGTTCCTTGACCTTGACGATCATGTCGGCCTTGGCGAAAATCTCGGCCGCGTTGCTGGCAATCGTTGCACCTGCCGCACGGTACGCATCGTCGCCCGACATGATCCCGGCGCCAGCACCCGATTGTACGACAACCTGATGACCACGCGCAATATATTCGCGTACTGCGCCGGGG
>JANMOU010000031.1:0-146505 GCA_031369495.1 Novosphingobium sp. | reverse complement strand
TATGCCCGCACACCGATGGGAGGCCTCCAAGGCGTCTTCGCCGATGTTGCCGCGACTGATCTGGGCGCGACTGCGGTCAAGGCGGCGGTCGAGCGTGCCGGGGTCAAGGGTGAAGACGTCGAGCGGATTTACATGGGCTGCGTGCTGCCGGCCGGGCTCGGCCAGGCCCCTGCCCGACAGGCGGCGCTTAAAGCCGGGTTGCCAATTTCGGTCGAGGCGACCACGGTCAACAAGGTCTGCGGCTCGGGCATGCAGACCGTGATCATGGGTGCAGAGGCGCTGGCCAGCGGCAGCATCGATATGGTCATTGCCGGCGGCATGGAAAGCATGTCGGGCGCGCCCTACTTGCTCAAGAAGCATCGCGGCGGGGCGCGAGCCGGTCATGATACCGCCTATGACCACATGGTCCTCGATGGGCTCGAAGACGCCTATGATGGCGGCTCAATGGGCAGCTTCGCACAGGCCGTGGCCGACGAATATCAGCTGACGCGCGAATCGCAGGATGCCTATTCGATCGAATCGCTGCGCCGCGCCCAGGCGGCAATTGCCGATGGCGCCTTTGCGGGCGAGATCGCCCCGGTCACCGTGGTCAGCCGCAGCGGCGAAGTGGTGGTCGATACCGACGAACAGCCCGGCAAAGGCCGCCCGGACAAGATCCCGACGCTGCGTCCTGCTTTCGCCAAGGACGGCACCATTACGGCCGCGACTTCCAGCTCGATCTCCGATGGCGCCGCCGCGATGGTCGTGACCCGCGCCAGCGTTGCCAGTGCCAAGGGGCTGAGCCCGGTCGCAACCGTCGTGGCGGTGGCCGCTCATGCGCAAGAGCCAAAGGACTTCACCGTGGCCCCGGTCGGTGCGATCAACAAGGTTCTGGCCAAGGCGGGGTGGTCGCTGGGTGATGTTGATCTATTCGAAGTCAACGAAGCCTTCGCCTGCGTCGCGATGTTCGCAATGCACGACCTTGGCATCGATCATGCCAAGATCAACGTCCACGGCGGCGCGACTGCGCTGGGCCATCCGATTGGCGCCTCTGGCGCGCGGATCGTCACGACGCTGATCGCCGCGCTGCAACGCCACGGCAAGACCAAGGGCATTGCCAGCCTGTGCATCGGCGGTGGCGAGGCAACCGCTGTGGCGATCGAACTCGTCTGATTCGAGGGCGACAATTTGTGACAATCTGGCGGGGAAATCTTACATCTGGTTTTTCCGCCGTTCAGGCTTTTCCGCCCAATTTCCGGCCTGTGGCAAGGGTCAGTCCGACCCGCCACATTCCGTTCCAATCGGGAGAATAGCCATGAATACCAAGCTGATTGCCCCTACCCTGATCGCCGGCGCTCTGATCGCCGGGCTGAGCCTACCTGCTGCGGCCCAAGCCCGCGTCACGCGCGCCGATCTGCGCCATGACGTGCACCGCGTCAACGAAGAGCGCCGCGATGTGCGCGAAGAACGCGGCGAGCATGATCGCGCCGGAATTCGCGAGGAACGCCGCGAGCTGAAGCGGGCCAAGAATGAACTGCACCGCGACGCCCGGCGCTTTCACCGCCAGCATCGCCATCTTTGAAATTGGGCCCGTGTGGGGGAGCTACCATGCTCCCCTTCACGCTTGCGCATCTGGCCGGTCGGAGTAAGCTCAGCGACTTCTTGAACTTACGGGAGAGTTCCGATGCGTTACCTTGGCCGTTTGGCAATTGCTACGTCGATCACCCTAGCCCTTGTCGGTTGCGGCAAAAAGGAAGAAGCGCCCGCGCCCGCGGCAAGCGAAGTAGCCGCCGCAACGGAAGCTGCCGCGCCCAAAGCGCTCCCTACACCAGGGGTATACGAAGTGTCTGACGCCAGCGGCAAGGTCGTTGGAACCACCACGATCAACGCCGACGGCAGCTATGCCGATGACTCGGTCGGAAGCCCGCGCGTGGCAGGGATTGTCAAAATGGTTGATGGCAAGACCTGCTTTGATCCCTCAGGCAAGACGCCTGAGGAATGCTTTACCGACAGCGCCGCTGCGGCCGATGGCAGCTTTACTGCAACCGACGCCAAAGGTGCCGTAATGACGGTGCGTCCCAAAGCGAAGTAAAAGGGCCCGTGGGGAGCCTCAAGGTTCCCCCGCTCCCCAGATCCGGTCCTGCGGGACAAAGCCCTTGCGCGGGCCAACCGCAAAGCCGCACCAGCCCTTTGTGCAATCACCCAGTTCGCCGATCACACCGGGGGCCAGGCGCCACAGCAATTTCGATCCCCCGCCCGCACCTTCGCGAATTTCGGCTGGCTCAGTGCCCTGAATATAGCCGCCACGCTTGCGGGCCAGCAGACTACCCAGCACCCAGCCCTTGGCGCCGCCTGGATCCTGCACGTAACGCCAGCCTTCTTTCATCCGCAGAACCTTGAGCGGCAGCAAGGGCCGTTTGTAGACCCAGATGATCCGGTAGTCCTCGCCCGGGCCAACCCGCATATTGACCTCTTCCGAGCGGACCGTGGCCCAATAGGGGGTCTTGGCAGCGTCTTGCGCCAATGCGGGCACGGTGAAGAACAACAGGGCAAGGACTGTAAGCAAGCGGGGGGAAATGGTCATGAGTCGCTGATAGCGCGCTTGGCTGGCAGGCTTCAAGCCGCTTGACCACTTACCCCGCCCCGGCCTAGCGATTTACCCATGACCGTTGTAACCGACACCAAACTGACCCGCCGGATCGCAGGCAAACCGCGCGTCCACGTCACCCGGCATCTGCTCCCCTCGGTCGAGGCGCGGATGGGCGAACTGTTCGACGTGGTTCTAAATGTCGAAGACCGCCCATTGACCCGTGACGAGATGATCGCGGCAATGGCGCAGTCGGACGTGTTGGTCCCCACGGTGACCGACAGGATCGACGCCGAAATGCTGGAAGCGGCGGGCGGGCGGCTCGGCCTGATCGCCAATTTCGGCGCCGGGATTGAGCATATCGATCTGGGCGCAGCGCGCGCGCGCAAGGTGATTGTCACCAATACTCCCGGCGTTTTCACCGACGATACCGCTGACCTTACCATGATGCTGATCCTCTCGGTCCCGCGCCGTCTTGGCGAAGGTAGCCGCCTGATCCGCGACGGCCAGTGGACCGGCTGGACGCCGACCGCGATGCTGGGGCATTGCATCGGCGGCAAGCGGCTGGGGATCGTCGGGATGGGCCGGATCGGCCAGGCCGTGGCGCACCGCGCCCGGGCTTTCGGGATGGAGGTGGTCTATCACAACCGCCACCGCCTACCTTCCAGCATCGAGAACATGTTCGGGGTCAGTTATGAACCTGATCTCGAACAGCTTTTTGCGCACGCTGACGTGCTGACGCTGCATTGCCCGGCGGGAGCGGGAACGCACCATATGGTCAATGCCGCTCGGCTCGCCGCGATGAAGCCAAGCGCCTATCTGATCAACACCGCGCGTGGCGATTTGATCGATGAAGATGCCCTCGTTACGGCGCTGCAAAGTGGCCAGATTGCCGGGGCCGGGCTCGACGTGTTTGCGCGCGAACCGCAAGTCGATCCTCGCCTGATCGCCTTGCCCAATGTGATCACCTTGCCCCACCTCGGCAGCGCGACGATTGAAGGCCGCGCCCATGCCGGGGAAAAGGTCATCGCCAATATCCGCTTCTGGGTCGATGGCCACCGCCCGCCCGATCAAGTGCTGGAAGGTTGGGCATAAGGGCCAGCCTCACGCAACATTGGCAAAGTCTGCGCCTTGCCAGCTACGCAATCCTTGCATTAAGCCCGCCAACGTAAAGAATCGCGAGCGCCGCAAATCAGGCGCCCGAGGGGGAGCAGCCAATGCGTACGTTTAACGCCCTATGTCTTGCCGCAGTCGCTGCGCTTGCGCCGACGCTGGCCTGGGCCCAGCCTGCAGCAGAGGCCGCGCCCGAACTCGCAGCGGGTGTGCTCAACAGCGGGGATACGGCGTGGGTGCTGATTTCTGCGGCGCTGGTATTGCTGATGGCCATGCCGGGGCTGACGCTGTTTTATGGCGGGCTGGTCCGGGCCAAGAATTTCCTCTCGGTAATGGTTCAGGTCGGCGCGATTGTCGCGGTGGTTTCGGTGCTGTGGATCATGTTCGGTTACAGCCTGGCCTTTGGTGAGGGAACGACCGGTTGGATCGGGAATCTCGATCTGTTCATGCTCAACAACACGATCAACGTGCTGCACGGCGAAACCGATATTTCGGTGCGAACCAACGCGCTGTTCCAGATGACGTTTGCCGCGATTACTCCGGCGCTGATGGTCGGCGCCTGGGTTGACCGGGCCCGGTTCGGCTGGGTGCTGGGGTTCTGCGCGCTGTGGGTGATGGTGGTCTATGTCCCGGTGGCCCACTGGGTCTGGGGCGGCGGCTGGCTGGCTGGCATGGGTACGCTCGATTTCGCCGGCGGGATCGTGGTCCACACCACGGCCGGCGTTTCGGCGCTCGTCGCGGCGGCGCTGATCGGCAAGCGCCAAGGCTTTCCCAAGCAGCTGATGCTGCCGCACAGCCCGTCGCTGACCATGGCTGGCGCGGCCCTGCTGTGGGTCGGCTGGTTCGGCTTCAACGGCGGGTCGGCCCTCGCCGCAAACGACGATGCCACCAGCGCGATCATCAATACGCACCTGGGCGCCAGCATGGCGGCGTTGGTGTGGATCGTGATCGAGCGGATCAAGGTCGGCAAGGCAACTAGCGTCGGCTTTGCCACCGGCGCTGTTGCTGGGCTGGCGACGATTACGCCGGCCGCAGGGTTTGTTTCACCAGGGGCCGCAATTCTGATCGGATCGCTCGGCGCGGTTTTCTGCTTCCCGATGATCCAGCTGGTCAAGAAGCGGCTGGAAATTGACGATTCGCTCGACGTGTTCGCAGTCCACGGGATCGGCGGGATGACTGGCGCTCTGCTGCTGGCGATATTCCTCGATGCCGACACGCTTGGCGGCACCGGCTATGCCGAAGGCGCGACAATGCTCAGCCAGTTTGCGGCGCAGGCCATCGGGGTGTTCTCGGTCGCGGTATGGTCGGCGTTGGCGACGGTATTGATCGCTTTGCTGGTCAGCCTGATTGTGCCGATGCGGGTCAGCGAAGACGACGAGCGCGAAGGGCTTGACCTCGCCAGTCACGGCGAGCGAGCGTGGGAGCTCGATTGAGGCTGTCCGGCGGTGGAAGAGCCTGATCCCGGTTGGAATGGCGCCTTTCTTCGGATCCTGAAAGGCACGTTTCGGCCCACAGGCCGTGCGGCTCGCACCGATCTCGCGATCTATGGCGCAACGGTCATGATCGGTTCCCTGATCGTCAGCTTTATCGCTGGATTGGCACTGACATTCGATGTGGCCGCATTGGTGAAAGATGGGCTGGCACTGCTCGCCTTGATCCCGGTTCCGGCGCTCTTGATCCGGCGCATGCATGACAGCGGCAAACGTGCGGTCTGGATCTGGCTGGGGCTGCCGTCCATCGGTCTATGGATTGCCCGCAGTGCGGTTGCGGTGCAGTTGGGCACCGACTCCAGCGTCCAGTTCGGCAGAATGACTTGGCCGCTCGATTGGCTGGCGATCCTCTCTAATATTGCGCTTCTGGTGGTCTTGGCCCTGCCCGGCACGATCGGCCCCAATCGCTTTGGCGAAGATCCGCGCGGGCGGCAGTCGGTCATGCCAGAAGACTAAGCTCCTCGGCCAGCAAGCGTCCGATCAGTTCGATCCCTTCGCGCTGACGGGCCAGCGACAGATGGCGGATCGATACTTCGACCTGCCGATCCGATTCCCACGCCTCACCGCACGCTGCACTGGGCGCCACGATCCCGTCACGCGGTGACCAGACCGCGACGGTCCGGACTGGTGGCTTGGATGCAATGTCGATCTCCAGCGGGGGCCGATCAACCTTGTGATCGTTGAGCAGTTCGTAAATTCGCCAGGCGTTGTTGGCGCGCAGATCGCCCGAAAAAGGACTGCCCAACGTCATCACCAGGCTGACATGATCAGGATGACGCTTGGCCACTTCGCGAGCATAGATCCCGCCCAGGCTCCACCCGATCAGCGCCACTTTCGCCCCGCTCGACTGCGCCACCGCCAACAGGCTGTCGCTCAGCCGGTCAAGCAGATCGCCTCGCGCTCCGCGGTTGCGGCCAAGCTGCCAGCCATGCGCGCGGTAACCCGCTGCGCTGAGCGAACGGCGCAGCCGCAATGATGAGGTATCGGTGGTCAGATAGCCGGGATAGACCAGCACCGGCTGCCCCTGGCCCGGTGGGATCGGAACCGGGCGCTGAAACGGACTGGCCAGTAACGCCGGCACTTCCAGCCCCTCACCCGCCCACAGCCGCAGCGAGGGCGGGCGCAGAGCTGTGTGGTTCGCCATCAATCCCCGGTCAGGATCCGGTCAACCAACTGCTTTACCGTCGGGGTGAAATTGTTCGAATAGAACGGGTCGGTCTTGAAGTTGTATGCGTTGTGGCCCGCGAACATCAGGTTCTGATCGATATCCTCACCGTGCACGATCGCCTTCAGCGTCTTTTGAATGCAGAAGCTGCGCGGATCGGCGAGGTAGCCGGTGGTGTAATCATCGTGGTCTTTCCACGCCGAAAATCCGCAGTGCGACAGGCAGCCCATGCAGTCCTTCTGATCCTTGTGGATCACCCCGCGTTCAGCCTGATCGACGAACACCAATGTATCGTCGGGCGTGCGCAACCCCTCGTCAAAGCCTTGTGAAACCCAGGTGCGGGCCCGCACCAGATCCTCGGGCGCGACCCAGAAATTCTTGTTACCCACGCCCACATCAAGCCGCGCAGTATGTTCACCAGCTTCAACCTTGGAATAGGGGATCTGACGATGGCTCCGCGCTTCGAGGTTGCGCAGGAACGGATTGCGCACTGCCGAGCTGTAAAAGCCGGTTGGCGAAAAGCGGTGGAGCAGGATGTCGCCTTCTTCCAGCGTGCGCAGATGGTCCTTCCATGCCTGCGGGATCGGGCTTTCCTGGGTCAGTAGCGGCCGGGTGCCATACTGGAACACGATCTGGCCAAGCTCCGGATTGTCGAGCCAGTTTTCCCAATCGCGCAGGAACCAGACCCCGCCGGCCATCACGATCGGCACAGAATCGTCAATCCCTTCGGCGCGCATCGTATCGCGCAGCGCCTTGACCCGCGGATAAGGGTCCTGCGGCACTTTGGGGTCTTCGGCGTTGGACAGGCCGTTGTGGCCGCCCGCCAGCCATGGGTCTTCATAGACCACCGCACCCATCAGATCGGCATATTTGTGATAGGCCCGCTTCCACAGCGCGCGGAAGGCGCGGGCGGAACTGATGATCGGGAGGTAGTTGACCCCGTACTTCGAGGCGATTTCCGACAGCTTATAAGGCATCCCTGCCCCGCAGGTGACCCCGGTTACCAGTCCCTTGGTGCGTTCCAGTACGCCTTCCAGAACTTCCTGCGCGCCGCCCATTTCCCACAGCAGGTTGATGTTGATCGCACCCTTGCCGCCCGAAATGTCATGCGCTCGGCGAACCTGTTCAACCGCGCCGGTAATCCCGTACTGAATCAGTTCGTTGTGCCGCTCAAGGCGGGTCGCGCCATTGTATTCCTGCACAACCCGTTCGCCATTGCCGTCATAGAAATCGGCATTGACCGCGCTGACCGTGCCAATCCCCCCGGCGGCGGCCCAAGCACCCGAGCTTGCATGATTCGAGACGGCAACGCCCTTGCCGCCCTCAACCAACGGCCAAACCTCGCGGCCGCCGTAGATGATCGGCTTGAGTCCCTTGAAACCCATTACGTCCCCGTCTTTCCATTGGCCGTATTGCACGGCTTGATGTCTTGCGCTTCCGGGCGCGACCCTTGCGCTTCGAACGAAGCATAATATCCGTTCAGCTCCGGCTTACGGACAAATTCGACCAGGCGAAAGCCCAGAGCGCTAAACTCGCAGAAAAGCAGGTCTGGTGGGATGCCGTGTTGATCGGTCGGCCGGTCGATATCGACCACCACCACCTGCCCGCCCGGTTTTAGCGCCGGCCGCAAGTGCCACAGGAAGGCATAGGGCTCGGTCACTTCGTGATACATGTGGACCATGAAAATGCGGTCAAAGCTGTTTGCAGGCAGCCGTGGATCGGCCTCTGCTCCCAGCTTGATCGAGACATTATCCAGCCGTTCGCGCTCGACCCGCTGGCCCAGCCGCTGCACAGCCTTGGCGTCGATATCCTGCGCCAGAACGCGGCCCTTGATCCCGACTCTTTCCGACAGCCGGATCGTGTAATAGCCCTCACCAGCGCCGATATCGGCCACGGTGCTGCCTGCGCCGATCTGGGCCAGGTCCATCACGACCCTGGCTTCACCCAGATTGTCGCGCTGATCTTCGTTGGAAAACTCGTTGCTGGTGACGGTTGAGACCTGCCGGTAGGGCTTGGGAAACTGCTCCGCGCCTTCGGATCTACCATTGTCACGGGACGGAGCCTGACAGCCGATCAGCGTTCCCAGCAGGGCGAGCAAGGCGAACCCGCGAAGCGTCAATCGACATCCTCCACATCAACCTTTTCACCGGTGACCTGTTGAGCCAGCGCGGCGGCCATAAACGGATCAAGTGCACCGTCCAGCACGTCCGAAGGGGTCGGGCTGGTCACTCCGGTGCGCAGGTCTTTCACCATCTGATAGGGCTGGAGCACATAGGAACGGATCTGGTGACCCCAACCGATCTCGGTCTTGGCCTGATATTCACCCGATGCGGCCTCTTCGCGCTTGCGCATCTCGGCTTCGTAAAGCCGCGCTTTCAGCATCCCCATCGCGGTCGCGCGGTTCTTGTGCTGGCTGCGGTCGTTTTGACTCGCCACCACAATGCCTGAGGGCATGTGGGTGATCCGTACCGCCGAATCGGTAGTGTTGACGTGCTGACCGCCCGCGCCCGATGCCCGGTAAGTGTCGATCTTCAGATCGCCTTCGTTGATGTCGATTTCGATATTGTCGTCGATTACCGGATAGACCCAGACCGAACTGAAACTGGTGTGACGCCGGGCCGAACTGTCATAGGGCGAAATCCGGACCAGCCGGTGAACCCCGCTTTCGGTCCGGGCATAGCCATAGGCGTTCTCACCCTTGCACAGGATCGTGGCCGATTTGATGCCAGCCTGTTCGCCCGCCTGATATTCGATCGTCTCAACCTTGAAACCGCGCTTTTCGGCCCAGCGGGTATACATCCGAAACAGCATTTCAGCCCAGTCCTGGCTTTCGGTGCCGCCTGCGCCAGCGTGGATTTCGATGAAGGTATCATTGCTGTCTGCCTCGCCGCTGAGCAAGGCTTGCACCTTGTCGGCATCGGCCCGGTCCGCCAGCGCGGCCAGCGCGGTCAGACCTTCGTCGATGGTCGCTTCGTCGTTTTCCATTTCGCCCAATTCGACGAACTCGATCGCATCGGCCTTTTGCGCGGTGATGTCTTTCACCGTGCCCACGGCGGCCTCGAGCCGGCCGCGTTCTTTCATCACGGCTTCGGCGTCTTTGGGATTGTCCCACAGCTTCGGGTCCTCGACCCGCGCGTTCAGCTCGTCAAGGCGTCTGAGTGCACGGTCCCAGTCAAGGGACCGGCGAACCAGTGCCAAAGCGGCATCGATCCGGTCGATATGAGCCTGCCCTTCGGCACGCATAGGTGGTAACTCCGGCAACGTTAAACAGTGCGCACGGGCGCTCCGGCCCGCTTAGCGAAAGGCCCCCGATTGTAAAGCGCAAGCCGTCAGCGGCGCAGCGCTTTCACCGCCTGGAGCGTCAGCCGGACGTGATCGCGATAGTCGCTGTTGGAGTGGACGAACTTCACCCTACGATCCTTGCCGATTACATAGGACGTGCGGCTCGTCAGACCGGTGCTGGTGCCATCAGGTTTCTTGAGCATGACGTCATAGGCTGTGATCGTGCGGGGGCTGGCGATCGCAACCGCGAACTTGTCGCGGCACGCTTCGGTTGAAAAGCGCTGGAGTGAGGGCAAATCATCTGCCGACATACCGATTACCGTGGCCCCGGCAGCCTTGAACTCGGCGCTCGCTTCCGCAAAAGCGTGCGCTTCAAGTGTGCACCCTTGCGTAAAGGCTTTGGGGTAAAAATAGAGCACGACTGGCCCCTTCTTCAACGCCTGTTCCAGATTGAAAGTAAAGGGCTTTCCGGCCATGGCTCCCTGCGCGACGATCTGCGGGGCACGTGTGCCCTGTGGCAGATTGGCCGGGGCCGAAGCTGGGATCAACAGGGCGAGTAGCGCGCCAAGCGCGGCAAGAATGGTCCGTTTCATTGCGCCATGATGACCTTGTGCGGCCGCGCTGTCTAGTCTGCGCTATGGTGCTCCGACTGCGCCAGCGGCTGAAATCGAAGGGACCGGATTGGGCTCGATAGCCGCATCCGGCACGCCGCCTTGCGCGGCCGGAGCATTCTTGCGCGAAGAGCCCCGGCGTATCGCATTGATCAAGCCATCGCGCTGGGCTGAAAGTTCTGCGCTGCTGGCTCCAGTACGCGCTTCGGATTCTGCCTTGAACGCCTCCCAGATAATCGATGACTTGGGGTCGGCTCCGGGCATTCCGTCGAGCACACGGTTGCCGCTGATCCGATCGACCCTGACCCAATGCACACCCTTGGGCGCGGTGAACGGACGCGTGCTCCAGCGCGGCTTGGTGCTCTGAACCATCTGCTTGAAGATCGGCGCAGCGATCGTTCCGCCCTGGGCATACCCGCCCAGTGAACTGGGCTGGTCATAGCCGAGATAGACCCCGCCAACGACATCCTGATTGCCGCCAACGAACCAGACATTGGTCGGCCCGGTGGTCGTCCCGGTCTTGCCGAACAACGGCAGGCCGAGATCCTGCAGCGTAATCGCCGTGCCGCGGGTGACCACGCCTTCGAGCATGTGGACCACCTGAAAGGCGGTGCGCGGGTCCATCACTTCCTTGCCGCGCAAGGCCAACCGCGGCATCGGCTTGCCGTCCCACTCCGCCATGTTGCACTTCTCACAGCGCCGCGCGTCGGCCCGCCAGATCACCTTGCCGCTGCGATCCTGGATATAGTCGATCAGCGTCGGCTCGTACTGGGTCCCGTTGTTGGCCAGCGCCGAATAGGCATTGACCATCTTGAGCACGGTTGTGTCCCCTGCCCCCAGTGCAAACGCCAGATAGGGCGGGTACTTGCCGATCCCGACCCGTTCAATCGTCTTGGCCACGTTTTCCATGCCGCTGTCATTGGCGATCCGCACCGTCATCAGGTTGCGCGATTGCTCCAGACCCCAACGCATCGTGTGGGTCCCGCCACCGCCAACGCCGCCGAAGTTCTGGAAACACTTCTCGCCAAAGCGCGCACCCTGATAAACGCAGAACTTGCCATCGACGACTTCGCTCGACGGGCTCATTCCGAAATCAAGCCCGGTGCCATAGACGAACGGCTTGATTGTCGATCCGGGTTGGCGCTGGGCCTGGGTAGCCCGGTTAAAGCTGTTGAGCCCGGGATCAAACCCGCCCTGCATCGCCAGAACCCGGCCGGAATAGGGCTGTTGCAGCAGCATTCCGCCCGATATCACTGGAATGACCCGCAGCGCCCAGGCGTTACCGGTCGGCGCCACAGCGATGACATCGCCTTTGGCCAAGTTCGCGGGTGCACTGATCAGCGGCCCTGTTTTCCCGTCTGCAAAACCCACCACCGTGCGCGCGCCGCTGCGCTCAATCACCAGCGCAACCCGCCAGTCCAGATAGTTGATCGACTTGCCAAGCGACAACAGCTGGGTCTGCCACTTGTCTTCATCCAGATCGATGTGATCGAGCGGCTTGTCGAACGCGCGGCCCCCGGCGTAGCGCAGCAGCCCGGCCCGCAGCGCGTCCTGTGTCGCCTTCTGGAATTCGGGATCTAGCGAGGTCCGCACCCACAGCCCGCCATCATAGACACTGTTCGGTCCAGCCTCGGCGTTCTCACCGTACTTTTCGATCAGCTGACGCCGCACTTCTTCGGCGAAATAGCCTGACGAGGGATCATAGCCAGTCGCCCGGCGCGGTATGATCCCCAGCGGCTGGGCCTTGGCCGTTGCAGCTTCGGCGTCGGTTATCGTCTGGTTCTCCAGCATCTTGCCGATCACCCAGTTGCGCCGTTCCAGCGCCCGGTCGGCGTACTTTTCGCGGCCGTAGATCTCGGGACCCTGCACCAGGCCGGCCAGAAACGCGCATTCAGCGATGCTCAGTTCACCCACGCCTTTGCCAAAATAGGCCTGCGCGGCAGCCTCGACCCCAAAGCTCTGCCGGCCGAGCGGTATCTCATTGAGGTAGAGCTCAAGGATCTGTTCCTTTTCCAGAACCCCTTCGATCCGGCGCGCCAGCACCATTTCCTTGAGCTTGCGGGTGATCGAATATTCGTTTCCGATCAGGATGTTCTTTGCAACTTGCTGGGTAATGGTCGATCCGCCGCGGGCCCGTTCGCCCGAACCGATCTTGGATGCATAGTCCACCACTGCCCCGGCCAAGCCGCCGAAATCGACCCCACCGTGGCTCCAGAAAGTCTTGTCCTCGGCCGAAAGATAGGCGTTGATCAGCGGCTTGGGGAAATCGACAAACCGCAGTTGGACCCGCCGTTCGCGAGCATAGGAATAGACGATATCGCCGTTCACGCCGCGCACCATGCTGGGCAAACGCGGCTGATAGGTCAGCAACCGATCCGCCGAGGGCAGGTTCCAGGTTACCGCCAGAAAGAGGATGGCCAGCGCCAGCAACCCGGCTCCGCCGACATAATTGACGATCCGGAATCGTTTGCTGGCTTCCCACCGCGCCTGGTGCCAGCGCCCGAACCGGCTGGCCGCCAGCCGCCCGCGCAAGCCTAAGGTCCAGCTCCAGGCGATTGCCATCGCCGACCGAGCCCCAGAAAACAGGCCGCGCGCCTCGCGGCGGATGCGCAGATGAACGGATTCGGGAGTGTCGTTGTCAGCCATGGCTGCTGCGTTCTAGCATGGGGAAAGGCCGCATTGCCAGACGGTTCCTATGCCCCACCGACAGAACCCTTGGAGCGGGCGAAAAACACCCGGATCGCCTGATCGATCACCTGCGCGAACGCGAGGCGACCGGCAGGCGAGGTCAGCCGCGCAACGTCGATGGGATTGTTGATATAGCCGCTTTCAAACAACACCGAAGGCACTTCGGGGGCTTTCAGCACGGCAAAGGCCGCGGACTGTGGCGCAGCCTCCTTGAACGGCATGCGCCCGCGCCCTTCGCGCAGGATCAGAGCGGCAAAGCCCTCCGAGCCGGCTTGCGCGCGGCGTTGGGACAGATCGACCAGCACCGCGCCGACGTTCTCGCCATAGTCCTGCATCGCCACGCCGTTGATCGAATCCGCCGCATTTTCACGCGCGGCCATCCGCTCGGCCACTTCATTGCTGCCTTTGGCGGAGAGGGTATAAACCGTCGCGCCGATCGCGCCGGTGCTTACCTCGGTGCTGTCGGCATGGATTGAAATGAACAGATCGGCACCCAGCCGCCGCGCTATGGCCGAGCGTTCGCCCAGAAAAATGTAGCTGTCATCGCTGCGGGTCAACGCCACGCGGACGCCGCCGCCCCGCAGCAATTCGGCCTTCAGCGCCAGCGCCAGCGCCAGAGTCAGATCTTTCTCCAACGTACCAGCCGTGCCCGCGCCGGGATCCTTGCCGCCATGCCCGGGATCAATCACCACAAGCGGACGGGTCGCGTCGACCGGCCCCTCGACCCTAGGCAACTTGGCCTGCGCGTCCGGATCGGGCAATTCGACGCTGACCACATAGTCATAACCACGCCCGACCAGTCCGAACGAGCGATCTGCCAGCACCAACGCGCCGAAAACGGCCACCGGGACCAGAAAAACACTTAGCAGGATCAAGACGCGACGCATTGTGCGGCAACCCTTAGTCAGGCCAGAGCAAGCGCGCAATCGCCTTGCCGCCCTGCCCAAGCGGTGCTACTCACGATCGATCTGGATGCCTTGGCCGCTTAGGCTGAATGCCATCCGGGGGGAGAATCCGGGAACAATGCCCCGGATCAATCAGGTTGATGCCGTAATGAGTAGCCTTTCACCGTCCTGCCTGCCGCACGCCATTGGCGCAGCGGTGGTGTTGGCGGATGGCCGTGTGCGCACCACTTTGACGCACCATCTTGTTACAGCAGACACGCTCGTCGCCGCCGGAACCGATTTCGGTCCCGGCCTACCCGTCACATCCGCGCGAAGGAACCGGCCTGGCCCGGACGCGCGCGGACGTTCCGCACACAGCCGCGCCAATCCACGGATCGCCCCATTGGGGCCGGACCCGCTTTGGCGCGCACGGAGAATTTATAATGACTACGCGCATGCTAATCGATGCGCGCCACCCGGAAGAAACCCGGGTGGCGGTGCTCAAGGGCAATCGGATTGAAGAGTTCGATTTTGAATCTGCCGACCACAAGCAAATCAAAGGCAACATCTACCTCGCCAAGGTAACCCGGGTAGAACCATCGTTGCAGGCGGCTTTCGTCGATTTCGGCGGCAACCGGCATGGCTTTCTGGCCTTCAGCGAAATCCATCCGGACTATTACCAGATCCCGAAGGAAGACCGCGAAGCCCTGTTGGCCGAAGAAGCCGCTCATGCTGAGGAAGAGGCCGCCCTGCGCGCCATTGCCGAGGGTGAGGAAGACTTTGTTGGCGATGACGAATTGGGCGAAAGCCTGGCCGATGACTTGGCCGGGACCAGCCACGACCATCATCACGACGACGATGACCATCACGACGACGACTTCGGCGGATTGACCGAGGTTGATACCGACGAGAAGGACGAAGTCGCCACAATCGAAGACGGCCACGTCGAGGGCGCCTTTGATCACGAAGCCGACGAGCATGCCGAAGGTGAAGGCGATGACAGCAGCCGCCGCGGTGGACGCGGCCGGGGCCGCCGCCGTCAGGGCAGCAGCGGCGGCAATCGCGGCCACGCCAAGGAAGCCGACGAGCTGCGCGCCAAGCGGATGGCGCTGCGCCGCCGCTACAAGATTCAGGACGTGATCCAGCGCCGTCAGGTGCTGCTGGTCCAGGTCGTCAAGGAAGAACGCGGCAACAAGGGTGCGGCGCTGACCACCTACCTCAGCCTCGCTGGCCGCTATTGCGTGCTGATGCCCAATTCCAGCCATGGCGGCGGGATCAGCCGCAAGATCAACTCAAGCTCTGACCGTAAGCGCTTGAAGACGATCATTGCCGAGATGGACCTGCCCAAGTCGATGGGCTGCATCGTCCGGACCGCCGGGCTCAGCCGCACCAAGGTCGAAATCAAACGCGATTTCGACTATCTGGCCCGGCTCTGGGACGAGATCCGCGAGACCACATTGGGCAGCACTGCTCCGGCGCTGATCCATTCGGACAGCGACCTGATCAAACGCGCAATCCGCGATATCTATAACAAGGATATCGAGGACGTCGTGGTTGAGGGCGAAGGCGGCTATCGCGCCGCCCGCGATTTCATGAAGCTGCTGATGCCGAGCCACGCCAAGCGGGTGAAGCATTACGCCGATCCGGTTCCGCTGTTCCAGCGCTACGGCGCCGAGGATCAGCTGACCGCGATGTACGATCCCGAAGTCCAGCTGAAATCGGGCGGTTACATCGTGATCAACCCGACTGAAGCGCTGGTCTCGATCGATATCAACTCGGGCCGCTCGACCAAGGAGCATGGGATCGAGGCGACTGCGCTCAACACCAACCTCGAAGCCGCCCGCGAAATCGCCCGTCAGCTGCGCCTGCGCGATATGGCCGGACTGGTGGTGATCGACTTTATCGACATGGAGTATAGCTCCAACGTCCGTAAGGTCGAAAAAGCGATGAAGGACGCGCTCAAGAACGATCGCGCCCGCATTCAGGTTGGCCGGATCTCCAGCTTTGGTCTGATGGAGATGAGCCGCCAGCGCCTGCGCACCGGCGTGCTTGAAGCCACCACCCGTGGCTGCCCGCACTGCGACGGGACGGGCCTGGTCCGCACCGCCTCCAGTGCTGGCCTCTCGGCGCTGCGCCTGATCGAAGAGGAAGCCGCCAAGGGCAAGGGTTCGATCGTCTCGCTTTATGCGAGCACCGAAGCTGCGGTCTATCTGCTCAATGCGAAACGCAGCGATCTCGCCGAAATCGAGCACCGCTATGGCGTGCGGGTCGAGGTTCTGCCGGAAGGCGAAAACGAAGGCGCCAAGATGCGGGTCGGCTCGTCCGGTCCGCGGCCTGAGTTCACGCCGGTGTTCGAACCGATCGTGATCGAGGAAGATGATGACGATCTGATCGAGGACGAGGACGACACCGAAGCCGAAGAACGCGGCGAAGAACGCGGTGAAGACGGCGAGGCTCACGGCAAGCGCCGCCGCAGTCGCCGCCGTCGGGGCGGTCGTGGCCGCGATGACGAGCGTGGCCCGCGCGAGGAAAGCGAAGCTGCAGGCGAAGGTGACGACTCCGAGTCAGAAGCCGATGCCGAGCAGGATGGCGAACGCGAAACAGAAGGCGGCGAAGATGGCGATGCACCGCGCAAAAAGCGCCGGCGCGGTCGTCGGCGGCGCGGTGGCCGTGGTCGCGGCGAAGGCGGCGAAGGTGCTGAGGGCGGCGAAGCTGGCGATCAAACCGGCGACGCAGGTGATGACGCGGCTGAAGGCGCTGCTGATGAACCGGCTGAAGCCGCGGTTGAAGCCGAAGCACCGGCCAAACCCAAGCGCGTCCGCCGCAAGAAGGTCGATGCCGATGAAGTCCCCGCTGCCGATGCGGCTGCGGTTGAAGTCGCTGCCGAACCCGCAACGGACGAAGCCCCGGCCAAGCCCAAGCGGGCCCCGCGCCGCAAGAAGGCTGATGCCGAAGATGCGGTGGTGGTCGAAGCTGTCGAGGCAGTGGCCCCGGCTGAACAGGAAAGTGCAGAAGCCCCGGCCAAGCCGAAGCGGACACGCAAGAAAGCTGCTGAACCTGCGGCCGAAGTTGCTGTTGCCGAAACCGCAGAGGGTGACGCTGAATCAGACGCGAACCCCCGGCGCGGCTGGTGGCAGCGGACCTTCGGCGAATAGGTTCCAGGTCTATCCTTGAAGCAATGCAAAACCCCGCCCGGTCGCACTGACCGGGCGGGGTTTTTCTTTGCCATCAAAGGCGGAGCTCAACCGGCCTTGATCGCCCGTCCCCATTCCATCCATCCGGCGAACTTCGGCGTTTTGGGAGCATAACGCTGGCCGCCATCGTGCACCTCAAACCCGCCTGTGGTGATTGCTGCAGTTACCGGGCGCGTCAGATGGCATCCGCCAGCCAGTTTCTTCCAGACCGGCTCGATCCGGTCCTGCCATTTCTGGACTGACGCATCGGGCGCCCGGCCATGTTCGGCATAAAGCAGTTGGCCGCCCGGCTTCAAGATACGCCGCAACTCGCGCAGGGTTTCAGCCTGACTGCCGACCGAGCAAAGCGTAAATGTGCAGACCACCGTGTCAAAGCGGGCGTCCTCAAACGGAATGCTCTCGCCAAATCCCTGCCGGATATCGGCCTGCCAGCCCTTCTTGGCCGCCTCAGCGCGGGCGAAGTCCAAACCTTTACCAGACGGATCAAGGCCGGCGTAGCTGGTGATCCGGGCGGAATCATAGAGTTGCTGGTTGATCCCGCCGCCGCAGCCGATCTCGAACACCGCACCGCTGGCCAGGGGCACGACCTTTTCGCGCAGGGCCATGATTGCCGGGCTGGAACAGGCGCATTTGATAAAGCGCGGAACCACATGCTCGTCATACCAGGTTCCAAAACCCATCGCAGCATCTCCATTTTCGATCACGCAAATGGCTTTATGCCACAAACAGACCCCGGACTATAATGTATTTGGTGCCAGTCCGCTCAGCGATTAGACTGCCAGGACTATGGCCGACATCCTTGAACAAACCGCGCTGCTCGATGCCCTGACCAACAAGCAAAGAGAGGTAATCGCACTGGTGTCTGAGGGCATGACAAGCAAGGAAATTGCCCGAAAACTGGGGATTTCCGAAAGTGCAGTTAACCAGCGGATCGAAGTGACACGGCAGCGCCTGGGCGGGATGTCGCGCGCCCAGATCGCGCGAATCTACCGTCAGACCAGCACGCTGGTGATCACCATCCCGACCAGTAATTCACTTACAGGTAAGTCAATCCAGCTTCAGCACGGAGCCGAGCCAGAGCAGCACTCGTCCCCGGAGGGTGCTGAGACCCTGTTGGCATCTGCCAGCAATGGAACCGGCGTGTTGCAACCCTCCACCTTTTCCCCTCAACCGCTGGCTCCGGACAGCACCGTGAAGCGGCTGGCGATGATTGTCGCAGTCGCCTTTGGTCTTCTGGCCAGCGCTGTGCTGGTCCTGACGGCCGCGCAGGCACTCAACGCCATCGCGCCGAAATGATCGCGTTCGAAACTGCGCTGTTAGATCAGTCGCCGATGATTCTTGGCGCGACCGCCCTAGTCACCTTGCTAATGGCATGGCGCTTTGGCCGGGCACCAGAGCGGTTCTTGGCAAGCCTGCTGCTCGCACTCGTTGTATCCGATCTACTGCTCGGGATGTCTGATTCTGGCCGCGCGGCATACGACAGGTTCCGCATCGGGATCGCTGTGCGCGACGCGCTGGTTCTGGTCGGCGTCGGCGCCGCCGCACTGCGCGCCAACCGGCTCTACCCCCTGGTTATGGCCGGAGCAGCCTTGGTTGCGGCGCTCGCTCACCTGATGCGCTGGTTAGAACTGTTTCAGGGGCATTTCAGTTACCTCGTGCTGACCACGGCTCCCGGCTTTGTGATTGTCGCTGCATTCCTAACCGGACTGGCCCTGCATATCCGGCGCGAGCGGCTGTCTGGACCCTACCCCGCATGGCGTGAAACAGCGCTGCCGCCAGCGTTTGCCGCCACAGACAAGATCGGTCAGCCCGACTCTTGAGCCGCAAGGTTCGATGTCGGGCAATCGTCCGCAAATGGTGCGCCGCGGAGAGTCTCCTCCTGAAGCAGATGGACCGCCACTTTCCGCACTTATTTTGTTGCTGACGAAACGCGGACCAGCCGCGAAAGCTGCGCTGAGGTTTTTTAGCCTACACCGCGCCATTGCGGCGATTGCTGTGCTGGTGCTGGCCTTCACTGCGGGCATCACCCGTGCGCTCGGTCCGCCGGGATAGCGCCAAAATTTCCCCAACGGACGCTTGCTCCTTCGGCCCATATCGTTAGAGACGAGGTCAAGACCGGCCCAAACGGCCGCTAGCGAGCAAGGACCGACATGGCCAGTTTCACTCTTCCTGCCAACAGCAAGATCAGCGGTGAAGGCACCCACCATAAGGCCGTTGGGGCGGCCCGGGTCAAGAAATTCACCGTCTATCGCTACGATCCCGACAGCGGCAAGAACCCGCATTACGATGTGTTCGAGCTCGACCTTGATGCCTGCGGGCCGATGGTGCTTGATGCGCTGATCAAGATGAAGTCGGATATGGACCCGACGCTGACTTTCCGCCGTTCATGCCGCGAAGGGATCTGCGGATCCTGCGCGATGAACATAAACGGCCGCAATGGCCTCGCCTGCACCACCGCGATTGAAGATCTTGACGGCGATGTGCGGATCACCCCGCTGCCCGCGATGGAAGTGATCAAGGATCTCGTTCCGGACTTCACCCATTTTTATGCGCAGTATTCGTCGATCCGGCCTTGGTTGCAAACCGTGACGCCCACGCCTTCGGGCAAGGAACGACTGCAAAGCCCAGAGCAGCGGGAGAAGCTGGACGGGCTTTATGAGTGCATCCTGTGCGCCTGCTGCTCCACCTCGTGCCCCAGCTACTGGTGGAACTCTGACAAGTTCCTGGGCCCCGCGATTCTGCTCCAAGCCTACCGCTGGCTGGCCGATAGCCGCGACGAGATGACTGGGGAGCGGCTCGACGAACTGGAAGATCCTTTCCGGCTCTATCGCTGCCACACGATCATGAACTGCGCCAACGTCTGCCCCAAGGGGCTGAACCCTGCCCGCGCTATTGCCGAAATCAAGAAGATGCAGGCGGAGCGCCACGTTTGAGCGACGATCGGGGTTTCCGAAGTGAGCCTGATCCCGAGAATCCGGGCTGGCATACCTGGCAGCTAAACGATCCGACCCGGTTCAACAGCTGGATGTTCCCCAAGCTGCTGGTCCGGGCTGAGTCCGCCAACAAGGCCCGCCTGCGGATGTTCCCGGAGCATCGCCACACCAATCTGGGTAACAATATCCACGGCGCTGCGGTGATGGCGCTGATCGATATCGGCCTGTTCGCCTGTTCCCGCCAATTGGGCATTATAGAGGCTGGCACGGCAGTCACGCTTGATCTCAATGTCCAGTTTATCGGCGCAGGAAAGCCTGACATTCCCTGCGACGCGGTGACCGAATTGCTCAAGGAAACCCGCCGCCTCGTATTCCTGCGCGGCGTGGTTGAACAAGGCGAAGGCCATCTGATCGCCGCCTATTCAGGAACCATCCGCAAACCCACCGCGCCGCGATGACCAAGGTTCTGGCGCGTTACAACGAGCTTGTTGCAGCTGGCGAGCTGCGACCCGATCCTCAGCAGCTTGACGCGGCAGTCCGGCTCGATGGTTTGCAATCCCAGCTCGAAGGCATGCGCGGCGCCAAGCCTTCCGGGTTCTGGCAACGGCTGCGCGGGACCAGGCCGCATTATGAGCGCGGGGTCTATTTGTGGGGCGGGGTCGGTCGCGGCAAGTCGATGCTGATGGATCTGTTCTTCAGCTGCGTCGCAATCGAGCGCAAACGCCGGGTTCACTTCCACGCCTTCATGCTCGAAGTCCACGCCCGGTTGCGCGAGGCCCGCAGCAGCGAAAGCGGCGATCCCATTCCCGTCGTAGCGGCGGCACTGGCGAGCAACCTCGATCTGCTGGCTTTCGACGAGATGGTGGTCAACAACTCTGCCGATGCCATGATCATGAGCCGGCTGTTTACCGCGCTGATCGAAACCCACGCCGTGACCATTGTGGCCACATCGAACCGCGCGCCAAGCGAACTCTACAAGGACGGGCTCAACCGCGAGCACTTCCTGCCGTTCATTGCGATGATCGAGCGCGAGCTGGATATTCTGGCTTTGAACGGTCTGCACGACTACCGGCTCGAACGGCTGGCGGGCCTCGATAGCTGGCATAGCCCGCTGGGCGAAGCAGCCACGGCGCAAGTGCGCGAGGCGTTCTTTCGGCTGACCGACTATCCGCCCGAGGACAGCGCGCACGTCCCCGCGACTGAGCTCGATCTCGGCGGCGGACGGCTCCTGCATGTACCCAAAAGCCTGAAGGGCGTCGCGGTGTTCAGTTTCAAACGGCTCTGCGCAGAGGCGCGCGGGGCGAGCGACTATCTGGCGATCGCCCAAACCTATCACACAGTGATCCTGGTCGGAATTCCGCAAATGGGGCCGGACAGCCGCAATGAAGCCGCCCGCTTTGTCACGCTGATCGACGCGCTGTACGAACACAAGGTGAAGTTGTTCGCGACCGCGGCGACCGAGCCTGAAGCGCTCTATCAAGCCGGCGACGGCGCGTTTGAATTCGAACGCACCGTCAGCCGGCTAAAGGAAATGCAGAGCGCCGATTACCTCGCCGCTGGCCACGGCGAGGACTAGATATCCAGCCGGACAGTCAAGCGAATATCGCGCCCCGCAAGCGGCGCGTAATCCTTGAGATAGGACGCATGCCGCCGAGCATCGACATCGAACAGATTGTTGCCGGACAGGATCAGGCTAAGCGGCCCGTCATCGCCCAGCGGCCGCCAGGTCGCTGACAGACTGAACACGGTGTATCCCGGAGTAGCGGTTTCAAACACGGCGGTCCGGTTCTGGGCAAACACGTGCTCCACTTCGACCAGCAGATCGAGATGCGGGGACGCCGCCTTCAACCCGCCCAGCATCCGCAGCGGCGGAATTCGCGGCGCAGGCCCAGCGCCATCGATCTCGGCGTGAACATAGTCGACCAAGCCATTGGCTGAAATGGTCCAGGGGCCGGGCTTGGCAAGCGTTACCTCGGCCTCAGCCTCAAACCCATAGAGCCGGGCGTTAGCTTGCCTGACCTGAAATTCGGGCAGGCCGTCCTCGATTGCACCGGTCCGCTCTTCATAGACGAAGTTGTTGTACCGGCTGTGAAAAATTGAAGCTTCGAACCGCAACCCTTCAACATTGCCGCGCAGGATGCCTTCTGCAGTCCAGGCCTGTTCAAGCTTTAGATCGGGATCGCCGACTTCGAACGCCGATGTGCCCGCATGGGGTCCGTTTGCGAACAATTCTTCGGCCGAAGGCGCCCGCGACGTGCGCGACAGGTTGGCGGCAATTTTCCAGCCCGGTGCGACATCGTAAGCGGCACCAAAGGCCGCCGAGAATGCGTCGAACCGGCGTTCACCGGCGAAAAACTGGGGCTGCGAAGCATCGGGCTTTGCGACCTGCTGGCTGCGCTCATAACGCGCTCCGCCTTCCAGCATCAGCGGGCCGCTTTCCCATTGCTGAAGCGTGAAAAACCCGATCTGCTCGCTGCTGTTGCGCGGCAGAAAGGCTTCCGCGCCCACCACGTTGAAATCGCGGTTCATGTACTGCGTTCCGGTGACGCCCTTCCAGCCGCCACGCTGGGCCTGAACCAGTTCGAGCCGCGCCTCCATCCCGGTGCTGGAAAAGGTCGTTCCGATCGCGCCATCGGGTTCGATCTCGTTGTGAACATAGTCGCCAAAGGCATAGCGGAAGGCCAGCTTCTCGATCAAATCGCCGCCGGTCACCACTTCGGCGCGGGCATCGATCCGATCCTGCCGCAGCTTGATCCGCGGAGCCTCCTGTCCCTGCCCCGGCTCTGTCGCAAAGCGCACCGGCACGCCATAGAGGCTGTCATACTTGCTGTAGGCCACCCCGATGTTCCCGCGATCGGTGACGAAGGCCAATCCGACGCCAGCGGTCCAAGTGCGGTTGGCAGTATTGGGCAGAGTGCCTTCGATCGCCGCATTGGCGGCAAAGTCGATCTCCGGATCGGCCAACGGATCGGGCGGAAGCAGGCTGGAGGCAAGCGCAGTGGCGCGCAGATCTGGGGTCAGGGCATGGCCGCCGATCCGCAGATCGTCGGTCTTGAGCCAGGACCCATCGACGTGGCCAACCCAGTTTCCACCCAAGGGCACTTCAGCTGAGGCAGCCAGCGTGCGCTCGTTCGCGGCACTGCCATAGCCGCCCATTGCGCCAAAGTGGATCGCTTCATCCGGCACCGCATCGGGGATCCGCCGGTCGATCACATTGACCACCCCGCCGCTGGCCGACGAGCCAAACAGCAAGCTTTGCGGCCCGCGCAGGACTTCGATCCGCTGGGCCAGCAGTGGATTGACCACCGGAGCGTGATCGACCGAGGTGTTGGACACATCGATCGAACCAATCCCGTTGGACAGCACCCGCACCCGCTCGCCCTGCAAGCCCCGGAGCACCGGACGCGAGGCGCTGGGGCCAAACGACGTGGCCGAGACACCGGGCGTGTGAGTCAGGCTATCGCCCAGCCCCGGCCGGATATTGGCGGCGAGTTCGTCAGCCCGGACGATCGCAACGCCCGAAATCGTATCCTCCCGCGAAGTCCGGCGCATCGCGGTAACGACGATATCCTCATCATCGGCATGGTAATCGGATTGCGGCCCATCCTCTGCGTGCGCCGCCATTGGCCAGGCCAGGGCAGCGGCAAGGGTCAGGGTGGCAGCAGTTCGGTTCAGGCTTATCATGCGGGGCATTTCGGTCATCCGTTGTCTGTTACGGGGCCTCTATAAGCACAGCCAAGCCTGCGTAACAATATCTCATTACAAACAGCTGAACGCCCTACCCTCCTCCTGCAACCGCTTACCGCTCTCGCCCCAGCTGGCCGCAATTCCGGGTCCGCTGCGTCAATCTCGCGTTAGGCATAATCGAAATATTTACCAAATACCGATTAGAGCCGAACCATGCGGATCGGAACACGACCCTGCGAGCCTGTTCAGAGCGTTACCGGACGACCGGGCAACGCGCTGATGTTGCGCGCCTGCCTTGCGGGACCCGTACGATGATCTGGCCATTCAAGCGCAATAGCGGGACCAAAAAGCCGGTAAGCCGCCGCGGCATCTTCCTGTGGGCGCTAGCGATCAGCGCAATTGCTGGGGGGATCGAGTTGTTCGAGCCGCTCGAAGATTTTTATCGCGGTGGCCGCAATATGGTGCGGGCCCGTCCGGCTGATCAGCAAACTGTTCTGGTCGCGATCGACAACGCCACGGTCGCGCGGTTCGGTTCCAGCTATTACTCGCGCAAGTACAACGCCGAACTGATCGACAAGCTGTTCGCTTTGGGCGTCAAGCGGGTCTATTTCGACGAGGCCTTTTCGCAACCGATGGATCCTGAAGGCGATGATGCCTTTGTCGCAGCGCTAGCTCGGCACAAGGGAAAGGTCGGTATCGGAGGTATGGCATTTAGATCACGGCAAGCCGGAAACGATGCTTCGGTTGACTGGGTGCCACTCGAGAAATTCAGCAAGAATGCAATGATCCGTTCCGTCAAGTCGGATCGGTCGCCGTTCTCCCTGTCGATTGAAATCTATTACAATGACCTCATCAAAGGTCAGCGATATCCAACAATGTCGGCCGATATCGCCAATGTTTCTGGACCGACAGATGTAAGTTACCGGCCTGACTGGGCTATACAAGTCAAGTCGATCCCGACCGTCAGCCTGCCGGATATCCTCGACCAGAAGGTTGCAGCGACAGCACTGGCTGGAAAAGATGTCGTTGTTGGCGTCACTTCGAATGACAGCCCCGATTTTGCCAATGTCGCGGGCCAAGGCTGGTTTCCTGGCGCTTACGGCCATATCATCGGCTCACAGACCCTGCGAGAGGGCAAACCCATATCCGTGGGCTGGATACCCGCATTCCTGGCGAGCAGCCTATTTGCAATGCTGCTTCTTTATGTCCGGAACCGGAGGCTCGTTGCCATCGGAGGCGCTTGCGCCGTCGCGATTGGTTTGGCGGCACCTCTCTTGCTCGATACCATGTTCGTGACTGCGGAATTTCTGCCAGCTTATCTATTGTTCGGTATTGTCGCCTATCGTGCTGCTACTCTGCGACAGCTTACCGACGCCCGGTTCAAGAACGCGGGAACGCTGATGCCAAATCTGGCTGCGCTACGCGAAGAGCCGCTGGCCGCAAAACGGCCGATCATTGCTCTGCGCATCCGCAACTATTCCGCCGTTTGCGCCAGCTTTGCAACCTCGGTCGAAGACGATCTCGTCACCGAGCTGACCCGCCGCCTTACACTGCCGGGCCAGGCACCAACATTCTATCAGGCCGAAGACGTGATCTACTGGCTCGGACCGCAGTTGCCGATGAATGAGTTGGAAGAGCATTTGACGGGCCTTGCCAAGTTGATCGAAATCCAGTTTGTGATTCAGGGCCGCAAGGTCGATATTCATGCCGCATTCGGGGTCGATATGGACTTGTCGCGCGGGATTGCCACCCGGATTGGCCGCGCCTTGCTGGCGGCGGACAATGCGGCGGTCAATCATCAGCTGGTGAAGTTCAACACCAGCGAGAATGACGAAGACAGTGCCTGGGAACTGTCGCTGATGGGTGAACTGGACGCCGCAATCGATGCGGGCGACATCTGGATTGCTTTCCAGCCGCAGTTTGATCTGAAAGACGACCGGATCTGCGGGGCCGAAGCTCTGGTTCGTTGGCAGCATCCGACCCGTGGCGCGATTTCTCCCGAAGCATTCATCTTGCCAGCCGAAGCGCACAACCGGATCAAGCGGCTGACCTTCTACGTGCTGGAACAGGCCACCCGCGCTTCGCGCTTTATCCTCGATGAGCGGCCAGATTTCCGGTTGGGCGTAAACATCTCAGCCGGCCTGTTCGAACTGCCTGAATTGCCGCATGAGATCGTGGCGGTACTGGCAAAAGTGAATTTCCCACCGGCAAACCTGACCCTGGAGGTGACCGAATCAGCGTCGTTCGGTGAACACGAGATGGTAGCGGCGAACCTTAACGCGATCGAAGCAATGGGCATTCAGCTGTCAATCGACGACTACGGAACCGGTAATGCCACGCTGGAATATATGCGCTCGGTCCCCTGCCAAGAGATCAAGATCGATCGCCGCTTCATCGTCGGGCTGGTCAAGAACCAGAATGACATGCTGTTGGTTGAATCGACCATCGAACTGGCCCACGGAATGCACCGCCGGGTGATTGCCGAAGGGATCGAGGATCCCGAAACGCTCGAACTGCTTCGCAGTATCGGCTGCGATATTGCACAAGGCTATTACCTCGCCAAGCCGATGCGGATCGAGGCCATAGAAAGCCTGCTGGAAGCAGTTTCGCGGATCAGAGCAGCCTGACGGCGCTCAAATTCAGAGGTCAAGGAACCTCTGATGTGAACAATTCAGCGCCGGTCGGAAGCACTATTCCAGGCGCCCGCAGTGCGCCGTAATTCCCTTGCGAATCACTTGCCTGCACAGACCCTTTCAGGCTGTCCACTAAGCAGCCTTAGCGGAATGCTCACTGCCGTCATCGCAGATCACCGCCCGCGCGGCTTGCGCTCATCCTCATGATAAAGCTAGGTTTTTCTAGTCTCTCAGCGATTTTCTTGGTTAACAAACCCTTCTTGCATTTGGTGAACAATTCGTTATCCTAAAGGGGAAGCACGGTCGATTTGCTTTAGATTTGACAACAGGAGACAATCATGTGGGATTGGCTTAGAGACGTAGGACTGGGTCGCCGTTAATTCGGCCGGCCGTAGCCAAAAAGGGCCCTGACGGAAGTCAGGGCCCTTTTTTGCGTTCTAAGGCAAGCGCATGCGGGCTTTGCTGTATTGATTCATTGCACGTGATCACTTCATGCTCCATGGCATTTCAGTAATGGCGTAACGTGGAAATTCGCTTAGACTGTTTCGATACCCCTGCTCTGTTATCGTTTGAATGCATTCTTGCATGGATCATGGATTGATCGTACTATATGAAGGTAGTGTTATTTGCTACTGCACCTTTTTGAGGAGACAGTTATGTGGGATTGGCTTAAAGATGTTGGCGCTCGCCGTTAATTCGGTCGGTTTTTGCCAAAAACGGCTCTGACGGTAGTCAGGGCCGTTTTACTTTGTGCGGCACGCGCGGGATTTGAGCTTAGATCGCCAGCCCCGCCAGCGATCGGTCCAGCATCAGCAACTGCCACAGCAACCGGCCATGATCGGCCCGGCCAGCAATGTGGTCCTCAGCAAGCGCACTGAGACGGCGCGGTTCAAACCAGCCGGTGCGGGCCAGCGTCGAACTTGCCGCGATCCCGCGCGCGCTTTCCGCCAGCGGCCCGCGGAACCACTGCGCGATCGGGGTGACAAAGCCCTGCTTTTGCCGGAACAGGATCTCGTCTGGCAAATAGCGCTGCATGGTCTTCTTGAGCAGCCATTTGCCCTGGCCGCGCTTCAGCCGCAGTCCTTCAGGCAGACCGGCGGCAAATTCGATCAGCCGGTGATCGAGCAATGGCTCGCGCGCCTCGAGGCTGACAGCCATCGAGGTTCGGTCAACTTTGGTCAGGATATCGCCCGGCAACCAAAATTTGAGGTCGGCATACTGCGCCCGGTCCAGCCCCGACCGCGCCGGGGCTGACCGCATCAGGTCCTCCCACGGTTGCTCGGCCCGATAGTCCCCGCGCAGCCGCAGGAACTCGGGCGAATAGAGCTGGGCGCGCAGCTCTGGCGGGGTCACGCCTACGGCGCGGGCATAGCCCGTCTCGCTGCTGGCCGAGAGCGACTGCAAGGTTGCCTTGGCCCGAAGCGGACGCGGCGCCCAATCGGCCTTCGGATAGATCGCCCCCAGCCCACCAAACAGCGGCCCGCGAAGGCCCTGCGGCAACAGGCCGCGCAGCCGGTCTTCGCTATGCTGGAATTTATGCCGTCGATAGCCCGCGAAAGCCTCGTCGGCGCCATCGCCCGATAGCGCCACCGTCACCGTTTCCCGCGCCAGTTGGCAGACCCGCCAGGTTGGCAGAGCAGAGGCATCGGCGAACGGCTCATCAAACATCGCCGCCAGGGTATCGACATGATCGAAATCATCGGGTGAGACCTGCCGAGCGCGATGATCAGTGCCAAAGCGGTTGGCCACTGCGCTGGCGTAGCTGGTTTCATCCAGCGCGGCGACATCGAAGCCGATCGTGCAGGTCTTGACCGGATTGGAGCTGGCCTCTGCCATCAAGGCGACCACAGCCGAGCTATCGACTCCGCCCGATAGAAACGCCCCAAGCGGCACGTCCGACACCATCCGGCTGGTGACCGCCTGCCGCAACAGATGGAGCAGCTCTGCTTCCAGATCGGCCGCGCGGCCTTTGTGCCGTTCAGCAAAGGAAACATCCCACCACTGGCGCGGCGCGGGCAGCGGGGCATCGTGGCGCAGCAGCAGCGAATGGCCGGCGGGCAGCTTGTACACGCCTGCCAGGATCGAGCGGTGGTCCGGGACATAACCCCAGGCGAGGTAATCCTCGACCGCTAACGGGTCGATCTCGCGCCGCAGCAGCGGGTGCGCGATCAGCCCCTTGAGCTCTGAGGCAAAGGCCAGACTGCCGTCGCTGAGCGGGGCGTAGAACAGCGGCTTAACGCCGAGCCGGTCGCGGGCGAGGAACAGCGAACGATCGCTCAGGTCATAGATCGCGAAGGCAAACATCCCGTGCAGCCGAGGCAGGCAATCCGGGCCCCAGCGCTGCCATGCCGCGAGGATGACCTCACTATCGCCGTCGGTCTGAAACGTCGCGCCATGCCCGCGCAATTCCTCGCGCAGTTCGCGGTAGTTGTAGATTTCGCCGTTGAACACCAGCATCGCCCGGCCATCGCTGGAGGCCATCGGCTGTGGCGATCCTGCCAGATCGATGATCGACAGCCGCAAGTGCCCCAGCCCCACGCCCGGCGCGGTCCACACCCCCTGCCCGTCTGGCCCGCGGTGAGCCATCGCCGCGCACATCCGCTCGATCCGCGCCGGATCGACCGGCTTAGGAGTGGAAAGGTGAAATATTCCGGCAATTCCGCACATGGTTCGAAGCGCTTAGCGGCCTTCGCCGAAGCGGTCCATCCACGGCCCGATTTCGCCCACGGCGGCACGGAAGCTGCCAAGCGCAGCCGCCGGATCGTTGCCCCCGCTCGCTTCGGATGAGACGATCAGCAGCGCAGTCGGCCGCGCTCGCAGCAGCAGACGATCGCCGATATTGGCCAGCTTTAGCCTAATGTTGCTGCCGGTCAGCAGATCTCCGCTTCGATACCAGGTTAGCGCCAGTCGCGGCGTTGCCCCGTTGTAGAGCAGGCGTTCACTCTTGGCCTGGGCGACATCCGAGCCCTCGTTTGTCCACGACCAACCGCTATTGGGGCGCAAAGCGCCCTCGCCAAATCCGCCTGCTTCCTTGCCTTCGGTCTGCGCGGCATAAAGCGCATAGAACACATCGACCCGCTGGCCTTTGGCATTACTGTACGAACCCAGCAGCCGGTGGTCCGCCCCGCCCGCGCGCGGTTCCCATGGGGCGACGGGGACATAGTCAGCGCGCGTCCAGCCCGGCACTTCAGGCAGGAACACCTGTTCGGGCAAAGGCGCCCGCTGCCGCTCAGCCATGGCCGACCAGCCGATTCCAGCGCCGACCAGCAAGGCCGGGACCAGCAGCAACATCTGCCAGCCGGGCGCGGCGGATTCAAACCGGACAAAGCGCGGGTCTGCCTGAATGGCAGCGCCGTCGATCATCGGATCGTCAATCCCGCGATCAAAGAACTTCCAAGACAGGCCCAGCACCGCCGCGATCACCAGAGCGAAGAATATCCAGCCGTAAATCAGATGATCGATCCCGGCGGCTTTTTCGATCCCGACATATTGCGCGACATAGATCGTGCCCCAGGCCCGCACCCCGTTGGCCAGGATCGGGACCACGACGCACAGTGCCATGAAGGCGGCACGGCGGGGCCAGCTGCGGAAACCGACGTTGGCCACCAATGTCCCCAGCGCGATCATCGCGATCAGGAATTTCACGCCCGAGCAGGCTTCGGCAACTTCGAACAGGCCGGCCGGGGTATCAATAAACACGCCGTCGACCACTGCCGGAATCCCGCTCAGATTGACCAGCGCGATTGTCAGCTTCGCAGTAACCGTCTGCAGCGGCGGAACCAACTCGTCGCCAAACGGTACCAGAAAGGCCATGTAGGCCATCGGAAACAGCATGGCGCTGAATGTGCGCGGACCGAGCATGAGCAGCGCAGCGGACGGCAGCATCGCCACTGCGGCAGCCTGACGCAGCAGGTTAAACCCGGCAAACGTACCCAGCACCCAGCCCAACAAGGCCAGCGCCAGCGGCACCAGCCCGCCTATCCAGCCGGCTGGTTCCAGCTCGCGCAGTTGCGCCAGGCGTTGCCAGATCAGCCAGCCGACGATCGCCGGAACCAACACGATGTGGTTATAAGTAGAACTGTTCCACCACTGATCGGCCATCGCCGCCCAATCGGGCAAGAAGGCCAGGATCAGTGCCAGCCACGCCGCACCCAGCCGGATCGTCGCCTGACGCCAGACTGGCGGCAGGCGCTCGATCAGCCCGGCTGGCGTCATGGCGAGCGTTTCAGGCAGCATGGCGCTCTGCAGGCTCTGCGCCGTCCAGCATCGCGGCCAGCGGCGCCATGGTGGCCTGCCAGCTGAGCGTGCCGACAACATGGGCCCGCGCCTGCCGACCGATCAGCCCGGCCAGCTTGGGGTCCTTGGCCAGGGTCAGCACGGCTTCGGCCAAGGCGGCATCGTCATCAGCAATCCACAAATGCTGGCCGTGGCACGCGCCGATCCCGGTTGCGGCCGACGGCGTCAGCACCACCGGCAGGCCCATCGCCATCGCCTCAAGCGCCTTGTTCTGCACGCCGCGCGCCAGTTCCAGCGGAACTAGCGCCAGATCGGCCCCGGCCAGCCAGGTGCGGATATCATCGACTTCGCCCCAGACCCGGCTGCCATTGACTCCATCAAGCGCAAGCAGCGCCTCGGGCGGATTGCGTCCGACCACGTGGAAGGTGACATCGGGCATTTCAGCCCGGATCAGCGGCATCAGCCGCTCGATCGCCCGCTGGGCCGCGGCGATATTCGGCGCATAGTCCATCTGCCCGGTGAAAATCAGCCGCGGGCCTGTGCAATTGAGCAGACGCGGTTCGCGCTGGACTGTGCCGGGATCAAACAACTGACTGTCGATCCCGTTGCGCAGCGCTTGGACATCGCAACGGGTGCGATCTTGCGGCGAAAGCCGCGTGACAAACAGCGCGACCTCTTCGTCAGATACCAGCAGGCTGACATCGGCCCGTCGCGCCAGCCGCGCTTCCTCGGTCCGGAGCAGCCGCCCCTCGCGCGCGTCGATCCAGCCACGCGGACCCCATCCGTCTGCCGCATAGGCTTCGAACTTGGCCGAATCGACATCGACAAAATCGAGGATCACCCGGCCAGTGAAGTCGTCCGGAACATACTGCCCCATCTGGCCTGAAAACACGTAGATCGTATCGACCGGGCGGCTTTCCAGGACAGTGCGGACATAGGCCGCCAGCTCGGCGCTATGAAAAGCCGTCAGGCTTATTGGTCGGCGCTTCAGCAGCGCTTCAATCCCGGCCAGCGGAACCGGCTTGGTCCGGCGAACCAGACAATGACTGGCCGCGAGCGACGCCAACTTCGGTTCCTCGGCCAGATCCGTGTCGCTCTCGGCAAAGGTCGCGACGTGGACCGGGGCCAGCGTGGCAAGGTGGGACAGCACGTGGCATGAGCGGATCTTGTCACCCCGGTCTGGCGGGAACGGCATCCGGTGGGCCAGAAACAGGACCTCGCCCATCAGCCTAAGCCGCGAGCGATATGGGGCCCGATCAAGTTGGCAATCGGCAGCGGCAAGCGCTTCCACAGCGCAATCCGGGCGGCGTGTTTGCCGCTAGTCGGGTCGGCATCGCGGGCCTCAGCGCCCGGCGCGGTCCAACTGGCATAGCCGAGCGGCTCCGCCTCAAAGCCCCAGTTCTTTTTGAAATCGGCCGGACCGCTGCCGGTTTTGGAGCGGCCAAAATCGAACCAGCTGCAGCCGCGCCGCCGGGCGTGGAGCATCAGCTCGAAATACATCCGGTCATTGGCCCGCAGCCGCCGTGCTTCCCAGGTGCCCCCACCCCAATAAGGCATCACCGCGCCGCCGTGATAAAGCGAGAGGACGCTGGCGACCGGATTGCCCTGATGACGGACGGTCAGGATATCCGCATCAGCACCAAAGCCATCAAGCACCGCCTCAAACAGACCGCGCGGGAACACCGGTGTGCCCAGATTACGGACGCTTTCGGCGTAAACCGCATAGTGCGCCGCGCGATCTTCGGGCCCTGAGCCGATCGCGATATCAAGATCGTTGGCCAGCCCTTTGCGCACTTCGGCGCGCTGTTTGCGCGGGATCCAGGTCAGCTGAGCTTCATCGTCTTCGGCCAGCGGAGCGGCGAACCCGCTGTGCGAATCGAACCGAATTTTCCACCCAGACCGGGCCTTGGGCAGCATTCCGCCGCGCAGTTCCGCCGAAGGGCACGAACGCCGCAGCGCGATCTCTTCCAATCCGCCGAGCAGCGCCTTGCCGGTCCGATCATCCAGCGCCAGCACCCCGCCAGCGACACCAAACCCGGTGGAAGCCAGCAGCCGTCCGAACAGCGGGGAATGCACTTCGCTCAGCGGTAGAAAGCCGGTCAATTCGCCGCCCCGCTCTGCGACGAGCGCAATCGCGGGGTTGCCCGTGCCGCGTTCCACGGCACGAAGCCATGTCGGACGATGAAATGGGGTACCTTCAGGATGCTCTGCGACAAACCGATCAAGCCGCGCGAATTCCTGTCCGTCGGCCAGATCGGCCTCACGCAAGACCAGCGACCCAGGTTTGAACGGCGCGTTCATGCTGCCAGATCCAGCGCAAAGGCCTTCTCGCGGTGCGCCAGCAGGTCCATCCGGCCCCAGGCAAATTCGCCCAGCAGCTGTTCCAGCTTTTGCGCCATCACTCCCAGATTGGTATAGTGGCGGACCTTGGAACGCAGTGAGGCTCCGGTCACCCGAGGCTGCTGCGGATCGATTTCCCAGGGGTGAAAATAGAACACTGCCGGGCGCTGATCCTGCTGGTTGACCTGCCGGATCGCCCACCGTGAAAAGGCATAGGGCAGCACCCGGAAGAACCCGCCGCCACCGGCCGCCAGACGACGTCCGCCAAAATGCGCGGTGGTCACCGGGATTTCGATCAGATCGGACCAAGGCAAAGGCTTGAAGGCAAACCGTGGCGCCTCGGGCCAGCCATAGTGATCGTGCGAAATAGGTGCGACCGAAGAGCTGTAGGCATAGCCCTGTTCTGCCAGCGCCATATAGGCCCACGGGGTGCGCTGATCGATCGAGAAGCTGGGTGCGCGGTAGCCGGTAATGCGCTGGCCTGAAGCATCTTCCAGCACCTTTCTGGAACGCTCCAGATCCGCCGCGAAGCTGTCTCGATCGAGCCGGAACACGCGCTCGTGGTCCCAGCCGTGGCTGGCCAGTTCGTGGCCGGCATCGACGATCCGCCGCATCAGGTTTCCGTGGCGCTGCGCCACCCAGCCGAGCGTGAAAAAGGTCGCGTGAACGTCCGCCGCAGCGAACATCTCCAGGATCCGATCGCAATTGCGCTCAACCCGGTTGTCGAGCGATGTCCAGCTGTCCCGGTCAATCACCCCTTCAAAGGCGCCGACTTGAAACCAGTCTTCAACATCGACCGACAGGCCGTTGACCAAACCCGCGGGAGTCATGGGCCCTCCTTCATAATTTGGGCTCAGGCCGCAGCGCGACTGGCTTCGTCAGATTCGATCCATTCGATCAACATCGTCAGAGTGTGGCGGATCGTGCGTTCCTGTTCGAGCATCTTGCCTTCGATCCCGGCCAGCTTGGCTTCGACTGCGGCCAATGCCGCATGATCGGAGGCGGGAGCCTGAACCGGCGCAGCGACCAACGTTTCGCGCTCATTGGCGAGCTCGATCACGGCCTGCTGCAGTTCAGCAATCTGGGCATCGCGTTCGGCCAATAGGGCCAGAAGCTGGCTCATCACCACGGCATCGACCGGCACCGCTGCCGGCGCAGCCACAGGTTGGGCGACCGGAGCCGCGACATCAACCTTGCGTTCCGGCTTTTTCAGCTGGAGTGTTCCATCAAGCTCCAGCTCTTCAAGAACCTGGGTCAGCATCGCTCCGTCGATCCGGTTGCGCTGATCGACCGCGCCAAGCAGCATCAGCCGGTTGCAGATCTGGTTGATCCGGCGCGGAACGCCGCCCGATGCTTCGAACAGCACGGTAAAAACGCGCTGGTCAAACTTCGGATTACCGCTCCAACCAACGCAGTTGAGGCGATGTTCGATATAGGGCTGCACTTCGCCCAATTCCATCGCCTCAAGGTGATGGGCGGCGATAACGCGCTGACGCAACTGTTCGAGCTGCGGATGATCCTGGATCGTATCGCGGAATTCCGGCTGCCCCAGCAGCAACGTCTGCAACAGCGGGTGCGCGCCAAGCTGAAAGTTCGACAGCATCCGCAGTTCTTCCAGCGCGTCGATCGCCAGGTTCTGGCTTTCGTCGACCACCAGCAGGCAGCGGCGCCCCGCGCGGGCTTCGTCATGCAGAAAGGCTTCGATTGCGCCCAGCGCCGAAGCCTTGTCATGGCCATCGACGATCAGGCCGAACGCCTGCGCGACGATGTGAACCAGTTCTTCGCCATCGAGCTTGCTGGTGACGATCTGCGCCGCGGTCAGCCGCGCCGGATCGATCGTGTTCATCAGGTGCGCGACCAGAGTCGATTTACCGGCCCCAACTTCGCCCGTGATCACCACGAAACCTTCGCCCTGCGCCAGCCCATAGGACAGGTACGACAGCGCCTTGCGGTGCGTCAGGCTTTCGAAATAGAACGCCGGATCAGGGGTGAGCTGGAACGGACGTCCGGTCAGCCCATAGTAGTCATTAAACATTCTCAATCCTTCCGCGCGGCTCAGAACGAATACCGGATGCCAACCATGGCCTGAGCCGACCAGACATCTTCCAGGAGATCGCGATTGACCCCATCAACCCCGACGGCCGCAGTGGCCGAGAGGCGGCTGGTGATCGAACGATAGTAAGCGGCGGTTGCGCCAACCGCGCTGGAGTTGCCAGCCAAGGCATCTCCGCTTTGGTACCAATTGGCCCGGACCGAGGTTCCGAAACTGGAGTTCCGGTCAATCCGGCCATTGAGATAGGCCGCCAGCCAATAGTTTTCATCGATCACGCCATTGGCGCTGGCCAGCACCGTTCCGGGTGCTGCGATGAACTTGCGGCGGTCATATCCTGCACCGAACCCGTATTGCAGGTTACCAGCATTGATCCCCAGCGTCGCATTGACGCCGCGGCCACGGAACACCGCCGATTTGACCGAGGCCAGTGCGCCATTGAGGCAGGTGCCCTGCCCCTGACCAACCGAGCCACTGGCCACAACACAGGTTCCCAGATCGCCGCTCAGCGGGTTACGAAACGCGTCAAACTGGGTCGGCAGACCGGCCAGCTGATTGTTCAACATCCCGCCAAAGCCGGAAATGCTGTCATAAGCGGAGACATTGTAGCTCAACCGCGAATTGGGCGCATAGGCGAAGCTGCCATAGTATGTGCTCGAACCATAGCGGCGACCATAGTGGGCCTCCAGTGCGGTCCGGCGGCTTGGCCGCCAGATCACCCCGGCATCCCAGATCAGGCCATCGGCCTCATAAGCGATCTGGCGCGGCTGGGTCTTGTCGGTAACATAGCGGCCATCGGGCCCGACCACTGGCAGACCGGTGATGGTGTCGAGCACCGCATCGCGGTTTGAAACCGTGACGTCTTCATAGCCAACTCCGCCGACCAGCGCGAGGTCAGGTCCGACTGGCAGAGTGACATCGGCGCGAACGTGCTTGTCATCAATCCGTTGATCGAGATTGGAGACATCTTCGCGGTTCCAGCCCGCGCCGACGCCCAGCCCGATCGGCAGAACCGTCCCGGCCTTGAACCCGGCGTGCAGCGCAGCGTTGTGGACCGTGCCTTCGTCATAGATATCGACCGGCGTCTGCCCTGGGGCAATCACCAGCGCATCAGGCGATTCGACCCGGCTGTAGCCAAACCGGTAATGCCCTTCGACCTGCAGTGCGCCCAACCGGGTGCGCAGCGCGGGACCGATGTAGGCGCCGTAAACCTGCGAGGTCGAATTGCCTTCACGCCCGCTCAAGGTCGAGCCGTTGTTCTCAACAGTCATCCGCGCAGCCATCGCGCCGGCTTCGAGCGTCAGTGAGCGCGGCACGATGCCGATACTGCCACGCGCCACGCCGGTGATCACGTCGCTATCGGGCACGCGATTGGTGCCATAGCCAAAGCGGCGTTCATAGCGCAGCGAAACCGCGCCCTGGCTGTTCCTTCCAGCGATGTTGGCTTCAATCCCGGCGGCAACCGAAGTGTAGGTGAGAACCTCGTTTCCAGGTGAGAGTTCAGCGGTAACCACCTGCTGCGCCTCGATATAAGGCGTGACGCGAACCTTTTTGGTGCGCACGGTGAGCTTGGGCGAGAGGTCATCACCCCCGTCCACTTCGCTATCGCCGGTATCAACATCGTCGCCAGAGGCGGCAACGTCGCCATAGGGCAGCGACTGGGCGTAGGCTGCGGCTGGCAAGCTGGCCACCAAACAGGCGGTTAGCGCGGCACAGGTCTTCACGAGGCGCGACTTCATGGTCATCCCCCATATCCATAGTAGGAGCCAAAGCGGCGACCGCTTGGGCTGAAGTGAACGGCATTCAGCAACAGCTGAATATTCGGGCAGGCAGAAAGCAGAGAAACGGCGTCTTCCAGAGCGCCTTGGCCGGTCCGGTCCGCGCGGGCGATCAGCACCGATTGACCGGCGTACTTGGCCAGCTCCGCCGCTGGCGAAGCAGCCAGCGCGGGTGGCGAATCGAAAATGATGATCCGGTGCGGCGCGCCCTGGGTCAGCCGGTCAAGCACCGCAGCAGTGCGCGAGCTGGACAGGTATTCACTGTCAGAGGTGGTGGCATTGCCCGCAGGCAGGACCCACAGCCCCGAGATATCGGTCCCGATCACGCAATCAGCCACGTCAATCTCAGGATCGGCCAGCGCGTCCATCAGCCCCTTACCGCCCGGCAGGCCGAGCATCGAGAGCACCGATGGCTTGGCGAAATCGGCATCGACCAGCAGGACTTCGCTTTCCTTTTCAGCCGCAATCGCCAGCGCGAGATTGACCGAAGTATAGCTTTTGCCTTCGCCCGGATGCGGCGAACAGATCAGGATCCGCTGCGAGGCAGGTCCCATGCCCTGCTGGCCAAGCTGGCTGGCATTGTAGAGCAGCGTCCGCTTGACGATCCGGAACTCTTCCAGCAGCCCCGTGACGCTGCCTTCGGGCACGATCAGGCCCTGATCGCGCAAGTGCTGGCGGTTGATCGGATGGCGCTCGCCCCGGAACCGGACCGGCATGGCAACCGGCGCCGGAACATTGCTGCGCACCGAAACCGGCGGGACAATGACTTCGGGCTCAACCACTTCGGGCCGCGGGACGGGTTTGACCAGTACCTCAGGCGCAGCCGCAACAGGCGCCGGTGATGGTTCAACCACCGGAGTGACTTCGGCGTCTTCCAGCACGTCATCGGCGCGGCGATAGCGGCGGCGCTTTGATGCGGGCGGGATCAGGTTTTCCGGGATCGGCGCGGGCTGCAACTGAACCAGATCATAATTGCGCACGACCCGCTCGATCAGCGTCGCTGCGCGGGCTTTGCCTTCATCCACTGTCGGCACGGGGATATTGGTTTGCTTGGTCATCGGATCCCCCTCACGCCACCATGCTGCGCTGGGCGACTTCGATCGCGAGCAGCAGGACGAACACCCCGCCAAGCGCGGCAGTGGCAGCGTAGAAATAGGCCAGGCGCTTGCGCCGCAGAACGCGGGCACCGTCGGTCAGGGTGGCACTGATCGCGCCCAGCACGGGCAGCCCCATGGTCGCTTCCAGCTTGGCCGTTGTGGCGAAGGTCGAGCGCAACTGGCCAACCGCAAACGAAGTGGCCGCACCCGCACCCAGCCCGACGATAAGTACGCCCAGCAACAACAGCGGCCGGTTGGGTGCAATCGGGCTTTGCGGCGTGGTCGGCGGGTCGATCACCTGAAATTTGACCGAATTGCCCTCGGTTTCAACCTGGCCGCGCAGCCGCAACTCTTCACGGTCCTGCAGCAGCTTGTCATACTGCTGCTTCAGCACGTCATAATCGCGATTGATCCGCTGCTGTTCGGCCGCCGCTTCGGGATTGGTAAACTGCTGGCTGGTGACCAGCGCCAGCTCGCTTTGCACCGACGCGCGGCGTGCCGTCAGCGATTGAACATTGGCCTGCCGCTCGGCCCGGATTGATTCGAGCGAGGAATAGGCCGGATTGGGAATGCTGCCATTGCCGCCGCCTTCACTGGCCGCGGCGCCTTTCAGCATATTGACCTGATTGCGCGCGGCAATCACATCGGGATGATTTTCGGTCAGGCCGCGGGCGCGCAAACTGGAAAGCTGCGCCTGGGCATCGTTGAATGCACCGCGCGCTCCGCCAACCGGGGCGCTGCTCTGCAAGGTCTTGGGTGTGCCGGCAAGCTGACCGTTGATCGCGGCCAAAGCGCTTTGCGCCGCCATCAGATCGGCGTCGATCCCGCGCAGTTCGGCGCGCAGCGCTTCGATCCGCTGGATCGGCGATGTGCCGCCCTTGGCCAGCGCCGGATTGGCCGTTTCAAAGGCTAGCCGTTTTTGCTCGGCCGCTTCCAGCTCTTTCTGGCGCTGTGCCAGCTGCTGGTCCATGAAATCGAGCGAGGACGACATTTCGCCACGGTTCCCGGCCAGGTTCTCTTCGCGGAAAATGTCGATCAGCTTCTGGACAACGGCCTGCGCGATCTTGGCATTGGCCGCATTCGAATTGCCACCATCGCCATAGCTTGCGGTGATTTCGAACAGGTTGTCCTTGGTGCTTTCAACCTTGATCATCTTGCCCAGCCCCAGAACTGCGCTTTCCATCTGTTTGGGATTGGTGATCTCCGCGCCGATCGGGGTGCCGCGAACGACCTTTTCCAGATTGACCGCACTAGTCAGCGTCTGCTGGACCCGCTCGATGTCACGCTTGTTGCTGGTCTTGATCCCGGTCACGTCGGACAGGACATCATCCAGCTTCACGAAAATCCGGGCCTTGGATTCGTAGCTGTTCGGGATCATCCCGACCACTAGCCAGCCCGCCAGACAGACGCCCCAGGCGACGGCCAGCGCCAGCCATTTGCGGTGCCAGACCGTGAAAAGCGCTGCGCGAAATTCGTCGTAGATATTGTTCATCGTCTGTCCCCGGGCCCTTCCTCAGAACGAACTTTCGGGGATGATGATCACGTCGCCCGGCATCAGCATGACGTTGGCCTTGCTGTCGCCCTTCTTGAGCAGATCGCCCAGCCGGATCGAGTATTCCTGCTGCTTGCCGCTGGCCTTGTCGAACCGGATCAGCTTGGCGCGGTTGCCCGCCGCATATTCGCTCAGCCCGCCGACCGCGATCATCGCGTCGAGCAGGGTCATGTTGGCGCGATAGGGCAGCGAAGCAGGCTTTTCGGTCGCGCCGATCACCCGGACCTGCTGGCTGTAGGTACCGGCAAACTTGTTGACGATCACCGAGACCAGCGGGTCCTGGATGAACTGCGAGAGCTGCAGGGTGATGTCATCGGCCAGCATCTTGGGGGTCTTGCCCACCGCCGGCATATCGGTGATCAGCGGGGTGGTGATCCGCCCGTCGGGCCGGACCTGAACCTTTGCGCCGAGTTCCGGATTGCGCCAGACGAAGATCGTCAGCTCGTCGAGCGGCCCGATGATGTAATCCTCGCCTGGGCCTTCCTGCATTGACACGAACGATGCGGGCGGCAGCTGCGGGCCACTGGCGGTGCCAGCACAACCGGTCAGCATCATGCTCAGCATGGCACTTCCGGCAAGCAGGCGGGAAATCGGGTTGTTCGACATCGGGCATTCCTTCTCAGCAGCCGCGTCAACGGTCAGGCAATGCCCTACCAAACCGACGACCCGGCTAATCACCCTGAGCTATCGCCAAAAAGGGTGAATATCGCGTTAGCCCTATGTGCAGATTGTGTGATCATCCCGGCCCAGTCCCAAAACAGGACGGCGGTGAGGAGACTGGTTAAACCAGCATTTCCATCGCCGGACCCTGCCCAAGGAACTGGGCCGGGCTGGCGCTGGCGCCGTAAGCTCCGGCGCAGAACACTGCGACCAGATCGCCGACCTCAGCGCGGGGAAATTCGGCTTTGTCAGCCAACCGGTCCAGCGGCGTGCACAGGCAACCGACCACGCTGACCACCTCCTCGGTTGGCGCATCAAAGCGGCTGGCGATCGCTACCGGGTAGTTGCGGCGCACCACGGTGCCGAAATTGCCCGATGCGGCCAGCTGATGATGCAACCCGCCATCAACGATCAGGAAGGTATCGCCATGACTGACTTTGCGATCAACGATCCGGGTCAGATAGACCCCGGCCTCGCCAACCAGGTAGCGGCCAAGCTCAAGGCAGAACTGTGTCTCACGCAAGACATCAGGGAGTTTGGAAAACGCTTCGCCCAGCGCCGCGCCGATAGCTGCGATATCGAGCGCCTGATCGCCCGGGAAATAGGGAATGCCGAACCCGCCGCCCAGATTGCAATGCGGCAGTGCCGCGCCGCTTTGATCGGCCAGTCGCGCTGCCAGCGCCAGTGTTCGCGCCTGCGTTTCGATCAGCGCGGCAGGGCCAAGCGCCTGACTTCCGGCGAAAATATGAAACCCGCGCCATTCAGCACCGCTTTCGGTCACCAGCCGGGCCAAGGCCGGAACCCGTTCGGCATCGACGCCGAATTGCTTTGCTCCGCCGCCCATCTTCATCCCGGACCCCTTGAGGTCAAAATCGGGATTGACCCGGATCGCGAGCCGCGGCGTGATCCCCAGCTGGGCCGCCGCATCGAGCGCTCGCGCCGCTTCGCCTTCGGATTCAAGGTTGAGCGTGACCCCAGCGGCAATCGCTTGTTCCAGCTCGTCAGTCCGCTTGCCTGGCCCGGCAAAGCTGATCCGGCGCGGGTCGATCCCGGCAGCGCGAACCATTGCGAGTTCGCCGCCCGAGGCGATGTCAAACCCATCAACCAGCGGCGCCATCTCCCGCAGCACCGGAGCAAAAGGATTGGCCTTTACCGCGTAGTTCAGCGCCAGCCGATCCGGCATCGCCGCGCGCAAATCGGCGACCCGGCGCGCGAGTAGCTCACGCGAATAGACGAACAGCGGCGTGCTGCCCGCATCGGCGACAAGCTCCGACGCCTTGCGCCCGGAAATCGCCAGTTCACCGCCGATTGCGGTGTACCCTGCGGGGATTGGTCCAAGCGGCTTCATGCGGCAAGCTCTTGATAAAGCCGGGTCCGGTCAATCTTGCCGTTGGGCGAAATCGGCATCGCCGCACGCCAGTGGATGACCTTTGGCTGCATAAAATTTGGCAGTTCTTTGAGCATGATACGGGGCAATTCTGCTTCAACGCCTGAAGCGCCTGGTGCGGCCCGCACAATCAGATGGACTGCGTGACCCAGTCGCTCATCCGGAATCCCCAAAGCCACTGCTTCGGCCACCAGACCGCTGGCCAACGCGGCCTCTTCGATTTCCTGCGGGCTGATTCGGTTGCCCGCGCTTTTGATCATCGCGTCGCGCCGTCCGGCAAAATAGAGCAGGCCATCGGCTGCGCGGCGAACCCGGTCGCCAGACCAGACCGCCACGCCGCCATAGCGCGACCCTGCTGGGGCAGGTTTGAACCGCTCTGCCGTGCGCTCGGCATCCTGCCAGTATCCTTGCGCGACCAGCGGCCCGCAATGCACCAGCTCGCCCTCCTCACCATGCGCCGTCACCGCGCCATCATCGCCGATGATCAATATTTCAGCGTGGGGAATGGCTGTACCCATTGAGGTTGGATGGCGGTCAACCAGCGCCGGATCAAGGTAGGTTGAACGGAATGCCTCGGTCAGCCCGTACATCGGAAACAGCCGCGCCGCCGGAAACAGAGCGCGCAGGCGCCCAACCAGATCGGCCGTCAAGGCCCCGCCGGAATTGGTCAGACGGCGAAGGTTGGCGGCGGTTTCGGCCGGCCAGTCCAGCTCGGTCAGTTGCACCCACAGCGGCGGGACCGCGGCCAGGGTGGTGACGCCGTGCCGCTCGACCATCTTCACAACGTCACGCGGGGTCAGGTAATCGAGCGGAACAACGCAGCCCCCGGCCAACCAGGTCGAAAGCAGCTGGTTCTGCCCATAATCAAACGACAGCGGCAGCACCGCCAGCGTTACGTCGTCTTGGGCAAGACCTAGATATCCTGCAACGCTTTCCGCCCCCAGCCACATGTTGGCATGGCTCAGCATCACGCCCTTTGGCTTGCCGGTTGAGCCGCTGGTATAAAGGATAGCGGCGAGATCGTCTGGATCGGCCTTGCTGGGTGGCATCGGCGCGGCGGATTTGGCGCGATCGAGCGCTTCGTCTTCGCCCAGCACGGCGCAGTCCGCCGGAACGTCGCCCGGTTGAAGCCCGGCCAGCCGCGCCGGGGTGCCGATCAGCAACCGTGCGCCGCTGTCGGCCAGAATGTGCCTCGCCTGTGCGTGTTTGAGCAGTGGGTTGATGGGAACATGGACCAGCCCCGCACGCGCGGCGGCCAGGGGCAACAGGCAGGTCAACTCGCCCTTGGCGGCCCAGCTGGCGATCCGTTCGCCCTTGGTCGGCAACTGACTGGCGAGCCAGCCTGCAAGCCGTCCGACACGATCCCTTAAGTCCTTGTAGTTAAGAGGACCGTCGCGCAACACCAGCGCCGACGCCTGATCCGCCCCGCGCAGAGCGAGATGGTCGAGCGGCTGGATCGACGGTTGCGCGGGTGCAGACACAGGTTTTGAGGCTCCAACGGGCAAGGAACGGTAAAGTGATTTCGGTCGTCTATCACGATGATCTTAAAGAAGTGCAATGCGATGCGCCGCTGGTGGAGCTCGCCAGCGCGCCGTACGCCCGCGCGCCGTTTGACCGGATCGAATGGTGGCAAGGGCTGGTCCAGCACTGCGATATCCTGCCGCTGTTCGCCGTTGCCAAACAAGGTAAAGACCGCGCGGTTTTGCCGCTGATGCGCAAAGGCCGCCGGATTCACGCGCTGGCCAACTGGTATAACTTCCGGGTCGTACCGATGGTTTCGGCGCAAGCGGATAGCCCGGCGCTGCTGGCTGCACTGGCGGCGGATCTGGCCGGAGAAGCCCCGCACCTGATCCTCAGCCCTCTGCCCGATGAGAGCGGCGAAACTGCCCAACTGGCAACTGCTTTGCGCGGCGCGGGCTGGCTGGTGTTTGTTGCGCCATGCGATGTCAATCACGTGCTGCCCGTGGCGGGCCGAAGCTTCGCCGAATACCTGGCCACGCGGCCAGGCCAACTCCGCACCACCTTGAAGCGCAAGGCCGGCAAAGTCGAAGTGCAACTGACGACCCAGTTCGATCCGGCGCTGTGGGCCGAATACGAAGCGGTCTATGCCGCCAGTTGGAAGCCCGAAGAAGGCTCGCCGGCGTTCCTGCGCGCTTTCGCCGAAGCCGAAGCTGCGGCCGGGCGACTGCGGATGGCCATCGCCCGCTCCGACGGAATAGCCATCGCCGCGCAGTTCTGGACCGTCGAAGCTGGCACCGCCTTCATCCACAAGCTGGCGCATACCCAGGCCAGCAAGCCGCTATCCCCCGGAACCACCCTGTCTGCCGCACTGTTTGAGCACGTAATCGATCAGGACAAGGTTTCGCTGGTTGATTTCGGCACCGGCAACGATGGCTATAAGCAAGACTGGATGGAACTTGCCCGTCCGCGCTACCGGATTGAGGCATTTCGGCCCCTGTGGCCCGGCAATTGGCCGCTGATCGCCAAGGCGGTCTTGCGCAAGCTCATGCGGCGCGGCTAGACTCGGCTCCGAAAATGCAAGGTGATCTGACAATGCGTTCCACAATCGACCGCAAACTCCGCAAGATTCTGCAGGATGTGTTGGGCCTGAAGCCCGGTCAGGTTGACAAATTTACCAATGAAACCGGCCTGTTCGGCGATCTTCCTGAACTGGATTCGATGGCTGTGGCGGGCTTATTGACCGAGATGGAAGACCGGCTCGACATTCTCATCGACGAAGATGAAATCGATGGCGAGCTATTTGAAACCTACGGAAACTTGCTGGATTTCGCGGTTTCCAAACACGAGCCGGCGTGAAGGCCGAGAGCTACCCGTGCCCCTTGCCCGGCGGTGCTGCGGCAAGCGAACTGGCTTTGGTGTTCGATCGGTCGCGCGACAAGCGCCTGCTGATTGCCCCGGCGCTGTTTGACGAGGCCAACCGGCTGCGGCGCTTCGCCGTAGAAGTGATGCGGCGGCTGGACGGTGCCGGGCTCGATTGCATCCTGCCTGATCTGCCCGGCTGCAATGAAAGCGAACAGGACCTCGCGCTGATCGAGCCGGAGGATTGGCGCATGGCGCTGGAAGCTGCGGCACGGCATTTTGGCGCAACCCATGTGCTGGCGATCCGCGGCGGCGGGTTGTTGCTTCCCCCCAAATTGCCCGGCTGGCACTTTGCCCCGGTCAAAGGCGCCAGCCTGATCAAGACCCTGCTGCGGGCCAGGATCATTAGAGCGCGCGAAGCCGGCAAGGAAGAGAATGCGGCTGAGCTGATGGAACAGGGCAAGCAGCTCGGCCTCGATCTGGCCGGCTATGCGCTCTCGGGCGAAATGCTGCGGCAAATGGACCAGTTGTTGCCGCCCAAACGCGGCGACCTGATCCCGATCGATCAGGAAATGCTCAGCGGTAGCCCGTTATGGCTGCGCGCAGAGCCGGATGAAGACCCGGCGCAGGCCGATGCTCTGGCGGCAGTGATCACGATGGCATTGGCGCAATGAACCGCAAGCACTTCACCTTTACTTGCGATGGCGCGGTGCTGGCTGGCTCGGTAGATATGGCGGCGGCCACCACCGGGCTGCTCATCGTCAGCGGCGGGAACGAAGTGCGCTCTGGCCCATGGGGTAGTCAGGCGCAATTGGCCGACCGGATCGCTGCCGCCGGGTTCCCGGTGCTGCGGTTTGACCGGCGCGGGGTGGGTGACAGCGAGGGGCAGAACGGCAGCTTCACCACCAGCGGACCCGATATCGCCGCCGCAATCCATGCTTTTCGTGCCCATGTCCCAACGCTGCGCAAGATCGTGGCATATGGCAATTGCGATGCCGGCAGCGCACTGATGCTCGCCAAAGGTCTGGGCTGCGATGCGCTGGTGCTGGCCAACCCGTGGACGTTTGAGCCAGAACCGGAAGCTGAGCCTGCCCCGGCAGAGCCAGAGGCAAGCCCGATGCCGCCCGGCGCGCTGCGGAATTATTACTGGCGGCGATTGGCCAATCCGGCCGCGCTCAAGCGGCTGCTTAGCGGCAAGGTCAAAGTCAGCAAAATGGCCAGCAGTCTGGTCGATGCGCTCAAGCCCGCCCCGCCGCCCAGCTCGCTGGCACAGGCGATGGCCGAGGGACTGGGCAGCTTTGCCGGTCCGGCCACGATCCTGCTGGCCGAAAATGATCGCACCGCACAGGCCTTCAAAGCGGTCTGGAACAAGGCCGATCCGCGCCTGCGGATGTGCCCCAAGGCCGGGCACAGCTTCGTCGAACCGCAATCGCGGGTCTGGTTGCAAGGCCAGATTTTGGGGGCATTGCGGGGCGTTTAGGCCTTCGTTGCAGAAAATTCGCGTTCGGCCAGAAAGCGTTCGGCATCGAGTGCTGCCATGCAGCCGGTACCCGCAGCGGTCACTGCCTGGCGATAGACGTGGTCCATCACATCACCGCAAGCGAACACACCGGGGATCGCGGTCTTGGGTGTGCCCGATTCGACCAGCAGATAACCGGCCGCGTCCATTTCCAGCTTTCCCTTGAACAGCTCGGTCGCTGGCGCATGGCCGATCGCCACGAAGGCTCCGTCGGTTGGTTCGACCGAGACTTCACCGGTGACCGTGTCTTTAAGCGAAACCCCGATCAGACCACTATCGCCGCCGACGAAGTGATCGACCGCCTTGTTCCACAGTACCTTGATGTGCGGATGGGCAAACAGCCGGTCCTGCAAGATTTTCTCGGCCCGCAAGCTGTCCCGCCGGTGGATCAGGGTGACGTCCTGCGAATGGTTGGTCAGATACAGCGCTTCTTCCACCGCCGTATTGCCGCCGCCGATCACCACCACTTTCTTGCCGCGATAGAAGAACCCGTCGCAGGTGGCACAGGCCGAAACGCCTTTGCCCGAAAGCTCCTGCTCGCCCGGAGCGCCCAGCCATTTGGCTTGGGCCCCGGTGGCAATCACCAACGTTTCACCTTCATAGACATCGCCGCTGTCGCCGATTGCGCGGAACGGCGATCCGGACAGATCGACCTCAGTAACCGTATCCCACAGCATCCGGGTTCCGACATGTTCGGCTTGGGCCTGCATTTCCTGCATCAGCCACGGCCCCTGGATCACATCGCGAAAGCCAGGATAGTTCTCGACATCGGTGGTGATGGTTAGCTGGCCGCCGGGCTGCAGCCCCTGCACCACGATCGGCTCCATCCCGGCCCGCGCGCCATAGATCGCGGCGGAAAGTCCCGCCGGGCCAGAGCCGATGATCAGCATGCGCGTTTTGTGGGTAGTCATGTAGTCCTCCGTTTGCAGCAGCGAGATAGGAAGCACTGGCCGCGAAGGCGAGTCCTGACCTCACGAATATCCCCGATGCAACAGCAATTGACGCAGCGCAGCAAAACGCGCAAATCCCCGCACCATGAGCATCCACGGCCCCACTTCGAACAGCTTCATCTCACAGCGCCTGCGGCTTCACTATGTCGATTGGGGCAACCCTGATGCGCCGCCGCTGATCCTGCAGCACGGCGGGCGCGATCATTGCCGTAGCTGGGACTGGGTGGCTGAGGAGTTGGCGAAAGACTGGCACGTCATCGCGCCGGATCTGCGCGGCCACGGCGACAGCGCTTGGGCGCCCGACGGCAACTATGAAACCAACGCCTTCGTCTATGATTTTGCGCAGCTGGTCCACACCTTGGGTCACGATCAGGTCACGATTGTAGCGCACTCACTCGGCGGCAATATCGCCTCGCGGTTTACCGGGCTGTACCCTGAAAAGGTTCGCAAACTGGTCAATATCGAAGGGCTTGGCCCATCGCCCAAAACCCGCGCCGAGCGCGAAGCGGCAGGCTATGCGAACCGGTTCAGGGACTGGATCGAAAAGCGCCGTGCCTCGGCCGGTCGGCTTCCCCGGCGCTATCCGACGATCGAGGCTGCCTTTGCGCGGATGAAAGAGGAAAACAGCTTCCTGACCGACGCCCAGGCCCGCCATCTGACTGTGCATGGCGCGAGCCGCAACGAGGACGGCACCTGGTCGTGGAAGTTCGACCCCTACCTCAACGTTTGGCCGTTCGAAGACACCCCGCAGGAACGGCTTGATGAACTTTGGCAGGCGATCACCTGCCCGGTCCTGCTGCTCTATGGCAACGATTCCTGGGCCACCAGCCCGACCAAGGATGGCCGGGACAAGTTGTTCCACGACGCACGGGTGAGCGATTTCGAGGACGCCGGCCACTGGCTCCACCATGACCAGTTTGACCGGTTTATGGCCGAAGTGCGGGCTTTCCTTCAGGCTTCGAGGTAAATCCTGCGCAAGTCGTCTTGCGCCACCTGATCGATCTCCAGCACTTCAGCAAGGTAAGCATCGAACGAGCTGTAGCGCGCTTCGATCGAATCGAGAGTCGCTTGCAGATAGGCAGCCTCGACGCCCCACAATGCCCGGATCGCTTCGGCATCGAAGGCGGCATAGCGCGGCATATCCTTGAAGGCGCTCGAGGCTATCCGCTCATCGAGTTTGCTGGCCGTGTTGGTCAGCAGGTAATCCGCCATGACATCGTCCGGGTGGACCCCCAGAATGCGCTGAAGCACCGCAACGGCGAATCCCGTGCGATCCTTGCCCGCAACGCAATGAACCAGGCTGGGCCCTTCATCGCGGCGTAGCAGTTCAAGGTAGAGCTTCAGCATCGGCACCAGATTGCTCCGAAAGGCGATCCCTTCATACAGCCGCAGCATCGCCGCGCGGGCATCATCAGCCGTCAGCACACCATTGGCGGCTTCAGTGTGCAGCGCCAGCCCGGCGGTTTCTTCAGGATAGGTCCAGACGTTCGCCGCGAAATCATCATGGCGCAGACAGGGCTTGGCCTCGCGCTCGCTCGGTCCGCGAAGATCAATAACGTGGGTAATGCCAAGGCTGTGGATCGCTTCAAGATCGGTCGTGGTGGCATCGCCATGCTGGGCCGAACGCCACAGCAGCCCGGGCTTCACGCGCCCGCCCCCTGCTACCCGATAGCCGCCGTAATCGCGGAAATTGTTGACGCCATCAAGCTTGAGAATGCGGGGATTTGTCATGTCTGGCGCTTGGCAGTTAGACGACCCCAGCGCAAGGCCGGAACCAATCAGGTCTGCATCAATTCAACCCGCTTGCCGCCGAACCGCAGACAAGGCACAAACGTCGGAAATATCGCTGGAGAGCATCGACGTGAAACTGGAAAACGATCCGCAGGCCGCCTTTTGGATGCCGTTCACCGCCAACCGGTCGTTCAAGCAGCAGCCCCGCCTGCTGACCAGCGCCAAGGGCATGCACTACACCTCCAGCGACGGTCGACAGATCCTTGATGGCACCGCCGGGTTGTGGTGCTCAAACGCCGGGCATTGCCGCAGTTCGATCGTCGAGGCGATCCGCAAGGTGGCGGGAGAACTCGACTTTGCACCAACCTTTCAGCTCGCCCATCCGCTGCCGTTTGAACTGGCCAGCCGGATCGCGGCGATCATGCCTGAAGGTTTGAACCGCATATTCTTTACCAACTCTGGTTCTGAAAGTGTTGATACTGCGCTCAAAATTGCGCTCGCCTATCAACGCGCCCGGGGCGAAGGCACGCGCACCCGGCTGATCGGGCGCGAGCGCGGTTACAACGGGGTTGGCTTTGGCGGGATCTCGGTCGGCGGCATCGTCAACAACCGCCGCCAGTTCGGCACGCTGCTGACCGGCGTCGATCACCTGCCCCACACCCACGATATCGCCGCCAACGCCTTTTCGCGCGGACAGCCGGGCAAGGGCGTCCATCTGGCCGACGAGCTTGAGCGGATCGTCGCGCTGCATGGCGCTGAAACGATCGCGGCGGTGATTGTTGAACCAATGGCAGGTTCGACCGGCGTCCTCATCCCGCCGCAGGGCTATCTTGAGCGGCTGCGCGAGATTTGCACCAAGCACGGGATCGTCCTCATCTTTGACGAAGTGATCACCGCTTATGGCCGCCTAGGCGGGGCGACTGCGTCTGAAGTGCTGGGCGTGACGCCGGACATCATCACGATGGCCAAGGGGCTGACCAACGCTGCCGTACCTATGGGCGCGGTTGCGGCCCGCAATACGATCCACGACACCATTGTGAACGGAGCCGCCGACGGGATCGAACTGTTCCACGGCTACACCTATTCGGGCCATCCGCTGGCGGCCGCCGCCGCGCTTGCCACGCTCGACCTGTACCGCGACGAAGGCCTGTTCCAACGTGCCGCCGATTTGGCGCCCTATTGGGAAGATGCGGTCCACTCGCTAAAGGGCAAGCGCCATGTGATCGACGTTCGCAACATGGGGATTGTCGCCGGGATCGAACTGGAACCGCGCCACGGGGCACCGACCAAGCGGGCGATGGAGCTGTTCCACAAGTGCTTTGACACCGGCCTGCTGATCCGGGTCACCGGCGATATCGTCGCGCTATCCCCGCCACTTATCCTGGAAAAGGCCCACATCGACGAGATGGTCGGGCGGATCGGCGACTTGCTCGAGGTTCTGGACTAGTCCGTGGCCAGCGAAGCCGACCTTTTGGCCGCGCTTGACCGTGCGGGGATCGCCTGGACCTGTGACGAGCACGAGCCGGTCTTTACGGTTGAGGCCAGCGCGCGGCTGCACGCCGAAATTCCGGGGATGCATACCAAGAACCTGTTCCTGAAGGACGGCTCCGGTCAGTTCTGGGTGGTCAGTGCGCCGCACGATGCCGCGATCAATCTCAAGGCGCTGCCTGCGGCGATCGGGTCAAAGAAAGTCAGCTTTGGCAAAGCCGAAGACATGGAGCGACTGATCGGGATTTCTCCCGGCTCGGTCACCCCGCTTGCGGCGATCAACGACACTGCCGGATTGGTCCGCTTCGTGATCGACCAGCGTCTGGCCGAAGCCGCGCGGGCCAACGTCCACCCGCTGCGCAATACCGCGACACTGGGTCTGGGGGGACCGGCGCTACTGCAATTTTTGGCGGACAGCGGCCATCAACCGGTTGTCTGCTTGCTGCCCGGTGCGCCATAAATAGTCTGCGTCCAGTTTCTGTTCGTTAGGGGGGGAAGAGCCACGCGGGCTCGACAGTAACAATGCAAGAGAACCAATTGCCAGCGCCGGGGGCTCCGGACATCGAGATTGCCCGTGCGGCGCAGATCAATCCAATCCTGCCAATCGCCCAGGCGCGGCTCGGGATCACGCCCGAAGCCTTGATTCCGTTCGGTCACTACAAGGCCAAATTGAGCCTCGATTTCATTGCCAGTCTGGCCGACCGCCCGAACGGCAAACTGGTGCTGGTTACCGCGATCACACCAACTCCGGCGGGCGAAGGCAAGACAACCACCAGCGTGGGCCTGAGCGATGCCTTCAACCGGATCGGTCTCAATTCGATCGTCTGCCTGCGCGAACCATCGCTGGGGCCGTGTTTCGGAATGAAGGGCGGCGCGGCCGGTGGCGGGCGCGCGCAAGTGATCCCGATGGAAGACATCAATCTGCACTTCAACGGCGATTTCCACGCGATCAGCTCGGCCCATAGCCTGCTCGCCGCGCTGATCGACAACCATCTGCAGTGGGGCAATGCGCTGAATATCGATCCACGTCGGGTGGTCTTGCGCCGGGTGGTCGATATGAACGATCGGGCGCTGCGCAACATCACCATCGGACTGGGCGGCACGGCCGATGGCGTGCCGCGCGAGAGCGGGTTTGATATTACCGTCGCCTCGGAAGTGATGGCGATCCTGTGCCTTGCGACCGACCTCAAGGATCTCCAGCGGCGGCTCGGCGATATCATTGTCGCCCGGACCTATGACAAGGCCCCGATCACCGCGTATGATCTTCAGGCCGATGGGGCAATGGCGGTGTTGCTGCGCGATGCACTCCAGCCCAATCTGGTCCAGACGATTGAGCACAACCCGGCCTTCATCCACGGCGGCCCCTTCGCCAATATCGCCCACGGCTGCAATTCGGTAATGGCGACCCAATCCGCCCTCAAACTCGCCGATGTGGTGGTGACCGAAGCCGGGTTCGGAGCCGATCTAGCTGCGGAGAAGTTCTTCAACATCAAATGCCGCCAATCCGGCCTGCGCCCCGATGCGGTGGTGCTGGTCGCCACGGTCCGCGCGCTCAAGATGCAGGGCGGCGTGGCCAAGGCAGACCTTGGAATTCCCGACGTAGCGGCACTGGAACGCGGTGCGGTAAACCTGGCCCGCCACATCGAGAACCTGCAGAAATTCGGCCTGACTCCAGTCGTGGCGATCAATCACTTCATCAAAGATAGTGCTGAGGAACTGGCTGCGCTGAAGGCCGTCTGCGGCCGTTATGGCGCGCGTTGCGCCGTGGCCAGGCACTGGGCCGAGGGCAGCGCGGGGGCCGAGGAACTGGCCCGCGAAGTCAAAGCTCAGTTGGCCGAAAGCCCAGCCACAGTGCAGCTGCTTTATCCGGACGATATGCCGCTGGCACAGAAGATCGAAACGGTTGCCTGCGAGATCTACCGGGCCGATGGCATCGCCCTGTCATCCAGCGCCGCCAGCAACCTCGCCGACTTTGAAAAGCTGGGTTACGGAAAACTGCCGGTCTGCATCGCCAAGACCCAGTTCAGCTTCTCAACCAACCCCGCGCTGATCGGTGCGCCGAACGGCCACACGCTTGAGGTCCGCGAAGTGCGGCTATCGGCCGGGGCCGGTTTCGTGGTGGCGGTCTGCGGAGATATCATGACTATGCCCGGCCTGCCGCGCCATCCTGCCGCGAACGGCATCGGGCTCGACGAGCGTGGCCAAATCGTCGGGTTGGCCTAGCTTTCCTTGCCCAGCCCCGGCGCGCGCTTCGGCTCCCATTTCTCGCCCGCAAAGCGGATCGCCGGCGCAATCATGTGCGCGCCATCATGCTCGATCCACAGCCCGCGCTCGGCAACGTGCGGCTGGTTCAGCGCCTCACGGAAATCGAGCACTGGAGAGAACGCCACATCCTTGTCGGCAAACCACTCCACCCAGTCATCGCGGGTCCGGGTCACGAAGGTTTCACGCAGGAAGGTGATCAATTCGGTCTGCTCACCGGCGGGCTTGTCAGCCATTGGATAGAAGTCCATCCGCCCCAGCGCCTCGAGCAGATTGGCCGCAAATTTGAGCTCGCGTCCGCCCAGCACCACGTGCTTGCCATCAGCGGTGCAGTAGACCTGATAGAAAGCGGCCCCGCCGAGCGAACGCTGACTGTCTGAACGCGGCGCCGCTCCGCCCGCAATCGCGCTACCCGCTGTGTGAACGCACCACGGCAGCAAGCTGTCGAACATCGCACAATCGATATAGTCGCCCCGACCGCTATCGCGCGCTGCATAGAGCGCCATCAGCGTCGCCGACAGCGCGGTCAGTCCAGCCGCCATATCCGATGCCGCCACCCCTGGCACTACCGGCGCTCCATCGGGGCCATCGTTGACCGACAGGAACCCAGCGAGCGCCTGAACCGCCATGTCATGCGCCGGGTGATGCGCCAGTTCGCCCTGCTGCCCAAAGGCCGAAATCGAGCAGTAGACAATCCGCGGATTGCGGGCGGCGACCGCCGCATAGTCAAACCCGAGCCGCGCCATCACGCCGGGACGGAACCCTTCGACAAAGACATCGGCGCTTTCGATCAGCTGCCACAGGTGAGCCTTGCCTGCGGTGCTTTTGAGATCGAGCACCACCGAATGTTTGCCGCGATTGAGGTTGCGAAACCACACCGATTGGCCGCCTTCATTGGGCGTCTGTTCACGCGCCGGATCGCCTGCCGGGGCCTCCACTTTGATAACCTCGGCGCCCTGATCAGCCATCATCATGGTCATCATCGGACCCGGCAGGAACACCGTCAGGTCGATCACTTTGACGCCAGTAAGTTTGCCCATTCAGCCGGCCTCAGATTCGGCGCCCGCCGCGGTGCGAAGGAGGCCGCGGAAAATCTCGCTTGGAGTCCGGCGGCCCTGGATCACGTCGAACACGTCGCGGCTGATTGGCATCGAGACCCCGTGCTTCTCGGCCAGGGCGATAACTGTCGGCGCGCTCTTCACCCCTTCGGCCACCATGTGCATCGAGGCGATGATATCGTCGAGCTTGCGGCCCCGTCCCAGTTCAACCCCGACGCTGCGATTACGGCTGAGCGGGCTGGTGCAGGTCGCGATCAGATCGCCCATTCCGGTCAGCCCGGCAAAAGTCTCGGCCTTGCCGCCCATCGCCACGCCCAGCCGGGTCATTTCCGATAGGCCCCGGGTAATCAGCGCCGAGCGGGTGTTGTCGCCGGCCCCCTGCCCGTCGCCCATCCCGACGGCGATTGCGATGATGTTCTTGAGCACCCCGCCCAGTTCGCAGCCGATCAGATCGGTGTTGGTGTAAACCCGGAACAGCCCCGAATGAAACAGCGACTGCAGCCGCCGGACGATGATTTCGTCCTCCATCGAAATGACACTGGCCGCAGCTTGTCCGCCCAGAATTTCACGCGCCAGGTTCGGCCCGGTCAGCACACCCACCGGGTGGCCGGGCAGGCATTCCATGACCAGTTCGGTCATCCGCTTGCCGCTCGACAGTTCAAGTCCTTTGGTCAGGCTTAGCACTGGCACCCAAGGCCGGATGTGGTGTGCCACTTCTTCCAGCACCGGGCGAAAGCTGTTTGAGGGCACCCCCATCACGATCACATCGGCCTGCGCCACCACCTCGCCCAGATCGGCGCTGGCCCGCAAAGTTGGTGGAAGGGTCAGGTCGGGGAGATAGCGGCTGTTGCGGCGGTTGGTGTTGATGTCCTCCACCGTTGCGCCATCGCGGGCCCACAGCATCACCGGGGCGTTGCGCGTCGCCAGCGCGGCCACCGTTGTTCCCCAGCTACCGCCGCCCAGAAGTCCGATCTTGAGTGTCATCGCTTGCCTCCCCGCACCAGACTGGCGCGAAGCTTAGTGCTTGGCAAGGAAAGCGAGGTGTCGTTGTGCCACTTCGGCTGGCTTTTCGATCATCGGAACGTGGCCGATGTCCTCAAAGATCGCCAGCTCGCTACCGGCAATGCCTTCGTGCTGCACATTCGCGCAGCTGACGTGGATCAGCTGATCGTGGCGGCCCCAGATGATCTGGACCGGGACCTTGATTTCGCCGAGCCGGTCGTTGAACGGCTGGTTCTGCGCTTCCTCCAGAATCTGGCCAAAGATCTTGTCGAGCAGTGCCTGATGCGGCGCAATATCGGCCAGCAACAGGCGCTTGAACTGCGCCGGAATCCAGCGCGGCTTATGGGCTACAAAGCCCAGCAATGCGTTGACATCGGCCAAGGTCCGCGGGACCAGCGGGTTGGCATTGTTGCCGGTTTCAACCATCTTCTGCAGATCGCTTTCGGCGGTTCCGATCACGCCGAGATTGTTGAACAGCGTCAGCGAAAGCAAGCGCTCGGGATGTTCAAGTGCAAAGCGCAGCGCGATCCCGCCGCCCATCGAATTGCCGCCGAGATGGCACTTGTCGATTCCCAGCGCGTCCAGAAACCGCCCCAGTCGTTCGGTCTGAGCCTTTACCGAGTGATCGGGCGCAACGCTGCGATCGTTCTCGCCAAAACCCGGCAGATCGGGAAAAATCAGCCGGTAATCTTGCTTGATATGCGGGGCGTAGAAAGCCCAATTGTCCTTGTCACCGCCAAAGCCGTGAACCAGCACGAGTGGCTTTCCTGCCAGATTGCCGCCTTCCAGATAGGGCCAGGTGATGTCCCCGACCTTGACCGACTTTTGCACCAGACCGCCCTTGCCGCGCTGCGACTTGATCACAAAATCGAACAGGATTCGCGGCGCCAGCAGATAGATCAGCAGCACCGCCAATATCGGCAGAGCAATCAGAATGAGGACAATTTTCACAGGCTGTGCTTTCCGATCCAGCCGGTCACGTCAGCAATAACGCTGTCCCGCTCGGGCTCGTTGAATATTTCATGAAACAGGCCCGGGTAGAGCTTGAGCTCGCAATCCGCCGAAGCGACGTTATCGGCCAGGAACTGCGAACCTTCTGGCGCTGTGGCTCTATCTTCGGCACCATGCAGCAGCAAAATGGGCAGCGAAATTGTCGCAGCTCGCTCGCGGACATCGGCCATGGCATCAAACAGTTCCGCCGCCAACCGCGCGCTCATCTTGCCGGTATAGACCAGCGGATCGGCGAAATAGGCTGCAACGACTGCCGGATCGCGGCTGATACCGGTTCCGTCAAACGGCAGCACGCCAACCTTTGGCGCAAAGCGTGATAGCAGCCGACTGATCCAGATCATCAGTTTCGATGGTTCTTCGGCCGCCTTGATCGCCGGGCCAGACAGGATCGCTCCGGCGTAATCCTGCTGGTGGGTCAGCAGATGCGCCGCCGCAATCAGGCCGCCCATCGAATGACCGATCAGGAACCGCGGTGTCTCACTATGACGGCGCTTGACCTCTTCAAGTAACACCTCAACACCATCGGTAAAGGCCCTGAAAGCTGGAACAAATCCATAGGTTCCGTCCGACCGGCCATGACCCCAGTGATCGAGTGCATAGACCCCGATCCCAGCCGCGTTCAATTTGGCTGCGAAGTATTCGTAGCGCCCGAAATGTTCGGCATAGCCGTGGGCCAACACTACCACCGCACGCATTGCACTTTCGGGGAGCCAAGCCTGCCAATGCAGCTTTGCGCCGGCTCCGGCCGACCCGGCGGGGAGCTGCAGAGTGCCGCTCATTAGCCCAGCTTCTTCTTCATCGCCCGCTTCTGCACTTCGGCTTCGGGATGCTCATAGACGGTCAGGATCCGCTCCAAGGTCTGGCTGATGCGGGTCTGAACCCGGACCATTTCGATCTTGGGCCAGGTTGCGCGTTCACCCAGTTCGATCAGGCTTTTCACTTCATCCATCGACAGGTTGGACAAGATCTTGCTCGGCGACCACAACATCTGTGGGCGGATGATGTTGATATCTCCGGAATAATCCTGGTTGATTACCGACATGGTCATGTTGGCCAGACTGTGCAGCTGCGGCACCATCTGCAGCGGCTTGTCCCACAGCTGCATATTGACGTTGAGCCACGCCTTGAGCGTTGAAACCGAGGCCCGGCGGATTGCTGCAAACGGCGATGCGCCTTGCGTAAGGTCGCTGGCAAAGGGGGTGATCAGCGGGTTGGCCTGGCTGACGATATGGTGGTTGACGCCATAGAGCCGCGACAGACGCTTGGTTGGAATATCATGTGTAACCGAGCCATCGACCCATTTGCGCCCGGGCAGATAGGGCACCCGCTTGCCATTGTGATCCTTGGCCATCAGCGCCACTGGTTCGTAAATCCCGGGAACGGCGCAAGATGCCAGAACGGCTTCGCGGACAAAGACGTTGGGCGAAGTGATTGCATTAAGCAGCCGCCCGTTCTGATGCTTTTCAGCCGGAGCCACCGACACGTTCAGGTGACGTCCGGTCAACTCATAGGCTTCCTGAAATGTCAGATCAGGCAGCACTTCTTCCAGCCGCTCCTTGACCTGCAACTGGCTCATCCGCTTGGCCGTGCCGAACGGATTGAACAGCGTCTGGCCCTCTTCATTTTCATACTCGCGGGCCAGCTGTTCAGGCGCGAAAAATGGGCCCAAATCCTCGTCACTGTTGGTACAGACCATCGCGCTGACCACCGAACCACCGCTCGATCCGGATAGAATCCCCGGAAGCAGACCTTCGGACCACAGTGCTTTGACCACCCCGGCGTGGAAAAACAGAAACGCGCCCGATCCGCTCATCAGCAAGGCCGAACAGCCATAGCAATGGTGCGCGCGGCGAAAAAAATCACGCTTTTCCTCAAACGGAATGTCGTCAACCTCGTCGCTGGCAAGATACTCCAGCGCCTCGGTTACCGCCGCGACATAGTCATGGATCAACTGCTTGGTGCCGAACCGGGCTTCGGCCCACAACGCATCGTTGGCCATCCCGTCCATGTTGCCGTGGATGCCTTCGTTTAGGCTGAACAGCAGACCCTTGTTGTCACCCGCCGCCCGCAGCGCCTGTAACCGTTCCAGCCGGCGCCGGATTGAGCGATAGTCATAATGCTCGCTCTGGTCCTTCTCGCGCCAGGCCGTCTTGCCGATGCGGCGGTCCTGCTCACGCGCGGCTTCGGCCCATTCGGCGTAAGTTTCGGCCTTCGCCATGGCGGTCTCCGTGTGGAGCGAGGGGCTTAGCATCATGGAATCAACTTTCCGGCTTTGACTTCACACTTGTTCGAGGCTTGCCGTCATTGCCGGTTGCGCCCGCTGCTTTGGCTGCCCCGCGTTTCACGGCGGCGATTGCCCGGGGCCTTACCATTCGTTTCGTGTCGGTTGCAATCGGGGACTTTTTCTTTCGCACAGGCACCTTGCGGGCCGGTCGCGGCTGAGCTTCGGACAGTTCCTTGAAGGAATCTTCGATGCATTCCCGGAAAAAGGCCACATCGAGCATGATCTTGCGTTCAGAGGTGATGCTGAATGTGATCCGGCCGTTATAGCTGGGTGTGGCGATGAACAGCCCCATATTGTGGGATAAAGGCGCCATTGCGAACTGATGAGTGATCTTGGCACCGACCATATAGAGCGGCATTTGCGGGCCGGGCACGTTGGAAATGAACACATTGGCCGCTTTTGGCGCGAACCGCGGACTGGTCAGCAGCCGCGCCACGCCCGCCATGGTCGCACCGGGGATATGCTGGGTCAGATCGGTCATCACCCGCGCCGACAGCCCGGTCTTGGCTTCCTTGGCATCGTTGGTCCAGGCCTGGATCGCCGCCAGCCGGTCGATCGGATCGGCTAGATGGGTCGCCAACTCCACGCTCATCGCGGTGATGTTGTTGCCGGGCAGGTCCGCCGTGCCACTTTTGGAACGGCGATTGATCGGCGCAATCGCCACCAGAGTAGTCTTTGGAAGCTCCTTGTGCGCTTGCAAATAGCGTCGCAGCCCGCCCGAGCATACCGCCAGCACTGCATCGTTAATCGTTGCGCCGTCGACCAGCTTGCGGATCTTTGACAGGTCAGCCAGCGCAAATTCGGCTGCATCGAACATCTTGTGCTGCGATATCGGCGCGTTGAATCGGGTTTGCGGCACGCCTTTGACGCCGTCCGTCAATCCCTTTTGCGCGGCCCCTATCAAGGCCGGCGATAGCTTCATCAGCGAATTGGCCAGCCGCACCGGCGAACTGACATTGGCACTGACCGCACGGGTCAGGATTTCGGCCGCGCTGGGCATCTGCCCAAGCTCGAAACCGCCTGGCTCGATCGGCAAGGCCGGTGCGCCCGCTGCGTCAAGATCGCTCAGCGCCACAAAGATGTAGGCCCCCGACGCGCCGTCAATTGCGGCGTGATGGATCCGGGTCAGAGTGGCAAAACTGCCCGGCGCGATACCCGGGATCTTGTCCAGTCCTTCGAGCACAAAGATGTCCCACAGCGGGCGGCTCATATCCATCGGACGGCTGAAATGCCGCGCGACCTGAATGCAGAACTGGCGCCAATCCCCCGGTGCCGGCAATCGGGCGTGCGCGATATGCGATTCCAGATCGAAGTCCTTGTCCTCCACCCAATAGGGGAAATCGAAATCGAGCGGCAGGCGGTGGAGCTTGCGCTGGAACACTGGTGAGGTGTGGAGCCGGCCGCGGACGTGCTCAATGATATCGCGCAGCCGCACATGCCCGCCTGGCGCGGTTGCGGGATCATGGATGTTGATCCCCATCACATGCGTGAGCGTGCTGCCGCTCTGGGCATACAGGAACTGGGCATCCTGGGCATTCAATTGCTGGATCATGCCAGTTCCTCGGCTTGCTCACGGGTGGGTACTTGTTCGGCGGCGGCCAGCACTTCGATCCGCATCCGCTCCATCCGCCGGGTCAGCGCGCGCAGATCGGCCAGCATGGCGCGGCGGCGGGCGGCGACTTCAGGATCGGTGGTCCCGGCAAGGCCGAGGTGTGAGGCCAATGTGTAGCCGTTCTCAAACAGGATCTTGCCAATCGACGCCTCACTGCTGATCCGCCGCAGCATATAGGCCTGATGCCCTTCGACCAGCCCCTGTTCGACACACGCCGCCTTGTCGAGCGCCTCGCCGTCTTTCAGGCGAGCCAGCTGTTCGAACACAACGCTGTAGGCTTCGACAAAGGGCAGCAGCGCGGCATGGCCGACCAGAGGCTGGAACCGCCGGATCAAGGCCTTGATACCCTTGGGTCCGGCCCGCAGGTGCGCTGTCCATTGCCCGTCAGTCCGGTCCAGTTCGGTCTCGATCGCGCGGCGGAATTCCTCGCGCGGCGGGTAGAAAAATTCGAATTTGAACAGGTCGCGCAGCCGCTCAACCTCGGCCCAGAATTCGGCTACCGGTTCGTCGCCGCAGCTTTCCTCCAGCCGGAATAGCGCCAGCTCAATCAAGGTCTTGTCAAGGAAGTGGTGGATCACGCTGTTTCGATAATAACTCGCCATCGGATGCTTGGCCGGATCGAGCGTATAGACCGTCTCGCGCCCGGCATCGTCACGCAGGATCAGACCGGAATTGACCAGCTTGTCAGCCGTAGCGCGGATCGCATCGCGGTTGAACGGATTGAGCTCGTCAGACAGGCGAATGCCGCGTGCCTTGGCCCAATCGGCCAGAAACCGCGTCAGATGGGCCAGTTCCTCACCGGTCGCCCCGCGCGGCGCGGTTCCGAGCAGCGCCAGACACATTATTGATGTCACCGTCAGCGGAGTGACCCGGTTGGCGCTGACCGAGGCATCGAAGGCAATTCGGGACAACGCCATTCGGTCTTCCGGATCGGGCGCGACTTTGACCACCACCGGCGCGCCCAGATCGATCCGCACCCGGCCCATTGGCTCGCGCAGACTTTTGAGATAGCCCAAAAACCACGCCAGCGATTCCGGCTTCTTGGCCTGCCCGGTCTGTTCGGCGGCGTATTCCTCGACATCGCGAATCAGATCGAAGCTGGTGACGAACGGCACGATGTGCAGATCCTCGATCCCGCCGTGGTGCGCAGCGTCGATCACATATTTGAGGATCCCGTATTTGGGCGGCATCAGTTTGCCCAGCCGCGAGCGGGTGCCCTCCAGAGCCCATGACATCGGAAACCGCTTTTGCAACAGATAGGCGATGTAGAGCCGCAGCACGATCTTGTAGACCGGCAGGTCCTGAAAACTGCGGCGGATGAAAATCATGCCGGAACGGCGAAACAGTGTGCCGATCCCGAAAAAGTCCAGATTTATGCCGCCAAAGCTGTGCAGCATGGTCATGTCGTTATCGTAAAACAGCGAGTTTGGCGTCACGCCGTCAAGGTAGGTCTTGTGGGTGAACAGGATCACCGTCGGCTTGTTGCGGATCAGCTCGCGCAAGGCCTCAAGCTCGGCCGGATCGTGGCGAAATCCTTTGTCATAACCCTGCGTCATCATGAACCGTTCCAGCCGGGCGCGCAGATCGAGGAACAGCGCGCTGGGGGTGGAAATCAGCTCTTTCATGTACTTGCGCGCTTCGGCCGTCAGTTCGCGCGGGCTCCCGCCCCGTTCCGCAGCCAAGGCAGCAATTTCCGAGCGGAATCGCGGACTGGCGGCGATTGAATCGCCCACAAACCGGGGCACCTTGTAGCGCGTGCCCCTGACGCCGCGTTCCTCGACTTCAAGCGTTAGTGTGGCCTGCCGTGCAACCCAGCCGGCAAAGGCCTCGCCATGGTCTTCATCGGGCGCCCCGATCGCCTCGGCAAAGCGCGCCCTTAGCTGGCCAACCGTAGCTGGCTCACCGAGCAAGCATTGCGCCCGGCGCCGATCGCGCAGCAGGATCAACCGTGCGCGCAAGGACCCGGGCATTCGGGGATCACCGAACAGCAGCGCACGAAAGCCGAGCGGCTTGTCCTTGTCAAACTGGTCGATCCGCCAGGCGACCCGGACCGGGACCACCAGGCAATCCTCGCCCGCACCGGCGAGCCGCTCTGCCAGCGGGCCCAGAACCAGCTTCTCATCGTCTTCCGACAGGGGCAGACTGAGATAGTCCTCACGGCTTACTTCACCCCAAGTGCCATGCAGCCAATCGAGCAGATGACGCCGTTCAACCCCGTTGCGGGCATCGATAATAAACAGTTTCCGGCCCGTGTGGCGCAACGGATCTGCGATCCTGGCGTGGGCGGGCAGGTCCATCGCTCAGCCTGCCTCGGCTTTCGTGGTCTTCTTGGGCTTGGCTTTGGACTTAGGTTTCGCTTTGGGCTTCTTGGGCGCTTCAGGCTCGTCTTCTTGCCCCAGAACAGCGAGGAACATCGCCCGCACTTCGGCTATGTGATCGTTCAGATTGCTGGCGGTCCAATCCGACGTATCGACTGGCGGCAGCACATCGACCCGGACCTTGGCCGCGCGCATCACGAATTCGTTCTTGGGCGCGACGTCACCGGCGTTGTGGATCACGATCGGCACGATCGGGACCCCGGCCTGCATGGCGAGATGGAACGCGCCCTTCTTGAACGGGCCAAGCTTGGGCGAAAGCGTCCGGGTTCCCTCTGGCGCGATGCAGATCGAGCGGCCATCCTGGGTGATCGCCTCGACCAGCGGTTCCATCGCCTTGATCGCGTTGGCGGTATTCTTGCGGTCGATAAATACCGTGCCGGCCATTTCCATGACTTTGCCCAGCAACGGAATATCCCGAATTTCCTGCTTGCCGATCCCGCCCATATCCTTGCGAATCAGCTTGGCCATGATCACCACATCGGCCTTTGACTGATGGTTGAAAATGAACACGCAAGGCCGCGCCGACCACAGGTTCTTTTCGCCGTAAATATCAAGATCGATCCCAACCATCGCTGCGGCAAAATCGCCGAACAGCCCGGTTGAAAAGTTGATCGCCTCACGCTGAGAACCGGTCAGCGCCCAGATTGGCAGGCCCGCCATGAACGATCCGATCAGCGATGTGGTGGCGTAGATCGTACGGGTATAGTCCATCACCGATGGCGTGCCGCGGCTGCCAAAATCCTGGACCAGCCAATTACGATCCTTGGCGACAGCGCGCAATTTTGTGCTGGGGTTCAGAACGCGCGGTTCACCGACCCGCTCGAGCAGTTCGATATCGTCAAAGCTGTCCGAATAGAAAAAGCTGCGGTCCAGATCGACGCCGTGGCTGGCGACAAGTTTTTCCGCGGCGAACACCTTGCCTTCGCCAAAGCACAGCGGACGGATAATCTCGCCGGTGAATTCGCCGCCTTCGATTTCGTATTCCGAGCACAGGATATGCGCGATATCCAGATCGCGGGCAGTTGGTTCGATCTGATAGATCGTGGCCGACGAAATGATCGCCACAGTATGCCCTTTGGCCTGATGCGCCTGAATGATCGCGCGGGCTTCGGGATAGACCTTGCGGGCGATGTACTTTTCGTAGAGCTCCTCGCCAAATTCGCGGAAGCTCTCTTCGCTCATCCCCTTCATGAACTTAGCGGCAGAGGTCATCAGTCCGGAAAAGCTCATCCCGCCGATCGAATACTGCGCCATGACATTGGCGGTCTCGATGATTTCCTCGACCCCCATTTCGCGGCGCTTGAACTTTTCCTGCAGCAGCGACATTGCCGAATAGCCGGCGATGATCGTTCCATCGAAATCGAACAGCGCGGCGATCTGCGGGCCGTCTTCGACAGCTTCGAGTTCTTCCAGGTAGCGATCGACCTTGCCCAAGTGCGCCTCGTCCCCTCTGCGACCCCACACCATTGTGGGGCAATTGCTTATAGCAGCGATGGATAGCAGCCATTTGACCGCGCGCAACCAGCATACTTGCCACCGCCGCCCCGGTTGGGCACAAGCAGTCTGGAATGACCGCCGCCCCTTCCGCCTCGCCCCCTGCCCCGCACATCAGACTGGCGCTGGGCGTGACCGGGCACCGCGCCGAACATCCCAGTTTTGCGAGGAATGAAGCCCGAATTTTCGGCGTTTTAGGGAGCATTCTCGATCACCTAGAGGCAGCGGTGGATCAAGCCCGCGATCCAGCTGGCCGGCTTCAGTTTGGATCCATCCGGCTCCACACGCTGCTGGCAGACGGGACAGACCGGATTGCAGCGCAAATGGCGCTGGCGCGGGGCTATCAATTGGTTGCGCCGCTGCCGTTTGGCCGCCGCCTAAATCGTACGATCAATTCACTGACCAACGACCCGGCCGATGCACGGCGGTTGCTGGCCGGAGAAGACGCGCTTGACCCGCAAATACAGGCCCACGCTGCCGCTATTCGGGACCTTTCAAACAAGGGGCGGGTATTCCAACTGGCCGATGCCGACGATCGGCTTGCCGCACTGTTTCTGGCTAAGCTGGATTCGCCTGAAGATCAGTCGAAGGCTCAGCTGTTCGCCGCCGAATGCTCGCGCCGGGTGGCGCTGGCCGGGCGGATTCTGATCGAGCAATCCGACCTGTTGATCGCAGTGTGGGACGGCAAAAGCACGGCCAGCGTGGGCGGCACCGGGCATACCATCGCGACCGCACTCGAACTGGGCGTTCCGGTGGTTTGGATCGATCCGGCCAACCCTGAGAATTGGCAGCTCTATCTGGCGCCCGAAGGGTTGGTGGCACAACATCGGCAGGCCGATCTGTCCCGGCGTGTGGCCGCCTTAACCGCAGTGGCCCTTGCTGCGTTGCGGCCAGGAACCGAGCAGGGCCAATCGAGTTTTGCCGCACTGGACGCCGAACAGTGGCACCCGCGCAGCAACCGTCTCGCCCATGCATACCGCCGGATTGAGGCGCTGTTCGGCGGCGGCGGGCTCCGAAAGGGGTTTCGCAGCCTGTCTCAGCGCTATGAAGATGCCGACGAAATCGCAGCTGGCAGCGCCGCTCAGTTCTTGAGTCACGCCGCCAACCTGCCAGGCGCCAGCAAGGCTTATGTTGATGAGGTCGCGAACAAGGTTTTGCGCCGGTTTGCCTGGTCTGACGGGATTTCGGCGCGGCTGTCCGACGCCTATCGCGGCGGGATGATCATCAACTTCGTCCTATCCAGCATGGCGATTTTTGCCGGAATTTCCTATCTGCCGATGGTCGGCGTAGAGCAGAAGTGGCTGTTTGCGGGGGCTGAACTGATGCTGCTGATGGGCGTGTTGACCATCACAGCGATCGGCCAGCGCCGCGACTTTCACACCCGCTGGTTCGCTACCCGCCGCTTGGCCGAATACCTGCGCCACGCGCCGCTGCTGCTGATCGTTGGGGCAGCCCGCCCGGCTGGGCGCTGGCCGAACGGCGCGGACAGCAACTGGCCCGAATTCTATGCCCGGCAGGCTCTGCGCGGAGTCGGCTTGCCGCGGATGGTGATCAGCGAGGACTATCTGCGCGGGGTGCTAACTGGTCCCTTGGCCGATCACGTCCGCAGCCAACGCGACTATCACTTTGGCAAAGCGGCGCGGCTGACCACGGTACATCACCGGCTCGATCACCTGTCCGAACGGTTGTTCCAGTTCGCCGTGGTCAGCGTCACGATCTACCTGGTTTTGACAGGTTTTGAAGCCGCCGGTTGGCTATCAGATGCTCTGGTAACCAAGCTGTCGAAATACTTCACCGTGGCCGGCGTGATGTTCCCCACCTTTGGTGCCGGGATCGCCGGGATCCGCTATTTCGGGGATTTCGAACGGTTTGGAGAGATTTCAAAGGTCACCGCCACCAAGCTCGACGCCATTTCGCGCCGAATTGATCTGCTGGCTCATGCCCCGGCAGGCGCGATCAACTATGGCGAAGTGGCCGAGCTGGTCCACGCCACCGATGACGTCGTTGTGGCCGAAATCGAAAGCTGGCAGGCGGTGTTTGCGGGCAAACACATTACGGTCCCGGTATAAGGGGCGGCACGGCGCACAAGTCGGTTCGCAAAAGCTGGGTTTCATCGGGGATAGGAATCATGCAGTTGCACGCACCTGTTTGGGGTCTACGTGTCCCACAAAATCGGCTAGGCGCATCGCCGGCTGGCCAGACTGATGGCCAGCGCGCAAGGGAACACCAGTGACCAGTACTCTCACCCATCTTCAGCGTCTCGAAGCAGAAGCCATCCACATCATGCGCGAAGTGGTGGCCGAAGCGACGCGCCCGGTGATGATGTATTCGGTCGGCAAGGACAGCGCGGTGATGCTTCACCTGGCCCGACTGGCCTTCTACCCCGCGCCGCCACCGTTTCCGCTACTCCACGTTGATACGACCTGGAAGTTTCAGGAAATGTACAAGCTGCGCGACCGCATGGCGGCCGAAAGCGGGATGGAACTGCTGGTCTACAAAAACCCTGAAGCCGCCGAACGGGGCATCAACCCGTTCGATCACGGCGCGCTCCACACCGATATGTGGAAGACCGAGGGGCTCAAGCAGGCGCTCGACAAATACGGTTTTGACGCAGCCTTTGGCGGCGCGCGGCGCGACGAGGAAAAGAGCCGGGCAAAAGAGCGGATCTTCAGCTTCCGCACCGCCAGCCACGGCTGGGACCCGAAGAACCAGCGGCCGGAACTGTGGAACCTCTACAATGCCCGCAAGCACAAGGGCGAGAGCATCCGCGTCTTCCCGATCAGCAACTGGACCGAGCTGGACGTCTGGCAGTACATCCACCTCAACAACATTCCGATCGTCCCGCTCTATTTCGCGGACAAACGCCCGACGGTGGAGCGCGACGGAATGCTGCTGATGGTTGATGATGAGCGGTTCCCGCTAAACCCGGGCGAGGTTCCAGTGGAACGCTCGATCCGGTTCCGTACGCTCGGCTGCTATCCGCTGACCGGCGCGGTCGAGAGCACGGCGAAGACCCTGCCGGAGATCATTCAGGAAACCCTGCTGACCACCACCAGCGAACGTCAAGGCCGCGCCATCGACAAGGATGCTGGCGGCGCCGGGATGGAAGTCAAAAAGCAGCAGGGGTATTTTTGATGGATAGCCCCACTTACGTCACCGAGACCCTGATCGCCGAAGATATCGACGCCTATCTGGATCAGCATCAACACAAAACGATGCTGCGGTTCATCACTTGCGGTTCAGTCGACGATGGCAAATCAACGCTGATCGGGCGGCTGCTCTATGATAGCAAAATGATCTTTGAAGATCAGCTTGCAAGCCTGGAGGCGGATTCAAAGAAGGTCGGAACGCAAGGCCAGGAAATCGATTTCGCGCTGCTGGTCGATGGTCTAGCGGCAGAACGCGAACAGGGCATCACGATCGATGTCGCCTATCGCTTTTTCAACACCGAAAAGCGCAAGTTTATCGTCGCCGATTGCCCGGGGCACGAGCAGTACACCCGCAACATGGTGACCGGCGCGAGCACGGCTGACCTTGCGGTGATCCTGATCGACGCGCGCAAAGGCGTGCTGGTCCAGACCCGGCGCCATTCGTATCTGTGTCACCTGCTCGGGATCAAGAACATCGTGCTGGCGGTGAACAAGATGGACCTGGTCGGCTACGATCAGGCCACCTTTGACGCGATCGTTGCGGACTACACTGCCTTTGCCGGCAGCATCGGCATCAATAACTTTACGGCACTGCCTCTGTCCGGTTTCAAGGGCGATAACATCACCAGCCGGTCCGACAATACGCCCTGGTACAACGGCCCGACCCTGCTCGAACAGCTTGAGACGGTCGAAGTGCTGAACGCGCTCGATGCCGACCAGCCATTCCGCCTGCCGGTGCAGTGGGTCAACCGCCCCAACCTCGATTTCCGGGGCTTCGCCGGCCTGATCGCAAGCGGTTCGGTTCGGCCGGGGGATGATGTGCGGGTGCTGCCATCGGGCAAGACCAGCACGGTCACGCGGATCGTTACGCTGGACGGCGATCTGGATGTCGCGGTGGCGGGACAATCGGTCACGCTGTGTATGGGAGACGAAATCGACTGCTCGCGCGGGAACGTAATCGCTGCCGCCGACCAGCCCCCCGAAGCCGCTGACCAATTTGAATCCACCATAGTCTGGTTGGCCGATGATGCGCTGCACGTCGGCCGGTCATATTGGCTCAAGCTGGCAACACAGATGGTCTCTGTAACGGTCCAGCAGCCCAAATATGCCATCAACGTCAATACGATGGAGCATATCGCGGCCAAGACGCTCGATCTAAATGCGATCGGCGTGGCCGAGATTACTACCGACAAACCATTGGTGTTCGAACCCTATGCCCAAAGCCGCACGCTGGGCGGCTTCATCCTGATCGACAAACTGACCAACGCCACCGTCGCCGCCGGGATGCTGCACTTCGCGCTGCGCCGGGCCCAGAACGTGCACTGGCAAGCCACCGACGTCAGCCGCGAGGCCCATGCTGCACTCAAGAACCAGAAGCCGCTGGTGCTGTGGTTCACCGGCCTATCGGGATCGGGCAAATCGACCATCGCCAACGCGGTTGAAAAGCGGCTCAACCTGATGAACCGCCACACCTTCCTGCTAGATGGCGACAATGTCCGGCACGGGCTCAACAAGGATCTTGGCTTTACCGAGGCGGACCGGATCGAGAATATCCGGCGGGTTGGCGAAGTGGCCAAGCTGATGACCGATGCTGGCCTCATCGTGCTGACCGCATTCATTTCACCATTCCGGGCCGAGCGCGAAATGGTCCGCGCCATGCTGCCCGAAGGAGAGTTCATCGAGATCTTCGTCGATACCCCGCTCGAAGTGGCCGAAGCGCGCGATGTGAAGGGCCTCTACAAAAAGGCCCGCGCCGGTGCGCTCAAGAACTTCACCGGGATCGACAGTCCTTATGAGGCCCCCGATGCGCCCGATATCCGGGTTAACACGGCCACGATGACCGCGGAGGAAGCAGCCGACTTCATCATCCGCCAATTGATGCCGCTGAAATGAGCCTGACCGACGCCGAACTCGCCGCGCAACTGGCGCAGGCTGCCGGGCAGCTTCTGCTGCGGGTTCGCGATGCCGGGGCAACTTCAGAACAGTCGTTGGGCAAGGCCGGGGACGAAGCGGCCAACCGCTTTCTGGTCGAAGCCATCCGTGCGGCCCGGCCCGGCGATGGCCTGCTGTCGGAGGAAGAACAGGACAACCCGGAACGGCTCGCGCATTCCCGGGTGTGGATCATCGATCCGGTCGACGGCACCCGCGAGTATGGCGAACGGCGCAGTGACTGGGCTGTCCATGTCGCACTGGCGATTGATGGCGTGGCAACGGTCGGCGCAGTAGCTCTGCCGGCACTCGATCTGGTGCTGCGCTCCGATCAGCCGATTACCATGGTGCCCCCTCCGCCGCGCCTGCGCATGCTGGTCAGCCGGACCCGTCCGGCCGCCGAAGCTGTTGCCGTCGCTGAACGGCTCGGCGCCGAACTGATCGCGATGGGCTCGGCCGGAGCGAAAGCGATGGCGGTGGTCCGGGGTGAGGCTGACATCTATCTCCACACTGGCGGCCAGTACGAATGGGATAGCTGCGCGCCAGTCGCGGTGGCGTTGGCGCATGGGCTGCACTGCTCGCGGGTCGATGGATCGCCGCTGATCTACAATCAGCCCGATACCTACATGCCTGACTTGCTGATCTGCCACCGAGACCACGCGGCGCAGGTGCTGGCGCTGGTCAAGTCGCTGTAGCGCTCATCACCGGGCGGCCATCGGCGGCAAAGGCCCCGAGTTCAAATGCCGCATCTTTGCTGCGCAGCACAAGGTGCAGTATTTCTCCGCAGATCGCCGGAGACAGTCCGCGAAACGCAAAAGATTTGAGTACGTTATCGCCCAGATCCTGCCGCGCCAGATCGAGCAGCAATGTTGCCGTTAGCGGCCCGTGCACCACCAGCCCGCGATAGTTCTCCTGCTCCACCGCATAGGGCAAGTCGTAGTGGATCCGGTGGCTGTTGAAGGTCAGCGCAGAGTAGCGGAACAGCAGCGTTTCCGTCGGAGTAACCGCGCGGTGTGCGCTCCATTCCGAGGGATCGAACTGGCCCTCACCCAACAGCGATGGCGCAGGCGGTGTTCCGGGCGCGGCTGCTTCGCGGTAAACCAGTGACTGCACCTCGCGCACCGCCAATCCCGCCGTGCCGGTGGTTTCATGCAAGACCTCAACAAACACCAGCCGTCCGCTAGCGCCATTCTTTTCGGTAACCGACAGCACTCGCGACAGTCTCTCGACCGCTTCGCCGGGATGCAATGAGGCGAAAAACTCAACCTTGCTTGAGGCCCACATCCGGCGCGGCAGATCGGGTATCGAAGGCAGAAAGCTGGTGGGGCCATCATCGCGCAACGGATGCCCGTCTGGCCCCAAGTTGGCATTAGCGGCGTCGGGGGTGCACAAGCACCAATGCAGGCCCTGCGGCACTGCACCATCAGCGGGAGCAGCCCGATCCAAGGTCGCCAGCCAGCGCGCCATCAGCCCGGCGTCGATCCGGTCTTTGCGGCGTTCCTCGCGCCCGATCCATGCCGACCAATCGCTCATCAATTGCGCCCGCCGAGCAGCCCTTTGGCAATCACCTGCGCCTGGATTTCTGCCGCGCCTTCGAAGATGTTGAGGATCCGGGCATCGCACAACACTCGGCTGATTTCATATTCCAAGGCATAGCCATTGCCGCCGTGGATCTGCAGCGCAGCATCGGCATTGGACCAGGCGGTGCGCGCGGCCAGCAGCTTGGCCATTCCGGCTTCGATATCGCAGCGCTTGCCCGAATCCTTGGCCCGCGCAGCGGCATAGCTGAGCTCACGGGCCATGACGAATTCGGTCAGGCTCATCGCCAGCTTGTCACCGACGCGCGGGAAGTGGACGATCGCCTTGCCGAACTGCTTGCGGTTCAACGCATAGTCCAGCCCCAGTTCCAGCGCGCGGCGGGCCACCCCAACGGCGCGCGCGGCGGTCTGGATTCGGGCGCCTTCAAAGGTCCGCATCAACTGCTTAAAGCCCTGCCCTTGCTCCCCGCCCAGCAGCGCATCGGCCGGCGCGCGCATGCCATCGAAGGCCAGCGCATATTCGCGCATCCCGCGATAGCCGAGCACTTCGATCTCGCTGCCCGCCATGCCTTCTGCCGGGAAGGCATCTTCAGCCGTCCCGCGCGGCTTGGGGACCAGCAACATCGATAGCCCCGCATAGCCCTTTGAATCGGGCAGCGTGCGGGTCAGCATGGTCATCAGGTCAGACCGGCTGGCATGGGTGATCCAGGTCTTGGCCCCGTCGATCACCCATTCACCGTCAGCATGCAGCCGCGCGCGGGTTTGCAGCGAGCCGAGGTCTGATCCGACATCCGGCTCAGTGAACACCGCCGTCGGCAGCACTTCGCCGCTGGCGATCCGGGGAAGCCAGTGCGCCTTTTGTGCCTCGGTTCCGCCCATCGTAATCAACTCGCCCGCGATCTCGCTGCGGGTGCCGAGCGATCCGGCCCCGATCCAGCCGCGCGACAATTCCTCGGTAACCAGACACATTACCAGCTTGGACAGGCCTAGGCCGCCATACTCTTCCGGTATGCAAACGCCAAAGGTGCCAAGATCAGCCATTGCCGCGACGGTACCATCGGGGATCAGATCATTGGCAAGGTGCCATTTGTGCGCGTGGGGTACAATTTCGGCATCGGTGAATCTGCGGAATTGATCGCGGATCGCATCGAGTTCCGTATCGCCAAAACGCTCACTCGGCCACTGTCCCGCCGCCAGCGCTGCCGCCACTGCGGCGCGGATCTGGGCATGATCGACCTCGATCAGATCGCGGCAGGCGTGGGCTAGATCGCGCGCCACTTGGCCCAGCCCGAGATCGCCGGGGCGCAGCAATTCATTCTGCCCCATTGGCAAACCGCCGGTCAGCTGCCCCAGCGTTTCAGCGAAAGCCAGCAGTGCGATCTGGCGGTCCAGTTCGGTCCCACCTTCGTTGCTTTCCAGCCAACCGGCCACCGCTTCAAGCGCCGCAACGCTGGTTGCGATCCAGGCAAAACCGTGATGCGCCCGCTGGTGCGCCGGATCGATATCCGCCAGCGCCGCCTTGGCCACCTCGCGATAGCCCTGCGCCGCGCCTAAGACATGGCCGAGATCGATGCTCATGCCTTTTCAAACACTGCTGCGATCCCCTGCCCGCCGCCGATGCACATGGTTTCAAGGCCATAGCGTGCATCGCGGCGCTGCATTTCGCGGGTCAGGTTGGCTAGGATCCGCCCGCCGGTGGCACCGATCGGGTGGCCCAGCGAAATGCCCGAACCATTGACGTTGAGGATTTCGTGGCGGCTGTCATCGTCAGCCCAACCCCAGCCCTTGAGGCAAGCCAAAACCTGCGGGGCAAAGGCTTCGTTGAGCTCGATCAGGCCCATGTCATTCATCGACAGCCCATTGCGGGCGAACAGTCGCTCGGTCGCGGGGACCGGGCCAAAGCCCATCCGGCTGGGATCGCAGCCCGCTGCTGCCCACGAGTGGAACCAGGCAATCGGTTCTAGGCCCAACTCCTCCAGCTTGTCCTCAGCCACCACCAGACAGGCGGCAGCCGCGTCGTTCTGCTGGCTGGCGTTCCCAGCGGTTACCACGGCACCAGGCATTTTGGCTTCGAGCGCGCGCAACTTGCCCAGCGATTCCAGGGTGGCATCGGCGCGGTAGCCTTCGTCGTGGTCGAAGATCAGCGCATCACCCTTTTTCTGAGGAATTTCGACCGGGACCAGTTCATCGGCGAACTTACCCTCAGCCCAAGCCATAGCGGCGCGGCTGTGGCTGCGTGCGGCATAGGCATCGCAGGCTTCGCGGCTGATGTTCCAATCCTTGGCGAGGTTTTCAGCGGTTTCGATCATCCCGCTGATCACGCCGTAGCGTTCAATTGGCTGGCTCATCACCCGGCCGCGGGTCAGCCGGTCGTGCAGGGTCAGGTTCCCAGCGCGCACCCCTTTGCGGATATCGGTGGAGTAATGCTCGACGTTGGACATCGATTCACAGCCGCCCGCCACCACCACGTCCGAAACCCCGGTCTGGACCATCATCGCCGCATTGACGATCGCCTGCAGGCCCGACCCGCAGCGCCGATCGAGCTGATAGCCGGGGACTTCCTCAGGCAGGCCCGCGAGCAGCCACGACCAGTGCGCAATGCACGGCGCCTCACCGTTGCCGTATCCCTGGGCGAAAATCACATCGTCGACGCGCGCCGGGTCAATCTTGGTGCGCTCGATCAGCGCTTTTAGGATGGTCGCACCCAATTGCCCGGCGGTCAGCGGCGCCAAGCTGCCGCCGAATTTGCCAACGGCGGTACGAATGGGAGCGACAATGGCGGCGCGGCGTAGGGTCATTTCGTATCCTTGTCTGAAGTGCCGACAACACCCCGGTCTATCAATGTGGCGATCTGGCCAGAAGACAGCCCCAGCCGCTCGGTCAGGATTTCCTGGCTGTGTTCGCCCAGATAGGGCGCGGGTTTGGGGTCTCCGACAGCCTGCTCTGGGATGTTGGCGAACGAGCGGGTAGCGGGATAGCTGAACCCGCTGGGGTTGGCGGGTGATGGCCCGAACAGCGGGTTGTCCGCCACCAGTTCGGGATCATTGGCCGCTTCGAACATGGTCCGATAGCGTTCAAACGTCGCCCCGGCCTTGGTCAGCCGGGTGGCGAGATCGGCATAGTCGGACTGGCTGGCGGCCTGCTGGAAAAGGTCGAACAACTTGTGCCGGTTGACGAAGCGCTGGTGATCGCTGGCGATGAAGCTGACGCCCAATTGGGCTTCGAGCGTCGCCACTTCAGCCGACAGCCCGAAGGCCTCTACCGTGGCCTTCCACTGCTTTGGGGTCAGCGCCGCAACCATGAAGCGCTTGCCATCACGGCTAACGAAATCGCGGCCAAATGCACCCCATATCGCATTGCCGAGCCGTTCCCGGTCCCCGCCGCGATAGAGCATTTCGGCCATCGCCCCGGCATTGGCCATGGTCCCGATCGCGACATCACCCAGCGGCACGCGCATCTCGATCCCCGAACCCGTCGCATCGCGGTGGCGCAAACCGGCCAGCAGCGCGAAAGCGCAATAGGCCCCGGTGATGAAGTCCCAAGCGGGCAACACTTGATTGACCGGCGCTGCGCTGGCGGCGTCCCATTCCTCTGGCCCGGTCATCAGCGGATAGCCACTGGCGGCGTTGACAGTGAAGTCCATCGCCTGGCGGCCATCGTGCCAACCCATGATCCGCACCGAAACCAGGTCGGCCCGCCCTTCGGCCAGCTTGGTGTGCGAGAGGAAACTATTCAGCGGAAGGTTGGTAATCATCTGTCCGGTCGCGCGGACCAGTTCGGCCGCCAGTTCGCGGCCCTCATCCGACTGCAAATCGAGCGCCACGCTTTTCTTTGCGCGGTTGAGGTTTTCCCAAGACAGCGAACGCCCGTCGGCGGTCATCATGTAGCGATCGTAATCGAGCCCACCGGCCGTGTGATCGATCCGCACCACCTCGGCCCCGAATTGCGCGCAATAGAGCCCGGCGGTGGGCGAAGCTACGAAGCTGGAAACCTCGATGATCTTCAGGCCGGAGAGGATATCGTACATCTACCGTGCTGCCCATTCGCGCAGCATGTGCTTGGCGATCTGGAGCTGAAGGATCTGCGTGGTGCCTTCATAAATCCGCAGCACCCGCGCGTCGCGGAAGAACCGCTCGGCATCGTATTCGGCAAGGTAGCCCGCCCCTCCGTAGATCTGCACCACCCGGTCAACCACCCGGCCGCACATTTCGCTGGCGAAGACCTTGAATGCGGCTGCCTTGCGCAGCACATTCTCACCCGCATCGGCGCGCGCGGTGACATCGGCCATCATGCATTCGGCGGCGTAAATTTCGGTGTCGCTCTCGGCCAGCATCTGCTGGATCAGCTGGAAATTGGCGATCGGCTCGCCAAAAGCCTTGCGTTCGTTGGCATAGCCCAGCGCCGAATCGAGCGCGCGGCGGGCCATCGCCGTGGCCATTGCGCCCACTGAAATCCGGCCGTTGTCGAGGCTCTGCATGGCAAAGCCAAAGCCCTTGCCCTCTTCGGTGCCGAGCATGGCATCGGCCGGTAGCGCCACGCCTTCCAGGATCACATCGGCGATATGGCTGCCCGATTGGCCCATCTTCTTGTCGGACGAACCGATGCTGACACCCAGTGTATCCGTCGGCACCAGAAAGGCCGAAACGTGGGCGTTCTTCGGCAGGGCTTCCTTGGAGGTGCGGGCCATGATCAGCGCCAGTTTCGCGAATGGCGAATTGGTGATGTAGCGCTTGGTGCCATTGAGCACCCAGCCGTTGCCGCTGCGCACAGCAGTCGTCTGCATGCCCGCCGAATCCGAACCCGAACCCGGCTCGGTCAGGCCGAAACAGGCAATATCGCCCGCCGCCAGGCGCGGCAGCCACTCGGCCTTCTGCGCTTCGGTCCCACCGTTCTTCAGCGCCGAACAGACCATCCCGATGTTGATCGAGATGATCGAGCGGAAGGCCGGCATGGCATAGGACAGGACGTGGATGGTCCGGGCGTACTGCGTGATATTCATCCCCGCGCCGCCGTATTCTTCGGGGATGGTCAGCCCGAACAGGCCCATGTCCCGCATTTCGGCCAAGATATCGTCGGGGATCCGGTCCGCCTCGATCACCGCACGTTCGGCCGGGATCAGCCGCTCGCGGACATAGCGCTGCAGTTGGTCGATGAACTGCTCAAAGATATCATTGTCCATGGCGGCCTCAGATCGGATCGTACGGAAAAACATGAGCCGAAACCTCATCGGCGCGGGCCATGCTGGGGCGGAACGCCGGGATCAGCTCGTCGGCGATGCTTTCAGGCGTCCAGCCTTCAACCTTGGTCATCGAACGAACCGGGCGTGGCTTGTTGTAGAGCACAATCTCGTTCTTACGGACCGAGAAGATCTGGTTCGAGACGTCCTTTGAGGCATCGGAGGCGAGATAGACCACCAGCGGCGCGATTTTGTCGGCGCTCATCGTCTTGAGCCGTTCGACCCGCTGCTGCGCTTCGGGCGTTTCGGCCGGGATCGAGGCGGTCATCCGGCTCCACGCGAACGGGGCGATGCAATTGGAGCGCACGCCGACGCGGGCCATATCAAGCGCGATCGATTGTGACAGCGCCACCAGGCCGAGCTTGGCCGCGCTGTAATTGGCCTGGCCGATGTTGCCGATCAGGCCGCTGGTCGAGGTGAAGTGGATGAAGCTGCCGCTCTGCTGTTCGCGGAAATAGGGCGTCGCGGCTTTGCAGACGTTGAACGGACCGTTGAGGTTGACGTCGATCACGGCGCGCCAATCCTCGTGGCTCATTTTGTGCCAGATCGCATCGCGCAGGATCCCGGCGTTGTTGACCACCGCATCGATCCGCCCGAACCGTTTAACCGCGTCTTCGATGATCGAACCTGCCCCGACAGGGTCCGCGACAGAGGCGAGATTGGCAAAGGCCTTTCCGCCCGCCGCAATAATGTCGTCCACGGTCTGTTGAGCCGGGCCGGCATCGCCGCCCTCGCCCCCGCCGCCAACGCCGGGGTCATTGACCAGCACCGCGGCGCCGTGGGCCGCACAGAGTAATGCAATCTCGCGCCCTACACCGCGACCAGCGCCGGTTATCGCAACAACCTGGCCCTCAAGCATTCCCATTCAACTCTCCGTGCGTCGGCACCCATTTGGATTCGCCGCTTTGCGATGCAGTATTTCGGCCTGCAGGTCACCAAGCAAGCGCTAGTTCGCCCTTCCCGCTATCAGTGCGGCGCGTCCCCTTTGAGCAACTCAACCTTCGCCGGTCTGCGCATCAGCAAGGCCAGTGGCATCACGATCAGGCTCAGCCACATCATCAGGTAGTAATTATCGATATAGGCAATCATCGCAGCCTGACGATTGACCTCGGCATCGATCATAGTGAGGACCGTCGTCCCGATCTGCTGGAACCGGTCGGTGGTCGAAAGATCAATCAGGTTGGTCATAGAAGCCGTGACGTGCGCGGCCAAATCGGAATGGCTGGTCTGCAGGTTTCGCGCCAGCAAGGCCGTCGTTATCGCAATCCCGATCGATGCCCCAAGCGAGCGCGAGAGGTTGAGCAAGCTCGATCCTTCGGTTCGCAGTTCGGGCGGGAGAGTGTTGAAAGCAGTAGTGTTGATCGGAATGAACAGCAGGCCCAGTCCCAGCCCCTGCAAGAGGCCGGTTAGAAAGATCTGCCGCTGGTCAACCTCCAGCGACCAGCCCGACATCTGCCAGAACGAGGCGGCCATCAACACGAAGCCGAGCACAATTATCCGGCGGGGATCGACCCCGCGGCGGACCAGTATCGCCGACACCTGCATGCTGATCAAAGTGCCCAGACCGCGCGGCATCAAGGCCCAGCCGGTTCCGATCACCGAATAGCCAAACAGGTGCTGCAGCATCGGTGGCATCAATGCCATCGACGCAAACATCACCACGCCCATCGCGATCATGAAGAAAAAGGCGACCAGAAAGGTTCGATTGGCGAACAGCGCCGCGTTGAACAAAGTCGCGTTCGGGGTGGTGATGAAATGCACCGCACCCATCCATGTCGCGCAAATCAGCACGAGTGCATAAACCCAAACTTCGACGGATTCGAACCAATCAACATGGTTGCCGCGATCAAGCATCAGTTGCAGCGCGGTTATCGCCAGTGCGATCATTGCATAGCCGAACAGATCAAATCGCTTCTTGATGATCGGCCGCGATGGCAGTTCGGCAATCAGGATCACCAGTGCGACGATGCCCAGCGGAACGTTGACGTAAAACACCCAGCGCCAATTCCAGTTCTCGGTCAGCCACCCACCCAAAATCGGACCGAGAATCGGGCCAGCCATGATCCCCATCCCCCAGATCGCCATCATCTGTGGCTGGCGCGAGGGACGGTTGATATCCAGCATCGCGGCCTGGCTGAGCGGGGAAATGAACGAGCCTGATAGGCCCTGCAAGGCCCGAAACAGGACCATCTGGGTGATATTCTGCGCCATCCCGCACAGCATCGACGCGAGCACAAAGCCCGCCGTCGACAGAATGAACAGGCGGCGCGATCCGATCCGGTCGGACAGCCAGCCGGTCAGCGGAATCCCTACGGCGGTGGCCAGAATGTAGCTGGTCAGAACCCAGCTAACCTCATCAGGCGTTGCGCCAAGCGCGGATTGCATGTGCGGGATGGCGACATTGGCAATGGTCGTATCGAGGATCTGCAGCAGCGATGCGGTCATGATGCCAAACACCACCAGACCGGCGTTGCGCACTGGCAGTGCGGCAACGTCTGCGATTGCTGCGGCCGGGATCTGGCCCGTTGGCGACTTGGCCACTCCGACCGCCCCTAGCGGCGGCGACCGTCGACAAAGACGGTGATGTGGCTGGAGAGGCCGGCGATTAACTGCCGCGGGCTCGACTGATCGATGGCGATCCGCACCGGTACCCGCTGCGTCACCTTGACCCAGTTGCCCGTCGCGTTTTGGGCCGGAAGCACCGAAAACTCGCTACCGGTACCCGCGCCGATCGACGCAACGTGCCCCTTCAATTCGATGTCCGGATAGGCATCAAATTCAATCCTGGCGGGCTGACCAACCTGCATTTTGGCCAGATCGGTTTCCTTGAAATTGGCTTCGACGTAACTTTGCGAACTGGCAACGATGGTCACCACCGGCAGACCCGTAACAAGCTCTTGTCCGGGCAGCAGGCGATCGGCCTGGGTGATCCGGCCCGAGATCGGCGCCCTGACCACAGTACGGTCCAGATTCAATTGCGCGGCCTGACGCTGGGCCCGTGCAGCGGCAATCGCCGGAAGCACGCCGGGAACCTGTGCCCCGGTCGAAAGCTTGGCTCTGGCTTCCGCTTGCTTCGCCTCGGCCAGCTTCAGCTCTTCGCGCGCCTGTGCCAGTAGGTGCAGCGCAGCTTCATAGGTAGCCTTGGTGGTGAAACCGCGGGTCCACAGAGCCTTCTGCCGTTCAAAATTTGCCTGGGCAAAACCGATATCCTCGCGCGCGGCGGCAATATCCGCGCCCGACATCGCCGAAGAACTGGCCAGCGCCGTGGCATTGGCCTGCGCCGATGCGATCGCAGCATCGGCCTGCGCTATCTGGATCTGGTAGGGCTCAGAATCGACCACGAACAGAACATCGCCGGCCTTGACCAGCTGTCCTTCGCGGACATTAACCGAAATGATCTTGCCGCCGACCTGCGCGCTGACCGAAACCTTGTCTTGCTGGACATAGGCGTTGTCGGTTGAAACCTTGCCCTGCAGGCTCTGCCAGTAATACAGCGCGGCGCCGATTACGATCAGCGGAACGATCAGCATCAGCGCAATCCGGCGCCAACGGCTCGGCGCCTTTGGCACCAAATCAGCCTGTTGGATCTGCTCTGCCGCCTCAGCCATTTGCGGCCACCGCTTCGGTTTGCCGGCGGGCGAGGTTTTCGCGGACTTGCTCGAGCAGCCGGTTCAGTGTTTCACGCTCCTGCGGGTCGATCCCTTCCAGCGCCTCTTCGATCATCGTTTCGGCCATTGGCCGTAATTGCTCAAGCAACTGGTGCGCGCGCGGCGTCAGATACAACCGCCACGAGCGACGATCCGTTGCATCGGGGCGCCGTTCGACCAGTTCGGCCTCTTGCAGGCGGTCAACCATCCGGCAGACTGTGATCGGTTCCACATCAAGCTGTTCGGCCAGACCGCCCTGATTGACCCCTTCAAACCGCCGCAGGGTAACCAACACCTGCCATTGCGGGCGAGTGACGCCAATCGAGCGGGCCCGCGCGTCGAACGAGCGCCGCATCATCCGTGATGTGTCCGCCAGAATCGATCCGATGTTGTCCATATGCTGACTATATATAACTATGCATATAATAGTCTAGCTAAGATCGGGCGGTTCAGCCCATCGTCGGAATCACGAAGGCGTTTGAGCCATCGCCGCCTCCATCGGGCCAGCGCGCGGTGATTTTCTTGAGCTTGGTCCAGAACTTCAGGCCTTCCATGCCGTACTGGTCGCTGTCGCCAAAGCCTGAGCGCTTCCACCCGCCAAAGCTGTGATAGGCGACCGGCACCGGGATCGGCACGTTGATCCCGACCATCCCGACATTGACCCGCGCAGCAAATTCGCGCGCGGCGTGGCCGTTGCGGGTGAAGATCGCAACGCCGTTGCCATATTGGTGCTTGCTCGGCAGTTCGAGCGCTTCCTCAAAGTTGGCGGCGCGAACGATCTGCAGCACCGGGCCGAAGATCTCGTTGTGATAGCTGGTCATGTCCGGAGTCACCCGGTCAAGCAGCGTTGGCCCAAGGAAATAGCCTTCCTCATGCCCCTGCAAAGTAAAGCCCCGGCCATCGATCACCAGCTCGCTACCTTCATCGACCGCGGTCTGGATCCAGCGCTCGATATTGGCCTTGTGCATGGCGGTCACGACCGGGCCGTATTGCGCCTCAGGATCGCTCGAAATGCCGATTTTCAGAGCCTCGATCGCCGGGATCAACTTGGCCTTCAGGCGCTCAGCGGTGTCCTCACCCACTGGCACCACCACCGGCAGCGCCATGCAGCGCTCGCCCGCAGAGCCAAAGGCCGCGCCGCACAGGTCGTTCACCACCATATCGAGATCGGCATCGGGCATCACGATCCCGTGGTTCTTGGCTCCGCCCATCGCCTGGACCCGCTTGCCAGCTGCGACCCCGCGTGAATAGACGTACTGCGCGATGTCGCTCGAGCCGACGAAGCTGATTGCCGAAATCGCCGGATGATCGAGGATCAGGTCAACCATTTCCTTGTCGCCATGGACCACCTGGAAAATGCCCTGAGGCAGGCCGGCTTCGATGAACAGTTCGGCCAGGCGGTTGGGCACGCTGGGATCGCGCTCGCTTGGCTTGAGGATGAAGGCATTGCCGGCCGCGACTGCCATTGCCCCCATCCACAGCGGGATCATCGCCGGGAAGTTAAACGGGGTGATCCCGGCGCCGATCCCAAGCGGCTGGCGCAGCGAGGTGACATCAATCCCTGGCCCCGCGCCGTGGCTGTAATCGCCCTTCATCACGTGCGGCAGGCCGCAGCAGAACTCGACCACTTCGAGCCCGCGCTGGATATCGCCCTTGCTGTCGGCAATCACTTTGCCGTGTTCAGCCGAAAGCATCGCGGCAAGCTCGTCCATGTGCTTTTCGGCCAGCGCCTTGAACTCAAACATCACCCGCGCCCGGCGCTGCGGGTTCATCGCTGCCCATGCGGGCTGCGCCGCCTGCGCCGCCGCCACCGCGCGGTCCAGCGCGTCAGCGCCGCCCAGCACCACTTCGGCCTGAACCCCGCCGTTGTTGGGGTCCATTATCGAGGCCTTGCGAGCCGAGGCAAGTCCGGCGGTCCCGCCAACAATGAAATGGTCAATCTGGCGCATAGTCTCTCTCCAATTCGGTCGGCCTTCACCGACCTGCATTTGCCACTGCCACTAACCGCGAATCGGATTGATTGCGTCAAAAAAACGAGGCTCGATGAGCTTAAGACAGTCGCGGTTGTAGATTGGCAATGATCTGGCATCATCTGCTTGTAGATATTGGGTCGCGGCCCTGCGGGGTTGCACGCGCCGATGTTCGATGATGGTTTCTCGATCAAGGATGGTAGCGGAGGAGGGACTCGAACCCCCGACACGCGGATTATGATTCCGCTGCTCTAACCAGCTGAGCTACTCCGCCATACCATGGCAGCGCCCGGCAGAACCGGGGGCAGGCGGGCCACATAAGGCGGCGTCCCCCGGCGGTCAAGCGCCGTGTTTGCCCCGAAACTTCCAAGTGTTCACCGCTTCCCAGTGCGGAGCCCGATAGAGGTGCAGCCCCAGCCCGGTGAAGTCAAAACGGCGCGGCAGCAGACGCGGACCAAGCTCGGACTGAAGCGCCAGCGCCTCAGCGCGGGGAACCTTGTTCTGGATCGTAATGTGCAGCTTCTTACCGCCCTGATCCTGCTTGGTCAGCATATCCCAGAAATGATCGGAGATCAGCTGGCGCACCGCGAGCAGGCCGGGGCTGCGGATCGCGAGCGCGGTTCCTCCACCCAAGTCCATAAGTCCAGTCAGCTCGGCCGCAGGCGAGGCAAATTCGCCAGCCATCCGCGACAGGAACCGCGGCAGTTCATCCCGCAGCGACGGCGCGAAGGAATGGAACAATGTGACGTGGGCTTTGAGGTGATTGCGTTCCACTGGGAAATGCTCGGCTCGCAAGCCGTTGGCCCAGGAAAAGATATCGACCGGCAGCTCGGCGGTAACGATGAAGGGTGCGGGCGGAGAAGGAGGGGCAATGGGTGACACGACGCCGATCTAGTCCAGTCCGGCCTGATACACCACACGCAGCAAAGTCTTTCGCTTTTGCGCTTGCACCGGGCCAAGCGGCCTCGCATCCTGTGCAGCGGAGAAGAGGAGACCTGTTTATGCCCCGCCCTGCCCTGCGCCTTGCAATGCTCGCCTTTTGGCTAAGCGGTACTGCGGCACTCGCCCAGACGGCACCTTCGCCGACCGATCCGGCGCTTCAGCCCAAACCGGCCAGCCCAGTGACGGCAGCCGCACAGCAGGACGCGGCCAAGACTTTGCCGCCCGAGGACGGCCGCGATGGGGAATTTGCCCGCCGCGGGTTTCTCGTCAGCCGGACCGATCCGTTGATCCGCAACAAGGCCGGGCGGCCGATCTGGAATTTGGCAGGCTATGATTTTGTCACCGGCCCAGCTCCCGCTTCGGTCCATCCGTCGCTGTGGCGCGAGATGGGCAATCTGAAGCACCACGGACTGTTTGAAGTCAGCGACGGGGTCTATCAAGTGCGCGGCTTTGACGTTTCCAACATGACCGTGGTGCGCGGTGCAACCGGCTGGATCGTGATCGACCCGCTGACCACCCGCGAAACAGCAGCTGCAGCGATGGAGCTGGTCAACGCCAAGCTGGGCCCGCGCCCAGTTGTCGCGGTGATTTACAGCCACAGCCATGCCGATCACTTTGGCGGGGTGCGCGGCGTGGTCAGCGATGCCGATGTGAAGGCGGGCAAGACCGTGATCATCGCTCCGGGCAAATTCATGGAAGAAACGGCGTCTGAAAACGTCATGGCCGGGGCCGCCATGGGCCGCCGAGCCAATTACCAGTTCGGCATCGGGCTCAACCCCGGACCGCAAGGCCAGATGGGCTCTGGCATTGGAATGGGCGTTTCGGGCGGGGAAATCACCCTGATTGCACCGACCGATACGATCGAGCGCACTGGCGAGAGCCGTGTGGTCGATGGTGTCGCGCTGGAATTCCAGATCGTTTCGGGCAGCGAGGCGCCAAGCGAGCTCAACGTCTATATCGTCCCGCACCGCACCTTCCTGTCATCCGAAATGAGCACCTGCTCGCTCCACAACATCCTGACCCCGCGCGGCGCCAAAGTCCGCGATACCCATGCCTGGGCGGGCTATCTGGACGAGGCGCTGCGGCTTTATGGCGGGCGCAGCGATGTGGTGATCTCCAGCCACTGCTGGCCGCGCTTTGGTCAGGGCGAAGTGGCCGGGATGCTGGCCAGCCAACGCGACAACTACCGCTATCTCCACGATCAAAGCGTGCGGCGGATGAACCGCGGGGAGACCCCGGTCGAACTGGCCGAAGGGTTGGTCCAGCCGCCCGAACTGGCGCAGCAATGGTACAATCGCGGCTATTACGGCACCTACAGCCATAATTCGAAAGCGGTCTATCAGTGGTATCTGGGCTGGTACGATGCCAACCCGGCCAATCTCAATCCCTGGCCGCCGGTCGAACGCGCCAAGCGTTATGTGATGGCCATGGGCGGCTCGAAAAAGGTTATTGCGCAGGCCAAAAGGGCGATGGCAGCGGGCGACTATCGGTGGTCATCCGAACTGCTCAGCCAGCTGGTTTTCGCAGAGCCTGCCAATGCCCAGGCCCGGGCGCTGCTGGCTGACAGTTTTGAACAGCAAGGCTATCAGGCCGAAAGCGCGATTTGGCGCAACCAGTACCTGTCCGCCGCGCGCGACTTGCGGCAAGGTTACAAGCCGCAGAGCGTTCAGACCCAGAGCGTGGACCTGATCAGCGCGGTGCCGACCCAGCTGTTGATGGATTCGGTGGCGACGCGCTATGATCCGGCGCGGCTGGGCCGAGCACCGTTTGCGCTCAATCTGGTCATTACCGACCGCAAGGAAGTGGTCGGGATTGAACTGGGCAAGTCAGTGTTGATCGGGCGGGTCGGTCAGCCTGCCAGCAGCCCGATCGTCACCCTCACCGGTCCGCGCCAACTGATGCTGGCGCTACTGTTCCTGAAAATGCCCTTGGCGCAACTCCAGGGTATGGGGCTGAAGGCTGAAGGCGATCCCGCCGCGGTCGCCGCTTTGCAAGCGGCGCTTGATCCGATTTCGCCCGGCTTCAACATCGCGGAACCTTGAAACTTGACCGGGAAGGCGCTTGAAGGTGCAGCTGGTTTTTAAGGAACGTTTTTACGCATGGCTTTGCGAATTAGTTGCGGCAAACCGGAACGCAATGAAGTTGCGGCCTTAAAAAGACTGGCAGCGGAACTGCCGGATGACTGGGCTTTGTTCACAAACATCCCCAGGCATTTGACCGGTCCCGGAGCAAAAGGTCGTGAAATCGATGCGCTGGCATTGTCGCCGCTTGGCGCGGTGGTGATCGAACTCAAGCATCTAGGCGGCTTGATTACCGTTATGCCGAAAGGCGAATGGGGTGTCGGCGGCGAGATCCTGACCGACCGCCAGGGCAACCCCCAATTCCCCATTCAGCAAGCAGGCAAGGCAGCACAGATGCTGAAATCGGCGCTGGGCGCTGCAGCGGGGGGCGCCTATATCGAGGCCTGCGCCATCGCCACTGCCGAAAGCGCGCGAATACGGTTCGATGAGCCAGCGCGCCCGCAGCCGATAATGGCGATGAACGATGCGGTGGCCGGCATCCAAGCCTTGGCACGAACCACCCGCGGCGTTTCACACCTTTCGCTTCAGGCCTTTTTTGCGCTGATCGGGCACCGAATTCCGGCGACCCTCGACGCTATGTGGCGTGAGCAAGCTGCCGTGCGGTCTAGCACTCCCGTTCGCCCTCGCGCCAGACACGCGGGCAAGCGTTCTGGTAGACCATCAAGCAACAATCATCGCAGCAATGTGCCAAAGAAAACCAAAATTTCCTTCGGTGAACTCGCAATCGCAGTGATAATCGGGCTGCTGATTGGGACATACCTTTTGAACTTCGTCGGTGGGGCCTGAACGCATCAGAGCGTTCCGCCGTCCTCAAGACCTTCAAAAATCCCCACGCTCCTTGCGGATCGTATACCATTTTTCAACGTTGGCGTTGTGTTCGGGCAAGGTCTTGGCGAAGGCGTGGCCGCCGGTGCCATCGGCTACCATATAGAGTACATCGGTGCTGGCCGGATTGAGCACGGCAGCGATCGAGGCGCGGCCCGGGTTGGTGATCGGCCCGCGCGGCAGGCCCGTCATGGAATAGGTGTTGTAATCGTTGACCGCGTTGATTTCCGACTGACGGATCCGGCGGCCGAGCGGCTTACCCTTGGTGATCGGGTAGATGATCGTCGGATCGGCTTGCAGCAGCATGCCCTGGCGGACCCGGTTCGAATAGAGCCCGGCGACCATCTTGCGTTCGCTCGGCTTGCCGGTTTCCTTCTCGACGATCGAGGCTAGGATTACGGCCTGCTGCGGAGTCTTGACCACCGTGTTCGGCCCGCGCTTTTTCCATTCCTCGGCCAAAGCCCGGCTCATCCCCGATTGCATCCGGACCAGCACATACTGACGGGTTTCGCCGCGCTGAATCTCGTAGGTATCGGGCAGGACCGTACCTTCCGCCGGGACTTCGATATTGCCCGTCAGCCAGGGGTTGGCCATCAGCCGGTCATAGACCATCACCGATGGCATCCCCTCAGGAATCGTAACAAACCGGCGCAGCACCTCGTCGCCAGCGATCACCGAGAGCACGCGCGACATCGACGCGCCTTTGGGGATCAGGAATTCACCGGCCTTGATCGAAGTGCCCGCGCCGATCAGCCGTGCGCGCAGTTTGAACGCCGAGGCCGAGCCAATTACCCCATCGGTTTCCAGCTTCGCCGCGACGCTCGACAGGCTCGAACCATCGGGGACCGTAAACGCGGTATCTTTGCCAAGCGGCCCAGAAGCATACCATCCGCCGAAAAACCACGCCGTGACGCCCAGAAACAGTGCCAGCGCCGCAAAGATCGGTGTCCGCCCCCAGCGCGAGCCCAGCATCAGTCTTCTAGCGCTTTGACGATCAAACTGGCATTGGTTCCGCCGAACCCGAAGCTGTTGTTGAGCGCGGCGCGGACCACTCGCTTCTTCGCCACCTTCGGCACCAGATCGACGCCTTCGGTGCCTTCGTCTGGATTGTCCAGATTGAGCGTCGGCGGCACGATCTGATCGCGGATCGCAAGGATGCAGAAGATCGTCTCGACCGCACCCGCGCCGCCCAGCAGATGGCCGATGGCGGACTTGGTGCTGCTCATCGAAGCGCCGCTCAGATCATCGCCGAGCACACGCTTGACCGCACCCAGTTCGATCGTATCGGCCATGGTCGAAGTGCCGTGAGCGTTGACATAGTCGATATCGCCCGGCTCCATCCCAGCCTTGCGCATTGCCATCCGCATCGACAGTTCAGCGCCGCGGCCTTCGGGATGCGGCGCAGTGACGTGATAGGCATCGCCCGACAGGCCGTAGCCGACCACTTCGGCATAAATCTTGGCGCCGCGGGCCTTGGCGTGCTCGTATTCTTCCAGCACAACCACGCCTGCGCCTTCGCCCATCACGAACCCGTCGCGGTCTTTGTCATAAGGACGGCTGGCCTGTTCGGGGCGATCATTGAAGCTGCAATTGAGCGCGCGGGCCTGGGCAAAGCCAGCCACACCGAGCGGATTGACGGTGCCTTCTGCCCCGCCCGCCAGCATCACGTCAGCATCGCCATCCTTGATCATCCGCGCCGCATCGCCAATCGAGTGCGCGCCGGTGGAACAGGCGGTAACCACGGCGTGGTTTGGCCCCATCAGCCCGTACTTGATGCTGACCTGGCCAGAAATCAGGTTGATCAGACGGCCGTGGACGAAGTGCGGCGAAACCCGGCCCGGGCCCTTTTCGTACAAGACAATCGATTCGCTTTCGATTCCCGGCAGACCGCCGATTCCCGAACCAATCGAGCAGCCGGTGCGCTCCTTCAAATCCTGATCCATTTCGGTCAGGCCAGCGTCTTCGAGCGCTTGCCCCGCAGCATCGATACCATAGATGATGAACGGATCGACCTGGCGTTGGACCTTGTGATCGACTCGCTTGCCCGGATCAAAACCATAGGGATGATCGGCCGGCTTGACCTCGCAAGCGATCTGACACTTGTGCTCTGCCGTATCGAACCGGGTGATCTTGCCCGCCCCGCTCTTGCCGGCGATCAGGTTCGCCCACGTGGTTTCAACGTCTCCGCCTAGTGGAGTTACGAGGCCGAGGCCGGTTACGACGACACGCCGCATTGCACTTCTCCAAACCCAAAAACTGCAACAGGCCCAGCGCCTTGCGGGCTGAGCCTGTCAAAGACCAAGATCGCCGTCAATCCACGCCAAACGGCGCAAGGATACGGCGATCCGGCCTGTTAGCCAAAGGCATTAGCCCTTGTGATCGTCGATGTACTTGATCGCATCGGTGACGGTGCTGATCTTCTCGGCCGCGTCGTCGGGGATTTCCACGCCGAACTCTTCCTCGAATGCCATCACCAGTTCCACGATGTCGAGCGAGTCAGCGCCCAGATCGTCGATAAAGCTGGCTTCTTCAGTAACCTTGTCAGCCTCTACGCCGAGGTGCTCGACAACGATTTTCTTAACCCGGTCGGCGGTGTCGCTCATGGTGATTCCCTTCGTGAACGGCAGATTAAATTGTGTTGAAAGCCGCCCTAATCAAGGCCGCGCGCGCTGGCAAGGGGGTGCACCGATTCAGCATGATTTGCTTACGTATGGAGCCCCCAATCCCCCAATCTGCGTCATGTGCCACAATCTGGCGGCGCGACCGTGATCGGTCCGCAATCCGCAGCGTTTCGGCCCGCACCGCAGGATTAGCGGCAAGCAGAGCAACCCACGCAAGCCAAATGCGGCGCATTGCGAGAAACCCCCGAACAAGACTGCCCGGGGTTTTGTCGCAATGCTGATCAGTTTAATCAACCTTGCGGCTTGGGCGGTTCGATCACCCGGATGTGCAGATCACGCAGCGCCTTGGGCTCTGGCGCAGAGGGCGCGCCCATCAGCAGGTCTTCGGCGCGCTGGTTCATCGGGAACAGCGTGATTTCGCGCAGGTTCTGGACCCCGCACAGCAGCATCACCATCCGGTCGACCCCAGCCGCCATCCCGCCATGCGGCGGCGCGCCATACTGGAACGCGCGGTACATCCCGCCAAAGCGCTCCTCGACATCGGCCTGATTGAGGCCCGTCAGTTCGAACGCCTTGACCATCAGGTCCGGGTGCTGGTTACGGATCGAGCCTGAAGCCAACTCATAGCCATTGCAGACCATATCGTACTGATAGGCCTTGATCGTCAGCGGATCCTGCGTTTCCAGCGCCTCGAGGCCGCCCTGCGGCATCGAGAACGGATTGTGCGCGAAATCGACTTTCTTGTTGTCCTCGTCCCATTCGTAGAACGGGAAATCGATGATCCAGCAGAACTTGAAAGCGTTCAGATCGATCAGTTCGAGCTGCTCGCCGGTGCGGGTGCGGGCTTGGCCTGCCAGCTTGGCGGCTTGCGCTTCGTTGCCAGCGGCAAAGAACGCGCCATCATCAGGCCCAAGGCCCAGCGCATCCCATAGCGCGGCCATCTTGTCCTCACCGTGGTTCTTGGCGATGGGGCCGCCGAACACGCCGCCCTTGCGGGTGGCATAGCCCAAGCCGGCATGGCCTTCGCTACGGGCCCATTCGTTCATCTCGTCAAAGAACTTGCGGCTCTTTTCGGCCGTGTTCGGCGCCGGGATCAACCGGACCACCCCGCCGCTGCCCACGATCTTTTCAAACAGGCCAAAGCCTGACGCGGCAAACTCGCCCGTGACATCGCGGATAATCAGCGGGTTGCGCAGATCAGGCTTGTCGCTGCCATAATCGAGCATCGATTGGGCGTAGGGAATGCGCGGGAACTGGCCCGCCTGGGTCACGGTCTTGCCCTCGGCAAAGGCTTCGAACACGCCCGCCATCACGGGCTCCATCGTCTCCCAGACTTCTTCCTGAGTGACGAAGCTCATTTCCAGATCGAGCTGGTAAAACTCGCCCGGCAGCCGGTCGGCCCGCGGGTCTTCATCGCGGAAGCACGGAGCAATCTGGAAATAGCGGTCAAAGCCTGCGACCATCAGCAGCTGCTTGTACTGCTGCGGGGCCTGCGGCAGGGCAAAGAACTTGCCCGGATGAATCCGGCTCGGCACCAGAAAATCGCGCGCGCCTTCGGGGCTGGAGGCGGTCAATATCGGGGTGGAATATTCGGTGAAGCCGATCGCTTCCATCCGGCGGCGGGTGTCAGAGATGATCTTGGTGCGCTTGACGATATTGGCGTGGAGCGTCTCGCGGCGCAGATCGAGGAAACGGTACTTCAGCCGGATTTCCTCAGGGTATTCCTGTTCCCCCGCCACCGGCAGCGGCAGCTCTTCGGCCCGGCTCAGCACAGTCGCAGCACGGGCATAGACCTCGATCGCGCCGGTTGGCAGATTGGGGTTCACGGTCGTTTCGCTGCGGGCCTTCACATCGCCTTCGATGGTGACGACCGATTCCAGCCGCAGCCCTTCCAGAATGGCCAACGCAGGGCTGTCCACGTCGGCGACGATCTGGGTCAGACCATAGTGATCGCGCAAATCGACAAACAGCACGCCGCCGTGATCGCGCTTGCGGTGGACCCAGCCGGACAGGCGGACCGTTTGGCCAGTGTCACTGGCGCTAAGCGCGCCGCAAGTGTGCGAACGATAAATGTGCATCGAAACTCTTTCCAATCGGCCCACTTTGTTGCAGGGGCGAAAGCGCGGGCTAACAGGCGAATCCCGCGCTTTTGTCAAGCCAAGGGTCCACGCGGGCCCACCTACAGAAAAGAACGATGAAAATACATCCATTGATTACGACGTCCGCAGAGCTTGCGGACCTCTGCGCCCGGCTCTCCAAAGCAGACTTCGTGTGCGTCGACACCGAATTCATGCGCGAGAACACCTACTGGCCCGAACTGTGCCTGATCCAGATCGCTGACAGCAACGAAGCTGCGGCGATCGATCCGTTGGCCAAGGACATCGACATGTCCCCACTGCTCGACCTGCTGGTCGACAATGAGGATGTGCTGAAGATCTTTCATGCCGGCGGGCAGGATGTGGAAATTATCTACAACCTGACCGGCAAGACCCCGCACCCGATCTTTGACACCCAGATCGCGATGATGGCGGTCAGCCAAAGCGAGCAGATCGGTTATTCCAATCTGGTCGAATCATGGCTCGGGATCGCGGTCGACAAGGGCGCCCGCTTTACCGACTGGGGCCGCCGTCCACTGACCGAGCGGCAGATCGAATATGCGATCGGTGACGTCACCCACCTCGCCAAGATTTTCCCCAAGCTGCTCCAACGTCTGATCAAAACCGGCCGCGGGGTCTGGCTCAATATCGAAATGGAAAAGCTCGCCGATCCGGCCAATTACAAGAACGATCCCGATCTGTCGTGGCTGCGAATCAAGGCGCCCGGGCGCAACCCGGCAATGCTGGGGCGGCTCAAGGCTTTGGCGCACTGGCGCGAACTCGAAGCCCAAGACAAGAACATTCCGCGCGGGCGGATTGCTCGCGATGAAACCGTCGCCGATATTGCCGCCCACCCGCCAAAGGTTCAGGCCGATCTGGCCAAGGTGCGCGGACTTTCAGCAGCCTGGAAAGATAACGAGATTGGCCGCCGGATGATCGCCGCGCTTGATGCTGCAAAACCGCTGACCGAAGCCGAATTGCCCCCGCGCACGGCGCGCGGCGCGCCGCTGGGCAAGGAAGGCGCGCTGGTCGCCGATCTGCTCAAGCTGCTGCTCAAGATCCGCAGCCGCGAGATTGACGTGGCGGCGCGGCTGCTGGCCCGCAGCGACGAGCTGGAGCTGCTCGCCGCCGGGATCCGCGAGCTTCCGATGCTGAATGGCTGGCGCTATGAAGTGTTCGGCCGCGAGGCGCTTGAGCTGGTTGAGGGCAAGATGGCCTTTGCAGTGGTCAAAGGGCGGCTCAAGATGACCCGCGTTGAAGTGCCGGACCCCGAAGCGCCGGAACCCGGTGAAGACGCGGAACTGCCCGTTGCAGCCGAAACAGACGATCAACCCGCAGCCGCCAAGTGAGTTCCTATTTGCCCACGCTGAAGCAGCTGCAATATCTGGTTGCGCTGCATCAGCACGGGCACTTCGGCCGTGCCGCTGACGCCTGCTTTGTCTCGCAATCGACACTGTCGGCAGGCCTGCGCGATCTGGAGAAATTGCTGAATGTCGTGCTGGTCGAACGGACCAAGCGCGCGTTGCGGTTCACTCCTTTGGGCAACGCTGTGGTCGCCAAGGCTCACCGGCTGCTGCGCGAGGCAGAAGAGCTGAGCGACATGGTCCAGAGCACTGGCCAGCCGCTCTCAGGCGAAGTGCGGATGAGTGTGATCCCGACCATTGCCCCGTTCCTGCTGCCCCGGATGCTGCCGCGCCTGCGCAACGAACGCCCCGCACTCAAGCTGTTTCTGCGTGAGGAACCGAGCGCGGCGGCCATCGAATCGCTACACCATGGGCGCAGCGACTGCGTGTTGCTGGCGCTGCCCTTCCCGACCGGCGAAGTGGAACAGGAAACGATCGAGCTCGACGCGCTGTGGGTCGCCTTCCCCAAAGACGATCCGCGCGATCCCCCGGCCGAGATTTCGCCCGATCAGATCGACCAGAACCGGCTGCTGCTGCTCGAAGACGGCCATTGCTTGCGCGACCATGCGCTCGCCGCCTGTAACCGCCCCGAATTGCGCGCCAGCGCAACAATGATCGGCACCAGCCTGCACACGCTGGTTCAGATGGTCGACAATGGCCTGGGCCTGACCATGCTGCCCGAAATGGCCATCGATGCCGGGATCCTGAACGGCACCAACGTCGTCGCCCGCCCACTCAAAAGCGGCAACGCCAACCGCGAAATCGCACTGGTCTGGCGTAAAAATTCGCCGCGGAGCGAGGAATTTCGGTTACTGGCTGAGGAATTGCGGGCGGGTTAGCCCTCAATCCATGTGCTTGAGGCCGACCCGCAAGTAATCCCAGCCGGTGATCACGGTCAGCACCGCCGCCGCCCACAGCGTGGTAAGGCCGACGGTATGCGGCACGTTGATTGTGTCGCCGCCCAGATCCATGTTCCACCACGGCATCGCCTTGCCGAGGATCAGTGCGCCGAGGCAGATCATCTGGAAGGTGGTCTTCCACTTGGCGAGACGGCTGACCGGCACCGAAACCTGAATTCCGCCCAGGAACTCGCGCAGACCAGATACAGCGATTTCGCGGACCAGGATCACCCCACCGGCGATGACGTGCATATCGCCAACATAGGGCCCGCGCAGCACGCCTTGGGCGGCGAGAATCAGGATCACTGTGGCGACCATGATCTTGTCGGCAATCGGATCGAGGAACTGGCCCAGCTTGGACACCGCTCCGCTCGACCGCGCGATGTAGCCATCGAAATAGTCGGTAATCCCCATCAGCGCATAGAGCACGAAGGCCATCAGATAGCCCAACTGCCAATCCGGCCACCACAACAGGAACGCCAACAGCGGCAGCGTCACGATCCGCGACAGGGTCAGGATGTTGGGAAGTGACATCATGATGTAACGGATAGCCGCGAAGTGGGGCGTGCAAAAGAGGGACTTTGGGCTTGTCCGCAATGGGCTAACCGCTAGGGTCCGGCGAAACCTGGGGCTTTGCAAAGTTCATTCATGACCACATCGACCCACCTGATGCGCAGCCGCCGGTTCGTGCCGCTGTTTGTCACCCAATTGCTCAATGCTTTCAATGACAACCTGTTCAAGAACGCGATGGTCCTGTTCGTGGTCTATGGCGTCTACAACTCCGAACAACAGGAAGCCTGGTTTTCGGCGCTGGCGACCGCGCTGGTGTTGATCCCGTTCGTGTTCCTGTCGGCCTTGGCGGGGCAACTGGCCGATATGCGGGACAAGGCGAAGATCATCCGGATCGTCAAAGCCTGCGAAATCGGGATCATGGCAGTTGGCGCGCTCGGCCTGTTGATGGCCTGGAAAGGGATCATGATCCACACCGTGGCGATCCCGCTGATGTGTGCCGCGCTGTTCGGGATGGGGACGCATTCAACCTTCCTTGGTCCGATCAAGTATTCGATCCTGCCGCAGCATCTGCACCCCGATGAAGTGCTGGCCGGCACCGGACTGGTGGAGGCCGGAACCTATGTCGCGATTCTGGCGGGAACGATCATCGCTGGGTGGATCCCAGTCGAATGGTCCGCCGCAGCCGTATTGATCACCGCATTTGCCGGCTATGGCGCATCGCGATATGTTCCCCCTGCCCCGCCGCTCGATCCACCCGAACGGCTGGACCTGCACCCGATCATGGCGCCGTTCCGCTTGATCCGCGATACCTTGCGTGATCGGCGAGTGTTTCTGGCGATCATGGCGATCAGCTTTTTCTGGACGATCGGCGCGGTGCTGTTCATCCAGTTCCCACCGCTCGCCAAAAATATACTCTCGGCCAGCAAGGAAGTTGCCAGCCTGTTTCTGGTGATGTTCTCGGTCGGGATCGCGCTCGGCTCGGTTTCGGTCAACGCGCTGCTAAAGGGTACGGTTTCGGCGCGCTATTCCCCGGTTTCGGTACTGGTGATGATGGGCTTTGTCTTCGCCTTCTGGTTCGTCTGCATGCAATGGCCGCAGCACAACGGACTGATGGACACCGCCACCTTTGTTACCCAGCCGCTGGCGATCCCGCTACTGCTCAGCCTGCTGGGAATTGCGACAGCAGGCGGAATGTTCGTGGTGCCACTCTATGCATTCCTGACCACATTTGTGGACAAGTCGCACACATCAAGGACGATCGCGGCCAACAATATCGTCAATTCGGGCGCGATGGTGTTGGGATCGGCTATCGCCGGGGGCCTGTCATGGCTGGGGATTCCGCTGGTCCACCAACTGCTGCTGGGCGCGGTAATGTGCCTCTATTCGGCCTGGCTCGCGGTCCAACTGGTAAGGGCCGAACGCGCGGCTCAGGCGATATAGAGGCTGACCGCCATGAAGCAGGCGCAGTAGGCCATCAGGAAATGGCGCAGACTGTCGAGCGAGAACCACGCCCGGCGCCTGATCCGCAGCGGCTTTGCGCCGCTACGGACATGGGGGGGAAGCGAGGCCAGGAATCGGTTCCCGGCGGCTTCATCGGTGATGACCAGTGATCTTCTCATGCCCCCAACGTTAAGAACCTGTTGACCATCACACCAGCCGGTAAATCGCGGTTAACGGGCAGGTTCCCGCTGTGGGACAGTAACCAAACCAAGTGTTATCATGCACCACTGCGTTGCTCCGGCGCCAGCGCGGCGCTAAGGTCCGCCAATGACCTCAAACACAACAGTTAATGGCGGGCGTTTGCTCGTCGATTGCCTCATCGCTCAAGGCGCTGACCGGATTTTCACGGTGCCTGGCGAAAGCTTCCTCGCGGTACTCGATGCGTTGCACGATTCGCCTGAAGTGCAGACAGTGATCTGCCGTCAGGAAGGCGGCGCCGCGTTTATGGCCTGTGCGGACGGAACGATGACCGGGCGGCCGGGTATCTGCTTCGTCACCCGCGGCCCCGGCGCCACCAATGCCAGCATCGGGGTTCATGTCGCGATGCAGGATTCGCAACCAATGTTGCTGTTCATCGGCGATGTCGACCGCGGCATGAAGGATCGCGAAGGCTTTCAGGAGGTCGATTTTCCGGCGATGTTTGGCCCCTTGGCCAAGCTGGTGCTGCGGATCGACGATGCCAAACGGATCCCCGAATATGTCGCCCGCGCATGGTCAGTCGCGCTGTCCGGACGGCCCGGCCCGGTGGTGATCGCGCTGCCTGAAGATATGCTGCTAGAAGAAGTCACCGGCCATTCCCCCCGCCCCGCGATCCACCGCCCCGCCCAGGCAGTCTGCCCCGATGCGATGGGGGTGCTGATGGACCTGTTGGCGGGAGCCGCAGCACCAGTGGCGATTGTCGGCGGCGCTGGCTGGCATGCCAAGGCCCGCGAACAGTTCACCCGCTTTGCCGAGCGGATCGGGCTGCCGGTCGCGGGCGCCTTCCGCCGCCAGGACGCGATCTCGAATGCCAGTCCGGTCTGGGCCGGAAACCTGGGTTATGGCCCTAACCCCAAACTGGTCGATCGGATCAAGCAGGCCGATCTGGTGATCGCCATCGGCGCGCGGCTGGGTGAGGCCACGACCGACAGCTACACCCTAATCACGCCCGAACACCCCGGCCAGACGCTGGTTCACATCCATCCCGATCCGAACGAGCTGGGCCGGGTCTATCGCCCGGACCTGGCGATCTGTGCTGATATGGCCGAATTCGCCGAGTCGGCGGCGCTGTGGGACGATGACATCGTACCGTTCGACGCTGGCGGAGTGGCCCATCAGGAATGGCTCGATTGGACCAAGGCCAGCCCGGCCCCCTACTCGCTCGACATGGCCGCCTGCGTCACCGCGATGCGCGAAACGTTTCCCGGCGATGCGATCATCTGCAACGGGGCGGGCAATTTCTCGGGCTGGTGGCACCGTTACTGGCACTATGACGGCTTCCCGACCCAGCTGGCGCCGACCGCAGGTGCGATGGGATATGGCGTACCAGCCGCCGTCGCCGCCGCGCTGCGTCACCCGGAACGCGCGGTCGTCGCGCTAGCGGGGGACGGCGATTTCCTGATGAACGGTCAGGAATTGGCGACGGCAGTGCAGTATGGCTGCGATCTGCTGGTGGTCCTGGTTGACAACAGCACCTACGGCACGATCCGGATGCATCAGGAGCGCGAATTCCCTGAACGGGTTTCGGGCACCACGCTGCACAATCCCGATTTCGCCGCGCTGGCAGTGGCCTATGGCGGCTGGGCGGCGCGGGTCGAAACGACCGATCAGTTCACCGCGGCATTGGCCGAGGCGCAAGGCCGCAAGGGCCTGCGCCTGCTCCATCTGATCATCGACGTCGAACAGCTCAGCGCGGGCGGCGCGACCATTTCGGGGTTGCGGGCGAAGGGGAAGGCCTAGGCCTGGTGGATCGCCTTGGTGACGAGATAGCTTTCCATTCCTTCCGGTCCACCTTCACTGCCAAAGCCCGAATCTTTTACCCCGCCAAACGGGGCATCGACCATGCTGATCGCAAAGGTGTTGATCCCGACCATTCCGCTTTCGATCCCGTCACCCAGCAGGTTGGCGGTGCGCAGGTTCTGGGTAAAGGCGAATGCGGCGAGGCCAAAGGGCAGCCGATTGGCCTTACCGAGCGCGTCCTCCAGGTCTGAAAACGGCGCCGCCACGGCGACCGGTCCGAACGGTTCGTTGTTCATGATATCGGCGCTGTCGGGCACATCGGCCAGAAGGGTTGGCTGGAAGAAGTACCCGGCGTTGCCGCGCTTGCCCCCGGCCATGACTTTGGCGCCTTTGGCCGCTGCATCTTCGACCAAGGCCTCAATCGCTCCGGGACGGCGGACATTGGCCAGCGGCCCCATCCCGCTTTCGGGGTCAAGCCCGGAGCCGGCGGTCACGCCGTGCGTGCGTGCGGCAAAGCCATCGACGAAGCGCTGATAGATCGATTCCTGAACGAAAAAGCGCGTCGGGCTGACGCAGACCTGCCCGGCATTGCGGAACTTTTGCGGGACCACCAGATCGAGCGTCTTTTCCAGATCGCAATCCTCAAACACCAGCACCGGAGCATGACCACCAAGCTCCATCGTCACCCGCTTCAGGCTATCTGCCGATAGCCGCATCAAGTGCTTGCCCACCGGAATCGAGCCGGTGAAGCTGACCTTGCGGATCACCGGGCTGGCGATCAGGTGGCGGCTGACCGCATCGGGAACTCCGTGAACCAGCTGTGCCACACCTGCAGGCAGCCCGGCATCGGCCAGACAGCGCATCAATGCGCCAGTGCAGCCGGGAGTCTCTTCAGGCGGCTTGGCAATGACCGAACAGCCGGTGGCCAGCGCCGCAGCGACCTTCTTGGCCATTAGATAGATCGGGAAATTCCATGGGCTGAACGCCGCAACCGGCCCGACCGGTTGTTTGATCACCATGGCGCGTTGGCCAGTGGGGCGGACCAAAACGCGGCCATAGATTCGGCTGGCTTCTTCGGCGCACCAATCGAAAATCTGCGCGCTCGACAGCACTTCGGCGCGGGCCTCGGCAATCAGTTTGCCCTGTTCCAGCGTCAGCAGCGTGGCGATGGCCTCGACCCGTTCGCGCAGCAGCGTGGCGGTCTTGCGCAGCACGGCGGCGCGCTGTTCAACCGGGGTGGCTCGCCATATCAGAAAGCCCTTGTCAGCGGCATCCAGCGCGGCATCCAGATCAGCCGCGCTGGCCATCGGCACTTCGGCAATCGTCTCACCATTGGCAGGGTTGATAACCGGAAACAGATCGCGTCCTTCGCCGATCTGCCAACTGCCATTGATGAACAACGCGAGATCCGCGTCATAAGTCGTCGCCATGTAAAAAATTCCTCACTCTTGTGAGGTCAGCCTTAAGCTTCGTGAAGCGCGTTGACCAGAGTGGTGCGCAGCGCAATCAACCGCGCGCGATAGGCAAAGTTAGCGCTCATCGCCGAAAGCGGCGGCGTGCTGGCGGCAGGTTGCGGCGTGCCAGCGGTGGGCTGCGGATCAGCGGCCAGACCTTTGCCACCTGATTGCAGCGCCATCTTGGCGCCTTTCAGGGTATAGCCTTCTTTGTGAACCAGCCGGTCAATCGTATCGACCAGCCGGACATCTTCGGCCCGGTAATAACGCCGCCCGCCACTGCGTTTGAGCGGCTTCAACATCGGAAACTGCTCTTCCCAATAGCGCAGCACATGTTGGCGGATGCCCAACGCCTTGGCCACTTCACCGATCGTGCGCAAAGCCTCAGCATCCTTGCCATCGGTGAATGTGGGGGGGCTGGCTTGCGTCATCCTTTGGCGATCCGTTCCTTGAGCATCTGGCTGGCCCGGAAGGTCAGCACCCGGCGCGGAGTGATCGGAACTTCGACCCCGGTCTTGGGATTACGGCCGATCCGCTGGGCCTTGTCGCGCAGCAGGAACGTCCCGAAACCAGAGATCTTGACGTTCTCACCCTTTTCAAGCGCGACCGACACATGATCAAGAATTGCCTCGACCATGCCGAGCGATTCCGAGCGGGACAGGCCCAACTTGCGGTTGAGTGCTTCAGCCAGATCGGCCCGAGTGAGAGTAGTCATAAAACGCTCCAGCACCTTTGCTTACAAGAGATGCGACCCCTCGATTCGAGAGGATGACAAATAAGTCATGACAATGCAACGCAATCTAGGAATAACCAGAGGTTATCCGCTGATCCTCACATCCGGACCAGACTGGCGCCCCAGGTAAAGCCGCCGCCCATCGCCTCAAGCACGACCAGATTGCCAGGCTTGATCCGGCCATCGCGGACCGCCGTATCAAGCGCCAGCGGGACCGAGGCGGCCGAAGTATTGGCATGGCGATCGACCGTCATCACCACTCGCTCGGCCGGCAAGCCCAGCTTTTTAGCGGTAGCATCAATGATCCGCTGGTTGGCCTGGTGCGGCACGACCCAGTCGACGTCGCTTGGGGCAAAACCCTGATCGGCCAGCACATTGCGCAGCACGTCGGCCAGATTGGTGACGGCATGGCGAAAGACTTCGCGGCCCTTCATCCGGATGTGGCCAACCGTCTGCGTGCTGGACGGCCCGCCATCGACATAGAGCAATTCGTTGTGCGCGCCGTCAGCGTGAAGGTGTGTCACTAGCAGACCCGGGCCATCTTCGGCCACTTCGCGCGCTTCCAGCACCACCGCCCCGGCACCATCACCGAACAGTACGCAGGTGCTGCGATCATTCCAGTCGACGATCCGGCTCATCGTCTCGGCCCCGATTACCAGCGCTCGCTCTGCCATGCCGGCGCGGAGCATCGAATCCGCTACCCCCAGGCCATAGAGAAATCCGGAACAAACTGCCGCGACATCAAAAGCAATTCCGCCATTGGCGCCCAGCGCGTCCTGCACGATCGTTGCGCTGGCCGGAAAGGTTTGATCGGGGGTTGCGGTAGCCAGCACGATCAGGCCGATCTGGTGTCCTTCAAGCCCGGCCGCAGCTAGCGCAGCCCGGGCCGCAGCGGTAGCCAGCGAACTGGTGGTTTCGCCTTCCCCGGCGATATAGCGCTGACGGATCCCGCTGCGCTCCACAATCCATTCGTCGCTGGTATCAACCTGCGTTGCCAGCTCCTGATTGCTCACCACTCGTTTGGGCAGGGCCGATCCGGTGCCGGTGATGACCGAGCGGCGAATCATTCGGCCGCTCTTGGCACCGAGCGCAGATTATCGGCGCCAAGCCGCGCAAGGTCGGCGGTGATCCGCTGGGTCAGGTCTTCTTCCAGCAGCCGGGCAGTGACCGCGACAGCATTGGCAACGCCGCCGGCGCTGGCCGAACCATGGCTTTTCACCACCACCCCATTGAGGCCCAGGAACACTGCGCCGTTGTGGTTGTTGGGATCGAGATGATGCTTGAGCAGCTCGGTCGCGGGCCGTGAGACCAGGAACCCGAACTTGGAACGGATCGAACTGGCGAAGGCCCGGCGCAGAAGATCGGTGACGAACCGGGCCGTGCCTTCAACCGCCTTCAGCGCGATGTTGCCTGAAAAGCCGTCAGTCACCACCACATCAACTTCGCCGCTCAGCATCTTGTCGCCTTCGACAAAGCCATCGAACGAAATCGACAGCTCGGCCGCCGCAGCTTTCAGCTGGGCAGCGGCATCGCGCAGCCCTTCGGTGCCTTTGGTTTCTTCGGATCCGATGTTGAGCAGGCGAACCCGCGGAGATTCGCGGCCGGTGACAATCCGCGAATAGGCCGCCCCCATGATCGCAAACTGGACCAGATTGCGGGCATCGCATTCGGTGTTAGCGCCCAGATCGAGCATTACGATGTCATTATCACCCAGCGTCGGCAGCAGCGCCGAAAGCGCCGGCCGATCAATCCCCGGCATGGTCCGCAGCGCCAGCTTGGCCATCGCCATCAGCGCCCCGGTGTTGCCCGCGCTGACCGCGCCGCCAGCCGCGCCGGTCTTCACTGCGTTGATCGCCATGCCCATCGAAGTGGTCTTGGCCCGGCGCAGCGCCTGGGTGGGCTTTTCATCGCCCGAGACAACGTCAGGCGCGTGGAGGATTTCGCTCGCCGCGCGCAAATTTGGGTGATGCTCCAGCGCATCCTTGATGCGCTGTTCATCGCCGACCAGCAGAAATTTGAAACGATCGTGGCTGCGCCGCGCAATTGCGGCGCCTTCGATCATCACGCGCACGCCTTCATCCCCGCCCATCGCATCAATCGCGATACGCGGCAGGCTCATGTGCGATTACTCCGGATAACTGGGCTTAGAGCCCGACCGCGATCACTTCGCGTCCGTTGTAGTGGCCGCAGGCACCGCACAGGTTGTGCGGACGCTTCAGCTCGCCGCAGTTCGGGCATTCGTGGAATGCGGCTACCGTCAGCGCATCGTGGCTGCGGCGCATGCCCCGCTTGGAGGGCGAAGTTTTTCTTTTGGGGACAGCCATTGCGGCACCTGTTCCTGCATTTAAACAAAAGTTCTAAGTGAACCCCACTTGGACCTAGGTCCGGGCAGTTCGCGAAGGCGGGCCTATAGCGCGTTTGGCGCGGCTTGCAAGCACCAAGGTCCCTTTGCCGGGACAAACCAAGCGCGCCCCGTTTCCGGGACGAACCAACAGGGGAAAGAAATATGATACTACCCACAACGCTCAGCATGGCAGCCGCCGCCGCGCTGATCAACTTCTGGCTGGCACTGCGCTGCGGACAGATTCGCGGCAAGGAAAGCATCTCGATCGGAACCGGTGGCAGCGAGCTGATGGAGCGGCGGATGCGCGCCCAGCTCAACTTTGCCGAGAACACCCCCTGGGTGCTCGCGCTCATCGCAGCGATCGAGCTTTCAGGCAAAGGCGGCCAGTGGCTCGCGATTGTCGGCGGCGCCTATATGTTGGGCCGAGTTGCCCACGGCCTGGGCATGGACCCCAACGGCTTGGCCAAGGGCCGAATGATCGGCACCACCACCACGATGCTGACGCAGCTCGGGCTGGCAATTGTCGCCATGCTGATCGTACTGAAAATAATGTAGTCCGCTGCGGCGCTTCCCCGAGACTGGCTTGGGGAAGCGCTCAGCCGGCCAGCAGGTAATCACTCACAAACCCATTGGTCTGTCGCTCACGCCCGAAGGTGCTGGTCGGGCCGTGCCCCGGAATGAAGGTAATGTCATTGCCCAGTGGCCACAATTTCTGCGTGATCGAATCGATCAATTGCTGATGATTGCCGCGCGGAAAATCGGTCCGGCCGATTGATCCGGCAAACAGCACATCGCCGACTATCGCCAGGTGCCCTTCGCGGGTGAAGAACACCACGTGGCCCGGCGTGTGCCCCGGGCAGTGGAGCACTTCGAGGGTCTGTTCGCCTACCGTGACGGTATCACCATCGGCCAGCCAGCGATCCGGCACGAAGGTTTCGGCGTGCATCCCGTATTTGCCGCCGTCTTCGGCCAGCTTCTCAATCCAGAACAGGTCATCCGGGTGCGGGCCTTCGATTGGCACGCCCAGTTCTTTCGCCAGGATTCCGGCCTGCCCGCAGTGATCAAGGTGCCCGTGGGTGATCAGCAGCTTTTCGATCGTCACCCCGACCTTGGCCACCGCCGTCTTCAGCTTGTCGAGATCCCCGCCCGGATCAACCAGCGCCGCCTTCATCGTTTTGGTGCACCAGATCAGCGAGCAGTTCTGCTGAAGCGGCGTTACAGGAATAATGCCAACGCGCAGCGGCGGTTCGGGGGTGGTTTGGGTCATGGATTGCCAATGCCGCGTGATTCCGAATGAAGCAATGCCAAGAATACCGCGCGGTATTCGTTCAAGGCGAGATCGGGCAGTTGTGCGGCTTCAGCAAACCCAAACCATTGCAGCTTGGAATGTTCCTGATCCTGAATAGTCGGCACCCCTTCCCACCGGCTGATCACATAGAGGTGATAGGTCGCGGGATTTGGCCCAGCGTTAGGATCTTCGAACTCAGCAACCAGGCGGCTTTGGCCCGGCACTATGCCGATTTCCTCGCGCAATTCGCGGATTAGCGCCGCAGTCAAAGTTTCCTGCGATTCCATGTGACCGCCCGGAAAGCTCCATAGATCCGGATAAGCCGCACGCGCTTTGCTCCGCCGCGCAAGCAACACCTTTCCTTCGCTCACCAACAACCCATTGACGATATGGCGCATGGACGCTCCCGTAATCTGATTAGGGACGACAGCCACCCTCCCCCGCAGCATCACCCTTCTGGCAAGCCGCCGGTCTGGCGCAAAGCCTCGCCAAGTGCGAGCGATGCGGCGGTCGCCAGGTTTAACGAGCGGACTTCGGCCCGGATCGGAATCCGCAAACGGGCACCACAGATCTCAGCCACGGACGGCGGCACGCCGGCGCTTTCCTTGCCGAACAACAGTATGTCATCGGCCTGAAAGCGGAAATCGTAGATCGATTGCGCGGCTTTGGTGGTGAACAGCACCAGTCGGCGCATGCCGGTCGTCCCTCTGAAAGCCTCAAAATCGGCATGGCGGACAATCCTGACATGATCGATGTAGTCCATCGCCGCGCGCCGGACCCGGCGGTCGTCCCATTCGAAACCCATCGGTTCGATCAGATCCACCGCCACTCCAAAACAGGCCCCGAGCCGCAGCACGGTACCAACGTTTCCGGCAATTTCAGGTTCGAACAGGGCAATCCGCATCGTCACAACCGCCCGCTCTTCCAAACGACCCGGCCGATCACCTGCACTTCATCGGGTGCCAGCTCAATCGTCCGGTAGGCCGGGTTGTCGCTGACCAGGGCCACCATGCCAGGCCGGGCCAGATCGAGCCGTTTCACCATCAGCGCATCGCCGCTGCGAACCACATGGATCCCATCGCGAAGCGGGCGCGGGGCGCGGTCAACCAGGATTTCGTCGCCATCGCGCAGGGTCACTTCCATCGAATCGCCTTCGACCCGGATCGCCGAAAGCTGTGCCGGATCAAGCCCTTGTTCGCGCAGCCAGCGGGCCGAAAAGCGGAACGCGCCAATTGGCAGTTCCTCTGCCGCCAAGGCCCCCGGCCCAGCCGATGCCCCCAGCCCCAGCCGCGGCACATCGCACCATTCAGCCCGGCGTGGGGGCGATTCGGGCGGAGAAAATCCTATGGGTGCGCCCAGTACGCCTTCCTCCACTCCAAAGAACCGGGCGAGCGTATGGCGGTCGCGCTCCTCCAGCCGGCGCGGGCTACCCCGGCCGACAAACTGCTGTAAATACGTGGTATTGCGCCCGATCAGTTCGGACAGCCGGGCAAGGCTGACCTTGCGGGCCCGTGCCAGGGCCAGCAGCCGGGCCCGGGCCTCCATCTCTGGTTTGGTGAGCTTTTCCATATTTCCTACATACACGATGTATTTTTCCTAGACAAGTAGGATTTCGCCCTCAACAACAGGATTATTCCTACTCCGATTCGTCGGCAACCCAGAAAGGGGGCACCTCACCATGCTAATTTCCCGGATCGAACGCTTTTTGCGTGAAACCGGAATGCCCTGGACCAAGTTCGGGCGGCTCGCCACACGCGATCCGCGCTTTGTTCAGGACCTGCGCAACGGCCGCATACCCCGCGATGCAACCGCGATCCGTGTGGAACATTTCATGAACATATATCGCGAGGACGCCTGTGCAACTTGACCCTACGGCCGATCAGGCCATGCTAACCACCGCCCGACGCGCCGCCCGGCGCACCCCTTGGATGCCGCTGCTATCGGCCCTGCTCGAACTGGGCGGGGGCAAGGGCGAGCTCGTCCGCCATTCAGAGCGAAACTGGGCCAGCATAACCTTTGCCGGAACCCGCCACAGTGTGGTGATCGCCTTCACCGGGGCCGAGGCGGTGGCCGCCGGCGAGGCCTTCATCGACGCCATGCCCGACCACGAATTTGCAATTCCGCGCCAACTGGTCGCCGATGCCGCCATTGTCGCGGTGGACCACACCGCCCTGCCCGAGCCGCGACTGGAAGTGACGGCCGAGCTGCTTTTGCTGGAGGATTGCTGAAAGCCGGTCTAGCGTCGCGCGATGACTACGGGCCCGCTCGCCAAACATCTGGTCCTTGATGACTTTCTGCCACCAGACTTGCACAGCGCGCTGCTGCAGTATGCTTTGTCACATCAGGAACAGTTTGCCCCGACCGCAATCCGCTCGGCGACAAAGGGCGTTGTCAACACGCAGGTGCGCCAGTCGTTGCTGTGTGAAAACTATCTGGGCCCACTGGAACTCCCCTTCCTCGATCAGGTTCATGCCCGTTTCGCCGATCTGTGTGCGGCGGCGGGCGTGGCACCTTTCGCAATTGCCCGCAGTGAAACCGAGCTGGTCGCGCATGGTGATGGGCATTTTTATCGGCCGCACCTCGACACGCTGACCCAGCAGAGCCGCGAGACGGCGAAGACCGACCGGGTGCTAAGCCTGGTCTACTATTTCCACCGCCAACCCAAGGGCTTCGGAGGCGGGGAACTGGCGCTCTACCGCTTTGGCGGCGGCCCCGAGGCGATGATCGAGCCGCGCGACAACCGGCTGGCGGTGTTCGCGGCGATGGTTCCACATGAGGTGCTGCCGATCGCTTGCCCCAGCGGCGACTTTGCCGATTACCGTTTTGCGGTGAACTGCTGGCTGCACCGCGCGCGCGATCAATACCCCAACGCGTAGTCGACCAGCGGGGTCAGTGCTTCGCCCCGGTGGAACCGGCCCAGGTTCTCCAGAAAACGCGCGGCGCTGCGCTGGAACATCCGGTCTTGCGCGCGGCCTGTCAGGTGCATGGTGATCTGGGTGTTATCCAGCCCCCACAGTGGATCGCCCGCTGGCAGCGGTTCGGGCGTGGTGACATCGAGCAGCGCGCCGCCGATCCGCCCTTCGGACAGCGCAGAGGTCAACGCCGCCTGATCGATCACCGAGCCGCGCGCGACATTGACCAGCACCGCATCGGCCTTCATCGCCGCCAGTTCGGCCGCGCCGATCATGCCTTCGGTTTCGGGGGTGGCGGGGACCGAGAGGATGATCCACTCAAACTCGCCCAGCCGGGCGCGCCACTCATCCGGGCCAAGCGTGCCTGGCCCAGCATTGCGGCGGACCTTACTGACCTCCATTTCGAACCCGATCAGCCGCTTTTCCACTTCCTGCCCAATCGCGCCATAGCCCAGGATCAGCGCCTTCGCGCCGGACAGTTCGCGCTTACCGGGCGAATCCTTGAGCCATTCATGCCGGTCCTGCGCGCGAACCACCTCGCGGTAGCCTTTGCACTGCGCCAGCATCAGCATGACGATATATTCGGCAATCGGCACCGCGTTGATCCCGGCCCCATTGGTCAGCATCACCCCGCGCGTTTCGAGCAGATCGAGTGGGAACGATTCGACCCCGGCATAGACCGAATTGAGCCATTCGAGCTTGATGGCACGCTGGAAAATCTCGGCCATATCGTCCTTCGAATGCATATCGAACCAGCCGATTTCGGCCAGCGGGGCGAGCGCCACCGCCTCAGCCTTGGTGGCATACCAGCGGGCATCGACCCAGCTTGGCAGGTGCGGTTCGAGCAGCGGTTTGAGCAAGGCGTTGAGGACGGTTACGGTCATTCGGTACTCCGGAAACTGTCCAGCATCGGCGGACGGTGGAGGCATTCGGCAAAGCTGAACGGGCGGGTGGTCAGCGGCGCAACGTGCGCGGCATCGGGGTGTGCTGGGTTGAGGTAGATCACGTCGGCTTCTGGCAACACTTTCGAACGGATCGCGGCGAGCAGCGAGCGCTTGCTGTCCAGCCATTCGCCCACGAACGCGCGGATCGTCGCTTCGTCTGGATCGGGCACGCGTCTGGGCTGGGCCGCAACTTCAGTCCAGCCGAGCACGAAGTCGTCGGGGATCCCTTGAAGGTCATGCGGCTGATACCGCAGCGCCACCAGCCCCGCGAGGCCCGCCTCGCTGGCCAGACTGACCACCGGATAGCCAGGAGGCGCATAGCGCGCTCCGAGCAGCTCCGCCCCCTTCCCATCGAGCGCCGCATAGGGCGCGCGGGTCAGGCGCCAGAGTTTCATCGGGAGCTCATTCCCACCGCAAACTCCGTCCATGCTGAGCTTGTCGAAGCACTGTCCTTCTTTCTTGCCACGTCGCCAAACCTGCAAGAAAAAGGACGATCCTTCGACGAGCTCAGGACAGACGGGGTTGGTTGGCTTGGGATAGTCAATTCTCTAGCTTCCAGTCCCAGCCAAGCGGATCGCCATCCATCACTTCGACCCCCTGCGCGGCGAGGTCGTCGCGTAGGCGGTCGGAGGTGGCGAAGTCCTTCGCGGCGCGAGCTTCCTTGCGCTGGGCGAGGATGGCTTCGATTTCGGGTTCGGTGATGGAGGCGGATTTCGGGCGGATGCGGAGGTCTTTGCGAGTGAGAGCAAGGAGATTGAGGCCGAGTATCCGATCCGCCTCACCAATTGCGTGCAACCGGTCAGTCGCAAAGCCTGTCATGCCAGCGACCGACTCAGCGATCACGAGCACTTCGGCCGTGTTCAGGTCGTTCGAAATACGGTCGCTAATTTGGTGCAGGCTCATGTCTGCTTGCCCTGCTGGCTCTTCGCCTGCCTTCTCCTGTAACCGCTCAACCCCCATCACCATCCGCTTCAACCGCACCAGCGCCGCCTGCAACCCCTCCCAGCTAAACTCCAGTTCACTCCGGTAATGCGCCTGCAGGCACATCATCCGGTAGGCCAGCGGGTGATAGCCCCGGTCGACCAGCGTTTGCAGCCGCAGGAATTCGCCCGCCGACTTGCTCATCTTGCCGCCGCGATCGATCAGGAAGTTGTTGTGCATCCAGATGTTCGCGCCGGTGTGGGCGGAGCATTCATGCGCCTGATTTTGGGCAATCTCGTTGGGGTGGTGGATTTCGCGGTGGTCGATCCCGCCGGTGTGGATATCGAACGGCATCCCCAGTTCCGCCGCACTCATGACCGAGCATTCGAGGTGCCAGCCGGGTGCGCCCTGGCCCCACGGCGAATCCCATTCCATCTGGCGCGTCTCACCCGCAGGCGTCTTGCGCCAGATCGCAAAGTCAGCCTGGTGGCGTTTGCCGCCCACTTCGTCGATCCGGCCCTCGCCGTCCTCGGTAGCGGCGCGGGCCAAGCGGCCATATTCTGGCACCGTCGAAACGTCGAAATAGAGCCCGCTCTCAAGCTCGTAGCAGTGCTTGTCCGCAATCGATTTGGCGTATTCGATCATCGCCGGGACATAGTCAGTGGCGACGGTCCATTTGGCCGGATCGGTGACGTTCAGCCATTTGAGATCGCGCTTGAATTCGCCGGTATAAAACGCGGCGATATCCCAGGCGGTCTTGCCCGCGCTGGCGGCGGCCTTTTCCATCTTGTCATCGCCCGCATCGGCATCGCTGGTCAGGTGACCGACATCGGTGATGTTGATGATGTGGCGCAGGTCATAGCCCTTGAACCGCAGCACCCGGCCCAGCGTATCGGCAAAGACATAGGCCCGCATATTGCCGATATGCTGATAGTTATAGACCGTCGGCCCGCACGAATAGACCCGCGCCTCGTTCGCGTGGACGGGCTGGAATGGCTCCAGCTGGCGGGTCAGGCTGTTGAACAGCTTCAATGGGGTAGGCGAAGTCATAGCAGGGCCATAAGTTGGCGCGGGGGCTTCGACAAGCTCAGCCTGAGCGGGGTTTGGGTTTTAGCCAAGTTCCGCTCACCCTGAGCCTGTCGAAGGGTCAGGCTGAGCTTGTCGGGCCGAAGGCGGCCGAAGGCCAACCCCACCCGCAACCTTCGCGTCCTAAAACCCCTCCCACGTCACCGCTTCATCGAGCGGCGCGCGCGGGACCGGGAAATTGTTGACCGGCGCATCGGGATCGCGCCAGCCCACGCCCATGCCGCAGAAGAAGATATGATCTTCGGGCAGGTTCACCACTTCGCGGATCTGCTCCTGATAGATCGCCCAGGCCTCTTGCGGGCACGAATCGAGCCCCTCTTCGCGCAGCAGCAGGCACACCGTTTGCAGCCACATTCCGATGTCCGACCACTGCGGCTTGCCCATATAGCGCGGGGTGTGGATCAGCATCAGCACGGGTGCATCAAACGCGCGGAAGTTCTGGGCGAACCACATCATCCGGCCCATCTTGTTGTCGCGCGGGATTTCGAGCGCGGCATAGAGCGCCTCGCCCACGCCGAACCGGCGTTTGGAATATTCGCCGTCCAATTCGGGCGGATAGATCGGGTATTCCGGCTTGTGCGCGGCCGCGCCTTGGGGAAGCACTTCGGCAGTCCGCGCCAGCAACTTGGCCAGCGGCTCGCCAGTCAGCACGGTCGCGTTCCACGGCTGGGTATTCCCGCCAGACGGCGCGTTCTGCGCCTTTTCGAGCACGCGGCGCAATGTGGCCTGATCGACCGGCTTATCCAGAAAAGCCCGCACAGTGCGGCGGGAGGCGACGGCTTCGGATACGTTCATTTTTCCCCTCTCGTCATCCCCGCGAAAGCGGGGATCGCTGGCCGCCTGCCACCAACCTCGCGACACGAGGCCAGCGGTCCCGGATCAAGTCCGGGACGACGATTCACTCATCCTCAAACAGCCCGGCCAGTTGTTCGATCATCGCCCCGCCCAGCTGCTCAACATCCATAATCGTCACCGCACGGCGGTAATAGCGGGTCACATCGTGGCCGATCCCGATCGCGACCAGCTGCACGGGGCTGAGCTTTTCGATCCAGTCGATCACTTTGCGCAGGTGCAGTTCGAGGTAGCCCGCGTTGTTGACGGACAACGTCGAATCATCGACCGGCGCGCCGTCTGAAATCACCATCAGGATCCGGCGATCTTCTTGGCGGGCCAGCAAGCGCGAGTGCGCCCACAGTAGCGCCTCACCGTCGATGTTTTCCTTCAGCAGGCCCTCGCGCATCATCAAGCCGAGGTTCTTGCGGGCGTGGCGATAGGGCTCGTCGGCGCGCTTGTAGACGATATGGCGCAGATCGTTGAGCCGCCCCGGCTGGGCCGGTTTGCCGCCTGCCAGCCAGGCCTCGCGGCTCTGTCCGCCCTTCCAGGCCCGGGTGGTGAAGCCGAGCACTTCGGTTTTCACCCCGCAGCGTTCCAGTGTGCGGGCCAGCACATCGGCGCTGATCGCGGCAATGGAAATTGGCCGCCCGCGCATTGATCCGGAATTGTCGATCAGCAGCGTGACGATGGTGTCCTTGAACTCCACCTCACGCTCAATCTTGTAAGACAGCGAATGGCCGGGCGAGATCACCACGCGGGCGAGCCGCGCGGCATCGAGCAGGCCTTCTTCCTGATCGAAATCCCAGTTGCGGTTCTGCTGTGCCATCAGGCGGCGCTGCAGCCGGTTGGCTAGCTTGGTGACGATCCCCTGCAAGCCCTTGAGCTGCGCGTCGAGATAGGCCCGCAGGCGGATCAGTTCGTCTTCGTCACACAGGTCGGCCGCGGCAACCACTTCGTCGAAGGCCTGGGTATAGGCCTTGTAATCGAACCCGGCGGGCACTTCGGTCCATGCCCGGTTGGGCCGGGTCGGGAGCATCCCCTCCTCGCCGTCGTCGGCTTCTTCAGCGTCGGCCGAATCGTCTTCCATCTCGCGCTGGGCTTCGTCGCCCTCGTCCTCGCCTTCGCTGGGTTCAGAGGCGACTTCGCTGGGGGACTGGTCTTCTTCCGATTCGCCGTCATCGGGCTGGTCTTCGCTGTCGTCCTGATCCTCACTGTCTTCGCCGTCTTCGCTGTCCGCCTCGCTCGGCATCGCCTGCGTCAGTTCGAGGTGCTGGAGCATATCGAGCGCAAGGCCCTGAAACGCCTCCTGATCATCAAGGCTGAGCGCCAGCGCATCGAAATCGGTTCCGGCCCGGTCGGCGATCCAGCCGCGCAGCATATCGACCCCGGTGCGGGCCGCTTCGGGCACCGGCTGGCCCGTCAGATGTTCGCGCAGCAGCAGCGCCAGTGCAGCCGGAATCGGCACTTCCTCGGGGCGCGCGGCGCGGGTGATCGGATCACCGCCGATCCGGACATCGTTGGCCGCATCCAGATTGACGCGCATCCCGGCATAGGCCTTTGAGCCCAACGCTTCATACCGCACCGCCTCAACCGCATCATAGGCGGCCCGCGCGGTCGCTTCGGACGGAGCATTCTTGCCGTGCAGGCTTTCGTTATGGTGGCGGATTTTGAGCGCGAAGCTATCGGCAAACCCGCGCGCTTCCATCGCTTGTTCGCGCGGCAAGTTGCGGCCCGGCATCGGCACGCGCATATTCTTGCCGTTGATGACGGGCGCGTCAGCAGTCCAGGCCAGTTCCACCTCAGGCTCATGCGCGATCGCACGGGCAGCGCCGGTCAGGACGTTCTTGAAACGATCGAGAGGGGATTCGTCAGCCATCGCTTAAAGGGTTAGCCTTGGCGCCGGGGCTTCGACAAGCTCAGCCTGAGCGGGGTTAGTGTTAGCACCGAGATCCGCTCAGCCTAAGCCTGTCGAAGGCCCCGCGCTGAGCAGGCCCCAAAATTAGATCGCCTGCCCGGTCTTGGCCCAATCGGCCAGGAAACCTTCGATGCCTTTGTCTGTGAGGACGTGCTTGAACAGTGCCTTGATAACGGCCGGCGGCGCGGTCATCACATCTGCGCCGATCCGGGCCGATTGCAGCACGTGCAGCCCGTGGCGGACTGAGGCTACCAGGATTTCTGTGCGGAAATCGTAGTTGTCATAGATCAGCCGGATATCGCCAATCAGTTCCATGCCGTCGAAGCCGTTGTCGTCATGACGGCCCACGAACGGCGAGATAAATGTCGCTCCGGCCTTGGCCGCAAGCAGCGCCTGATTGGCTGAAAAGCACAGCGTGACGTTGACCATGGTGCCTTCGCCGGTCAACGCCTTGCAAGTCTTCAGGCCATCAATCGTCAACGGCACCTTGATGCAGACGTTGTCGGCGATCTTGCGCAGGATTTCGGCCTCACGCATCATCCCGGCATGGTCGAGAGCGACCACTTCGGCGCTGACCGGGCCATCGGTGATCCCGCAGATTTCTTTTGTCACTTCCATGAAATCGCGGCCCGACTTCATGATCAGGCTGGGATTGGTGGTGACGCCATCGAGCAGGCCAGTAGCGGCCAGTTCCTTGATGTCGGCAATTTCGGCGGTGTCGGCGAAGAATTTCACGGGGCTGCTGCTCCTGCTTGCGAGTCAGCAGCCGCTATAGCCATGGAAGCGCAGCGCGGCCTAGCCCCTAAAGCACCTTGAACACGCCGATCAGCAGCGGATCGCGCGTGCTTTCGGGATTAGCCCGGATCGCGCCTTCCTCCGCGCCGATCTGATACCAGATCGAATTGTCCGCGCGGTTGGCGATCGCTTGCGCCACGCTGCCAATATCAACGCCGGACAGCGCCTTGATCGCCTGGCCCAGAATCGGATCGCTCGACACGCGCAGGGTGTCGGTCAGGCCGGGGATCATCGCATTGATCAATGCCGGACCCATTGCGCTTCGCAAATAGGTAGTTGCCGCGGTTGGTCCGCCGCGAACGATCCCGACCGCATCGGGGATCGAGATGCCACGCACCGCCTCCAGCACCACCGGCGCCGCGCGCTCAGCGCCTTTTTCAGCCACGATGTTGAGCTGTTTGTGCAGCTCGTTCTTGAACAGGCCCGAGGTCAGCAAGGACTTCAGGACGCCGCCGCTGCTGCTGAACAAGGTCGGCAGTTCGAACCGCGCCACTTCGCTGTCCCAGAACCCGCCCGGTGCGGTCAATTTGGCAAAGGCGCGTTCGGAGGACAGGGTCAGCAACCGCTTGAGCGCATCGACCATCGAAAACCCGCCGAGCGAGGCGCAACCGGGAAGCAGCAGGGCGCTTGCGCCCACCGATCCAACCAGAAAGCCGCGTCGCGCTATCGATGTGCCAGTCAATTGTTTCATGAACCCTGTTCCTTGCCGTGCGGGGGCTGTCACCCGCCGCCGAATGCCCCCATAGAGGCGCTGCATGAACCGTGTCCGACTCCTTGTCTTCAACCCGGCCTTACCGGTGCTAGACTATCGCCTTCCGGCTGGAATGGCGACAGAATTCGGGCAGCTGGTGATCGCCCCGCTGGGACCGCGGCAGGTGCTGGGGATTGTCTGGGAGCCTGAGCGGCTGCCGGGTGAAGAAGTAGCCGAAGCCAGGCTGCGCCCGATCCTGGAGGCACTGCCGGTCCCGCCGCTGTCGGCCCCGCTGCGCCGCCTGATCGAATGGTGCGCCGACTATTACGTGGCACCGCTTAACTCCGTGGCGCGGATGGCGCTGGGCAGCATGGCAGCGCTGCGCGGTGGCGGCACCATCACCGAATACCGGCTGTCGGGCGAGGAGCCCAAGCGCCTGACCCCGCAGCGCGCCGCGGCGATGGACGCGCTCCACGGCGAGCAGGCCAGCATCCGCGAACTGGCGCATATCGCCGGGGTATCCGAAGGCGTGCTGCGCGGCATGGTTGGCGCGGGTATCCTCGATCCGGTCGTGGTCGATCTCGACCGGCGCTACCCTCGGGCCCGGCCTGATCACGCCGTGCCCGAACTGTCAGCCGCCCAGCAATCCGCAGCCGATGTTTTTGTGGAGGCGGTGAAGGCGCAGAACTTTGCCCCATTCCTGCTCGACGGCGTCACCGGATCGGGCAAGACCGAATGCTATTTCGAGGCGGTGGCCGAAGCGATCCGGCTGGGGCGGCAGGTCTTGGTCCTGCTTCCCGAAATTGCACTGACCCAGAACTTCCTGCGCCGGTTTGAGGCGCGGTTCGGCACTCCCCCGGTGCTGTGGCATTCCAGCCTCAAGCAGAGCGAGCGCCGCCGGGCCTGGCGCGCAATCGTTTCGGGCGAGGCACAAGTGGTGGTCGGCGCACGCTCGGCCTTGTTCATGCCATATAAGAACCTCGGCCTGATCGTGGTCGATGAGGCGCACGAAGTTTCGTTCAAGCAGGACGACGGGGTCCGCTATAACGCCCGCGATGTCGCGGTAATCCGCGCCCGGTTTGAAAGCGTACCGGTGATCCTGGCCAGCGCCACCCCGGCATTGGAATCGCTGCAATTGGCTGAAGCCGGGGTCTATACCAAGATCGACCTGCCCGACCGGTTTGGCGGCGCGACCCTGCCCGAAATCTCGATCGTCGATCTGCGCAGCGAAGCGCCTGAGCGGGGCCGCTGGCTCGCCCCGCGGCTGGTCGAGGAAATGCGGGCGCGGCTGGAACGCGGCGAACAGAGCCTGCTGTTCCTCAACCGCCGCGGCTATGCCCCGCTGACGCTGTGCCGCCACTGCGGCTACCGCTTCAAATGCCCCAATTGCAGCGCCTGGCTGGTCGAGCACCGGCTGTCGCGCCGGCTCGCCTGTCACCACTGCGGCCACGAAGTGCCCCCGCCTGATGCTTGCCCCGAATGTGACACCCCCGATTGCATGGTCGCCTGCGGCCCGGGGGTGGAGCGGATCGCCGATGAAGTGGCCGAAATTCTACCCGAAGCCCGGGTCGCGGTGGTCACCTCCGACACGCTCAATAGCCCCGAAAAGATCAGCGCCTTTGTCGCCGCAGCGGAAGAAAAGCTGATCGACGTGATCGTCGGTACGCAGATCGTCACCAAGGGCTACCACTTCCCTGAACTCACGCTGGTCGGAGTGGTTGATGCTGATCTCGGCCTTGAAGGCGGCGATCTGCGCGCCGCCGAGCGGACCTTTCAGCAGGTCACCCAGGTCGCGGGCCGCGCCGGCCGGGGCGAGAAGCCGGGCGAAGTCTTGATCCAGACCCGCCACCCCGAAAGCGCGGTGATCGCCGCGCTGGCTGATGGCGACCGCGACGCGTTCTACGCCGCCGAAGCGGAAGCGCGCAAAGATGCCGGCGCCCCGCCGTTTGGCCGCTGGGCCGCAATCATCGTATCAAGCGAAACCGAAGCCGAGGCCCGAGAAGCCGCCCGCGCGGTCGGCGGCAGCGCCCCCAACCTGCCCGACGTAATGGTCCTGGGGCCCGCCCCCGCCCCGCTGAGCCTGCTACGGGGCCGCTACCGCTACCGCCTGCTGATCAACGCGCGGCGAACGGCCAAACTGCAAGATGTGATCCGGGCATGGCTCGATCCGCTGCAATTCCCGCAAGGCGTGCGGGTTCAGGTGGATATCGATCCCTATTCGTTTGTTTGAGCGGCCCAAATCGGCCGCCTGAATCCACCTCGCCGCGCGGCGAGAGCGAGCAGCCACAGCCCGGCCCCGGTCGCCACCAGCATCGCGATGACGCTTGCTTCCAGCCCGAAATCGCCGCCGGTCAGCCAGTCTGGCCCGATCCGACGGGTGATCAGCAGGCCGAGCGGCGCATCCCCGCCCGATACCGGCACGCTGAACACCCAACCTTGGGTGAAGTTCCAGGCCGCGTGGATGCCGATGGCGAGCCACAGCCGCCGGGTCAGCAGATAGGCCGCGCCGAGCAGAATGCCGGCCTCAAGCGCAATCGCCAGCGACGAAAACCACGTGGCGTCAGGATTGGTAATATGCAGCAGCCCGAACAGGCCAGAGGTAAAGGCCAAAGCGCCCCAGGTGCCGATCAGGCTTTCCAGATGCCGCAGCACGATCCCGCGAAACAGCACTTCTTCGAACGTCCCGCTGACAATCGCGATCGCCAGCATGGTCCAGATCTGCCCGGCTCCGCGCACCCCCAGAAACTCGATCCCGCCCAGCAGCCAGACGATCCCGGTCATGACGCTGAACAGTGCGCCGCCGATCGCAATCCCGGCGGCCAGTTCGGGCAGCGCGCCGGCCAGCTGCAATTCGGTATCCGGCGCGCGTTCGATCCAGCGTTTGAAGGCTTTGTAGCCGAGCACCACGGCCACCGCCATGATCACTGCGCCCAGTGCCTTTTCAGGGGTGTTGCGGGCGAAGCCGAGCAGCTCATAAGCCTGCCCTGCCCCGATCGCCAGTGCGGTGATCCAAGCCCAGCCGAGCACCAGCAAAGTCAGCGGAAAGGCAATTATCCGGCGGATCAGCGAGGGCTGGGCTGCTTCGATTTCGGACATAGTTGCCTCCTTGACCCCAGTGTATTGTTATAGCAATACAGCCCTTGGTCGGCAGGTCAAGCCGGGCAACTATCCTACACCCCGTAAGGCACCACTTCCCCAGCAAACACCGCCTTGGCTTGTCCCGCCAGCCAGTCCATCGTCGCCGCCCACGGCCCGTGGCCATAGCTGATCCGGGCGATACCGCAGCTGGCCAGTTCGGCCCGGGTGCCGCGGCCCGGCCCCCACAGGATGTTGACCGGAAGCGTGGTCGCCGCGCAGATGGTCTTGATCACCTGATGATCGCCCAGGAACGGAACGAACAACCCGCCCGCTCCAGCGCTGGCAAAGGCCTCGGCCCGTTCCAGCACGGCGTCGATCTGGTGCTGGCCATAGTCTTCTGGCTTGATCCCCCGATAGACATCGGTGCGGGCGTTGACGAACAGCCCGGTGCTGGCCGCCGCCGCAACCCGCGCGGCCGCTTCGGCCACCGGGATCAAGGCGGTCTCGCCCGGCATCCGGTCTTCCAGGTTGATACCCGCCGCCCCAGCGTCAACCGCGCGGCGCACCGAGAAGGCAACATCGGCAGGGGTCGCGCCATAACCAGTTTCAAAATCGAGCGTTACCGGCAAGTCGGTCACCGAAACGATCCGCTCCAGATTGCGCAGTGCGTCCTCGATCGAGAAATCCTCGCCATCCTTGAAGCCCTGCGCTTCGGCCGCGCCATAGCTGCCGGTCGCGATTGCTTTCGCCCCGGCCCCGGCAACGGCTTTGGCGCTGCCGGCGTCCCAGATGTTGAACAGCATCAGCGGATCGCCGGGAATGTGGAGCGCCTTGAATGCGGTGATGTTATCGGTCATTTCGCTTCCTTTTCGAGCAACTTGCGCTTGATATCGAGGCCCCAGGCATAGCCGCCCAGTCCGCCCCCGGTACGGATAACACGGTGGCAGGGGATCAGCACCGAAACGTGGTTTGAACCGTTGGCGCTGCCCGCCGCGCGCACCGCCTTGGGCTTACCGACAGCAGCGGCAAGCTCGGCATAGGTGCGCGTTTCACCGAGCGGGATTTTGCGCAATTCGCGCCAGACCGCCTCCTGAAAGGCGGTGCCTTTTACGTCGAGCGGAATATGGCTGAAATCGCCGGGCGTTTCGACAGCGGCCACGACCTTGGCCAGCAATGCCTCAAATTCGTCTCCGCCTTCGACCAGCTCAGCCTCGGAAAAGCGGGTCTCAAGCGCTTCGCGGCCTTCGCCGAATGACAAGCGGCAAACGCCTTTGCTGGTTGCGGCAACCAGCATTTGCCCAAGGCTGGTATCGACCACCGCCCAGTGGATTGCCGCACCCCTGCCGCCGTTGACCCAGGCCGAAGGTGTCATTCCCAGTCTCCCCTGATTGGCTTCATAAAACCGCGACGGAGCCGAATAGCCCGCCGCATAAATCGCTTCGGTAACCGATTGTTCCGCCGACAAGGCCTGCGCGGCGCGCTCCGCCAGCAATGCCCTGGCGTAGGCAGCGGGCGACAGGCCGGTGTGACGGGTGAAGACCCGCTGGAAATGGCTGGGCGAATAGCCAGTCTCCTCTGCCAGCGCCGCCAATGCCAGCGGCTGACCGGCCGACTGGATCGCGGCGATGGCCGAAAGGACGGCGCGTTCATCGCGGCTGACATCGTCAGGCGAGCAGCGCAGGCAAGCGCGCAATCCGGCGGCGCGAGCATCGGCTGGACTGGCGAAGAACCGCACGTTCTCACGCTTGGGATGCCGCGCCGGACAGCTCGGGCGGCAATAGATCCCGGTGGTAAGCACTCCTATGATGAACCGCCCATCAAACCTGCGATCGCGGGCAGACCCTGCGGCCCAGCATTCATCGTCAGACATTGGGTCACTCATGGTTGCCGCGCTCGTAGTGGCTTTTCATGGTTTGAAGTCCCGCAGCAATGAACCCCGCGATAATTTCGCCCGCACTGTCAGGCAGCACGTCGGCAGTCCAGGTTACATCGCCGCCGCCGTCGGCGCGGTCGGTAACCGATATCCACGCATTGTGATGTGTCCATGGTCCACCTTTCGCAGTCCACACCAGTTCTCGCCTGCCGTGGTCCACGCTCACAATGTCCTCGTGCAACACTGCGCCATTGGCAAACGTGACAACCCGCGCAGCCCCGCCTTGCTTGATCTGCGTATCGACCACCATGCCCGGCGCTACACGGTCTTGCAGCGCGCCAACATCCGCCAGAGCATCCCACAATGCTGCAGGCGGAGCAGCAATAGCTATTGTCTCGCGAATTCGGGGCATGAGCGCGATCCTCCTTGTTGTTAGAAAAATGGTTCGTTGGCGATTTTTCCGCCATGAGCCATAGCTAGTTCCCATTCGCGCTACCCGCGTCCCGCGGCTTGCGATCAAATCTGATCAAGCGGCAATCGGCTCGCCGGTCAGCGTGATCCGGTGCATCACCCGGCGGTGTCCTTGATAATCGTTGAGCGCCAGGTGCCAGGTCGCGCGGTTATCCCAGATCGCGACTGATCCGGGTCGCCACTGCACGCGGCACTGGAATCCCTCGCGGCTGGCGACTTCATAGAGGTAGGCCAGTACGGGCAGGCTTTCCTCGCGGGTCCAGCCTTCGAAGTGGAGCGTGAATCCGGGATTGACGTAAAGCAATTTACGCCCGGTAACGGGGTGACGGATCACCACGGGATGAACAGCGCGGGTCGAAAGCTCCTGTCCGGTCAATTCCTCAGCCTGGTCGGTTTTGGAATAGAAGCCGCCGGGCTGGTAGATATGGTCGGCCGAATGGACCGCGCGCAGTGTGTCCAGCGTTTGCTTCAAACCGTCTGACAGCGAATCATAAGCAGCGCCTGCGCTGGAAAACAGCGTATCGCCTCCGCTTGGTGGTAGTTCGCGCGCGACCAGAATCGAGCCCATTGCCGGTATTTCATCGTAACTGTGGTCCGTGTGCCAGCCGCCGCCGATATTGACCTTCTGGGTTTCGGCCTTGCGCACTTCGGCGATTTCGGGCCAGCCGGTGTTGGTCGGGAAGAACGGATTGACGTCAATCCCGCCCCAGCGTTTGGCAAAGGCGATGTGTTGGTCGGGCGAAAGCTCCTGATCGCGCAGCACCACAACGCCGTTCTGATAGACCGCCTGCTTCAGCGCGTCGAGCGCTTCGCCTTCGAGCGATGCCATCTGCACGCCGGTAATTTCGACGCCGACATGTTCGGCAAGTGGACGAGTGTGCATGGCTCTCTCCCTCAATGCGGAGACTATGCCACGCCCGCAGACCGCCGCAAGGTCAAAGCAAATCGTTCATCCGCAGCGCCAGGGTCCAGGCATCACCCGGCCAGCGCGCCGACAGGTAATTGCCGTCCCGCACCACGAACCCGGCCTCAGGATTGCGCCGCCCGGCATAGCGCGGGAACAGGCCGCCGCGCTCAAACAGTCCGCCGGGGCGGATCCGGTGCTTGACCTCGGCCTCGACCGTCTTGGGATAGGTCCGGTAGTGGCCCGGCAAAGCCGCCTGAGTCAGTTGGATCGCGATTTTCTCCAATGGCTCGATCAAGGCCGTGGTCCGCCGCCCGACCAGTACCCCGGCGCGGGCCAGCGGAAGCACCCCGTGGCAGACTGCGCTGACCGGCTTGTTGGCCCGGAACGCGTCATGGGCGATCCGCTGAACCGCCTCGCTTTCGCAATAGGGCCGCATTCCGGGGGCGTGGCCGCCGGGAAAATGGAACGCATCGAAATTGCCGACCCGCACTTTGGTCCAGCTGAGTGGGCGGTTGTAATCATTGTCCGTCAGCATCTCGGCATAGACCTCGCGCGCCTCAACCCGCGCTTGCAGCGACCGCGCGAATAACGGCAAGCCCTGCCCGGTCAGCGTGACGGGATCGCAGGTCGCCGGCTGGCCAGTCTCGGTAGCGAAGCAAACCTCGTGCCCGGCCTGCGTCCAAACCAGCCACGGCAAGGCCACCTCGCTGGGGTCATAGTCGGTCTGCGGCAGAATGATCAGGATACGGGGCATCAGTCCTGGCCTCTATTCCGGAGAGATGGGCCTGAGACTGGCTCGTTCCGGCGCGATCCATGTTGTCTTGCTGCGGTCCTCCTTCAGCTCTTTGCCATCTAGCCAAGCCTCAGACGAAAAAATTCCCTTGGTTCCCAAATGACGCATACATGCCATCTTACCTGAATACCCGGCCATTGCGGTGATCAAGGTCTCCTTCAAGGCGTTCAGTTCGGGGCCATCCACCACCACCCCGTTGCGCTCAAATCGTGCATTCCGGACGACTGCTGGATCGATCCGGCTGCACACCGCTCCGTCAATAAGTGCAACCCGGTCTACCAAGACAATTTCCACGGGAGATTCCATAGGTATCGACATTCGCAGCGTCTCCACGATCTGACCGTCGGCAGTAAACTGATAGGTGGCCACCACTTCACAGCTTACCCCAGTTGAGGTCGACAGCGGCTCACTACATGCCGCAAGTCCGCGGCGGGCTGGCTCGAGCGGATCAGCAACTGTAGTAGCTGCACTCGCGGTCAAGAGCAGGGCAATTCCAATGATCGACATTTCACTGTTCCTTGAAGCTAGTGCGAGATGAACCCATCGACTGCCTTAGCCCCCCAACGCCTTGAACAACATCAAAGTCCGTTCCTTCGCCAATTCGGCGCTCTCAGGATGGTAGTCCTTGCGGCGATCCGAATTGAAGCCATGTCCTGCCTCATAGATAAAGTGCTGCGCGGTTGGGTGCTGTTTTTCGATCAGCTTTTCGACCGGCTCGATTGGCACCATCGAATCGTAGCGGCCAAAATGAGTGATTGTCGCGCACTTGGGCGCCTCATCCGCAAACCGCGTCGCGATGTAGCCGCCATAATAGCAGCTCGCTGCGTCAATATCGTCCGATAGCTGCGCCATCCGCCAGGCAACCGATCCGCCAAAGCAGAAGCCCATGATGAACACCGGGCCGCCCCGCTCTTTCAGCCAGGCGATCACCCGGCCGGTATCGTCGATCCCCTGATCCCAGTCGTGCTCGCCCCGCGCAATTTGGACCGCGCGTTCCCAGTCGGCGCCGGAATAGCCCAGCGCGCAGCCCGGTTCCTGCCGGTCGAACAGGCCGGGGCTAATCACTTCATAGCCATCACCGGCATATTCCTCGCACAGCTCGCGGATATGTTCGGTCACACCGAAGATTTCCTGAACCAGCACCAGCCCGCCGCGCCGCTCGCCTTCGGGCTGCACGTGGTAACAAGGCATCACGTGCCCGTCCGCCATGGTCAGATTGAACCATTCGCCCATCAACAAATCCTTTTTAGAATTTTCGTTCACACCAACTTCTAGAGTGTATTTCAAATATCTGGCTATTAGTCAGGTTCTTATTCTCACTTGACTTGCTATTTTTCTCCAATAGCTTGAGCGAGTCGAAGAGGGGGACTGAAAGTGTCAGAGCAAGTATTTTTTGAGTCAGGGGATGTGAAGGTGACCAACGCGAGATTCGTTGTTGGAAATCAGACCCACGCAATGAATGGCGTAACATCGGTCTCTTCTCACGTCACGCCCCCTTCGCGAATGGGGCCAATTGTTGGCATCGCGGTCGGTCTGTTGATGTTGCTTGCAGCGGATGGCTCAGGCAAGTTGATTGGATTGGTGATCGCGGGCATCGCGGGATTTATTCTATACAGTCAGAAGGCAATGCACGCAGTTGTTTTGCGCAGTGCGTCAGGCGAAGTTCAAGCACTTACGGGAACAGATGCCAACCACATTAATGGCGTGGTGTCGGCATTGAATGAGGCCCTGATCCACCGGGGATAGCACCCAACCCGCACTTGCAATTTTTGGGGTGGTCGCATCCGTTACGCTTGCAGCCGGCGTTTTCACAACGGCAGCAAGTCTTTTTTTGCACCTGAAGCATTCAGGCCCATGCCCACCTTGCATCGCAGCACAATCATGGCTATGCGCGCCCCCGTTAGAGGGTGACGGTGCGGTTCCCGCCTCCGTTCGCCCAGCCAACGCACCCGATGCAAGGAACAACAGCGCGTGGAGAATTCCGGCGGCATTTCGGCCAGTTTGCAAGGGCGCTACGCCTCTGCGCTATTTGAACTGGCCCACGAAAACAAAGCTGCTGCGGCGGTTGAAAAGGATCTTGGCGCGCTTGGCCAAGCCTTGGCGGAATCGGCTGATCTGGCAGCACTGATTCGCAACCCACAAATCGGACGCGATGTTGCTGCCCAGACGATGGACAGCGTTGCCGCGCTGTTGAAGCTCTCGCCGCTGACCAAGCAGTTCCTTGGGGTTCTCTCGGCCAATGGCCGGCTGGACATTCTGCCCAAGGCTGTTGAGGCATTTGCTGCAATCGCTTCGGCCGCGCGCGGCGAAGTGAAGGCCGAAGTCACCAGCGCCCACCCCCTGTCCGATGCCCAGATGAAGGCGCTTGCCGCCAAGCTTCGGCTGCGTGAAGGCAAGGACGTTACCCTTTCCGCCTCCGTCGATCCTGCGATCCTCGGTGGCCTCGTCGTCAAGATCGGCTCGACTCAGATCGACAGCTCGATCCGCACCCGTTTGAACTCCCTCGCGCAAGCGATGAAAGGCTAAAAGATGGATATCCGCGCCGCTGAAATCTCGAAGGTCATCAAGGACCAGATCGCCAGCTTCGGTACTGCCGCTCAGGTTTCTGAAGTCGGCTCGGTGCTGTCGGTCGGTGATGGTATCGCCCGCATCCACGGGCTGGATAACGTCCAGGCCGGTGAAATGGTCGAATTCTCGAACGGGGTAAAGGGCATGGCGCTCAACCTCGAAGCAGACAACGTCGGTGTCGTGATTTTCGGCTCGGACGCTGAAATCAAGGAAGGCGATGTCGTCAAGCGGACCGGCACGATCGTGGACGTTCCCGTCGGCAAGGGCCTGCTCGGCCGCGTGGTCGATGCGCTCGGCAACCCGATCGACGGCAAGGGCCCGATCAAGGACGCGGTCCGGATGCGCGTCGAAGTCAAGGCACCCGGCATTATCCCGCGCCAGTCGGTGAATGAGCCGGTGCAGACCGGCCTCAAGGCAATTGACGCCCTGGTCCCCGTCGGCCGCGGCCAGCGCGAACTGATCATCGGTGACCGTCAGACCGGCAAGACTGCCGTCGCGATCGACACCTTCATCAACCAGAAGGGCCCCAATTCGGGCACGGATGAGAAGAAGAAGCTCTATTGCATCTACGTCGCTGTCGGCCAGAAGCGCTCGACCGTGGCGCAGATCGTCCGCCAGCTCGAAGAAAACGGCGCGATGGAATATTCGATCGTCGTCGCCGCGACCGCATCGGAGCCCGCCCCGCTGCAGTACCTCGCACCCTACACCGGCGCGACCATGGGTGAATTCTTCCGCGACAACGGCATGCACGCCGTGATCGTTTATGACGATCTTTCCAAGCAGGCCGTGGCTTACCGCCAGATGTCGCTGCTGCTGCGCCGCCCGCCGGGCCGTGAAGCTTACCCGGGCGACGTGTTCTATCTCCACAGCCGCCTGCTCGAACGCGCTGCCAAGATGAATGACAGTATGGGCGGCGGTTCGCTCACCGCGCTGCCGATCATCGAAACTCAGGCCGGTGACGTTTCGGCCTATATTCCGACCAACGTGATTTCGATCACCGACGGCCAGATCTTCCTCGAAACCGGGCTGTTCTATCAGGGCGTTCGCCCGGCGATCAACGTCGGTCTGTCAGTTAGCCGCGTTGGCGGTGCTGCCCAGACCAAGGCGATGAAGAAGGTTGCTGGCTCGATCAAGCTGGAGCTGGCGCAGTACCGCGAAATGGCGGCTTTTGCCCAGTTCGGCTCGGACCTTGATGCTTCGACCCAGAAGCTGCTCAACCGCGGCGCACGGCTGACCGAACTGCTCAAGCAGGCGCAGTTCAGCCCGCTGTCGTTCGAAGAGCAGACCGTGTCGATCTTCGCTGGCACCAACGGTTACCTCGATACGCTCCCAACCGGCGACGTGGTTCGCTATGAAGCTGAAATGCTCAGCTTCATGCACGACAAGCACGCCGATGTGCTGACCCTGATCCACGACAGCCGGGATTTTGGCGACGAAGCCAAAAAGAAGACCGTCGCCGCACTTGACGCTTTCGCGAAGCAGTTCGCCTGATCCGACCAGAAAGGGTAAGGCTTCATGGCCTCGCTTAAGGAACTCAAAGGTCGGATCAACTCGGTCAAATCGACCCAGAAGATCACCAAGGCCAAGCAAATGGTCGCAGCCGCAAAGCTGCGCAAGGCGCAGGCCAATGCGGAAGCCGCGCGGCCCTATGCCACGCGTCTTGCCGCGGTCATGGCGTCGATCGCCAGCAAGGTGACTGTCACCGAAAGCAGCCCCAAGCTGCTCTCGGGCACCGGTAAGGATCAGGTCCATCTGTTGGTTGTTGCCAACAGCGACAAGGGCCTGTGCGGCGCATTCAATTCGAACATCGTCAAAACTTCGCTGATCGCAGCCCGCGCATTGGAAGCTGACGGCAAGACCGTGCTGTTCTACCTCGTTGGCCGCAAGGGCCGCGCGGTAATCCGCCGGGCCTATCCTAAGGCGGTGCTGGCGATGTTTGACACCACCGACGTGCGCGAACCGGGCTATTCGGAGGCCGAAAAGGTCGCCGATGCGCTGATGGCGTTGTACGAAGAAGGCAAGTTTGACGTCGCTCACCTGTTCTACGCCAAGTTCAAGAACGCCTTGACCCAGGAACCCACCCAGCAGCAGATCATCCCCGTTCCGGCTCCGACAGCTGCGCCTGCGGCAGTCGACAGCGCGGTCGATTACGAGCCCGACGAAGGCGAAATCCTCGCCGCACTGCTGCCGCGCTATCTGCGCACGCAGTTGTTCGGCGCGCTGCTGGAAAATCAGGCCAGCGAACAGGGCGCCTCGATGACCGCGATGGACAACGCCACGCGCAACGCCGGCGATCTGATCAACAAGCTGACCATCCAGTACAACCGCAGCCGCCAGGCCGCGATCACCACTGAACTGATTGAAATCATTGCGGGCGCCGAAGCGCTCTAACGACATTCAAGGCAAGGAAAAGACTATGGCCACCGCCACCAAGACCAAGAAGGCCGCTCCGGCCGCTTCCGCCGCCACCGGCAAGATCAGCCAGGTTATCGGCGCTGTCGTCGACGTGACTTTCACTGGCGAACTGCCCGCGATTCTCTCGGCGCTGGAAACCGAAAACAACGGCAACCGCCTTGTTCTCGAAGTTGCTCAGCATCTGGGTGAAAACACCGTCCGCACCATCGCGATGGATGCCACCGACGGCCTGACCCGCGGTCAGCCCGTCACTGCCACCGGCGCGCAGATCTCGGTGCCCGTAGGCCCGATGACGCTGGGCCGGATCATGAACGTGATCGGTGAGCCAATCGACGAGCAGGGCCCGGTGGGCGCTGCCAAGCGCAACCCGATCCATGCTGAAGCCCCGCTGTTTGTCGACCAGTCGACCGAAGCGGCCATTCTGGTCACCGGGATCAAGGTGATCGACTTGCTCGCGCCTTATGCGCGCGGCGGCAAGATCGGCCTGTTCGGCGGTGCTGGCGTCGGCAAGACCGTGCTGATCCAGGAATTGATCAACAACATCGCCAAGGGCCACGGCGGGGTTTCGGTCTTCGCTGGCGTGGGTGAGCGCACCCGCGAAGGTAACGATCTCTATCACGAATTTCTCGACGCCGGGGTTATTGCCAAGGACAAGGACGGCAACCCGACCCCTGAAGGTTCCAAGGTCGCCCTGGTGTTCGGCCAGATGAACGAGCCTCCCGGTGCGCGTGCCCGCGTGGCGCTGTCGGGCCTGACCATGGCCGAATACTTCCGAGATGAAGAAGGTCAGGACGTGCTGTTCTTCGTCGACAACATCTTCCGCTTCACCCAGGCCGGTTCAGAAGTTTCGGCGCTGCTCGGCCGTATTCCTTCGGCAGTGGGCTATCAGCCGACCTTGGCGACCGACATGGGCCAGCTGCAGGAACGGATCACCTCGACCAACAAGGGTTCGATCACCTCGGTTCAGGCGATCTACGTTCCCGCCGACGATCTTACCGATCCGGCACCGGCCGCTTCGTTCGCCCACTTGGACGCGACCACCACGCTGAACCGCGCGATTTCCGAGCTGGGCATTTACCCGGCGGTCGATCCGCTCGATTCGACTAGCCGCGTGCTGACCCCGGCCGTTGTCGGTCAGGTCCACTACGACACCGCCCGCCGCGTTCAGGAAACCCTGCAGAAGTACAAGTCGCTGCAGGACATCATCGCGATCCTCGGCATGGATGAACTGTCAGAAGAAGATAAGCTGACCGTCCAGCGCGCCCGCAAGATCCAGCGCTTCCTCAGCCAGCCGTTCCACGTCGCCGAAGTGTTCACCAACATCCCGGGCAAGTTCGTCCAGGTTGAAGATACCGTGAAGAGCTTCAAGGCAGTGGTTGACGGCGAATACGCTCACCTGCCCGAAAGCGCCTTCTACATGGTTGGCGGGATCGACGAAGCGATCGCCAAGGCCCAGAAGATGGCTGAAGAGGCGTAACCACCCATGGCCCTGCACTTCGAACTCGTCACCCCCGCCCGCCTCGTCCGCTCGGACGATGTCTATATGGTCGTCGTCCCCGGCACCGAGGGTGAGGAAGGCGTGCTCGAAGGGCACGCCCCCTTCATGACCACGATGCGCGACGGCACCCTGCGGATCTACAAGACCGACGGCGCGGTTCCCGAAGAAATCCAGATCCAGGGCGGGTTCGCCGAGGTTGGCGACAATGGCCTGACCGTGCTGGCGGAGCACGTTATCGGCTGACGTTTTTGACCGGTTTGAAATAGGAAAGGGCGGTCCGATGGGCCGCCCTTTTTCATTTAGGTACCAGAAGCTGTCAGCGGAGCATGAAGACCATCCGGGCATCCTCATTCGTCAGCACCAAGCCGAGCAGAAATACCCCCAAAACAACTATGATAAATCCATAGATCGGGTCAAATTTCTGGAAATTGAACATGAGACACCGCTCCGGAATTTGCCATTGTGCGACCCGGTAGCTTTGATCTGGTGATTACCAGGGCACACTGCCCCTAGATTGTAGAAAAGCGACGTTTGGCGCGATTTAGAGCGTCACCACCCCCCCAATACAGGTCACGCATTCCCCGCCAACGTGCACATCGGCGCCGTCGATCCGGACCCGCACGTAGCCATCGCGGCCCACTTGCCGTCCTTGACTCGCGACATAGCTGTCGCCCGCTCCGATTTGTCCGGCCAGCAACCGGAACGCCGCAACCGCCGCGTTGCCGCTGCCGCAGACCGGGTCTTCGGGGATGCCGTCGCCGGGAGCGAAGCTGCGGACGACCACGCGGCCTCTTTCAACCGCGAACAGTGTCGCGCCGGTCATTCCGGTGGCTTCGTAATAGCGGGTCAGCCGCGCGGGATCGTGGGCGAGGTTTTCCAGTGCGGCCACTTCTGCCAGCTCCGCTACCAGCCAGACCGGGCCGACATTGACCGCCTGCACCGCGCCCTTCACCGCCGCACCGATCCAGGCGGTGGCTTCGGGATCGCTCAGTTCGGCCAGCGAATAGCGCGGCAGTTTGAACGAGAGCGCGCCCTCACCCACCGTCAGATCAACCAGCCCGACCGCGCATTGCTGCACCAGCCGGCCGTCCTTGGCCTCTGCAAGCCCAGCCCCCAACACCGCATGAGCCGTGCCCAGCGTCGGGTGCCCAGCGAACGGTAGTTCGGCCTTGGGGGTAAAAATCCGCACGCGGTAGTCCGCCGCCGGATCGGTCGCAGGCAGCACGAAGGTGGTTTCGGAAAGGTTGGTCCAGTTGGCAAAGGTCTGCATCTCGGCATCGGACAAACCCTCAGCGTCCAGCACCACGGCGACCGGATTGCCCTTGAAAGGGACGGCGGTGAACACATCGACTTGGGCGAATTTGCGTTCCTTCATGGCACCAAATCCACCTGATCGCGCGGCGGCACCACCGGCCGGTAGTTCCAGCGCATCGGATTGCTGCCGTCCATCTTCGACACTTCGGCCATCAGCAGCTTGCCCTGCCGCCAGTACCGGATCCGCTGCGGATAATCGTGCGCCGGATTGGCGAATTCGATCGATTGTTCACTGATCAGGACCAGCGGAAATTCGCTGGGCGGCTTGCCATTGGGCTGCGCGAAAAAGCTGATCGTGCCATCGGCTTTGACCTTGATCTGGGTCACCTCCCAGCCATCAAGCTTTGACCCGAACCCGGTCCGCGCCATGCCCAGCATGATCCCACCGCGCGGGTCGGTCCAGACCTCATCAGCCCAACTGGCGCCGTCCTGCATCGCCCATGTCCCAGCCATCCAGCCGGGCAGTTCCGGTTTGGCCAACGTCTGCGCGCCCAGCGGCACGGCGAGCAGCAGCGCGGCTGCGGTAGCGAATCTTTTCATGTATCTGCTTCTGACCGTGGCATAATGAATGGCGGATTTAGCGGCAATCGGGGGCCGCGTCACTCCGCTTCTGGTGGCTCACGCACCAGCCCGGCGCGCCACAGATAAAGGCCGGATCCAATGATGATTGCAGCGCCCAGCAGAACAGCCAGATCGGGGTGCGTATCGAACCAGATCCAGCCCAGCACTATCGCCATTAGCAATTGAACATAGCTCATCGGCGCAATCGCGCCTGCTCCGGCGCGGGTGGTGCCAAGATAAATCAGCCAGTGCGCACAGGTTGCCGAAACCGCGACAAAAGCACACCGCAATACGACGCTTCCATCGGGCCAGCCGATGGCAAAGCGCTCCAGCCCGGTCGAGGCGAACAGCGGCGCGACAATCAGCAGGACCGGTGAGGCAAAGGCTGCAACCCAGAACTGCATCGCCAACGCAGACGCCGTGCCTGCTACGTGTCTGTTTCCGATCATCAGCAGGCTAAACGTGATCGCCGAGAACAGCGGCAACACCGCCCACCACCCGGCCTCGGCCAGGTTGGGTCGCAAAACCACCAGCACCCCGACAAACGCGATCAGTGAGGCGATCCAGCTTTCCCGCCGCATCGGTTCACCCAGCAGCAGCGCGGCCAGAATTGCAGTGAAGATCGGCGTGGTAAAACCGATCGCCACTGCGGTCGCCATCGGCAGCACAAACAGCGAGGTAATGAATATCGCCGACGATACGGCCAACGCGGCACCGCGCCCCAACTGCGCCCATGGCTTGGCGAGGCGAAACGCCGACTTGCCCTCGCGGGCCCACAAGATCGCGCCCAGCGCCACTGCCGCAAGGCAAAAGCGCAGCGCTGCGACAGCCACTGGCGACCACAGCCCGGCCATCGTCTTGATCACCGCATCGCCCACCGACAGCAAGGCAAAGCCCGCCAGTGCAAACAGCAACCCGGCTCGTTCAGTGTGACGCAAGCGATTGGCCCTCCTGCCCCGGCTCTAGGCAGGCGCGTGAGCAGCGGCAAGGTTTACCCGGCGTTAAACAGTCATGCTTAACAAGAACTCACTGAAAGTGGGGCAGACGTGACTAAGCTGATCATCCAGATCCCGTGTTTCAACGAGGCGGAAAGCCTGCCTGAAACGCTGATCGCGCTGCCCCGGCGTTTGCCCGGGGTGGACGTGATCGAAGTGCTGGTGATCGACGATGGCAGCCACGATGGCACTGCCGATGTCGCCCGCCGGTTCGGAGTCCATCACATAGTCCGCCACCGCCGCAACCGCGGGCTGGCCGCCGCCTTTCAAAGCGGCATTGATGCTGCGCTTGCGGCTGGTGCAGATATCATCGTCAACACCGACGCCGATGGGCAGTATGTCGGCGAGGACATCGCCGCGCTGGTTGCGCCGATTGTGGCGCACGAAGCCGATCTGGTGATCGGTGATCGCGGCGTGGGCGACAACGTCCATTTCGGCCTGTTCAAGCGCCAGCTTCAACGGCTTGGCAGCGCCGCCGTGCGCAGTCTTTCGCGGACTGAAGTGACCGATGCGGTCAGCGGGTTCCGCGCGATCAGCCGGGCTGCGGCGCAACGAATCACGATCACCACCGAATTTTCCTATACCACCGACATGCTGATCCAGGCCGGGCGCAAGCGGTTCAAGATCGTCAGTGTGCCGGTGCGGACCAACGCAACTTTGCGCCCCAGCCGGCTGTTCACATCGATCCCGCAGTTCATTGCCCGCCAGTTGATGACCATGGCGCGGGCCTATGCCACCTACAATCCGCTGCGGACTTTTGCCGCGATCGGCGGGATTATCGCCCTGATCGGCATGGCTCCGATCATCCGGTTCCTATGGTTCTGGGCGAATGGCGCCGGTGATGGCCATGTCCAGTCGCTGGTCCTGGGCGGAGCGCTGCTGGTGCTCGGCGTGCTGACCGGACTGATGGGCGTGCTGGCGGAATTGATCGGCGCCAACCGCAAGCTGCTGGAAGCAACGCTGTCGCATGTCCGCAGGCTTGAAGAGAAGGTCAGCGCGCTGGAATCGCATAAACCTGCGGCCAAGCACGACAAGGCGGCCTGATGCCGCAGCTCGGCCGTTTCCCGCGCTGGCCCGCTCTGGCGCTGCTGGCAGTGCTGGCGCTGCAGGCCACGCTGGTACTGAACCGCGCGATCAACTGGGACGAGTTCTACCACTATAGCCAGATCCAAAAGCTAGCCGCCGGCACGCTCAGCGAACCGCTCCAGACGCTCTACACCCGCGCGTTCCTGTGGGTGACCGCGCTGCCCGGCGGAGGGATCGATCACATCATCACGATCCGCTGGTTCATGCTGGCTTGCGAAGTGGCAACCTGCGCCGCGATCGTCGGGATCGGCTCGCGTTTTGCCAGCCGCAGTGCTGCCTGGCTGGCCGCCCTGGCCTATGCCGGGGGCGGGTTTGTGTTCCAGCACGCCACCTCGTTCCGGTTTGATGGCCCGGCAGCAGCCTTGCTGATGACTGCTGCGTGGATCATGCTGCGCAGCAGGCTCAGCCCGCTGGCGATTGTGGCCATCGGCCTGCTGGCCGGAACGGCCGCGATGCTGACGATCAAGACCGTGCTCTATGCCCCGGTTTTTGCCGCGATAGCCTGGCTGCGCTGGAACGAAGGCGGACGCAGCGCGCGCTCCGCAGCACAGCTTATTGCGATCGGCCTCGCCAGTCTGGGTGCGTTCGCGGCGATCTATGGCCTCCATGCCGCCTCACTGGCGGGCAATGCCGATGGGCAGGCCAAGACCATGCTCGGCTGGGCCGGGGGCGAGATGTTCCATTTCGGTATTCAGCCCTATTGGCGGCATCATCTGAAGGGCGCGGCCATCGCGCCGCTGCTGACGCTGCTGGTGCTGGCGATGCCCTGGCTGATCTGGCGCAGTTTGCGGCCCCGCTCAGAGAAAATCGCGCTGGCTGGGCTGCTGGCGCCGCTGGCGACGCTGTTCTTCTATCACAACACCGCGCCGTACTTCTTCGTGTTCATGCTCGCCCCGGTCTGTGCGGCGCTGGCGACTGGCTTTGACTGGGCCATGAAGCGCTATTCCGAAGCGGTGCTGGCGGGTGCGCTCGGCGTGCTGGCGCTGGCGGTCTGGGCGATGGAGCAGCCGAGCCCGCTGGCCAAGCAGCGCCAGGTATTGGCCGCAGCGGATCAGTTGTTCCCCGATCATCCGGCCTATTTCGATAGCTGCGCGATGCTGGGCTCGTTTCCCAAGGCCAATGCCTTTCTCACGCCGCTGGGGATCTCGCTGTACCGCCAGGGCATTCATCCGGCGATGGTCGATACGATGGACCGGCAAGTGGTTCCGCTGGTGCTCAATACCGATCCGCTGTTCGACCGCGCGTTGACCACGCGTGGGCCGGTTCCCGAACTGCTCGACACCGATCTGGCGGCGCTGCGCGATGGCTTCGTCCACCTGTGGGGGCCGTTCTGGGTAGCGGGACGAGCCTTTGCCGCGCCGACTGAGTTCACTTTGCGGGTTCCGGGGCTCTACCGGGTCGAAGGAGCGGCCCTGCGGGTTGATAGTCAGCTGATCCAGCCAGGCGGCGTGATCGAACTGAACCGCGGGGTCCACCGGGCTGAGCCTTTGGGGCAGACCCGGCTGGTCTGGGCCAAGGTCAAGGATCTTCCGGCCGAGCCAGCACCCGGCCCGCCGTGGTTCACTGACTTCTAGAGCCTAGCTCCGTCCGCGCAGTATAGCGCGCAGGCCGAACAACAGATCTCCGGCAATTGAGCTAACCCTTAAGGCCAACACCGCGGCCAACAACGGCGCCGCAGCAACCGACGGCCCGGCTAGCACCAGCAGTGCCGCCTCGCGCACGCCGATCCCGCCCGACGCAATCGGCACGACGAACCCGGCCAGCCAGGCCAGCAGGAACAGCGCCGCGAACAGCGCGATGGAGGCTCCGCCCGGCAGCAGGACTGCGCCGACAATGGCGGCAGCGGCGGCAAATCCGGCGAAGGCGACGAACTGATATCCGAACGCCCGCAGCATTGGACTGCGTCCAAACACAGCCACGCTCGCAAACCCGGCGCCCAGCAGCCCGGCCAGTAGCGGCTGGGCACTGGCGACAACGCAGCATCCCGCCACGCTCAGGCTGGCGGCGATATGCAGCCCGACTTCCTTCAGGCTTGCCCCGGCCAACTGGCGTTGCGGCAAGCCAGCGCCCGATCCTTCGACCTGGCGGCTGACATATTGGAACACCGATCCCGGCAGATATTTGAGCAGAACCCCTCGGCCATATATCGCAGCGGCTTGTCTGGCGTCCAGCTGCCTGGCGGGATCGGCCAGCGCCGCCCAGCCCCGCGCCAGCGCCGCATCAGCAGCAGCAAACAGCGCCGCCGCTGCCAGCATTGCAGCAGCCAAGGGCCAGGTTGCGGAATTCTGTAATTGCGCCAGATCGAGCCGCCACAGCCGCTCGCCGATGAAACCGATACTCAGCCCCACGGCCCCCGCCCCGCCCCACTGGATAAGGCGGCGCAGCCCCGGTCGCTGATCGAGCAGCGGCGCGGCGGATCCGGCCGGCACCGCTTCAGGCATGCAGGATGCTGCTGGCATCGGGATAGGGGACGCAATAGGAGCGACCGTAATTCCAGTCCTCTTTGAGGCCGCACCCGGCAATGGCTGCGCGATAGCGGCGCCGGGCGGAATCGTCGAACAGCACAATTCCATCCGGCTTCAGGAACGCAATGGCCTGCGCCAGGCACTCCACGCGGCGGCGACCGTCGACCACGATCAGGTCAAGCGCTCCGCCTGCTTCGGCAATAGCGCCGATATAGCCGTCGCCCTCAAGCTCGCGGTGCCACAGCGTTACATTGCGGTGATCGGCAATCATTGACCCCAGCGCGCCGTGCCAGCCGGCGTGATGCTCAACGCTGATGACTTCGCCAGCTCGGCGCGCCAGCCAGGCGGTGCTGGCACCGGCGCCATATTCAAACACCCGGGCATCCGGCCGCGCGGCGAGGAAGAGTTCGACTTTGCCGGTCGCGGCAACGTTCCACCACGGGCAATCGAGCGCAATCATCCGCTTTGGTTGATGGATCGCCAGCAGCGAAGCCAGCCACCGGCGCATGCTGGCGGCATCGGCATTCTTGGCCTGCACGGCATAGGCTTCCAGCTGGGGTAGCGCGGCAAGGGCCTGAACGCCCGTCGAATAAAACTGTTTTGCTGCCTGCATGATACCCGTTCCACCTTCTCGTACCCGTCTGGCTACTGCTGCGCCGTTAACATCCGGCTAACGATAACCCGCAAGGTCCCGGTCACTCTTTCCAATCCGGTTTGCTGACCGGCATTAGGAAATAATCAAAGTTTCCGTCTTATTCACCATTTCGATAAGCCCACTGGTATCCATACCGAGGGCAGAGTGACCTGAGAATTCGGGGGATTGAGGCACGATGAGCGCTTTTGGCCGACGCAATGGAGCAAATGGCATGGCCCCCGGGGCCCGGCCGCAATTCGGCGTAGCCCGCCCGATGAAGGGTGGGTCCGAGGCTGCCAAGAGCGGATCCCAGTCGTTTGGTGGTGAGCAATTCCCGCCGCTTCCCGGTGAAGAAGCTGGCCCGCTGCCGCCGATGGACGGTGGGCCGGGCGGTCTGAAATCCGATGCCATGTCCCGCTTGGCCGACCGTGTGAACGGGGTGTCCGAGGGCAATTACCAGGCTGAAGGCTTCGAAGCATCGGTCCACAAGATCAAGGAACAGGTGCTCCCGCGCCTGCTCGAACGGGTCGATCCTGAAGCGGCGGCGACGCTGACCAAGGACGAGCTGTCGGAAGAATTCCGTCCGATCATCCTCGAAGTGCTGGCCGAACTCAAGGTTACGCTGAACCGCCGCGAACAATTCGCGCTGGAAAAGGTGCTGATCGACGAGCTGCTTGGCTTCGGCCCGCTCGAAGAACTGCTCAGCGACCCAGATATTTCGGATATCATGGTCAACGGCCCCGATCAGACCTACATCGAAAGGAAGGGCAAGCTGACCATTGCCCCGATCCGGTTCCGCGATGAGGCGCATCTGTTCCAGATCGCCCAGCGGATCGTCAACCAGGTCGGCCGCCGCGTCGATCAGACCACCCCGCTGTGCGACGCCCGTCTGAAGGACGGCAGCCGCGTTAACGTCATCGTTCCGCCGCTGTCCTTGCGCGGCACCGCGATCTCGATTCGTAAGTTTTCCGAAAAGCCGATCACCATCGACATGCTGAAGGACTTCGGCTCGATGAATGAAAAGATGGCCACTGCGCTCAAAATCGCCGGGGCCTGCCGGATGAACATCGTCATTTCGGGCGGTACCGGTTCGGGCAAGACCACCATGCTCAACGCCATGTCAAAAATGATCGATCCGGGCGAACGCGTGCTGACGATCGAAGACGCCGCCGAACTCCGCCTGCAGCAGCCGCACTGGCTGCCGCTGGAAACTCGCCCGCCGAACTTGGAAGGTCAAGGCGCGATTACCATCGGCGATCTGGTCAAGAACGCCCTGCGTATGCGACCTGACCGGATCATTCTGGGCGAAATTCGTGGTGCCGAATGCTTCGATCTGCTCGCCGCGATGAACACCGGCCACGATGGTTCGATGTGCACCCTTCACGCCAACAACCCGCGCGAATGCCTCGGCCGTATGGAGAACATGATCCTGATGGGCGACATCAAGATCCCCAAGGAAGCCATTTCGCGCCAGATCGCCGAATCGGTCGATCTGATCGTGCAGGTGAAACGTCTGCGCGATGGTTCGCGCCGGACCACCGAGGTAACCGAAGTGATCGGGATGGAAGGCGATGTGATCGTCACCCAGTCGCTGTTCAAGTTCGAATACCTGGATGAAACCGACGACGGCAAGATCATCGGCGAGTTCCGCTCGTCGGGCCTGCGCCCCTATACGCTGGAAAAGGCGCGGATGTTCGGGTTTGATCAGGCCTATCTCGAGGCCTGCCTCTAAACGAAATAGGGCCCGAACACCGCCATCAGGAACGCCAGAAAGCCTGCCCAGAACGCGATATCGCGCCACGGCATCCAGCCGACTGCATCGGCATTGCTGCGGGTCATCCGGCGCCGATCGCCGCGCCAGGCGACCACGGCGAGGCAAACCAGCGCGAAGGCCAGCAGTTCCGCCCGGACCCAGGCCAGGTCCAGCCAAGTGCTGATCGTTGCTTGCCAGTCCATCCCCCGCCGTTAGAGCGAAGTGGTGGAACCTGTCCAGAAGCCCCTTTACGCGCTTGGCCTGCGACTGCTGGCGACGATGGTGCTGGCGACTTTGGTGATGACGGTAAAATACACCGTAGAGGCCGGGGTGGCGTTCCCGGAGGTGCTGTTTTGGCGCCAGGTGCCCTCGGTGGTGCTGATCCTGACTTGGCTGATGTTGCGCGGCGAAGTTCAACGCCTAAAGACCACGCGCCTGCCCGACCATGCCCGCCGCGCGGTGCTGGGGATGACGGGCATGTTCTTTACCTTTGGAGCGCCGGTCCTGCTCCCGCTGGCGGTGGCGACCACCTTTGGCTTTACCACCCCGGTCTTTGCTGTGATCCTGTCGGCACTGCTGCTGAAGGAGCAGGTCGGCCCGGTTCGCTGGCTGGCCGTCGCGCTGGGCTTTGCCGGAGTGGTAGTGATCGCCCAGCCCGGCCACGCTGCAATCCCGGCTTTTGGAGCCGCCGTTGGGCTGGGCGCAGGCTTTATGGTCGCCCTGATTTCGATCCAGGTCCGCGATCTGGGCCGGACCGAGGAATCGCTGTCAATCGTGTTCTGGTTTGCGCTGATCTCTGCCCCGATCCTGGCGCTGGGTTTGCCGTTCTATGCCAGTGCACACACGCCGTGGCAGTGGTTCCTGTTGCTGGGCGGCGGGTTTCTGGGGCTGGTCGGCCAATTACTGCTAACCGCTTCGCTGCGCTATGGGCAGGTCGCCAGTGTGATCGTGATGGACTATTCTGCGCTGGTCTGGGCGACCTTGTATGGCTGGTTGATCTGGGCCGAGCTGCCGCCCGCTTCGATCTGGCTGGGCGCCCCTTTGATCATCGCGGCCGGCGCCGTAATCGCCTGGCGCGAGCATCTCCACCACCGCCGCTTGACCCCAACTGCGACGAGCAGCGCGGAATAAACGCTGCGCCGACTCCGGCCAGCTTGCTATTGCCGACCGGCCAGCGCATCCTGCGATTTCACAATTTCAGGAGGAGTCCTTTGGTTCGCAAATTCCTGCTCATCCTGGCAGTCGGCAGCATGGCAATGGCCAGCGCCGCTTGTAATACGGTGAAAGGCCTTGGCCGCGACATTCAGTCTGTGGGTGAGGCTGGCGACCGAGCAGTCAAATAAACCTTTGGCAAGCTAAGGCTTCGCGCTCAAAAGGTTGCTCGTCGGTCACCCGATAGCGGTTCTTCGAATAGCCGCTTGTCCTCAGCAATGGGGCGGTTACCCCTGCCGCATCACCTTTGCGAGAGGGAAAAACCGATGTCCAAGCTGCCCCGCCCTCGAGGCCGAGCCGCGGATCGAGCGGCTGGACCTGACTGCGGACAATTACGAAGCATCCAAGGCGGAGGGGGGCTAGAGGTCAGCCCCGCCCACTCGCCCGGGCCCGGCGCTCGCGCACCACCAGCCAGCTCAGCAACCCGACTGGCCCGGCGATGAAAGTCATCGCCAGAAACGGCAGCTGAACAATCCGCGAAAAGCCCTTGGCATCGGCGTCGCGCGCGATCCACAGCCCGGTGAACAGGTCAAACGCCAGATAATGCGTCCAGCCGATCACCACGCCGCCGTCGCTCATGAACAGCGCGCGGATCCCCTCGATAGAGGTTCCGCTGGGCTCACCTCCGCCCGGCACCGCGCCAATATCGACACTGCCGGTCAGGAACAGGGCAAAGCACACCACATAGATCAGGCACAGCAGCGCCACACCCAAATAGAGCACGACGCTGTGCGCCAAGGGCTTGCGCGGCAGGAACGCCAGAACGATCCACCCGCAGATCGCCAGAACATTGGTGAAGGCAAACAAGCCCGGCCAGATCGTCATGCGTTGTGATCTCCCTTCCACACCAGCACTGGCTTGCGGGCGGCCTGCGTTTCGTCAAGGCGGCGACGCGGTGCAAAGTGCGGCGCGCTCTTCAGGGCTTCATCGCCTGCCTTGGCGCGGCTGGCAAGGCTGCGCAGTGAGGTGATGAACCGATCAAGCCCGGCCTTGCTCTCGGTCTCAGTCGGTTCGACCAGCATCGCGCCGTGGACCACCAGCGGGAAATAGACCGTCATCGGGTGGAAGCCCTCGTCGATCAGCCCCTTGGCGATGTCGAGCGTGGAGAAGCCATCGGCGAGCCCGGCATCGCTGAACAGAGCTTCGTGCATACACGGCCCGCTGGCGCCGAACGGGGCGTCCAGATCGCCGTCCAGACTGCGCAACACGTAGTTGGCGTTGAGCACTGCGTCTTCGGAGACCAGCTTCAGCCCATCGGCACCGTGGCTGAGGATATAGGTTAGCGCGCGGGTAAACATCCCCATCTGGCCGTGGAATGCCGCCATCCGGCCAAAGCCCTGCGGATGTTCAGCGGCAGCGTCCTCTTCCTCGACCAGCCGGACCGAACCATCCGCCATGCGCGCCGTATAAGGGATCGGCCCGAACGGGCTGAGCGCTTCGGACAGGACCACCGGCCCCGAACCCGGCCCGCCGCCGCCGTGCGGGGTCGAGAAAGTCTTGTGCAGATTGATGTGCATTGCATCGATGCCAAGGTCGCCGGGGCGGACTTTGCCGACGATCGCGTTGAAATTGGCACCGTCGCAATAGACGTAGCCGCCCGCCGCGTGGACCGCATCGCCGATCCGCTTCATATCGCGCTCAAACAGCCCGCAGGTGTTAGGGTTGGTGATCATCACCCCGGCAACATCCGGCCCCAGCCGCGCCAGCAGCGCATCGAGATCGACCCGGCCTTCGGCGTTGGCGGGAATATTCTCGATGCTGAACCCGGCGAAAGCGGCGGTCGCCGGATTGGTGCCATGGGCGCTTTCGGGCACCAGCATCACTTTGCGCGGATCGCCACGGGCCTCCAGCGCGGCCTTGATACACAGCACCCCGCACAACTCGCCATGAGCGCCGGCCTTGGGGGTCATCGCCACGCCGTGCATGCCGGTCAGTTTGATCAGCCAATGCGCCAGCTCGTTGATTACCTCCAACGCGCCGCTGACGGTCTGCTGCGGGGCGAGCGGGTGGACATCGGCAAAGCCGGGCAGCCGCGCGACCTTCTCGTTGAGCCGCGGATTGTGCTTCATCGTGCAACTGCCGAGCGGGAACGGGCCCAGATCGATGGCGTAGTTCTGGCGGCTGAGGCGGGTGTAATGCCGCACCGTTTCTGGCTCTGACAGCCCCGGCAGCGCGGCGATATCCTTGCGCAAGAACCGCGCCATCGCAGGCAGCGGCGCGGCCTCGACCGCCTCAAAATCAACCCCGGTTCCGCCCGGCGCGGCCAGCTCGAAAATCAGCGCTTCTTCGAGCATCAATGCTCGGTCACCGCTGACGGTTGCAAGAGCGGAAGTGTCGGCACTGCCCATTTCGGGCTTCCAGCCGCTGGCGTTCGGGGCGTTCATGCCAGCACTCCTTCCAACGCTGCACCCAGCGCTTCGATATCCTCGTCGGTGGTGAGTTCGCTGGTGCAGACCAGCAAGCCGTTCGCCAAGTCGGGCGCATCGGGATAGAGCCGCCCGAGCGATACGCCGCCCAGCACGAATTGGTCGGCCATCTGCCGCACCGCCTCACGCGCGTCCGAGGGCAGCACCACGGTGAATTCATTGACGTAGGTGGAATTCAGCACCGTCACCCCCGGCACCCGCCCCAACCGCGCCGCCGCAGCCTGCGCGCGGGCATGGCTGACCTGCGCCAGCTGGCTCAGTCCTTCGCCGCCCAGCAAGGTCATGTGAATACTGAAAGCCAGCGCGCAAAGCCCTGCATTGGTGCAGATATTGCTGGTCGCCTTCTCCCGCCGGATATGCTGTTCGCGGGTCGAAAGCGTCAGCACGAAGCCGCGCTTACCCTCAGCATCGACGGTTTCGCCGCAGAGCCGCCCCGGCATCTGCCGCACAAACTTTTCGCGGCAACCGAACAGACCGAGGTACGGACCGCCGAATTGCAGCCCGACCCCAATCGACTGCCCCTCACCCACCACGATATCCGCACCCAGATGCCCCGGTGCCTCGATCAGGCCCAGTGCAACCGGTTCAGTCACTACTGCCACCAGCAGCGCGCCATGGGCATGGGCCGCTTCGGCAATCGCAGCCAGATCGGCCACCCGGCCCAGGATGTCGGGATACTGGACCACGACGCAGCTGGTCTCGCCATCAATCGCGGCGATCACTCCGGCGGTATCTGGTTCCGCCGTCAGCGAAGGCGCGCGCCACTCGATCACGTCGCCGGTGAACTTGGCCATCGTGCGGATGGTCGAGACATAATGCGGATGCAGCCCGGAACACAGCACCGCCTTGCCCCGCTTGGTTATGCGCCCGGCCATCGCGACCGCTTCCCACGCAGCGGTCGAACCATCGTACATCGAAGCATTGGCGATCTCTGTGCCAAACAGCCGCGCCACTTGTGTTTGGAACTCAAACAGCACCTGCAGCGTACCCTGCGCGATTTCGGGCTGGTACGGGGTATAGGCTGTCAGAAATTCGCCGCGCTGGATCAGGTGATCGACGCTGGCCGGAACATGATGGCGATAGGCCCCTGCCCCCAGAAAGAACGGCACCGATCCCGCGCTGACATTCTTGCCCGCCAGCGCCGCCATGTGGCGCTCAACCGCCATTTCGCTGGCGTGCATCGGCAAGCCCGCGATCGGGCCGCTGAGCCGCGCTTCGGCTGGGACATCGACGAACAGGTCATCGACCGAGGCCGCGCCGATGACGGCCAGCATTTCGGTGCGATTGTCGGGGGTGAGAGGGAGGTAGCGCATTCGGTTATAGCCCCGCGACGTAGGCGTCGTAGGCGGCCCGATCCATCAGCCCGTCCAGCTCGGAGGGATCGGACAGGGTCAGACGGAACAGCCAGCCGCCCGTTTCAGGGTCGGAGTTAACCAGCTCGGGCTCACCCTCCAGCGCCGCATTGCCCTCGGTCACCGTGCCGCTGACAGGCGCGTAGACGTCCGACGCAGCCTTGACGCTGTCGACCACGCACGGGGCATCGCCCTTCTTCACGGCGGTCCCGGCATCGGGCAGTTCGACGAAGGTGATGTCGCCCAGCTGGCCTTGGGCATAGTCGGTGATCCCGACAGTTCCGGTATCGCCGTCAACGTCGATCCATTCGTGGTCTTCGGAAAAGTAGCGGGGCATGGGAAACTCCTCAGCGGTGATAACGGTGGGGGACGAAGGGCATTGGCGTGACCGTGGCGGTCAGCCGCTTGCCGCGAACATCGATTTCGAGCGCGGTGCCGGGGGCGGCGTGGGCGCTGGTCACGTAAGCCGTGGCGATCGGGCGTTCGAGGCTGGGCGAGAAACCACCTGACGTCACGACGCCAACCTGTTCATTTCCAGCAAAAACTGCTGCGCCTTCGCGCGCGGCCTGGCGGCCATCGAGGCTGAGGCCGACCCATTGGCGCGGCGCGCCATTCGCCAGCTCGGCCAGAATTCGCTCCGCCCCGGGAAAGCCGCCTTCAGCTTTGCGGCGCTTGTTGATCCCGAAGGTCAGCCCGGCTTCGACCGGCGAGGTTTCCGGCGACAAGTCATGCCCATAAAGCGGCAGGCCCGCCTCCAGCCGCAGCGAATCCCGCGCGCCCAGACCAATCGGTTTCACTTCGGGTTCGCCGCAGAGCAGATCGGCAATCGTCTCAGCCGCTTCGCCCGGCAGCGAAATTTCAAAGCCGTCTTCACCGGTGTAGCCTGAGCGGCTGATCGTCACCGAAACCCCGGCGATTTCAAACAGACCAAACCGCATGAAAGTCAGCGCCGACAGCGGATATTCCCCGCTGACATGGCGTTCCAACGCCGCTGCCGCCTTTGGCCCCTGCAACGCCAGCAGTGCATGTTCGTCCAAATGGTTGAGCGTGATTTCGTCGGGCAGTTCTTCGCGCAGGTGGCCCATATCGTCCCACTTCATCGCCCCGTTGACCACCATGTAGAGGTCATTCGGCCAACGCTGGACCATCAGATCGTCAAGGATTCCGCCTTGCTCATCGAGCAGCAGCGAATAGCGCTGCTGGCCCAGTTTCAGCGTCGAAAGATCAATCGGCAGCACCGCTTCAACCGCCGCATCCAGCTCTTTGCCCGACAGCACAATCTGGCCCATGTGGCTGACATCGAACAGCCCGGCACTTTCCCGCGTCCACAGATGTTCGGCGAGGATCCCCTCATACTGGACTGGCATCCAGTATCCGGCGAATTCGACCATCCGGCCGCCGCGCGCGCGGTGCCAGCCATCGAGCGGCAGGGTCAGCGTTTCAATTTCGGATTCGTCGAATCCATCAATGGTATCAGACGGGGTATCAGACATTGGGCACAGCTCCGCACAGGACGAAAATTCTGTGCCCCCTCTGTCACGGAAACCTGAGAGCTTTCCCCTGCGGTGGCAAGGTTACCCCTTCGGCGGATGCAGTCAGGCCGCACCTCTTTCCAGAGTATCGCTGTCGATCCACGCGGTCCGTTGGCCTGAGAGATTCCGGGGCGGTTGCTCCTTCGGCGCCTGATGAACCGTCAAACACGTTGACGAATCACCAGAACTCTCCCGCGCGATCAGCGACCCAGGCGGATTGGCGCTCAATGGCGAACAAGTCAATTCGTCATCCCCGCGAAAGCGGGGATCGCTGGCCGTATTCCACAGCGCCGGCGCCAAGCCGCCAGCGGTCCCGGACCAAGCCCGGGACGGCGGTTAGAGAATGCTCTGCCCCTTGCGCGCGGCGCGCAGTATCGCGTCATGCTCGAACACGAAGCGTCCGGCCATCGCCTCACGGGTCAGCCCGACGATCGCCTGGGCGACCGTTTCCGCGCGGATCGAGCGGTATTTGCGGTAGGCGCCGTTCATCAGCAAATCGGCCAGCGGGCTGGCTATCATCCCCAGCCGCTCTGCCGGGCGCAATTCCTCACGGGGCCCGCGCAACAGGCCGGGGCGCAGAACATCGAGCCGGGTCAGGCCCAGCTTACCCAGCGCCTGTTCGGTCTCGCCTTTGACTTTCAGGTAAAAGTTCTTGGCCATCGGATCGGCCCCAACCGATGACACCGCAATCATCTGGCGGATCCCGGCGGCCTTTGCAGCCTTGCCGCAGGCCAGCACCAGATCCTGATCGACGGCGCGAAATGCCGCCTCGTCCTTGCCAGCCTTCGCCCAGGTGGTGCCCAGCGCGCAGACCAGCACATCGGCATTGGCCGCAGCGATTGCATCGCCCCAACTGTCCGGATCGGCCACCAGCACTTCCATCCGCGCGCCCGGTGGCAGCGCCACTTCGCGCCGGGAAATGCCAATGATCCGGATATCCGGGCGGTTCACCGCGAGCCGGATCAAGCTCATCCCGATCAGGCCTGTCGCGCCGACCAGCGCGATACGGGTTGGTTTAGACATTGCGCAGACCCTCCGGCGTGCGGCCATAGATGCCGGCATGGGCGGAGATCGCATAACGATCAGTCATCCCGGCGATGAAATCAGCGATGTGGCGGCTGCGGGCAGGCTCGACTTCGGGCAGACTTGTCCGCCAGCCGGCGTCCATCAGATCCGGGTTCTGGGCATAGGCCGCGTACAACTCCGCCGTCACCGCGCGGGCCCGCTCGGCCGTCGCGAGTTGTTGGGGGTGGTGATAAAGCCGCTCATACATGAACGCCTTCAGCCGCCGCTCGTCCTCGGCCAGCGCGGACGAGAACGCCGCAGTCGCCCGCCCAGCGGAACGCACATCGGCAATGCTGGCAAAGTCCTTTGCCCGCATCGCGGTTTCGCCGATCACATCGTTGACCATCAGTCCGATCTGGCTGCGGACCAATTCGCGCAGGCGCCGGTCTTGCGGGGCACCGGGGAACTTGGTTTCGATCGCGCGCCACTGGTCGGCCACGAAATCGAGAGTCAACAGTTCCTCGAGATCAAGGAACCCGGCGCGCAGGCCATCATCTATATCGTGGTTGTCATAGGCAATGTCGTCGGCCAGCGACGCAACTTGCGCCTCGAGCGAGCCCCACTGCGTCAGCTCCAGCGGATAGGCCGCATCTAGCTCGGCCAAGGCCCACGGTACCATGCCAAGCGGGCCGTTGTGCTTGGCCAGCCCTTCGAGCATTTCCCAGCTGAGGTTCAGTCCTTCGTGCTCGCAATAGGGGCTCTCCAGCCGCATCAGCACCCGCAGGCAGTGGGCATTGTGATCGAACCCGCCATAGCGGCTCAAGGCGCCATCGAGCGCGTCTTCCCCGGCGTGGCCGAACGGTGGGTGGCCGATATCATGGGCCAGGCACAGCGCCTCGGTAAGATCCTCGTCGAGCCCTAGCGCTCGGGCGATCACCCTGCCGATCTGGGCGACTTCAAGGCTGTGGGTCAGCCGGACCCGGTAATGATCGCCATCGGGTGCGATGAAAACCTGGGTCTTGTGGCGCAAACGGCGAAAGGCGATCGAGTGAACCACCCGGTCGCGGTCCCGCTGAAAGGCACTGCGCGGGCCCCGCGCCAGCGAAGTCTCAATCGGAAACTCCCGGCCGCGCGATTGCGCGGGATCGCTGGCGAAGGGGGCTTTCACTAGTCGCCCAAAATCCAGTCCACAGCCGCTTCGGCGTGGATCCGGGTGCAATCGTAAATCGGCAGGACATTGGCATCGACATCGACCACCATGTCGAGCTCGGTGCAGCCCAGCACGACTGCCTCGGCGCCGTCCTGTACCAGATTGGTCAGGATCGTCTTGAGCTCGCGTTCGGCCTGGCGGCTGGCTTTGCCCAGCAGCAATTCATCGTAAATAATCCGGTCGAGCGTATCGACGAACTTCATTTCCGGCGGCAGCAGTTCGATATCGCGCTGGATCAGTTTCTGGCGGTAAAAGCTTTCAACCATCACGTTGCGAGTGCCGATCAGCGCGGCCTTCTTGACCCCATCGGCCGCCATTTTGGTGGCGACGCATTCGGCGATGTGAATCACCGGCACCTTGACCGCCCCGGCCACCGTCTCAAACACTTTGTGCATCGAATTGGCGCCGATCAGCACTGCAGTGGCGCCAGCCGCTTCGAGCCGCTGGGCCGAGGCGGCGAGCACTTCGCCCGCGGCTTTCCACTCTTCCGCAGTCGATAGCCGGGCCATGTTCGAAAAATCGAGGCTTTCGATCAGCATCGGCGCGCTCGCCCGGCCGCCGGCGCGTGCCTGCACCTGCTTGTTGATGTGCCCGTAATAGGTTTGGGTCGACAGCCAGCTCATGCCGCCGATCAGGCCGATCTTGCGCAAATTCGTTACTCCCCGGGTGGAAACCCCTGCTTGGAACGCGCCTTAAGCGAGGGAGCGGCCAAGGTCTAGCGCAAGCCCCTAATCCAGGCATGAATGATCGTCAGCCCGTCGCGGTCAAGGCTCGCCCTGCCCAGTTCGGGCATTGCGACCCCGCCTTCAAGGCTGGCCATACGGTGGTAGAGGATCGATTGCTCGGGCTTGCCCGGAACGATCCCGAACTCCAGCCCGCCCGATCCGCGTCCCGCTGCGACCGGGCGTTTGCCGATCCCCAGCATCACCGGATCGCTGATTTCCCAGCCGAGATAGAGCCCCGAATTGGACGCCGCCCCCGTGGGCCCATGGCAATGGGCGCAATTGACGTCGAGATAGGCCCGCGCGGCATCGACCACCGGAACTTTGGCGCGGTCCTCCCACAATGGCATCCGGCGGGTCAGTTTGGGGGCGCGGTCCAGCTTTCCGGCTTTGGCAAAATCGGTCAGCCACTGGGCCGAAAGGTTGCGCGCCTTGGGCCCGATCGGGGTCACCTCCCCGCTCATTTCGTGGCATTCCTTGCACTGGTTCTTGTTGGGGATGGCATAGGAAATCGCCTCCCCGGCGGGTGTCTTCGCATCAAGCCGCGCCCCCGCCAGAACCAGTTTCGCATCGGTCTGATCGGCATTCCACTGATAGGGCAGCGCGACCCAGCCTTCCGCGCGGTGGAGCAGCACGCGGGTTTCGATCAAGCGCCCTTCAAGCTTGAAGGTCTTGATCAACGCGCTGCCAACCGGAAACCGGATTAGGCCCTCGCCATCCGCCAACGCCTTCGTCCCTTGGGGCAGATAGACGAACCGGAGCTTCTCTGATCCGTCGGACCACAACGGCGTATTGAGCCGGTAAGGTGTGACACCCGGCGCTGGCAGTTGCCCCGCAGGATCGGCGAAAAAGCCGAATTCGGATAGCTGCCGGGGCATTCCATCGTTCACAATCGCCGCCGCATTCACCGGCACCGCGCGCGGTGGCTGCGCAGCCGCTACAGCGGCTCCGGCCAATAGCACTGCAGCGACAAGCAACCTCATGGCTGGGCGCGGGCGTCCAGCGAGAGCGGCGCGCCGACGCCCATTGGAATAGTGATCGACGGCGGCGGGATCAGGTTGAGCAGCGCGGGCTTCGCCTCCGTCATGCCTACCCCCGGCCCCGGAACACCGAGCGACAGGATCGGCAGCGGATCATTGGCAATCGGCGGTTTCCCGGCGCCGTCCCAGATTACATCGGGCAACCGCCCACCGAACGCCGCCTTCAGCATCGCTCCGCCGGGCAACTGCGGATCATTGCCGCCGCCCGAGAACCGGTTGCCCGACAGGATCACATTGCGCGGCAGCGGGTTGTAAGTCTTGTCGGTAAACGGCTGGGGATAGGCGACAACCAGCACTTGCGCAGTCGGGTTATCGGAAATGGTGTTGCCGCGCACCAGCACGCCATCATTTGCCATCACCATCACCCCGGTTCCCCGCGGCACCCCGGCAACGATATTGCCTTTTGGCGCGAAGTTTGGCGTGTCATTGCCCACCACCAGATTGTCTTCGATGATCGTATTGCCTCCGCCCATCACCGGCAGGTTGGGCAGATCAAAAATCAGGATTCCGCCGGTATTGCGCGTCACCAGATTGCCGGTGACCAGCGCATCGCGGCTGTTCTCGATCTCGATCCCGGCGACCGATTGCTCGACGAAGTTGTAGCGAACCGTGATCGCATTGGACTGCCCCACGTAAATCCCGGCGTCCGATGCCCCCGAAACCTTGCAACCATCGACCAGCACGCCGGTGCTGGAAACCGGATAGATTCCATAGGCACCGTTGGTGGTCAGCGGTCCGCCGGTCCAGGTCACGCGGACCCGGTAGTAGACGATGTTGTCCGCGCCCTTGCTCTTGATCCCGTCGCCCTTGGTGTTCTCAACCGCGAAGTCGCGCAGTGTCACCTCGTCCGAAGTCACCAGCAGGCCCTCACCCGCCCCCTTCTGGCCGCTGAAATCGAGCACGGTCGCGTCCATACCCTTGCCGCGAACCGTCACGCCTTTGACGTCAAGGCTGAGGCCGTCTGTCAGCACAAACCGTCCGGCGCCAAGCTCAACCACATCACCTGGTTCCGCGACAATCAGCGCCTCCTGCAACCGGGTCTGCGCGCCATCCCCAGCGGCGACGGCAATCGTCTTGGCGTGAGCAGGAGCAGCCAGGGCAAACGCCGTGGCCGCAGCGATGAATAGTGCGGGCAACCTCATGGGGAGAGTTTTGGACGGACAGCCGCGGATGTCAACGTCCGTCGGCCCCAGATTGGTTGGGGAGGACGCGCTACTTCCTCTCGCCCGCCAGCCCAGTCGCGCACAGCGCCGCGCTGCTAGCGGTCACCGACAGCGCCTCGGCATCCCCCACGCGCCGCACCGCACCGACATAGTCGGACAGGCTGCGCTTTTCGCCCTTCAGCTGCTTCAGTTTGTTGAGCTGGACCAGCGACAACCGATCGGTCATCCGCGTCGCCATGCAGGCCGCGTTCGGCTCGCTCAGCCCCGCATCGATCATCGCGCTCTTCACTGACCCATAGGCCAGCTTGCTGGGCGCGCAGGCGGTGAGAAATACCAGCGGCACGAGCACAACGATTGGCTTTATCATGCTCGGGCTTTGCAAGGCGTCAGCTGAACGATCAATGAGCCAGTGCCTTGACGATATCGTCGACCATCTTCTTGGCATCGGCCAGCAGCATCATGGTCTGGTCCATATAGAACACATCGTTATCGACCCCGGCATAACCGACCCCGCCCATGCTGCGTTTGATGAACATGATGGTCTTGGCCTTTTCCACGTCAAACACCGGCATTCCGTAAATCGGCGATGATTTGTCGGTCTTGGCCGCCGGGTTGACCACGTCGTTGGCGCCGATGATGAAGGCGACATCGGTCTGCGCAAATTCGCCGTTGATGTCCTCCAGCTCGAACACTTCGTCATAGGGCACATTGGCTTCGGCCAGCAGCACATTCATGTGGCCGGGCATGCGGCCAGCCACCGGATGAATCGCATATTTGACCCGGACGCCCTTGGCTTTCAGCTGATCGCCCATCTCGCGCAGCACGTGCTGGGCCTGCGCCACTGCCATGCCATAGCCCGGGATGATGATGACCTGCTCGGCCTCGCCCAGCAGGAAAGCGGCGTCTTCGGCACTGCCGCGCTTCCATGGGCGCTGTTCCTTGGCCTCGCCGCCAGACGCCGAGGAATCGACCCCGAACCCGCCCGCGATCACCGAGATGAAGCTGCGGTTCATCGCCTTGCACATGATGTAGGAGAGGATCGCGCCGGATGATCCGACCAGCGCCCCGGTGATGATCATCGCGGTATTGTGCAGCGTGAAGCCCATCGCCGCCGCCGCCCAGCCCGAGTAGCTATTGAGCATCGAGACGACCACCGGCATATCCGCGCCGCCGATCGGGATGATCAGCAGGAAGCCGATCAGGAAGGCGAGTGCTGTCACCGTAGCGATCACCCACAACGACTGGTCGAGGGTGAAATAGCCGGTCAGGCCTA
>JANMOU010000019.1:0-226913 GCA_031369495.1 Novosphingobium sp. | reverse complement strand
CTCCCCCGGCCCAACCACCCACAGGGTAACCTTTAACGGGTGGTTGGGCCGGGGGTGCGGGCCGGTGTTGCCGATCCAGCCGGACGGCTGGACAAAACCAAAAAGCCCGGCTAAGGGCCGCGCTTCCTATTCCAGACCGGTCGGAACCGGTCGCTAGCGAAAGATATTGCGATGAAGGCCGAAGGACATCCCGACTACCACACCATCAAGGTCCAGATGACCGATGGCACCGTGTTCGAAACCCGCTCCACCTGGGGCAAGGCAGGCGACACGTTGGTTCTCGAAATCGATCCCACCTCGCACCCGGCCTGGACCGGCGGCACGCGCCAGATCGATCAGGGCGGCCGCGTTGCCCAGTTCAACAAGCGTTTCGGCGGACTTTCGCTCAAGAAGAACTGAGCGATCGGTTCTGGCCAAATGCAAAGGGCGGCTCCGCTGGAGCCGCCCTTTTGCTGTGCCGACTTGCTGGCGGCGAATCAGTCGCCCGAAATCTCGCGGGCATCGGCATCGGTGATCGGGCGGAGGAATTCCACCCCGACACGATGATCGCGAACCCAGCGGACAACCGCCTGAATCGTCCAGTCGCTCGACAGTCGAAGCGAAACAAACTGTCCCAACCGCATCCAGCTGGCATCGGTTTCCAGATGGCAGCCATGGACCGAAATGTCGTGTATCAACGCTTTTCCGCGGTCTCCATGGCTAGACTGGACCATCGCTCGCGCGTGCGAGCGCAACCGTGTCGCCCGGCGCGTCTGAGGAACCGGCTGACGATGTAGCGCAGGATCGATCTTCAATTTCGCAGCCACTGTCCAACCCCCTTTTAAGGATATTTCAGCAGGATGTTAGGAAGCGTTGGTTAACAATCTGGAAATGGTGATCAACCCGGGCGCACTTGGCGCTCCCGATACCACCGGGTGATCACATATTTCCGGCCCTTGCGCACTTTCAGAGCGTGATGGAGCGTGGCCGGATTGACCGCGCCAGCAGGCAGCCGGTTGTTCCAGGCCAGCAGCTTGCCCGCTTCAGGCTGAACGATCTTGTCGATGGTCTTGAACCGGGTCGCGCCGCCAGCGGGAACTGCATTGAGATAGACCATAAAGGTCCAAGTCCGCTGGCCGGTTTCGGCGCAAAACCAGGCAAAGTCGGGGCCGTCAGGTTCGAAATAGTCGGTATGAGCCTTGAATTCCTGCCCTACCTCATAGCGCTGGCCCTGCACCGGCTCACCAAAGGCTGGGGCGATTCCCGATACGGCGGTGAACCGCGCCTCAAGCTCGGCCATGCCGGCGCCGGCCGGATCGAGATCGCAGGTGGAACTGGTCCGAAATGCAGTATCGCCAAGGTCGTCGGCGATTGTTGATGGACGGTGCTGGGCTTCGATCTGATCGATCAACGTTTCACAAAGGGCCGGCTCAAGGAATCCGCGCAGGATGAACAGGTCCAGCTGGGGCGAAGGAACCCGTTGGATTCCCGGGGTCGCCAACAAGTGTGCGCGGGTGGGATCGGCGGGTGTGGTCACGCGTGGTTTCTAGCAGTTTTCCCTTCCCATCGCGCGGCCTTTGTGCAAATGGGCGCGCCTGCCTGGGTCGCCTTTCGTGATCCGGGTTGTGGCGATCGTAGCTCAGTTGGTTAGAGCGCCGGTTTGTGGTACCGGAGGTCGTGGGTTCGAGACCCATCGATCGCCCCATTTTCCATTTGTTGGATCAATCAACCACCAGCGGATTACGGCGAGTTGGCGCTTGCCGCGCCGGGGTGCTCCTGCCAAAGCGGGCGCAGTTCTTGCTGAGTCTTTACCTGCATGCATGGCCTCGCCAATCCCGCTCGTTTCCTGCGCCTTGCGCGGCTGCTGACCACGCCCTTGCTAAGTGCAGGCTTGGTGCTGAGCAGTGCTGCGCTGCTGTGGGGCCTGCTGGGCGCTCCGGCTGAACGACTGCAAGGGGATTCGGCACGGATCCTGTTCGTCCACGTGCCCGCAGCGTGGCTCGGGATGGGCGGCTGGAGCGCGATTGCGCTGGCCAGTCTGGCCGAACTGGTCTGGCGTCACCCTCTCGCGGGGATTGCAGCACGGGCAATAGCCCTGCCGGGGGCGTTTTTTGCGCTGCTGTGCCTGATTACCGGCTCGCTTTGGGGCCGTCCGGCCTGGGGGGCCTGGTGGGTCTGGGACGGCCGGCTGACCTCGATGCTGGTGCTGTTCTTCCTCTATTGCGCCTATATCGCGCTGGCCGATGCCGCCAATCGCGACGGCGGGGCCGGATCACGGCTCCCGGCGATTTTTGGGCTGGTCGGCGCGGTCAACATTCCGATCATCCACTTTTCGGTGCTGTGGTGGAACAGTCTGCACCAGCCCCCCTCGATCAGCATGGGCAAGAGCGAGATGGCGCCGCAGTTCCTTTATGGGCTGCTGGCGGCGACGATTGGCTTTTCGCTGGTCTTCGGCGCGGTTGTATTGATGCGAATGCGCGCAATCCTGGCGGATACCCAGTCCGAGGCACGGCTCCGCCGCCGAGCGATGGAGGCGGTTGATGGCTGAAAATCTGAACCACTGGACCTTCGTGATCGCCTCCTATGGGATCAGCGTGATCGGCACCGCCGCGCTGATTGCTTCCAGCCTGCGTGCGATGCGCAATGCCGAAGCCCGCCGAGACAAGGCCCGCGATCAATGAGCGTTGCATTCAAGGCCAAACACCAGCGGCTTGTGTTGGTGCTGATCGCGTTGGTGGCGCTGATCGGAGCTGGTTTGCTCTCGGCCTGGGCGCTGCGCAGCCAGGCTTCGTTCTTTTACCTGCCGGCAGAGATGACCGCCAATCCACCTGCGCCTGATCGCGCTGTGCGGTTGGGGGGAATGGTCGAAACCGGCTCACTCAAAACTGATGCCGATGGCATTACCATCCGCTTCATTGTGAACGACGACAAGGCCCGGGTGCCGGTGATGTTCAAGGGGATCGTGCCCGACCTGTTCAAGGAAGGATCGGGCGTGGTTGCGGAAGGCAAACGTAAGCCCGACGGCACTTTCGTGGCCGACAACCTGCTGGCCAAGCACGATGAAAAATACGTGCCGCGCGAGATGAAGGATATGACCACCGATCAGGCCCGCAAGACTATGGAAGAAACCCGGTGATCGCCAACCTCGGACTTGTCGCGCTTTGGTTTGCCGCCGCACTTGCGGCTTTGCAGCTGTTCGCCGGGGGGCTCGGCCTGACCCGCAATGGCCAGTCGCTGGCCGCGCTGGTCCGCCCGGTCGCTATGGTTCAAGGCGGCTTGGTTGCGCTGTCCTTTGCGGTGTTAATCTATCTGTTCAGCGTCACCGACCTGTCGGTGCTGCTGGTCGCCAAGAACTCGCATTCGGCCAAGCCGCTGATTTACAAGCTGTCAGGCACCTGGGGCAACCACGAAGGCTCGATGCTGCTGTGGGTCACCGTAATGGGGCTGGCGGGTGCATTTCTCGCTTTGGTTGAGCGGCGTCTGCCGGATCGAACCATGCTGGCGACTTTGGCCGCGCAGGCCTTTGTCAGCCTGGGCTTCTACGCCTTCCTTTTGTTCGCATCGAACCCGTTCACCCGGACCAATCCGGTCCCAGGTGAAGGTCTGGGGCTCAACCCGACGCTGCAGGACCCCGGCCTCGCGTTCCATCCGCCGACGCTTTACATCGGTTATGTCGGGCTTTCGATTGCCTTCAGCTTCGCGGTCGGGGCGCTGCTGACCCGCGAGGTTGGCCCGGCCTTTGCCAAAGCGATGCGGCCTTGGGTGCTGGGGGCCTGGGTATTCCTGACCGCCGGGATCGTTGCCGGGTCCTATTGGGCCTATTACGAGCTCGGCTGGGGCGGCTGGTGGTTCTGGGACCCGGTTGAGAATGCCAGCCTGATGCCGTGGCTGGCGGCGACCGCGCTGCTCCATTCGGTTTCAGTGCTGGCATCGCGCAACGCGCTGCGGACCTGGACGATCATGCTTGGTGTGGTGGCGTTTTCGATGTCGATGCTGGGGACTTTTTTGGTCCGTTCGGGCATTTTGACCAGCGTTCACGCTTTCGCGGTCGATCCGACCCGCGGCGCGTTCATCCTGATCCTGCTGGCTATCTATATAGGCGGAGCGCTGACTTTGTTCGCGCTCCGGGCTGGAACCATCAGCGAAGGTGAACGGTTTGCCGTGACCAGCCGCGAGGGCGCGCTGGTGATCAACAACGTGATGCTCAGCGCGACACTGGGGATCGTGCTGCTGGGCACGCTTTACCCGCTGCTGGCCGAGGCGATGGGGGCCAAGGTTTCGGTCGGGCCGCCCTATTTCAACCCAATGAGCGCAGTCTTTGTGCTGCCGATGCTGGTGGTCATGGCAATCGGCCCGCTGCTGCGCTGGCGCCGCGATCGCTTTGATCGGGTGCGCAAGTTGCTGATCTTGCCGCTGCTGGTCACCGTGGGTGTTGGCGTGATGGCGGTGATCTCGGGCATGAAGCTGTTGCCGCTGCTGGGCATGGCGCTCGCTTTCGGACTGGTGATTACTAGCCTGCTGCCGCTGCGCGGGCGCAAGCTGCAAAACGTCAAGCTGCCGCTGTGGGGCATGGTCCTGGCGCATCTGGGCGTGGCGGTGGCGCTGTTCGGGATGGCCGCCGATTCCGCCTTTACCACCGAGCGGCTGATCGCGGCGAAAGCAGGTGACACGCTTGCGGTTGGGCCATGGCAGGTCAAGCTTGAGCAGGTCGTGCCGGTCGCCGGGCCAAACTGGACCGCGCTGGAGGCGACCTTGCAGGCGCGTTATCAGGGCGGCGATCCGATCGAACTGCATCCGCAAGCCCGCAGTTTCTGGTCACCACCGCAAGGGACCAGCGAAAGCGCCCTGTTGACGCGCTGGAACGGCCAGCTTTACGTGGTGCTGGGTGAGGCCGCCGAGGATGGGCGCTGGCAGCTGCGACTGTGGTGGAAGCCGTTTGTGACGCTGATCTGGTATGGCGGGCTGATGATCGCGCTGGGCGGGCTGCTGGCCATGCTGGGCCACGTCAGCAGCGATCTGCGGCGGATCATCGCGCAGGAAAAGATTGCCTATCGCCGGATGAGGCAGGGCCGTTGAGCGAACAAGCGCCCCTGCGCAGTTCGCGCTGGCTGCTGTGGCTGCCGCTGTTGGCCTTCAGCGTCTTTGTGGCGTTGGTTGCCTATGGCTTGCGCAATCCTGCGGAACGCGAAGTGCGCAGCGCGCTCATCGGCAAGCCGGTGCCCGAATTCCGCCTGCCGGCCGCGATTGAAGGCCAGCCGGGCCTGGCGCGCGCCGATCTGGCCGATGGCAAGGTTCGGCTGGTCAACATCTTCGCCAGCTGGTGCGTCCCCTGCGCGGTCGAGGCGCCGCAATTAGAGGCACTGCGCACTGCTGGGGTCGAAGTGGTCGGCGTCGCGATCCGTGACAAGCCGGCGGACCTGAAAGCCTTTCTGGACCGCAACGGCAATCCATTCAGCCGAATCGGAGCCGACAATGTCAGCGCGGTCCAGTTTCAGCTCGGTTCTTCCGGTGTGCCGGAAAGCTTCGTAGTCGATGGTCAGGGCGTGATCCGCTATCAGCACATCGGTGAAATCAGGGCCGATCAGGTGCCGGTAATTCTGGCCAAAGTCGAAGAGGCCGGGCGATGAGCCGCTGGCTGCTTGCCGCGATGACGCTGGCTTTGGCTGCACCGGTGCTGGCCGACGGAACCATGCCGCCCGCGCCCTATGCCTATCGCCAGCTTGAAAGCCCGGCACAAGAGGCCAGCGCCAAGGCACTGATGGAGACGCTGCGCTGCCTGCAATGTCAGGGACAATCGATCTCCGATTCCGATGCGCCGATTGCGGGCGACATGCGCCATCAGGTTCGCACCCGGATCAAGGCGGGCGAAGATCCCGAGGCGATCCGGGCATGGTTGGTTGCAAGCTATGGCGATTACATCAGCTACGCCCCGCGAGTCACCGCCACGACGTGGCCGCTGTTTGCCGTGCCGCTGGTGCTGCTGGGGCTAATCGGTCTGATCCTGCGGCGGCGATTGAGTTTAGGGAGCGCGCGATGATCTGGGCGATGGTGATCGGGCTGGGGCTGTTGACTTTTGCCGCGCTGGCAGTTTTGTGCAAGGTCCCGCGCAAAGGGCTCGAGCCGATTGGCGCAGCCTTGGCGCTGGGGCTGGCTGGCTTTGCGTTCCAGGCCGCCCCGGCCCAGCCGGGCGCGCCCAAATCGGCCGAGCAGCGGCAGGACAAAGCCGGGCCGCTGCTGGTGGAGGCACGCAAGGCGCTCTACGGCTCGATCGCGACCCCCAATCTGCCCAACCGCTGGCTGCTGACCGCAGACGCCATGACCCGCCATGGGCAATATGGCGATGCCGCCACGATAGTGCTGGGCGCGGTTGAGCAAAACCCCAAGGATTCCGAAGCCTGGGTGGCGCTCGGCAACAATCTGGTCGGCCACGCTGAAGGCGTGCTGACCCCGGCCGCGATGCACGCCTATCGCAAAGCTGCTGAAGCCAATCCGGCCAGTCCGGCACCGGGCTATTTCCTGGGCCTTGCGCTGATTACCAATGGAAAGTTTGTTGAAGGCCGCGCGATCTGGGCCGACCTAGTGGCCAAGGCACCGTCCGATGCGCCATGGCGCGGCGAGCTGGCGGAGCGGATAAAGCGGCTCGATCAGATCGTCGCGATGCAGCAAGGTCAATGACTTACGGCAGTTCTGGACCTGTGTGTCGGGCAGTGCTAGGCGCCTTACCTCGCGCCGTCTCATGGGGGTTGCAAGTTGCATGAGTAAGCCAGACGAATCAGCCTCCGCCGCACCTGAAGACGGCGAGGCCGCCGGCCATCATATCGATAGCCATGGCCATCATCACGGCGGCATTGTTGCGCTGGCGATCGGTGCGGTTGGAGTGGTGTTTGGTGATATTGGCACCAGCCCGATTTACGCATTCCGCGAAACCTTTGCCTCGCACCATGGGGCGCCGGGGATTCAGGTTGACCCGGTCCACATTCACGGGGTTCTGAGCCTGGTGTTCTGGTCGATGATGATCGTGGTGACGTTCAAATATGTCCTGACCATCATGAAGGCCGACAACAAGGGTGAAGGCGGTAGCCTCGCGCTGCTCGCGCTGATCAACCGCAAGTCTGACGGCGCCAAATGGACCGCGCCGTTCGTGCTGCTCGGCGTGTTTGCGACCGCGCTGTTCTATGGCGATTCGATGATCACCCCGGCGATGTCGGTGCTTTCGGCCACCGAGGGTCTGCAATACGTCCACCCTGGTTTCAAGGACTGGATTGTGCCTTTGGCGGTGGCGATCCTGTTCGGGTTGTTTGCGATTCAGGCCCGCGGGACCGAAAAAGTCGGCAAGTTGTTCGGCCCGATCATGGTGCTCTATTTCCTGGCCTTGGCCGGAATGGGCCTGCTGCATATGGCGGCGATGCCGACAATCGTGCTTGAGACGATCAACCCGGTAAACGCGTTGCGGTTCTTTATGACTGACGGTTTCCGCGCCTTTGTTGCGATGGGCAGCGTTGTGCTGGCGGTGACCGGGGCCGAGGCGCTCTATGCCGATATGGGCCACTTCGGGCGCAAGCCGATCGGGATCAGCTGGATGACTTTCGTCCTGCCATCGCTGATGCTCAACTATATGGGGCAGGGGGCGATGGTGCTGTCGACCACGCCTGAGAACGCCGCCTTGCTGATCAAGGATCCGTTCTTCCTGATGATCCCGGATATGATCCGCATTCCGGTGATCTTCCTGGCGCTGGCCGCGACGATTATCGCCAGCCAGGCGGTCATCTCGGGCGCGTTCAGCCTGACCCAGCAAGCGATCAACATGGGCTTCCTGCCGCGGATGCAGATCAAGCATACCAGCGCTGCGGCAGCCGGTCAGATCTATATCCCGACACTCAATTGGGCGCTGATGATCATGGTGATCATTCTGGTGCTGTTCTTCCGGTCATCGAGCAACCTTGCCGCTGCATATGGTATTGCGGTTACGGGCGCGATGTTCATCGATACGATCCTGCTGGCGGTGGTCCTGATCACGCTGTGGCGCTGGCCGCTGTGGAAGGCTGCGCCGCTCATCGCGGTGTTCATCGTGGTCGATATGGCCTACCTCGGCGCGAACTTGCTCAAGGTTCCGCAGGGCGGGTGGGTGCCGCTGGTGATCGGGCTGTTCATCTTCACCTTGCTGACCACCTGGTCGCGCGGCCGCAAGCTGATGCGGCAATCCATGACCGAGGGCACCATTCCGATGGAGGTCTTCGCCAAGAGCGCCAATACCAGCGCCAAACGGGTGAGTGGTACTGCAATCTTCATGGCCAGCTCGGCGGCCGGAGTGCCATCGGCGCTGCTCCACAATATCAAGCACAACAAGGTGCTGCATGAGCGCGTGGTGGTGCTGACCGTGGCGATTCAGGACGTGCCGTTCGTCAACGAGGAAAAGCGCTGCGAGATGAAGGACCTTGGTCAGGGATTCTATCGCCTGACACTGAAGTACGGCTTCCTCGAAGAAACCAATATTCCCGCAGCGCTCAAGCAAACCAATATGTGCGGCGGTCCGTTTGAGATGATGAAGACCAGCTTCTTCCTTTCGCGCCAGACGCTGCTCGCTTCGGAAAAGCCGGGCATGGCGATCTGGCGGGAAAAGCTGTTCGCGTGGATGCTACGCAATGCTGCCAGCGCGATGGAATTCTTCCGCCTGCCGACCAATCGCGTGGTCGAATTGGGCAGTCAGATCGAAATCTAGCTGGCGCGATTGCCCCGGTTGCGGGCCGCGAACCACGGCCCGATCAGGCGGATCGCTTCTTCGACCAGCGGAGTGGCGACTGCGAAACTGATCCGCATAAAGTGCCGGCCTTCGACCGGATCGAAATCGATCCCTGGCGCGGTGGCGACGCCGGTGTCCTGCAGCAGCGCCTTGCAGAATTCCATGCTGTCATCCGTGAACTCGGAAACGTCGGCATAGATGTAGAACGCCCCGTCGGGCGGAGCGATCCGGCCCAGCCCCATTCCCGGAAGTGCCGCCAGCAAGAGTTCGCGGTTGCGGGTGTAGGTGGCGATATTGGCCTGCAGGTCGGCCTTGCAGTCCATAGCGACCAGCCCGGCGTGCTGCGCCAGACTGGGCGGGGTCAGGAACAGATTGCCCATCCGCGCCCGGGCCGCGTCGATCCCGCTTTCGGGGACCACCAGCCAGCCCAAGCGCCATCCGGCCATCGACCAGTATTTGGAGAACGAATTGACCACCAATGCGTCTGGTTCGGCCTGCAGTATCGACGGTGTTTCCTCGCCGTAGGAAATGCCGTGATAGATCTCGTCGGCGATAATGGTGATCCCGCGTTCTCGGCAGACCTTGGCGATAGCAGCCAGCTCATCGTGCGCAATGATCGTCCCTGTGGGATTGGCCGGGCTGGCGAGGATGATCCCCTGCGGCGCGGGATCTAGCGCGGCGATCGCTTTGGCGCTCAGCTGAAAGCGTTCAGCTTCACCGCAGGCCAGTTCGACTGGCTTCATGTGCAGCGCCTTGAGCGTGTTGCGATAGGCGACATAGCCGGGGCGGGCGAAAGCCACCCGGTCACCGGGCGCAAAGCTCATGTTCAGCGCCAGCACCAGCGCGGGAGAAGCGCCGCAGGTCAGCACGATCCGGGCCGGGGTTACTTCCACCCCGTACCATTCGGCATAGTGCGCCGCTATCCGTTCCTTGAGCGCCGGGCTTTCCCAATAGCCCAGCGGATCATTGTCGAGAACATGATGCGCCGCGGCGATCGCGGCATCTGGCGCGCCGGTGCTGGGCTGGCCGAACTCCATGTGGATGATGCTGCGCCCCTCAGCCTTGAGGCGGTGGGCGAGAGCGGAAACGGTGATGGTTTGAAACGGATCGATCTGTGCAGTCATAGCTATGGCCTAGCCACGCTGCGCCCAAAAGAAAAGCGCGGTGCCCCGGATGGGACACCGCGCTTGTTCGGTGGACTGATGGAGGCTCAACCGAGATTGGCGCTGACCATGCAGTAGAGCATCGGGAGCGACAGCAGCGTGTTGGTGCGGCTGGCATAGAGCGCGCGCGGTGCAGCTGCGGCTTTTTCTTCAGCCGAAGCTTCAGTCGTGCCAAGGTTCAGGATTTTCTTCTGGGCGGGCCAGATGATGAACCACACGTTGAAGGCCATGATCAGGGCCAGCCACATGCCAAGGCCGATCAGGTTTTCACTGCTGGTCGCACCGTTGAAAGTCATGGCGCGGTGAGCATAGCCCTTGATGACAGCGAGGATCAGGCCGGTCAGCACGGTTAGCAGCGCGCCATAGCGGAAGAAGAAGAACACCTTGGGAGCAATGTGCCCGGTGATCGCGCCCTTCTGCTCGGCCGGGATCGACGGCATGGTCGGGACCTGAACGAAATTGAGGTAATAGAGCAACCCGATCCAGACGATCCCGAAGAACACGTGCAACCACGACAACACGTTGGTGTGCTCGACGCCGAACGATGGATCGGCGAACTGGAACATCACTACCAGTGAGAGCACCAGTCCGGTGAGCAGCACCAGATGCAGATTTCCGAAAAACTTTGCCATTTTGCTTCCCCCTAAATTGAAGCGTTATTTCTTGCCCGAGCGTTATCGCGCGGATTGCGTGCTTTGTCACCCATTTCGCGAACCAATTTCACTCGTGCGGCGGATCGCTCAGCACTTCGGCTTCGGCCTCTTGCATCAGGCCGTGTTTCAGCAGCATCGGCAGCTGGGTAAAGGTGAACAAGAACGAGAGCGGCATGAACAGCCACAGCTTGAGCGAGATCCAGGTCTCAAAGTTGCCGTTCTGGACGTTGTAAAACTGCCGCAGCACCTCGTTGAGCAGCGCCAGCGCAAAGAAGAACAGCCCCCAATTGCGCGACAGTTTGAGCCAGCCCTGCTCATTCAGCCCCTCAAACGCGGCCTCCAGCAGATACTTGAGATAGGCTTTGCCGCGCCAGACCCCGACCAACAGAACCACCCCGAACATCAGATAGATCGCGGTCGGCTTGAGCTGAATCCAGAGCGGATCGCGCAGCACGATCGTCAGACCGCCGAACCCGACGATCAGCACAGTCGAGAGCCACAGCATCGGCGAAATGTGTTTGAGCCGCCACCACGATACGCCCAGCGCGATCAAGGCAGCGACCATGAATGACATGGTGCTGATCACCACCGCGCTTACTTCGGCGACGGCATTTTTCTGGTCAGCGGGCGGCGTGTAATAGCGATAGACCAGAAAGAACACGACCACCGGGCCGTAATCGACCACCAGGTTGAGCCAGCCCGATTTGGGCCGTTGGTTGGCAGCGACGGTCATGCTACCCCCGCAATCACGCGGGCGACCAGATCGGGATCGAACGGACGCAGATCATCGATCTTTTCGCCGACACCGATGGCGTGGATCGGCAGGCCGTATTGCTCGGCCGCAGCCACCAGCACCCCGCCGCGCGCCGTTCCGTCGAGCTTGGTCATGATCAGTCCGGTCACCCCGGCAACCTCCTTGAATGTGTCAATCTGTTGCAGCGCGTTCTGCCCGTTAGTGGCATCGAGCACCAGCACCACGTCGTGCGGCGCCTCTGGGTTGAGCCGGCCAAGCACGCGGTGAATCTTGGCCAGTTCGTCCATCAGTTCGCGCTTGTTCTGCAGCCGGCCAGCAGTATCAACGATCAGCGCGTCTATCCCCTTGTCGGTCGCGGCCTTGACCGCATCAAACACCACTGCCGAGGGATCACCGCCTTCGGGCCCCTTGATCAGTTCCACACCAAGCCGATCGGCCCAAATGGCCAGCTGGCCAATCGCGGCGGCGCGAAACGTGTCGCCTGCTGCCAGCATCACCGAATAGTCGAGTTCCTGAAACAGGTGCGCGAGTTTGGCGATGGTGGTGGTTTTGCCCGAACCGTTGACGCCGATCACCAGGATCACCTGCGGGCGGGGGAAGGCAACGATATCGATTGGGATCGCGACAGGACGCAGGATCGCAGCGATTTCATCCGCCACCGCTTGCCGGATCGCAGCTTCATCGGCACCGCGCTCAAACCGCTCACCAGCTAGCCGCTCACGAATCCGCGCCGCAGCGCGTGGGCCGAGGTCCGAAAGGATCAACGCATCTTCAAGTTCGTCAAGCTGAGCAGCGTCCAGCCGGGCCTTCGATACGATCCCGGCAATGTTCTCGGTCAGCTTTTCAGAGGTCTTGCGAAAGCCGCCAAACAGGCGGTCGGACCAGGTTTCCGCACTCATGCCAGCAGGCCTTCGACAATCCGGGTGGGGGTAACAGTCACGATTGTTCCAGCCTTGGTGCCGGGCGGCAGCTGCACCCGGGCGAAGTTTGGCGCATGGCCCGTTCCATCGCGTTCGGCAAGTATTTCGAGCGGCTGGCCCAGCTGGTTTTGCAGCCAGTTCGACCGCTCCACCGCCACCGCTGCGCGCAGCTCGGCGGCGCGGGCTTTGATCACCGGCGGGCCAACTTGCGGCATCCGCGCGGCCGGGGTGCCGGGGCGAGGCGAGTAGGGGAAGATGTGGCCATGGACGAGGCTAAGCTCGGCGATGATCGATAGGTTGGCTTGATGCGCGGCCGCGTCTTCGGTCGGGAAGCCGGCAATCAGATCGCCGCCGAGTGCCAGGTCCGGCCGCCGCGCGCGCAGGTTCGTCACGAGCTCTACCGCCTGCGCGCGGCTGTGACGCCGCTTCATCCGCTTCAGGATCAGATCGTGGCCGTGCTGCAGCGACAGGTGCAGGTGCGGCATCAGCCGCAGCTCGCTGGCGATCAGCTCGAGCAGCAGCGGATCGATTTCCACGCCATCGACCGACGAAAGGCGCAGTCGCTGCAGGTCTGGAAATGCGGTCAGGATCGCTTCGACCAGCGTGCCAAGCCCGGGCTGTCCCGGCAGATCATGCCCCCAGCTGGTCAGATCGACCCCGGTCAACACCACTTCGCGCGCGCCCAGCGAAAGGTGCCGCTCTACCTCGGTCAGTGCGGCCGGGATCGGCAGCGACCGGCTTGGTCCGCGGCCTTGCGGAATGACACAGAAGGTGCAGGCATGGTCGCAGCCGTTCTGCACCGCAATGAAAGCGCGGGTGTGGCTCTTCGACAGGCTCAGGGTGAGCGGCTTGTCATGAGCCGGTGCGACGTTCCAGATCCGCGGATCGAGCTTGGCCACATTGGCGATCAGGCCATCAACCTCGGGCATCGCCGCCAATGCCTCGCGCTCAACCTCGGCGGCGCAGCCGGTGACCAGCAGGCGGGCATCAGGACGGGCGCGGCGGGCGCGGCGGATCGCCTGACGGGTCTGGCGAACCGCCTCGGCCGTGACCGCGCAGGAATTGATCACCACCAGATCGTCTTCGTGCGCCAAAAGTCTGCGCAGATCTTCGCTTTCGGACAGGTTCAGGCGGCAGCCAAGTGTGATCACTTCGGCGCCCATCAGGCCGCTCCGAACTGCGCCGGATCGAAAGTGCCGCGAAAGCTCTCGGTCGCGGGGCCAGTCATCAGCATGCGTCCCGCCTTGGTCCATTCGATCTGCAATTCACCGCCCGGCAGCGCAACGGTGACGCTGCGATCGACCAGCCCGCGCCGCATGGCACCAATCGCCGTGGCGCAGGCGCCGGTGCCGCAAGCACGGGTTTCGCCCACACCGCGTTCCCATACCCGCAGGCGGATGCGGCTGCGGCTCTCCACCGTCGCTACGTTGACGTTGACCCGCTGCGGGAACAGCGCATCGTGCTCGATCTCCGGCCCCAGCCGGTCGAGCTCGACCGTGCCGCAATCGGGCACGAAAAAGATCACGTGCGGATTGCCGACATTGACCGCCGTGGGGCTTTCCAATCCGTCCCAGCCAAGCGGCAGGGTATGAGTGTCGAGTGGGTAAGCGAGCGGAATGGCTTCCCATTCAAACCGGGGTTCGCCCATATCGACGCTGATCCCAGCACCATCTGGAGAAACCGTCAGAAGACCGCCCAGTGTCTCGATTGTGGCGGCTATGCCAAGCAACAACCCGATCGCCCGGCTGGCATTGCCGCAAGACTCTACCTCACCGCCGTCCTGATTGAAAAACCGGGCCTTGAGCGTGGCGGCCGAAGATGGTTCCAGCACCACCAACTGGTCACAGCCGATCCCGGTGCGGCGGTCAGCCAGCGCTCGCGCCAATGCCTCGCTCAACACCGGAAGCCCAGCTTCACGACCATCGAGCACGACGAAATCGTTGCCGAGGCCATGCATCTTGATGAAGGGGACGCGCATGGTCAGCGCCTTAAGCGCTCGGCCGTCAGCCGTCCAGTCTAGGCGCGGCGCACATGTGGGTCAGCTGCGATGGCATCGGCCGCGCCAGGAACGGCCGCTGGCCGTTCCAGCAGCAGATCAAGCTGCGCCAGCTCGGCCGACGTATCTTCGGCGTCTTGAGGCTGGCCATATAGAAATCCTTGGCCTTTGAAGTTGCCCAATTCACGGAGCCGGTCGAGCACTTCCTGACTCTCGATTCCTTCGGCGGTCATCGGCAAGCCCAAGCCATCACCGAGCGAAATGATCGATTCGATGATCCGGGCACTTTCCGGGCTGTCGAGCACGGAGGCGACAAAGCTGCGGTCGATCTTGATCCGGTCAAACGGCAGCAATCGCAGCTGTGAGAGCGAGCTGTAGCCGGTCCCGAAGTCATCGAGGCTGACTGTGACGCCCTGGTTCTGCAAGCTGGTGATCAGCGAACGGACCATTCCCAAGTTCTCGTGCAGGCAACTTTCGGTGACTTCGATATCGAGGCGGCTGGGGGCGAAATTGGCTTCGACCAGCATTTTGAGCAGCTTCTGCGCAAACCAAGGGTCGCGCAATTGTAACGGTGAAATATTGACCGAGAGGGTCAGTTTGGGATTCCACTTGCGCGCATCTTTCAACGCTTGCCGGATCAGGCTTTCCGAGATTGGCGCAATCAGACCGATGTCTTCGGCGACCGGAATGAAAATCTCGGGACTGACCATACCCAACTTTTCCGAGTGCCACCGGGCCAGCATTTCGAAGCCGACCACTTCGCCTGTCTCTAGGTTGATCTGTTTCTGATAGAACGGCACGAATTCGCCAGCGGGCAGCCCGCGGCGAATGCCCGATTCCAATTCGGCGCGAAATTTCAGCTCGCTTTCCATCGCCGGATCGAACCAGCAATAGCGGTTTCGTCCGCGCTTTTTGGCCTGATACATCGCGACATCGGCATGATGCAGCGCGGCCTGGGTATCGTCTGCGCTACCGGGATCGCGCCGGAACACGCCGGCTGAAATCGTGGTTTCCAGTTCTCCGACGACATGGTCAACCGGCTTCGCAATCGCGGCGATCAGCCCTTCGATCAGCTTGTCGATCTGGCCGGGACGAGCAGGATCGAACGGTACGACGCAGGCAAATTCGTCCCCGCCGATCCGGGCGATCAAGGCATTTGAAGGCAAATTGGCGGTAAGGCGATCGGCGCTTTCGCACAAAAGCCGATCACCAGCAGCATGGCCGTGCGAATCGTTGATCTGTTTGAACTTGTCGAGATCCAGCATGATGAAAGCGACCGCTTCGCCGCGCTCAGACGCTTGCGCAATCATGCAGTCGGCGGCCTGGTTGATCGAACGCCGGTTCAGGCATCCAGTCAGTGGATCGACTTCAGCCAGAAACCGGGCTTGTTCCTCAGCCTTGCGACGCTCTGCCACTTCACCGGTCAGTTCGCGATAGCGCCGCCAGCCAAAGATGATCAGCGCAATGTTGAGCAGCAGTGCATTGGTCAGCAGTTTATCCGGGCCGACCCCCTGGCCGCTAAGCGACTTGGCGATGCTGACCAGCACCGAGCTTCCAGTGCCGACAAACATGATGATCGCGGCAAAGGCGATGCCCAGCGCGACGATATCCTTGCTGGCCGAATTGAGATGCGGGTTCAGGCCGCGTCCAGCGCGGTCGTGAATCGCACCGAGGTGCGGCGTGGATGGTGCCCCTTCAGACATAACCTTCAAACCATCGCAGCAACGACTGAAATTTGGGTTAAGACCGACTATACCTTCTAAGCAGATGCCCTAGGCTATTTCTTCAGGCCAATTTCGCGCAGCCGTTGTTGCAGGAATTCGTCGGCGGTGATCGGCACCGGATAGCGATCGGGGTTTTCAGGCGTGATGCATTGCTCCAGCGTCTTGATCTGTGCGTCGCTGCGCAGGTGCAGGAAGAATGGCATCGAGAACCGGCTGAACGCCGCGCGTTCGGGGCTGGGGTTGCGGACCCGGTGGATCGTTGACGGCAGATAGTGGTTGGTCAGCCGTTCCAGCATATCGCCGCAGTTGATCACCATCGCGCCTTCGGGCGGCGAGGCGTTCATCCATTCCTTGCCCTGGAACAACAATTCAAGCCCGGCCTCTTCGGCGCCGAGCAGCAGGGTGATCAGGTTGATATCGCCATGCGCCCCGGCGCGGATCGCCTCGCCCTCGATGCCTTTCAGCGGCGGATAGTGCAGCAATCGCATCACCGAATTGCCGTCTTCGATCCGGCTGTCGAACCAGTCCTCGTCGAGCCCCAGATAAAGCGCGATGGCCGACAGAATGACGGCGCCGGTGGCATCGTATTGGCGGTAGAGTTCGGTAAAAAGCTCCTGAAACCCCTCCGGGCGGGCCGGCCAGACGTTGGGCGGCATCGAGGCATCGGCGAGCGGGCTGCCTTCGGGCAGATCGCGGCCGACGTGCCAAAATTCCTTCAGGTCATGGGTCTTGGCATCCTTGGCGATTTCGATTCCGAACGGGGTGTAACCGCGCGCACCGGCAATCGCCGGGTTGTGATAGCTGCGCTTTTCCGCATCGGGCAGCGCGAAGAATGCCTTCGAAAGTTCCTCGGCCCGGTCAATCAAGGCGCGATCAATCGGAAAGTCCTTGACCATGGCAAAACCAAAGGTCCGAAAACTCTCTCCGATGGCCTGGGCAAATTCGGCTTTTGGCATGGTCAGCGAGAGGACGGGGATCGAAGTCTGGGACATAGGTGGACGCTTTCGGAATTCTAAGGCAATGGCGCTCCATAGCCCTATCAAAGAGTTCTGGCATGACCAAAATCAAATCCTGTTGGCTGATGAAATCCGAACCCGATGTCTATAGCTGGGATGATCTGGTGGCAGAGGGTGAGGGGACCTGGGACGGGGTTCGCAATTACACGGCGCGGCTCAACCTTCGGGCGATGCAGCCGGGCGATCCGGTATTTTTCTATCACTCCAATATTGGGCTGGAAATCGTTGGAATAGCGGAGATTACTGCTTCCAACATTCCGGATCCGACCGACGATACCGGGCGCTGGTCGGCGGTTAAGCTCAAGCCGCTACGCAAGCTTGCCCGGGCGGTGACGCTGAGAGAGATCAAGGCCGATCCGGCGCTGGCCGACATGGATCTGCTGACCAAGTTCCGCCTCTCGGTCTCTGCGGTCAAGCCGGCCGAGTGGGATTACGTGCTGAAACTGTCGGATAGTTAGTCTGAACCCGGCCCCAATGCAGGATCAACATCGCGCGGGCGGGTCAGGTGGACCAGCCGCCCGCAACGCTCAGCCAAGTCGGACCAGCGTTCGATATTCAGCTCCAGCACTGCGAAAGTGGCGGTCGGAAATTTCACTTCGACCAGATCGCGCAAAGGGCTGGTGCCGTCATCGGGAACTAGATCGAATATCAGGTCTTCGAGGCCAGGGTTGTGCCCGACCATCAGCATAGAGCGCGGATCACCCTCGGTTTCGCGCAGAACATCGATCAGGGTTGCGCTGCTGGCGAGGTAGATCCGCCGGTCCCAATTGACCGCCACCGGGCGGCCCGCTGCTTCGCAAGCGATCTCGATCGTTTCGGCGCAGCGGATTGCGGGGGAGGAGATGGTCCGGTCCCAGGCCGCGCCGTGATCGCGGATGTGACGCCCCATTACCGCAGCGCCTTTGCGCCCGCGATCGTTGAGCGGCCGGTCAAAATCGCGCGCCCGCGGGTCTTGCCAATCGGATTTGGCGTGGCGGAACAGGCCCAAAATTTTCACGTTTGCGTCTCGCTGGTTGCGGGCTGACCTGAAACACCGGCAGCGACGCGATGTAAAGCCTCATCGAGTGTCAGGCGTGTGACGCTGGTTCCCGGCGGAAAGGCCGACAACAGCCGGCTGGGGAAAGCTGCTGAGAGCACCACGAATGTGCCATGGTCGTCCTTGCTGCGGATCAGCCGCCCGAACGCCTGTGCCAGCCGGGCGCGGATGATCCGGTCATCAAATGCGCTGCCGCCGCCCGCCAGCCGCCGCGCGCGGTGCAGGATCGAAGGCTTGGGCCAGGGCACCTGCTCCATCACCACCAGCCGCAGCGAGTGGCCGGGAACATCGACCCCATCGCGCAAAGCATCGGTCCCAAGCAGGCTGGCGCGCGGATCATCGCGGAAAATATCGACCAGCGTGCCGGTATCAATCGGATCGACGTGCTGGGCATAGAGCGGCAGCCCGCCCCGCGCGAGCCGGTCCGCGATCCGGCCGTGGACTGCGCGCAGGCGGCGGATCGCGGTGAACAAGCCAAGCGCGCCGCCTTTGGCCGCCTCGATCAGCCGGGCATAGGCTCCGGCCAGAGCGGCCAGATCGCCCTTGGGTACATCGGTCACAATCAGCACTTCGGCCTGCGCGGCATAGTCAAACGGGCTGTCAAAGCTGGACAGGCGCGGGGCGAGGCCGAGCACCGGCGCGCCCGAATGGGTCACCGCCGCGTCCCAATCCTTGCCATCACGCAAGGTTGCGCTGGTTAACATGACGCCGTGGGCGCCTTCCAGCACGGTCTTGGCAAAGGGTTTCATTGGGTCGAGCCAGCGGCGGTGGATGCCGACATCAAATTCGCGCGCATCGCCGCGTTCGACCGCCAGCCAATCGACGAATTCGGGATCGGCCGGCCCGCCCATCCGGCCGAGCAAGGCCTCCCACGCCGCCAGCAGGTCAATCCGCCAGCCGAGCGAATGCCGCGCCCCTTCGATCCGAGCACGACCGGGGCCATCGAGCCAGTCGGGCGGTTCGGCCAGCAAAGCCTCCAGCCGCACCCCCAGCCGGATCAATGGACTGCGCAGTTCGGCCAGCGCTGCCTGCGCCGCCCCGGCGCGTTCGATGAAGGCGCCGTCGAGCTGCGCAACCTCGGTTTCAAGGCCATAGCCCGCCTCTTGCCCGCCGCTTTCATCGCGGGCGTAAACGGTGGCGCGGACCGCCGCGAACAGCTCTTCAAGCGGGCCGGACGGGGTGTTTTCCTGCAAGCGTTGCAGCCAGCCATCGTCAGGCAAGGCCTCGGCGGCATGGCGTGCTGCGGCGATCGCTTTGCCGCCGGCTTCGTCATAGCTGGCAAGGTCCGCGAGCCGCGCCGATAGCCCGCGGCGGCGTCCCTTGGCGCCGCGTTCCGGGCCGATCACCCAGCGTCGCAGCTCGATCGTTTCGGCTCCTGTCAAGGCAGCGGCGAAGGTCGAATCGGCGGATTCGAACACGTGGTGTCCTTCGTCGAAAATGATTCTGGTCGGTCGCTGGGCCGTGTCGCGCCCGCGTGCAGCGTTGACCATGACCAGTGCGTGGTTGGCGATCACCAGATCGGCCTGCGCGCTGGCCCGCGCGGCGCGTTCGATGAAGCATTTGCGGTAGTGTGGGCAGCCAGCATAGACGCATTCGCCGCGCTGATCGGTCAGCGCCTTGACCCCGCGCTGGCGGAACAGCGTGCCGAGCCAGCCGGGCAAGTCCCCGCCGATCATGTCGCCGTCCTGACTGTAGGCTGCCCAGCGCGCCACCAGTTGCGCCATGATCGCCGCGCGGCCGGTGAAACCGCCTTGCAAGGCGTCCTCCAGGTTGAGCAAGCATAGGTAATTTTCGCGGCCCTTGCGGACCACGACCGGTTGGCTGCCATCGGGGCGGACCCCGTCCCAAGCCCGGCGGCTTTCGCGGCGGAGCTGGCGTTGCAGCGCCTTGGTGAAGGTTGAGACCCAGACCGTCCCGCCCGATTGCTGCGCCCATAGCGAAGCCGGGGCGAGGTAACCCAGGGTCTTGCCGATCCCGGTTCCAGCTTGCGCTAGCAGCAGGTGCGGCAGGCCTTCGCGGCGGCGCGGTTCAAACAGATGCGCGACTTCCTGTGCGTAATTGGCCTGCGCCGGGCGACTTTCCGCACCACTACCGGTCAGCCGGGTCAGCCGGGAATGCACATCATCCGCTTTGAGCGCGATCTGGCCGGGCTGCGGCCGCTCGGCCGCTTCTTCCCATTCGGGCAGGCGCGAAAACAGCCAGCGTTCGGCCTTGGCCGGAGTGGCGATCCGGGCGGTCAACAGCGGGGCCCAAGTCCAACGCAGCTTGGTCAGGTTTTGCAGGGATGACCAAGCCCCTTCGCGCATCGCCCAGTTGGGCTGCTGACAGGTGGTGAGCAAGGCCTCTGCGGCCTGTTGCAACAGCGCAGGGACAGCATCATCGCCCTCGGGTTCGGGCAAATTTAGCGCATGGGCCAGCCCCTTTGGAGTGGGCACAACGAACCGCGCCGGGAATACGAAAGCGAACAATTCAAGAAGGTCGAGGCCCGATAGGTCCGGATAGCCCAACCGGGTCGCCACCAGCGGTGCATTGAGCATCAGCAGCGGCGTATCCGCCGCCGCGACAATCGCATCACCTTTGGCCACCGTCCGCGTCGCGCCGTGCCCATCGCGCAGCCAGCAGCCACCGTGGCTGGCGTGGAGGGCGGGAAGGGGCAGGGCATCGCTCACCGGGAAAGCGATAGAACGGAAATGGAACACGGCGCAAGATCGGTTTCCGAATTCGCGCCCTACTCAATCAAACCGATCGGGCAACATCCGCCTTTTTTACCTGACGCGACCGTTCGTTCTGTCCGATCCAGTCGCGCACAGCCTCGGCTCGAGGACTGTGTTCGATCGGGACGGCTGTGGCGCGAAGTTTGATTAAACGATCAACATCGATCGGACGCGAAAAGCGCAACCCGATCTCGCTATTCTCATACCTTACGATTTGCGCGGAGAGTGATGCAAGGTTGCGGAACCGCACTTTGACCAACTCATCCACTTCCAGATCAACCAGGCCGTGACATTCGCCCTTCAATCCGGTTTCCGATATGTTGCTAATGCGGATGTTGACGGACGAACCGTCATTCCGTTCGCAACAGGCGATCAACAGTGTGGCATTGCGCTGTGCGCGCTCCGCTGGTGTCGCGGTATCCGCGACCTCTCCGATTTTGCGACCCATAATTCCCTCAGTATATTTACTTGGTAGGCTGCCTATAGCTGAGCAACCGTTTCGCAATTGTAAATGATTGCAAGGACCTCGTCCGATATTCGGCCTTAGGCAAACTGGGGTGTGATCGGGCTTTTTTCATCGGGTCGCGAAAATTTGCGGCCTGCCACCACGTCAAATGATTGACCGTTTGGCAAGCGCGGTTCAGCCTACCCAGATGTCGAATCCCACCCGCGCCGCGCTGATTGATCGCCTGCCCAAGGCCGAACTCCACCTGCACATTGAAGGCTCGCTTGAGCCTGAGTTGCTGTTCGCGCTGGCGAAGCGCAATGCGGTGGTGATTCCGTTTGCCAGCGTTGAGGAGGTTCGGGCGGCCTATTCGTTCACCAACCTGCAGGATTTCCTGGACATCTATTATCAGGGAATGTCGGTGCTGCAGACCGAACAGGACTTCTACGATCTGACCTGGGCCTATCTGGAACGCGCAGCGGCGGACACGGTCCGCCACGTAGAAATCTTCTTCGATCCGCAAGGGCACACAGCACGCGGCGTGGCGTTTGAAACGGTGCTGAACGGGATCGAGCGCGCGCTGATTGATGGCGAGGCGCAGCTAGGGATCAGCTACCGGATCATCATGTGCTTCCTGCGCCACCTCAGTGAAGAGGACGCTTTCGCCACGTTAGATCAGGCGCTGCCGCATCTGGGCCGGATCCATGGCGTCGGGCTCGATTCGTCAGAAGTTGGGCATCCGCCGGCCAAGTTCGCACGCGTATTTGCCAAGGCCCGTCAGCTCGGTCTGCATGTGACCGCGCATGCCGGCGAGGAGGGCCCACCGGAATACGTTTACGAAGCGCTGGACCTGCTGGAGGTCGAGCGGATCGATCACGGCAATCGTGCGCTCGAGGATGACGCGCTGGTGGCGCGGATCGCTGGCGAAGGGCTGACGCTCACCGTCTGCCCGCTGTCCAACCTGAAGCTGTGCGTGATTAAGGACATTGCCGCTAGCCCGGTGAAACGGATGCTCGACCTTGGGTTGAAAGCAACGATCAATTCGGATGATCCGGCCTATTTCGGTGGCTACATCAATGCCAACTTCCACGCTGTGGCAGAGGCACTGGACCTGACCGAAGCGGAGATCGTCCAACTGGCTGAAAACAGCTTCACCGGATCATTCCTGCCGGTGCTCGATTCTGCCCGGCATCTGGCCGAGATCGCCGAGGTTGCGAATGGTTGAGAAGGTTTACCTGACCGCCGACCGCCTGCTCAAGGATTCGTACCGGCTGGCCAATCAGGTGATCGACGCCGGGTTCCGCCCGACCCATCTGGTCGGGATCTGGCGCGGCGGTGCGCCGATTGGCATTGCCGTGCAAGAGCTGCTCTCCTACCACGGGATCGAATGCGATCACATCGCAGTGCGAACTTCGAGCTACTACGGGATCGACCAGCAAGACAAAAAGGTGCGGGTCTATGCGCTGGGTTATCTGGTCGACACCTTGGGGCCGGACGACCGCCTGCTGGTGATCGACGATGTGTTCGATTCGGGCCGTTCGATCGAAGCGTTCCTGAGCGAGCTGGCTGGGCGATGCCGTTACAATATGCCCGAGACAGTTGGGATCGCCACCGTCTACTACAAACCTGCCCGCAACCAGACCAAGCTCAAGCCAGATTTTTTCATCCACGAAACCGAGGAATGGCTGGTTTTCCCGCACGAGATCTGCGGCCTGACCGAAGACGAGATCCGCAAACACAAACCGGGCGCAGGGCTGATCTTGCGGGATTAGCCCCGCAAGAATGCGCCGTGAAAACCCAGCGGCAGCGCTACGCCCACGCGCCAGCTGGCACGTGGCCCACTCGCCAGTTTCGGCGCGTCGAACAGGAACTATTCGACCAGTTGATCGCCGCCAAAATGGAAACGGGCCGATGGGCCGCGCTTCCAGTCCCACCGTGCCAGCTGGTGCGGGAATGGGGTGTCGCGGTAGCCGCTGACATGGGTGGTAAAGCGCCGGGCCTGCCCGACAAAGCGGTGGTCGCTTTGCGGGAATTCGGCTTCAAAGCAGCCGTCAAACCGGATCGTGCCATCCGCCTTGACACTCGAAGGCGGACAGGACGCGCCGGTCAGCCGCTCATTCTATAAGGCGATCAACGAGGCAGGCTGGCTTGGCGAGGCGGCCGAAATCAAGCAACCAGACCGTCGACCTGCAGATTTTCCAGATACTTGCGGACCCGGGCAAAGCCGTTTGCGCTGAGGCGCAGTGGGATTTCGGCCCATTCACCGTCGGAATCGCCATGATGAACCAAACCGTGCGAAGCCAGCAACCGGGCCATGACCATGATGGTCGAATTGGAGATCTGCAGCGACTGGGCCGCGCGTTCAATCGTGGCGACTCCATTGTCGCGGGTGAACAGGCTGAGCAGCAATTCCCAGCCGTGTTCGCCAAAGAACTGGCTATCAAAGAATTGCGCGCGAAGCCGGCGGCGGTCGATCATTTGCTGGGCCAATAGGCGATGCGGCGCCGACGCAGTCGGCGCGGAAGAGGTGGCATTCAACGGTTTTTCCTATGAATTCTAAAAGGGAGAAGCTGCGTATCGGCCCTGGTTTTGTGGTGCCGATTCATCGCCCTTAAGCCCCGCGTCATCTCGAAAGAAAACGCGCGGCCCGGTGCGACCCAGATAAAGACAAGCGTCTAAGCTTGGACCTATGTAGCGCATTTTTGCCGAACTTCCAAGTGAGGCAGGAACCAACTAAGTCATAGAAAACTACAAAAATTGGCCATTGTGCGTTTATGCATTCGCATGCACGGGCAGCTTCGCAAGATCAAAATGCTGCGCTTGCGACATGGTGAAAATTCTGTTGCCGCGCTGACTCGCTTTCTGCGTGGGCTTTCAGCTCTGCTCCTGCTCGGCGCAGCGATTGGCCCCGGCGAATGGCTACGCGAACAGAGGACGGTGACCGTCGATGGGCGGACAGAGTAATGGCAGCTGGTCTGGCATGTGCGGCAGGAACTGCTGCTTTCGGCCAATGGCGGTGCGATCCGGGTCCGCCGCAAAACTTGGTCCTGCCCCGAAAATGGCGAGGCCGAGCGGCTAATCGGCGAAGCGGTGCTTTGACTTCGCCCTTGCGAAAGTGGCGCATTCGCGCAAAGGCGCGGGCATTATGATTGATGACGCACTGATCGCCGCCGCACAGGTTTCCAAGGCTTGGCCGTTCGAAGAAGCGCGCAAGCTGCTCAAGCGCTATCCGGACGGGAAACCGGGCGGCGCAGCGGTGCTGTTTGAGACCGGCTATGGCCCATCGGGCCTCCCGCACATCGGCACCTTTCAGGAAGTGTTGCGCACCACCTTGGTTCGGCGGGCCTATGAAGTGCTGTCGGGCGGAGCGCCGACCCGGCTGGTGGCATTCAGCGACGACATGGACGGGTTGCGCAAGGTGCCCGACAATATGCCCAACCAAGGCTTGCTGACGGCCTATCTGGGCCATCCGCTGTGCCGGATCCCCGATCCGTTCGACAAGTATGAGAGCTTTGCCCATCACAACAATGCGAAGCTGCGCGAGTTTCTGGATCGGTTTGGCTTCGACTACGAATTCGTCGCCAGTTCCGATCGCTACAATTCGGGCCAGTTCGATGACGCGTTGAAGGGCGTGCTGCGCAACTATCAGGCGATCATGGATGTAATGCTGCCGACGCTGCGCGAAGAACGCCGCCGGACCTATTCGCCGGTCCTGCCGGTCAGCCCCAAGACCCATCAGGTGCTGCAAGTTCCGATCGAAGTGGTCGATGCCGAGGCTGGGCTGATCCGGTTCGAAGACCACGGTGAGACGGTCGAGCATTGCATCTTTGGCGGCGCTGCCAAGTTGCAATGGAAAGTCGATTGGGGAATGCGCTGGGTCGCGCTGGGGGTCGATTACGAAATGTCGGGCAAGGACCTGACTGACAGCGTGCGCGAAAGTGGTAAGATCGCCCGGGTGCTTGGCGGTCGTCCGCCCGAAGGGATGATCTACGAGCTGTTCCTCGATGAGAAGGGCGAGAAGATTTCCAAGTCGAAGGGCAACGGCCTGACGATTGACGAATGGCTGACCTATGGCAGCGAAGAAAGCCTCGGCTTCTACATCTACCGCGAACCCAAGAGCGCCAAGTCGCTCCACGTCGGAATCATCCCGCGCGCGGTCGATGAATACTGGCAATTCCGCGAAAAGCTGGTCGATCAGCCGATTGAACAACAGCTTGGCAATCCCGTCTGGCACCTGCTGCGCGCCAATGGTGAAGCTGGCGGGGCGGGGGATCGGCTGCCGGTGACCTATGGCCTGCTGCTCAATCTGGTCGGCGTGCTGGGCGCTGGTGCAAGCCGGGATCAGGTCTGGTCGTACCTTGGCAATTATGTCGAAAATGCCGATCCGGCTGCGTATCCGGAACTGGACAAGCTGGTCACCACCGCGCTCGCCTATAACCGCGATCTGATCGCGCCGACGCTGACCCGCCGTAAGCCCGAGGCGGGCGAGGTGCTGGCCCTGACCGCGCTGGATGAGGAGCTGGCAGCGACATCGGATGATGCGACAGCCGAGTTGCTCCAGAACATCGTCTACGCAATCGGCAAGGATCCGCACTACGGCTTCGAGGGCCTGCGTGACTGGTTCAAGTGCCTGTATGAGACGCTGCTAGGATCAAGTCAGGGGCCAAGAATGGGCAGCTTCATTGCGCTTTACGGGATCAGCAACACCCGCAAACTGATTGCAGAAGCTCTGGCCTAGATTCGCACTGCGCCGGTGACCCATTCGTGCGCGCCGCGGCGGACCATTTCGTCGTCGTCGGGCAGGCGTTCGCGGGCATCGTGACTGCGGGTGGCGAGCACCCAGGCTTCGGGGATTGGCTCGTCAAACTCGATCCCGCATTGCCCGGCCGCGCTCCAGCGAATCGTACCAAACGCTTCGTAACCGAACCATTGCAGCACTGCCGAGCCACTGCGCGGCAGTGTCGATTTGCTCAGCCCGGCTCCGCTGCGCGACAGGTCTTGCAGGACCACGCGCAGTTCACCGTTGAGCGTGATCAACCGCGCGGGAAGGCGCGTTCTGAGCCTGCTGGCTGATCTGTTGCCGTGACTTGCCATAGTTTGGCCTGCGTTGTCTGACCCAGCCCCCAGAATGGCAGGCGATGGTCAGCAAAGCGCCAAGAGCACTCTAGGCAAGACTGCGTAGTAAATTCCTCGCCGCTATGTTCCAGCCCCAAGGCGAGAGGGAGGCTACGTTCTTCTCGCGGCAATCCAGCGATCGATTTTGCCTTCAAGAATCGGCAGTGGCAAGGCGCCGCTGCCGAGCACAGCATCATGGAAACCCCGGATATCGAACCGTTTGCCCAGCGCCGTCTCGGCCTTTTTGCGCAGGCGCTGGATGGTCAGCGCGCCGATCTTGTAGCCTAGCGCTTGCCCCGGCCAGACGATGTAGCGCTCAACCTCGGCGGTGGCATCGCTTTTGCCCATGCCGGAATTGGCCAGCATGAAATCGATCCCTTGCTCGCGGGTCCAGCCCTTGGCGTGGAGCCCGGTATCGACCACCAGCCGCATCGCGCGCAGCATTTCGTCATCCAAAGTGCCCCAATGCTGCATCGGGTCCTGGTAGAAGCCCATCTCGTAACCCAGCGTTTCGGCATAGAGCGCCCAGCCTTCGACATAGGCGTTGTTACCGCCGAACCGCTGGAAATCTGGCAGCGAGCTATCTTCCTGGGCCAGGCTAATTTGAAAATGGTGGCCCGGCGCGCCTTCGTGAAGATACAGCGTGACCACTCCGGTCAGGAACCGGCTGGGCAGATCATAGGTGTTGTAGTTGAACACTCCGGGCCGGCTGCCATCGGGGGTTCCCTGGTTGTAGGAACCGCCCGCTTCGAACTGTTCGCGGAACGCCGGATAGGGCTCGATCAGCAGCTTGGTCTTCGGCACTTTGTTGAAGTATTTCGGGATCTGCGCATCTACCGCCTTGGCTGAGGCGGCAAAGGCATCGGCCAATTCCTGCTTGGACTTGGGGTGATAGCGCGGGTTGGTCCGGACATCGTCAAAGAACGCCCGCAATGGTCCCTTGAAGCCTAGCCGTGCGCGAACTCCGTCCATTTCGCGCTGGATCCGGGCTACTTCGGTCAGACCCAGCTGGTGGACCATTTCGGGTTCGAGCTTCAGCGTGGTCTGGTTTTCGATTGCGCGCCGATAGAGCCCGACGCCGCCCTTCATCGCCGATATGCCGACCACTTCGCGCGCTGCGGGCAGGTATTCCTCGTTCAAGAAGGCGCGTAGGCGGCGGTAAGCGGGGTAGACTTCCTGGGCGGTTACAGTGCGATAGGCCTGCGCCAGCGCCGCGCGGCGGCCCTCTGGCACCGCATCGGGAAAATCACGTGTCGCGGCGGTGAACTGCGTTTCATCCAGTGTCTGCGCCAGCATCCCGTCGATCTGTGCGATCATATTGCGCGTGGTCATCCGGGTTTCGACCACACCGCTGTCCAGCCCTTGCCGGAACCGGACGACGGCATTGTCGAGCACTTGCGGATAGACCCTGAGCAGATCGAGATTGCGGCGATATTCGGGCTCTCCAGTCCAGCTGAGCGGTCCGCCTTTGGTCATCAGTGAGGCCAGCTCGACGTGGAGCCCGCCGAAATGGACGAGCGGGCGCACGGCGGTCAGCGCCAGCATATCAGGCTGGAGCCACAACGCGGCTTCGCGGCGGTTGAGCAGGAATGCGTCGTAGGAAATCTGCCGTTCGGGGCTGAGCCGGTTGCGGTTGATCCGTTGCAGTGCGCCCAGTTCCCACTTCACCACTTTGCGCCGCGCGCGCAGCGGGGCGTCGGTGAAGGTCAGCCGCAGCGCTGCCAGATCAACCTTGCCGCCACGATAGAGCACGCCCCACGGATCGTGTGAATCCTCGCGCCGGGCCGCTTCGCGCAGGAACGCCATCAGCCGTGCGTCTTCGCCAACCTCGGTTTGCGCCCAGGCAGAGCCCGCGGTAAAGCTCAGCGCCGTTCCGGTAGCGAGCAGGCTAGCGGCGAAATTTCGCCGGGTCAGCAATGGCTGCATCAAGTGCCCCACTTGCGCGAACGGTACCACTTGGTCAGCACGTATTTCTTGCCTTTCATCACCGGAAGTCCGGCGTGCATCGTATCTTCGTTGGGGCGGCCGTCCGGCAGGTTGTTGTTCCAGATCAGCAGAGCGCCCTGCTGCGGCGGCACGGCCAGTCCGATTGCGGTGAATTGAGTATCCCCGCCTTCATCGACATCGTTGAGATAGGCCATCGCGGTGATCGAACGCTGCCCGCCGCGCTTGGATTCGGCCTTCCAGTAGTCGGCCTTGGTCCAGAACACGTCGAGGTGGTACTTGAACTCTTGCCCAACCTCATAGCGCTGACCCTGCATTGTCTCACCCCATTCGTGCGGCAGGCCGAGCAGCGCATCGATTCGCTCTTCTACTTTCTGGATGAACGGGTCGAACGGATCGACATTGCCCGAGCTGCTGGTCCGCCAGGCTTCGGTATAGCCGTGATCGAGCACCGCAGAGGGCTGGGCGGTGCGATCGATCATCGCGCGCAGTTGGCTGCACTCCTGCGGATCAAGGAAGTCGCGCGCCGCCCAGATCTCTGCCCGATCGGTGTCGAGCCGCTGGACCAGCGGGTTGGCATCGAGTCGGCGTCTGACGTGGGCTCCCGCCTTCAACAGCGGCAACTTGTCGGGCACGGGGGCAGTGGCAAACGGGCTCATGCGATCTGTCTATCCGATTGGCAGCGGCGCGAAAATGCCCAATCGACAGTGTTTGCCGGGTAATCGACCAGCGTAACTAGGGTCTTGCCCTTGAGGTGCAGTTGGGCCAGCTTGAGGCGCCATGGAATCAGCCAACATTTCCGCCGCCCGTTATTCGCGCGGCGCCATCGCCCTGCATTGGATCATCGCGCTGATGATCATGCTCAATTTCGCACTGGCCTGGATCTCGGAAGATCTGCCTAAAGGCGATCGCGCTGTCATGCTTGGAAATCACAAGGCGATCGGGATCATTATCCTGATGCTGACCGTTGTGGGGCTCATCTGGCGCCTGACGCACAAGGTCCCGCCGCTGGTCGAGACGTTGAAGACCTGGGAAGCCGCGCTGTCAAAAGTCACCCACGCCTTGATCTATTTTCTGATGCTGGCGATCCCGCTCGCGGGCTGGGCGCTTTCCTCGGCCTGGGGCAAGGGTAAGCCGGTCTCGATCTTTGGATTGTTTGATGTGCCTGCACTCCCGGTCGGCAGCGACAAGCCGACAGTCGATATGTTCTATGAACTGCACGAGATCACCGGAACGCTGATGCTGGTGTTGCTCGCGCTGCATGTCGGTGCGGCGCTGAAGCATCAGTTTTTCGACAAGGACGGAACGATGCGGCGGATGGTGCCCTGGATCAAATAGCCGGCTATTGTCTTTCGCTAAACAGAACGGGCCCCGGCATCGCTGCCGGGGCCCGCTTCGTTTCAGCCTTTGGGTGCTTACCAGAAGAAGTCGTTGATCACGTCGACAACTTCGCCGGTGTAGATATCGACCAGCACCGCATCGTCGTAATAGCGGACCCAGCGATAGGGGCCATAGACGTCCGGGAGGCGATAATAGGCGGGATCAGCGATCCAGTAGTCCTCTCCAAAGAACAGCGCATCGAGGAAGAACCCGACACGCAGCCGCTGATACGAATAGCCGCGATAAGGGGCATAGTACGAACCGATCTGGAAGTAGCTCGGATAGTGGCTGCGGTAGGAGAACCAGTCATAGCGGTTGTTATAGCGCCAGTTGGAATTCCAGTTGTTGTAGTTGCTGCCCCAGGTCCAACCCCAGTGGGTGTTCCAGCCCGACCAGTTGCGGTGGCGTGAACGGTCCCAGTGGCTAGTCCAGTTGCGGTTGCGCCAATAGTCGCGGTTTCCGCCATGGTGATCCCAGCCATTGTGCTCACGCCAGCCATCGCGGTTGCGCGACCAGTCCTTGCCATCCTTGCGGACCCTGTCGCCCCAGCTGCGGTCGCCTTGGCGGCGGTTATCGCCGTCGCGCCAATTGCGATCACCATCGCGCTGGCGCGAACCATCGGTCCGGCTGCGCTCGCCATCGCGCTGACGCCAACTGGCTTCATTGCGCTGTTCGGTCCGCTGTTCGGCGCGCCGTTCGGTCCGCTTGCCGTCATTCCAGGTGCCGGTCTGCGTAGGTTCGTCGCGTCCGGCGCGGCTGCGCCAGTCACCACCGCTGCGGTTGACCTGAACATTACGTTCAGCATTGTCGCTGCGCTGCGCGCGGCTGCGCCAGTCACCACCGGAGGGCTGACGGGCCTGTTGAGGAGCAGCCGGGGCCTGAGCCTGGCCCTGACCATTCCAATTGCGCGCGCCTTCGTTGCGGTTGCCCTCAGTGCGGTTACCTTCACCACGATTGCCTTCGCTTCGCCGTGAACCTTCGGCACGGGCATTTTCACCACCGCGGTTGCCGCCATTCCAGCCAGACTGACGCGCCTGCGGAGGCGCAGCAGGCTGAGGTGCAGCCTGCGGAGGTGGGGTGTAGCTGCGCTGGCTCTGCTGCGGCGCTTCCTGCTGTTGCTGCGGCGGGGCCTGCCGTTGGGGGCGAGGGCTGTCTTCGCTGCGCGAAGGACGTTCTTCGCCCCAGCTGCGGCCACGCTCTGGCGCGGCCTGCGCCGCCAAAGGCAGCGTCAAAGCCGCAACCGCCAGCGCAATCACGCTGGACCGAAGCATCTTGTTGTTCGACTTCACGGCCATGGCCGATCTCCATCGTTGGTCACCGCACAATTGCGGCGTCATTGAAGAAGTGGATAGCCGAGTCGTTCTGTCAGCAGGGTGAATGGGTTTGTCAGGTTTGTGTTCAGCTTTTGACTATCACCGTGTCAGCTTCTTATACGCCAGCCTGGTCGGCCGATCCGCCGCATCGCCCAACCTGCGGCGCTTGTCCTCTTCGTAGGCCGCGAAGTTGCCTTCGAACCATTCGACGTGGCTGTTGCCTTCAAAAGCGAGGATATGCGTCGCCAGACGATCGAGGAAGAAGCGGTCATGCGAGATTACCACCGCGCAGCCAGCGAAGTTTTCGATCGCGTCTTCCAGCGCGCCCAGCGTTTCGACGTCGAGATCGTTGGTCGGTTCGTCGAGCAGCAGCACGTTTCCGCCCTCTTTGAGCATCTTGGCCATGTGGACCCGGTTGCGTTCACCGCCCGATAGCTTGCCGACATTCTTTTGCTGGTCAGCGCCCTTGAAATTGAACGCGCCGACATAGGCCCGCGTGCTCATTTCCTGCTTGTTGACGGTCATGTAATCGTGCCCGCCAGATACTTCTTGCCAGACGTTGTTGGCCGGGTTCAGGTCATCGCGGCTTTGATCGACAAAGCCGAGGTGGACCGTGCTGCCGATTTCAACCGTGCCGCTGTCGGGCTGTTCCTTGCCGGTCAGGATCCGGAACAGCGTCGATTTACCCGCGCCGTTGGGGCCGATGATCCCGACGATCCCGCCTGGGGGCAGCATGAATTCGAGGTCTTCGAACAGCAGTTTGTCGCCATAGGCCTTGGAAATGCCCTTGACCTCGATCACTTTGCCGCCGAGCCGTTCGGGCACCTGGATGACGATTTGGGCCTTGCCGATTGGGCGGTTATCCTGCGCATTCTGCAGTTCTTCGAACTTGCGGATACGCGCCTTGGACTTGACCTGGCGCGCAGCCGGGGTCTGGCGTATCCATTCGAGTTCGCGGGAAAGGGCCTTTGCCTTGCCAGATTCCTCACGCTCTTCCTGCGCCAGGCGTTTGGACTTGGTCTCGAGATAGGTCGAATAGTTGCCTTCGTAGGGGAAGTATTTCCCGCGATCGAGTTCGAGGATCCAGCCGACCACGTTGTCGAGGAAGTAGCGATCGTGGGTGATCATCAGCACCGCACCGGCGTATTCTTTCAGGTGGTTTTCAAGCCATTCGACGCTTTCGGCATCGAGGTGGTTGGTCGGTTCATCGAGCAACAGGATCGAAGGCTTCTGGATCAGCAGCCGGGTCAGCGCGATCCGGCGCTTTTCACCGCCGGACAGATTATCGACCGGCCAATCGCCCGGCGGACAGCGCAGCGCTTCCATTGCGATTTCGAGCTGGTTGTCGAGCGTCCAGCCGTCGACCGCGTCGATCTTGTCCTGAAGCTCGCTCATTTCCGCACCCAGCGCGTCGAAGTCCGCGCCGTCTTCGCCCATCTCCATACCAATCTGGTTGAACCGATCGACCATGTCAGCGGTTGCCTTCGCGCCTTCGCGGACGTTCTCCAGCACGGTTTTGGTGTTGTCGAGCTCCGGCTCCTGCTCAAGATAGCCGACAGTGATGTATTCGCCCGGCCAAGCCTCGCCCGTAAAGTCCTTATCGATCCCGGCCATGATCTTGATCAGGGTCGATTTACCCGCGCCATTCGGGCCGACAATCCCGATCTTGGCGCCTTGATAGAATTGCAGGCTGATATCGCTCAGCACCGGCTTGGGCGCGCCGGGGAAAGTCTTGGTCATGCCCTTCATGACATAGGCGTACTGCGCGGCCATCTGGCGGTCCTTCTGGTAACTTGGAAAAGGTTTGGCGCGCCTCTACAGGGGCAAAAGGCAGGGGGCAAGCATGGTTGAGCGGAGTTGCTGATGGCTTTGCGGCTAGCACTGCGCCGGTGGGTGCCGCTGGCGCTACGGCGCGGGGTGGCATGGCTGCGGCGGGCTGCGCGCGATCGGTTGGATGGCAGTCACGCCCGGCTGGCGCGCCAACTCGCTCCGCCATGGGATCGCATCGCATCGGTCATGATAATGCAACCGATCAAACAGAGCCAGCTGTGGGAGGGCAAGTTGGCCAACCTGCAACGCGGGGTTGCAGTGCTGGACGGGGTGAAAGTGGCTCCGGATGAGCTGTTTTCGTTCTGGCACTGGATCGGGAGGCCCAGCGCCGCGCGCGGGTTTGCGATTGGCCGGGCGATCCGCGACGATCTGGCCATGGGCGATCCGGGCGGCGGGCTGTGCCAGCTATCGGGGATTATCTATGAGCTGGGCCTGCGCGGCGGGCTGCAGATCGCCGAGCGCCATGCCCATTCGCGCGATCTTTATGGCAGCGAGGAAGAACGCTTCACGCTGTTGGGGCTGGACGCCGCGGTGGTCTGGCCGTGGAAAGACCTGCGGCTGGACAATCGGCTTGGCGTTCCGGTGGTGCTGCGGCTGGCGTTGGAGGGGATGGTGCTGAAGGCGTGGCTGCAGGCCGATGGCGAATTGCCGGAACAGTCGCTCAAACTGGAGCGGGACGATCATGACGACCACCGCCGGGTCACCGTGCAGAGGGCAGGTGCGGTAGTGAGCACTGACCGCTACGCAATCTGACGCACCGCTTGCCAAGCCGCGCCACGAGCGATAGCCGGCCCGGATGCGTTACACACTCTGCGCCACTGCGCTCTCCGCTCTGCTTTTGTCCACCTCGGCGTTTGCCGGACAGCCTGACGATGTCGCCTGGCAAATCACCGCCGACCTCACGACCGAAATCGGAGCCCGCCCGGCTGGGTCAGAGGCGGAGGCCAAGGCGCGTAATTGGGCGGTAGTACGGCTCAAAAAGCTGGGCTTTCAGAATGTCCGGATCGAACCGTTCACTGTCACTGGTTTTGTACGCGGAGCTGAAACCGCGACCTTGACCGCGCCTTACAATCACAAGCTTCACATCACCGCGCTGGGCTATTCTGGCCCCACACCGGCAGGCGGGCTGACGGCGGAGCTGGTCTATTTCCCCAGCCTCGATGCGCTGAAAGCGGCACCGGCGGGGTCGCTCAAGGGCAAGATCGCCTATATCGATCATGCGATGACCCGGACCCAGGACGGCTCTGCCTATGGTCCCTATGGCAACGCCCGCCGTCAAGGGCCGGGGATTGCTGCCAGCAAGGGCGCATCGGGCGTGGTGATCCGCTCGATCGGCACCGATATGCACCGTAACCCGCACACCGGGGCGACCAGCTGGCCCGATGGGACCGCCGCGATTCCTGCAGGCGCGGTCTCACTTCCCGATGGCGAACTGATCACCCGGATTGCCAAAACCGGCAAACCGATGACGATCAACTTGGTGCTCGAAGGCCGGGCCCAGCCGAACATGCCATCGGGTAATGTCGTTGCTGAATTGCCGGGGCGCGATCCATCGCTTCCGCCGGTGCTGGTCGCTTGCCACCTCGATAGCTGGGATCTGGCGACCGGGGCGTTTGACGATGCGGCGGGCTGCGGGATCATCACCGCTGCGGCGCTGCGGGCGCACACCAAAGCCAAACCGCTGCGCACGATCCGGGTGTTGTGGGCGGGCAGCGAAGAGATCGGCGTGTTCGGCGGTGCGGCCTATGCCAAGGCCCATGCCGGTGAGCCGCACGCGCTGGCGATGGAAAGCGATTTCGGCGCCGACCGGGTCTGGCGGGTGCAGTTCAATCTGTCGGCCGCAAACAAGCCGATGCGTGACCGGATCGCGGCGGCACTGGCCCCACTGGGGATCGCTGCGGGCGGTGACAAGGCCGGGGGCGGGGCGGACGTTGGCGCGATCATTGCTGCGCAGCAGTTGCCGGTGATCGATCTGGATCAGGATGGCACCCGCTATTTCGATCTGCACCACACGCCAGACGATACGCTCGACAAGGTCGATCCGGTGCAACTGGAGCAGAACGTCGCAGCCTGGGCCGTGGTGCTGGAAATTGTCGCGAACGAGCCGGGGGCGATCACCCCTGCCAATTAAACCCGCACCAGTCCGCTGATAGGCTTGCCCGCGCCGCCGGGGAACAGCTTTGGCGCGACCTGTGCGGGATCGAGCCGGAAATGCCCGGCCAGCGCGCCCGCCAGCAGCGCGTCGATTGATGTGGTCGGCTTCAGATCGCGGCCCTCATACAGCTGGCCCTGACCAAGCCCCGGCCAATCGCTCAGGATTCGGCCACCGGCCACCGTTCCGCCGATCAGCATGGCGAGGCTGGCGGTGCCGTGATCGGTCCCGCCGGTGCCATTGACCGCCGCAGTCCGGCCGAATTCGGTTGCGACCACCACCAGCGTATCGGCCCAGGCTGCGCCCAGGTTCTCGCTCAGCGAGGCCAGAAGCGCGTCCAAACCTGTAAGCTGGCCACCCAGCCGTCCGCGCTGTCCCGCATGGGTATCCCAGCCGTTTGATTCGGCCATGACTATCCGCGCGCTGTCTGGCCCTGACATCAGCGATGCAATCAGCTTGCCCGCTGCTGATGCTCCCTTAGCATTGCCCATGGCCATGCTGCCGGCCATCGCGCGGGTTTGCAGCGCCTCGGTCCATAGGCCGGAAAGCTGCGGATCGCCCTCATAGAGCATCGAAACTCGCTGGAGCAGGTCTTGCGGGGCATCGGGCAGGTTGGACGGAGCGTAGCTGCCGACCTGAACCGCGCCGCGCAGGGCAGTGGGGATCGTCGCCGAAACCGCCAAGCCTTTGATCCCGGGACCCGGGAGCAGGCCAATCAAGCGGTTCATCCAGCCATCGGGCCGCTCATAAGGCCGCGCCCCGCCGGTTTCGAGCACGTTCTGGCCATCGAAATGCGAGCGATCGCGATAGGGTGAGGCAACGGCGTGGGCGAACAGCGCCTCGCCCTTGCCATACATCGTGCCGATCTGCGTCAGCGCCGGGTGCAGAGCGAACAGTCCGCCCAGCTTGGGCCGGTCCATCAGGTCTGCCGCCAGATCACCACGCAATGAACCATAGGCGGGATCACCAGTCGGGGCGAGAGTGTCGAGGCCATCGGCGGCCCCGCGCTGGATCAGGAAGATCAGCCGGCGTTCGGTTTCGGCCTTGGCAAAGGCGATGCGCGACATGGTCAGCGCGGCGGCGGCTCCCAGCAGGATCTGGCGGCGTTCAAACATGGCTACCTCCGCATCATTTCCGGGCTGGACAGCAGCAGCGCCAGCGCCTGCTCACCGCTTTCGGCGCGGGCCAGGGCATCGGCTGTCGGCTGGCTCAGCGCGCCGGGAAACAGCCGTGCCGCCAGTTGCCGCGCGTCGATCGCAGGGGCGGTACGCTGGGCAATCCGTTGCGCCACCTCGACCCGGCGATAGAGTGCGTCAGGCCCGGCCCAGCTGGGCGCGGTATCGTCATAGCCTGCCGGGGCGCCGGGTTTCCACACCGGCTGGCCGAGTTGCTGAAATGCGCCGGCAGCGCTGGCACCGGGCAGTCTGTTGACCCCGGTGGCGCGCAAGGCGGCAATCGCCCATTCCCACGGAGTGCGGAATTTGGGCGGACCGTTCCAGACTTCGGGCGCCGCGATCAGCACGCGGTATAGCGCCGGCAAATCGCCGCCGGATGACAGGAACGCCTGCTCCAGCCGTTTGACCAGCGCCGGTGGCGGATCGTCGGCGGCGAAGTGCCGGGCCAATTTGGTCGCGATATGCCGCGCGGTGAACGGGTGGACTGCCAGATCGTCCAGCATCGCCTGGGCCTGCGCTTCACCGTTTTGCACGTAAGTCTTGCCCAGCAATTTGCGGTTGCCGGGTTCGTGGATGATCCCGGCAAACCAGAACCCGGGGCCAGGTCCTTGCAGATAGCGCTGGCGGGCGATGCCGCCCACGGTCCAGCCGGTCATCGCCCGGGCCAGTTCGGTCACATCGGCCTGACTATAGCCGCTGCGGACCCCCAGCGTGTGCAGTTCGAGAATTTCGCGGGCAAGGTTTTCGTTGAGCCCGATCTCCTTGTTCCGCCGCGCCGCGCGTTGCGCCAGTGGGCTGCCGGGTCCAATCGACTGCGCCTGATCGAGATAAAGCAGCATCGCCGGATGCCGCTCTACCGCACTCAGCATTGCGCCGAATTTTCCCATCACGTGCGGGCGGATCGCCTCGAATTCGAACGATCCGGCGAGTCCTGTGGTGACGATCTTGTCGACCGAAATGGCAAAATGGTTGGCCCAGAAATGGACCAGCCGTTCGGCAAACGGTGCGGTAGTGGTCAGCGCCAGATCGGTCCGCGCGCCGACGGCCTGAACATAGACATCGCGAACCTGCTTTTGCAGCTCCATCAGTTTGGTCACGTCAAGCTGATCGTCGCCGCCGCCGGGATTCATGGCGGCCTGCTTCTTTTCCTTTTGGAGCTCGCGCCGGTCGCGCAGCATGTCCACCACCACGCGCGAGTGCGGCTGCGCGGCGATGGTGAGCGGGGCGGGATCAAATTGGTCAAGTTGCTCGGTCAGCCAGCGCTTCGGATCGCTCGGCGCCGCTGCATCACCCTTGCCGCCTAGGCCGTACCGATGGAGGGCGATCGCTGCATCGCGCATGGTCTATTCCCAAGACGTCTGAACCTATGCCCGCCAGAATGGGGCAGCTTGACGGCGTTGTCATGCCGCGAATTGTATCTGATTGTCACGGTCTGAACCCGCGCTGAGCGTGGCGGGAAAAACCTTGGTCGGGGAGACAGGATTCGAACCTGCGACATCTTGCTCCCAAAGCAAGCGCGCTACCGGGCTGCGCCACTCCCCGACCTGGGGTTTTGTGCAATTCGCGTGGTGGGCCCGGCAGGACTCGAACCCGCGACCTAGCCGTTATGAGCGGCCAGCTCTAACCAACTGAGCTACAGGCCCATGTGCGCGAATGCGGGGTCGCCCTAGCGGGGCCTGCTCAGTTACGCAAGCTCGACTGCTTCGATCAGTTCACTTACTTTGGTTGGCCGCACGCCGCGCCGTTCCAGATAGGCAAAAGCCTGCCGAAACCAGTCATAAAGTGCGTCGAGATCGTCTTCGCTCCGCACATAGGGGGTGAAACCTGGCGCCAGCGAGGGCGAGTGGAACGAAAACACCAGCACGGGCAGCTGCATATCGATCGCAATGTCGATCCCGCGCAGCGCCTCTTCGATTGTCACCCCTTCGGGCGTCAGGGGAATCCGCTCAAGCATTCCGATTCGGGCGAGCGCGCCGCGCAGCCGCGGTACCCGCCACATCCGGGCATAGAGCGCGGTTCCGAACTGACGCAGCAGACCCCAATAGACCGTGGTCAGTGGCAGTTCCATCAAGCCTTTGCTGCGATCAATCCAATATGGCGTTACCGGGAGATCGCGAAAATTCGGCCCTCCGCCGCTGGAGTAGTCAAAGGTTGCGCGGACCGAGCTATCGACCGCGATCCCGCAGTCAGACAGGATTGCCGCAGTGTTGGGTCCAACCCCATAGCGCCCGGCGCGATAGATCAGCGGCGGCGCGCCAATCGCGGCCTCAATCGCATCGCGCAGCTTGGTGAATTTGGCGCGTTCAAGCTCTTCGGGAAGATTTCCGGCGAAGCTGTTGAACGAACTGACTTCTTCATCGAATGGCGGACTGACCCATGGGTGCAACTGCACTCCAACCTCGGCTTTGCCGGCAGCGACGGCGTCACGCAGGATTTGAGCCGCGGCTGGGGACGAGATGATCGGATAATCGACCAGATAGATCGGGCAGATCCCGCGGCCCTCACAGAATTCCTGAAACCGGGCCAGCCGCGCGACCGAATGGACCGTATGCCCCTCGCGCGCGATCGGCTTGGTCCAGTCAAACTCTTCCTCAGTGTCGACGGTAACAACAAAGCGTTGCCCAAATTCCGGCTTGAAACGCACCGCATCGGCCTTGCTGGGCAAATCAGTGATCCGCTTGCTGGACAAGACTGTGATACCCCCGATTGGCTACGCGTGGCCAGTTCGCAGCGCCTTAGACGTCTGCGGTATGGGCCAGCACGGCTGCGGTCAAGTCTGGTAAGGTCAGGCGCAATTTGTTGTCCTTGCGGACCAGTTGTCCGCCCGCCGCGCGGGCTTCGGCGCGGGCCAGCCGCAGGGCGAAGCCGACCCCGAACACCCCCGCCGAAATCACCTGCGGCACGGTCCCGGCTGCCGCCTCAAACAGCGCGTCGCCGTCCTTCCTCGCCAACACTTCGGGCAAGGTCAGATCAATCCGGGCCATTCCGCCGCGGCTGCGCAGTTTGAGCTTGAGCACTTCGAGCGGCGCGCTGACCCCGGCCAGAGTCGCCAGCAGCCGCCAAACGATTCGCTCAACTTCCAAGCGGTCAAGCGCCACCGGCAAGGTCTCAGCCTCAACCTTCAGGGCAAAGCCACTGCCGCGCGACTGGGTGTGCGCGCTCAACTGGGCAACCGTGGCCTGGATCACTTCGGCCAGATCGCATTCGCCTGTTTCCAGATCCATCGCGCCCGAATCGAGCCGGGCGAGCCGCTCTAGCTCTTCAAAAGCCGACAGCATCCGGGCGGCATCCCCGGCGATACCGGCTGCCACTGCGCGGTATTCGTGCGGGGTCGGGCCGAACAGTTGCTGCTGGATCACTTCGGCAAAGCCCTGGATCGCATTCACCGGAGTGCGCAATTCATGCAGCATCTGGCGGATCCGGTCGGCTTCACTGTCGCTCACCGGCGGTACCAGTGGAGCACGGGAAGCAGGACGGCGCATGCGCCCGCGATAGCCCAGATAGTGCCCGGTCAGCGGATCGAACCACGGCGCCGCATCGAGCTGCCACTTGCCGACAATCGCGGCGGCGCCTTCGAGCGCCATCGCCTGCGCCGTCAACGGCTGGTGGCGGCGCATCAGCTGACTGAATTCATCCGCCTTGGCCGATCCCGCCAGCCGCAGGCCGAGCACCATCGGCGCGACACCGGGATCGCTCCACACGATTCGCCCTTCAGCATCGGTTGCGAAATCGAACGCGCGGACCTCTTCGGGAACCTGCAGGACGTGGTCTTCGCCCAACGGAAGGCGGGGCGAATCGTTGGCTGGAACCTGATCGATCACCTGCTTTGAGCGGCGATAGGCCTCGATCCGCTTAACGATCGCGCCAATCGCGCCATCGCCCTGCGTGGGACGCGGCGGCAGGATCGTGGCGCCGTCTTGTGCCGGTTCACTTGGCGCTTCGGCCATCTCGGCTTCGGGTTCGGGCAACGGCGCGGATGACTGTGTGACTGGTTCGGCGGTTTCGGCCGGGGTGCGAGCAGGCGGCAAACCGCGATCGTTGATCCCCAGCCGCCTCAGCAGATCGGCTACCGGGCCTGGCAGATCGCGTCGTTGACGCAGGGCCGGCCGTACCGAAGGCGACAGCGCCGGGATCAGATCAAGCCATTCGTCCGTGCCCAGCTGCGCGCTTTGCAAAGCCGCAGCCGCCACCGCCGGTTCGCCGGCCGCCAAGGCTGCAACCAGCCGCGGCGCGCGCAGCCGCAGTCCGGTGTCGCGGAGCGTTGCAGCGCGTTGGGCCGGGGGGATCTTCGCGGCCAGCTTGCCAAGCCGGTCATAGGCCGCATCGAGCTGCTGACCGCGCGCGTCGCTCGGCAAAGTACCAAGTAGATCAAGCAGTTGGCGATACTGGATGCGCTGCACCGCCCCGCCGGTCGCGCGAAGGCGCAGAACGGTTCCAAGGCGATCATCGAAATGCATGGCCTCCCCACTATGGCAGACACAGGCAGCGCGCGAGGCGGTTTACCAAGTTTGTCCCCAGTCTGCGGGGCTTCTGAAAGGTGCGTTGCAAAGCGGGACAGTTGCCGCCATAAACAATAAAATTATCGCCAGCGGGTCTGGAATGTGGTGAATGTTGCCCCAGCGGCGCATTTCCGGGCATTTGCCGCAGCGCAGGGGTGCATTGCATGGCAAATCTCGATTCGATTGACCGCCGTTTGCTGGCCGAATTGCAAGATGAAGGCCGCGTCACCAATGTCGAATTGGCCAACCGCGTTGGGCTGACCGCCCCGCCGTGCCTGCGCCGGGTTCGCGCGCTTGAGGAACTGGGCGTTATCCGCGGCTATCACGCCGATCTGGATAGCTCGAAGCTGGGCTTTGCGATCACCGTGTTCGCGATGGTTTCCTTGAAGAGCCAGGCCGAAGATTCGCTGCGCGAGTTTGAAACCGCGATGGGCGAGCTGCCCGAAGTGCGCGAATGCCATATGCTGAATGGCGAGATCGACTTCATTCTGAAGATCGTCAGCAAAGACCTTCAAAGTTTTCAGGAATTTCTGACCAGCAAACTGACCCCTGCGCCCAATGTGGCGAGCGTGAAGACGAGTTTGACGATCAGGACGGCCAAGCAGCTGCCGGGTGTGCCGCTGGTGTAGGGTGGTGGTTAAAGTGCCGGGCCAGATTGCGATGCGGTCGGTCCTGCTGCTCTTGCTGCTCGTCAGCGTTGCTGTTCTGGGCTCGCTCATTTGGCAGCTACGGACCATCGAAAGACCCGGCCCGAACGTGCCTGTCACAGCTCTGACCCCATGGGGCCAAACTGTCGTCCCGACAATCGACACACTGGCAGATCTCGGCACTTGGTATAGCCTTAAACTAGGGCAACCTTGGAGCGCAGGCGCTGCGGGCGGTGAGGAAGTCCGACAGGCTTATGCTGCGGGGCGATTCCAATTCGGCCGCACGCCGTGGACCGTCGCAGAAGGGGTCTGGGCGATCGGGCCATGGAATACCGATCAGAACATCTATCTAATTGATACCGGGCAGGGGTTGGTGCTTATCGACCCTTCGCTCGAAGCGTTTCAGCCTGAGCTGCTGGCGCAGATCAAGGGGCTGGGGTTCCGGCCCGAGCAGGTCAAATGGGTCGTGCTGACCCACTGCCACATCGACCACGCCCAATCGTGCCAGCAGTGGAAAGCGCGCGGGGCCAAGGTCATTATCGGCGCGAGCGATGCACCGGAATTGGCGACCTGCAGCGACGTCGTAGCAAAGGGCTTCGATCCGCGCGCCAAGAACCGCTGCACGCCCTGTTTGGCCGATCAGCGCGTTGCCGATGGTGGGGTGTTGCAATTGGGCAATCTGGCGCTCTACGCCATCGCCAACCCGGGCCATACGCCTGGCTCAACCAGCTTTGCCTTTCAACGGCGCGGCAAATGGCTGCTGCTGTCCGGCGATATCGCGCTCCACAATGGCCGCCATGCGTGGATGGGCGGCACCAAAGCGGACTGGGGCCAATACCTCGCCTCGCTGGGCAAACTGGCGCGGTGGAGCGTTGTCGGACGTCCGGTGCGGTTCGATCTGCTGCTGCCGGGGCATGGCGCGGTCGATCTCGACAAAGGCCATCGCTCGGTCGAACAAACCGAGCGGATCGTCAGCGAGATTGTCCGGCGCCGGGCCGCCGGTGAGAAGATCAGTTGGATTGAGGCCTATCCGTGGAGCTGGGCCAACCCGAACTAGCTCGCCCGCTCAGCCAGCCATTCCTCCAGCCACTTGATCGTGTAATCGCCGTGGATGAAGTCAGGCTCATTCATCAGCGCCTGATGGAGCGGGATGCTGGTCTTCACGCCGCTGATGACCATTTCTTCCAGCGCGCGCTTTAACCGCATGATGCAGCCTTCGCGGGTGCGGCCTTTGACGATCAGTTTGGCGATCATGGAGTCATAATAGGGCGGGATTTTGTACCCGGCGTAGAGCCCGCTATCGACCCGAACATTCATGCCGCCAGCCGCGTGGTAATTGGTCACCAGGCCGGGTGATGGGGTGAAGTTCCACGGGTCTTCGGCGTTGATCCGGCATTCGATCGCGTGGCCGTTGAACTCGATATCTTCCTGCTTCACCGACAGCGGCTTGCCATCGGCAATGCGAATCTGTTCGCGGACCAGATCAACCCCGGTGATCGCTTCGGTCACGGGGTGTTCGACCTGCAGCCGGGTGTTCATTTCGATGAAATAGAACTCGCCGTTTTCCCACAGGAACTCAATCGTGCCCGCCCCGCGATAATGCATATCGGCCATCGCCTTGGCGACGATCCCGCCCATCCGGTCGCGTTCTGCCGGGCTGATGATTGGCGAGGGGGCTTCTTCGAGCACCTTCTGGTGGCGGCGCTGCAGCGAGCAATCGCGCTCGCCAAGATGGATTGCCTCGCCGTTGCCATCGCCGAACACCTGAAATTCGATGTGGCGCGGATTGCCGAGGTATTTTTCGATGTAAACGGTCGCATCGCCGAACGCGGCCCTGGCCTCGCTCCCGGCCTGCTGGATCAGTGTTTCCAGCTCCTCCGGGCTATTGCAGACCTTCATGCCGCGCCCGCCGCCACCGCTGGCAGCCTTGATGATCACCGGATAGCCAGCCTTTTCCGCAATCGCCTTGGCTTCGTTGATCTCGCTGACTGCGCCGTCCGATCCGGGAACCAGCGGCAGGCCGAGCGCGCCCGCAGTGCGCTTGGCCTCGATCTTATCACCCATTGTGCGGATGTGTTCGGGCTTGGGCCCGATCCAGGTGATCCCGTGGCTTTCCACGATCTCGGCAAATTGGGCGTTTTCGGAAAGGAAGCCATAGCCGGGGTGGATCGCATCGGCGTGGGTAATTTCGGCCGCGGAAATGATCGCGGCGACGTTGAGGTAGCTGTCCTTGGCCGCAGGAGGCCCGATGCAGACCGCGTGATCAGCAAGGCGGACGTGCATCGCATCGGCATCGGCGGTGGAATGCACCGCGACCGTTTCGATCCCCATTTCGTGGGCTGCGCGATGGATACGCAGCGCGATCTCGCCGCGGTTGGCGATCAGGATGCGGGAAATGCCCATGGGGTCAGGAAATCACAACCAGCGGCTGGTCAAATTCAACCGGCTGCGCGTTTTCGATCAGGATCGCGGTGATCGTTCCAGCCTTGTCGGCAGTGATCGGGTTCATCACTTTCATCGCCTCGATAATCAGCAGGGTATCCCCCGCCTTGACCTGACCGCCGACCGAAATGAACGCTGCGGCGCCGGGTTCGGGCGTCAGATAGGCAGTCCCGACCATCGGTGATTTCAGCGCATTGGCATCGACCGCTGCAGGCTCTGGCGCAGAAGACGCCAGCGGCATAGCCGGGGCTGCGCCAGGTGCAGCGGCGGGCGCAGCAGCATAGGTCTGCACCGGCGCGGCGGTGATCTGCCGGGCGACCTTGATCTTGCGGTCACCATCTTCGACTTCGATTTCAGTAAGGCCGGTTTCGGCCAGCAGCTCGGCCAGTTCACGCACCAGCTTGCTATCGATGTTCATGCCGCCCGAACGGTTGGCGCTCTTGGTCTCGCTCATGCGCGTCCTCGATGAATGACTGATCATCCGCCTATGCGCGGGGCAAGCGCGAGAGGCAAGGGGCTAAAGCAACGCCGCCCGTTCCAGCGCGACCTCATAACTCTTCGCGCCAAGCCCTTTGACGCAGTCGATCGCGGCCATGCCGACATAAGAGAGATGGCGGAACGGCTCGCGTGTTTCGGGATCGGACAGGTGGACTTCGATGACTTTGAGCTGGGTCGCCTTTATTGCATCAAGCAGCGCGATAGAGGTGTGGGTATAGGCTCCGGCGTTAAGCAGAACCGCGTGAACCCCGCTGCTCCGCGCTTCATGCAGCCAGTCCACCAGCACGCCTTCGTGGTTGGTCTGGCGGCATTCTACATCGAGTCCAAGCGCGATGCCCTGGGCAGTCAGCCGCGCGGCGATATCGGCCAGCGTATCATGCCCATAGATCTCCGGCTCGCGTGTGCCGAGCAGGTTGAGATTGGGTCCGTTGAGGACAAGAACCTTGCGCAAAGCCACCAACAATTCCCCGCTGCGGAGTTAGGTCTTGGGCCATGCCATAGCCGCCCAGCCCGTCCGGGCAAACCGAATTGGTTTAGGTCTTGACGTCGGGCTCGATCGAAGCCGGTTCGTTCTCGGCAGCCAATGCGGCGTCTTCGGCGTCTTCGGTGGCGTCGGGATCGGCTTCAATCACGGTCGGTTGCCCGGCCTTCTCGATCTTGGCGGCGGCCGCTTCAGCGCGGACGGCGGCCTTTTCGGCGCGATCAGCCGCGGCGTTGACGGCGGCAAGTTTTTCAGCGCCAGCGGTATCGCGGCTAGAACAGCCGCCCAGCAGCGCAGTTGCGACCAGCGCAGCAGCGGCAGCCATCGGGCCGGCCTTGGGGAAAAGGATGTTCGCTCTGCTCACAGACAACTCCTCAGGCGGCAAGGTGCTGCCCAACGTGAATCGGTCCATAGCGCAGAAAGATTACCCGAAACTAACCAAGCCCGGCCTTGATGAGGCAAAACAGCGCCTATTTGTCGCTTCCGGCGATTTTGCCCCACTGCCGCGCGGCGGTGTAGCCAAGGTAACCGGTGCCAAACAGCGCATAGAGCGGCTCTGGCAGGCCAGCCAGATAAGCGTTCATACCTGCCGCAATTTCCGCAGCTTTTGCCGGGCTGAATGCAGCTAACAGGCCCATCGGCAGGGCCCACAGCAGCAGCACGTACATGACGTAGAGAAAGCTGGGCCGAGCCCGGCTGGTCCAGGGATCGTGCGAATTGGCTTCGGCAACAATGGCCGCTAGCCGCGCGTTTATTTCAGCCAGGTCTTGTGAACCTTGCAATTGTAACAGCTCCAGTTTCGCCTTGTCGCGCTGGGTCTTGTCGGGAATTACTTTGTCGATCAGCGCTGCGATAGGGCCAATCAGGGCTTCGAGTAGTGCCATGGGAATGCTCCTTGGGAGGGAAAGGAACAGGCCACATAACCAAATTGGCGCGTGTAGGAAAATCCTGTTGGGACTGGCCTGATGCAGCCGGATGTGGAACTGAACTGGCGCAAACTGGCAGAGGTGATTGCGATGCGATTTATCCGGAGTGAAGCGGCAGGCGGGGTCCGGACGATCACGCTCAACCGGCCCGAAGTCCTCAACGCGATCAACGCCGATATGCATTGGGAACTGGAGGAAGCCTTCAACGCCTTCGCCGCCGCGCCGGATGAGCAAATCTGCGTGATCACCGGCAATGGGCGCGCGTTTTGCGCCGGGACAGACCTGAAAGCTGCCGTCGCCGAAGGCCGGCGGGACTATCCACCCCACGGCTATGCCGGACTGATCGAGCGGTTCGATTGCCCCAAGCCGTTCATCGCCGTGGTCAATGGCCTTGCGATGGGCGGCGGATTTGAGCTGGCTCTGGCCTGTGACATCATCATCGCCGCCGAAAGCGCGGTGTTTGCGCTGCCCGAACCGCTGGTCGGCGCGGTTGCCTTGGGCGGAGGACTACACCGGCTGGCGCGGTCGGTGCCGATCAAGCAGGCAATGGGCATGATTCTCGCCTCGCGCCGGGTAAGCGCCAAAGAAGGCGAGCGAATGGGGTTCGTAACCGAGGCGGTTCTCGATGCGGAGCTGGGCGCTGCCGGAGCGCGCTGGGCGGCCGATATTCTGCGCGCTTCGCCAATGTCGGTGCGCACTTCGAAAGAACTGGTCCGGCTCGGTCTGGCTGAACCCGATGTGCAATCTGCGATGCGCGCGCAACCCGGTTGGGCTGCCTTTCAGGCGTGGCAATCCAGCGACGATGCCCGTGAAGGGCCACGCGCCTTCGCGGAAAAGCGCGCGCCGAACTGGACCGGGCGTTAGGCCCGGTCCAGCTGGTTCCGCTTAAGGCCGGCCGTTTCCGCTCGGTGGAGGCCGCGTATCGCCGCCATCTTGCTTATCTCCGCCGCCGCCAATTCCTGGGATCGGGATGCCGATATTGATCCGGAACCTGGGCTTTTTCTTGGGCGCGACCTTGCCGGTTGCAGGCGGGCCGCAGGTCCATGTGTTGGTGATGAACAGGTTTTGGGCCGAAATCACCACGAGCGGCAGGGCCACGGTCGGTGACCCGCTGCTTGAATACGAGAAGGTCGGCGGCAACCATTTGGGCTCGATATTGGGAGCCTGCGCGCTGCAATAGGCCACCATTGCCGGAATCTGCTTTGGATCAGGCATAACCTCGGTGAAATTGCAGCTTGCACCAGTGGTGATTGCGACAAGTCCCGCAAAGCCCGGACTGGACCCGGAAGCAGTTGCCGATGTGGAGGTCGGCGTGCTTGGAAGCGAGCAATTGGGATTGATTTGGAATGTCATTGCCGGAACCTGCATGGTCGGTCCGACAACCCGCTTGAACATTTGATACTGGAAAGTCACCGTTGAGCTGTTCGTTGGCTTGCAGCTCCAGCTGTTGATGATCTTGACGGTCTGGATACCGCTGGTGACCGTCATGTTAGGCGCAGTGGTACTGGGTGCGCCGCCGTTGACGCTGTACTGCGGGGCACTCCACTGGGCCGATTGCGTGCCGCCGCTCTGCGTGGTGCAGTTGTTCTTCGCCCAGGTCGGCAGGGCGCTATCGGGCGGAAGGACTTCGCTGATCGTGCAATTCGCACTGACTTGAGCGGTGACGAACCCGCTGGTGGTAAGCACCGAATTGCCCGAAGTCGCTGTGTTCAGCGTCACCACATTGGACGATGCCGCTGGATTACAGTTGGCGTTGATCGTCCAGGCGGTAGCCGGGAACTGCATCACTGTTGCCTGAGTCTGAAGCTCCTTGATCACTTCGATCTGGCCGTTGGGCGGGCCGTTCGGCACGCAGCTCCAGCCATTGATTACCCGCACGGTTTGCACCCCGCTGTTGATGCCGACGGTTGGCGGTGTGCTCGTGGCCGGGCCATTGTTGACGCTGTATTGCGGCGCATTCCACTGCGCTGTGCCCCCCTGCTGGATACACTGATTTTTGAACCAGGATGGGATCAGCGCGTTGGACGGCGTAACCTCGGTCACTGTGCAGGTTGCACCCACCGGGGCGGTGACGATCCCGCTGGCAGTGATTTGCGCGTTGCCCGAAGCCGGAGTGGTCAGGCTGAGCGCGCTATTCGATCCCGCCGGATTGCAGATGGTGTTGATTGTCCAGTTGGTAGCCGGGAACTGGACCGCGACCATGGTGGTGTTGAGCTGCTTGATCACCTCAAGCTGGCCCATCGGGTTGCCTATGCAGCTGTAGGTATTGGTGATGGTGACCGGGTTGTTGACCGGGTTGAGCGTTGCGGGGAGCGGGGTGATCGCGGTGTTGACGTTGACGTTGGCCGCCCCCCCGCATTTGGAAGCAATCACCGCCGGTATCGGGGCAGGGCTTTCGCTGACCGAGCAGGTTCCGCCCATTGGTACAGGATAGACCGCGGAGTAGGGCGAATAGCCCGAAGTCCCGGTGGTCAGGCCGATGCTACCCGCGCCCGCGCTGGTCGGGATGCCATAGGGGGTGCAGGCAACCTGCGCGTTGAAGTAGTTGGCCGGGCTGGCGGTAAATCCGGCTCCGGTCTGATCGACGACCTGCTTGCGCACCGAGATTTTGGTCACCGCGATGACAGGGACCGTCACGCAGGCCACCAAGGGATTGCCGCCGGGCGGGCACAGCGAAGTAGTGCTGCTGGGGCATCCGGTTGAAGGGATGGTCAATAGCTGGTTGTTGTACCAGCCTGCTCCAATTTGCTGGCCAACTGGCTTGATCCAGGCGCAATTCCGCAGATCCTGATTGGAAATTACCGGATTGGTTGGGAAGGGCCCCCCGGGTTGGCTGACGGTCCATGTTCCGGTCTGGTTTGGTAAAAGGTTGCGGATTCCAACCTGTCCCTTGGGATTGTGAGGACCTATGGGCCAGCACCAATTTCCCGGCGTGCAGGCGCCAAATTGCTGGGTTCCCGACGAATAGGGCGGCGCGAACTTGTCTTGCACAATCCAGCCATCGGTTGCGGAAAGCGGCCCACCCAGGACGCTATCGCCATCGTTGGTGACCGAAATGGTGTAGTTCACCGGATTCGGATTACCGGGATAGGTCCAAGGTGCCGATCCGGCTGGCAAGCCGCCCACAGTGGCTGACTTGTTGATATGCGCGTCCCAGCATTTGGGCAGCACGCTGCGGACCGAGGCCCAGTTGCGGTTCTGCGGGACCGGGTTGGCCATGCTCGAGCTGATCCAACCTGAAGTGGGCGGCCAGGCGATGTTGGTGTTGAACGGATGGGTCACGTCCATCATCGCGACGTTCTCGAAATAAGCCAGCTGCGTGGTGCAGAACTTGTCACTCACCGGCGGGCGCTGGACGGTGATTTGCACGTCGCAGCTGATCCAGCCGTTCGTCGGGAAGTAGATATTGCTGCCGATCGTTGTGATCGCTGCCGGGGCGCCTTGCGCACCGCTGCCTACATATGTTGCCAGTCCGGCCATGATAGCGCCGGGTGCCGGATTGAACCCGGTTACGGCGAGGGCTCCGGTCGATGCTGTGCATTTCCAGGATGAGGTGAACGGCAGTTGGGTGGCATAGTTCGGGATGGTGATGCGCGCGGCATCGAACAGGGTCCCGATCTTGCGCGGATCGCCCAGATTGGCGAAAGTTACGTTGTAGGTCATCGGGACGCCGAACTGCACATTGGGCCCGCCCGAAGTCAGTTTCTTGGTCACCCGGAACTGGCACGGTTTGAGCTTGGCCATCAGCGTTTCGGCTTCAGCGGTCTGGGTCTGGGTCACGTCCGGCGTGCCGGTCGGTGCGCCAAACGGCGGAGCCTTGTAGGTCACTCGCGCGGTGTTGATGATCGGCCGCTTGAGGGCTTCGGGAACCGTTTCGCAATCGGGCTGATCATAGATGAACGTCGTATTGAACACGATTTTGCGGCCATACGGCAGCTTGATCTTGTCGTCGGTGTCCCAGCCCACATTGGTCTGGCCGTAGTAGGAATAGTTGTACTGCCCGGCGAGGTTGATGTTGGTCCCGGCGGGAGTGAAATTGTTGCACATGCCAGGGCTGGAATTCGCGGTATCGCAATAGGTCTTGCCGGGGCTGCGGCGGAATGGCGGGGTGTTGATGCCTTCGGTCACCCAGTCCTGCAGATCGTGCTTGTCGATGTCGATCTGCTGCGCCGGAAGCGAGACGTTTTCGATAGTGATCTCATAGCTCACAGGCATGCCCCAGGACACTTGCGATCCGGCCGGCGGGGTCAATTGTTTTTTGGTGACCTTGAGCTGACCCTTGGCGCAATCGGGATCGACGCTGGAATAGGGCACGTTGACCGAGAGGTTGGCGCTATCGGTGTTGTTGGCGGAATTGGCATCGGCCAGCGCGCCGTTGTTCTTGTCGGCCAGCGTAAAGAACGCCTTGTTGGCCAGACCATTGACCGCCGGATCGCGAACGCACTTGAGGTCGTCAACGGCCGAAACGGTTACAGTGATCGTCAAGACGATCTTCTCACCCTGGGTAATATGGCCGTTATTGTTGAAGCCCCAGCTGAAGAAATTGTGCTGGTTCATTGTGCCGACGAACAACGCTCCGCCGCCCGAGGTGAACTGCGGCCCTGAATTGTCGAGGCAATCGGTGGTGGTAGAGGCTGCGTTGCTGGCGGTGTAGGCCGCGCAGTTAGCCGATACGAACTGAACGTTGAGCGGGACGCTGTTCGGCAGCAGCGACATCACATCGTGCAGCTTGAAGAAGTCCCCGATGTCGACATCGCCCGGGCCGTTATTGGTGATGGTGATAGAATAGGTGACCGTCTGCGGACCGCCGGAGACATTGACCGTGCTGGGATTAACCGTCTTGTCGATCACCAGATCAGCGGCAATCGGAGTGGTTTTGGGAACATCGACGGTGACATCGGACTTTGTCTGGTAGTTATCCTGGTTCTTCCCCTCGACTTCGTTTTTCGGCTCGCCATCCGAAGTGAAGGTTCCAGGAATGAAGCAATGGATCGTTTGAGCTGGGGCCAGATTGACGATGGCAAAGCCATTGGGCGCAGTGTTTGGCGTCCAGACTACTGGCTGGTTGGCATCATCGCGGCAAAAAACGCTGGTCGGGGTGGGCGTGAACTGGCTTGGCAAATTGTCGGTCAGAGAGATTACCTGAGCCGGCTGAGACCACGGGTTGGTCAGCGTGATCATGTAGTACACCGGGACGCCCGTGGGCACCGGGTCGCCTTCCTGGCACTGGCTGGGATCGGCCATACTGGCGGGAGTTCCCAGGCACAGCTGCTTGTCGATCGAGAACTTGGCCCCGGCCGCCCAGGCGATTGTGCCCAGACCCAGAACCAACAGCAGTGCCAGAAATATCCGCTTCATCACTTAAACCCCTGTTCGTGAAATTCGCTTTGAATTGACTGCTTAAGGCAGCGTGATCGGCCCGAACGGAGCCGATGTCCCGCCTCTGCCTTGCTTGAGGATGATCATGTACGTCCCCGGCGGCGCCGCGGTGAGCTTGATGCTGACGATCTGGCCAGTGGAGGCCTCTCTAGGATTGCATGGCCCTAGGGTCTGTAACACCCTGATGACGTTGCCGCTGGCGGTATCCCTGAAGTAGATCGTCACCGGACCCGCTCCCAACACGCAAGTCGCGGTCAGCTTGACATGGGCTGGTTGCGGAACGGTTGCTGGTACTTTGACCGCCGAACTGATGGCCAATCCCGGCGCAGCCAAGGCGGCCGACGGGACGGAAACGAGCGTCGCGGCCAATGCCAGTCCGATTGGCTTGCTCAAGATTTTCAGGTTCATAAGGTGCGCCTCTTTTGGTTAAGGTGTCAGAGCGGATTTGTCAGGACGGGGCCGGTGTTCATTTGTCACTGTCGCGGTTGATATCGGTAGTCCAATGACTGGCCTGATAGCCTCACCGTCCGAAGCCTTGATCCCAGCCATCAAGCGCGATCGCCCGGCTGGATCTGGCAGCGATCGGCCAAGGTTACGCCTGTAGCCGGCGGTGCCGGTTTGGCCTTAAGTCCGTGCTCAAGCGTTGGTGGCCCAGCGAGCAGGACCAAGCCGACGCCGGATGCAAGAAATCCGTTGGCCATGCGATGGTTTAAGTGCGGTGACATCGAACCTCTCTGAGGCCAGGCCGGAATCGAGCTCTGGTCAGGATCGATGTCGACCGAACGAGGGACGTCGACCATCCCATGAATATGGGGGTAGCAACTGTTTGATTGCACTGACTGTTCGGTTCGATATTCAGCTAAAGGTCAGCTTCGCCGGTTCGGCTAGACAGGAAGGGCTCGAGCTTCTTGAAAGTGGATCACGCCTACCCCTCTGATATCTGGATCGGCCGCTGGTGGGCGCTGGGCTTTGCTGTCGCGGCATTGTTGGTCCTGATGCTCGCTGCGGGCAATACTGGAATCGGGCAGCTTACCCGGATTGCCTTGGATCGAATCTGGGTGCTTGATCCCGGCATGCAAAATCAGGCGCGGCGGGTTGAAGCCGCGCCGCATCGCGTTCCATTGTCGGGCCAGTTTGGCTGGGACAGCGGGGCTGCACGGCAATTTCATTTACGATTGAAGGCTGGAGAGGCTGGCAACGGCGACTTGGCGGTTTTGGCGCCGATTGTCGGCGGGTCGATCAGACTTTATGTCAACAGCGTCGGCGTGGGCGAGGGCCAAGCGGCGATTGCCTATGGTGGCCCTGGTTTCGGTCGCGCCACTCTAGCCGAACGTTTGCCCGCGACGTTTCTAGACCTGGGCGACAACCGGATCGATTTGATCGTCGCAAATGATAAGCCCCATGCCGGAATCCGAGCGCTATACATCGGACCTGTCAATGCAGTCCGGCAGGTGGCTATGGCCACATCGCAGCGAACCAAATGGTTGCAACGAGCCGCCCAAGTCGCAGCTTTCCTGGCTTTGCTGTGCGGGGCGGTGATGGCGGCACTGCGCGGGGCTGGGCTGCGGTCTGCCGCTTCGTTGACGATCGGAGCCGCATTGCTCTGCGCGCTATTGGCTTCGTCCTTGCCTGCTTGGCCGATTACGCAACTCAGCGCGGCGCTTGGGTTGATCGGCAGCGGGCTTTCTTTGCGCGTCTGGTACAGTCCGCAAGGCTGGGTAGGGAGGATCAACCTCGGGCTGGCTATGGCCGCCACGGTTTCAGCGCTGCTTGGCGGCCTGCTGGTGTTTACACCGCTGATCTTTTCGGCACCTTTTGAAACGGCGCTAATAGCCAATGGCGGTGTGATCCTGCTCGGCACGATAGCCATACCACTGGCGATGATTGAGGATCTGCGCCAATTGTACCGCCGCTTCCGGCGCGCCGCTATTGATCTGGCCGAGAAAGACCGGGTGATTGGCCAGCAAAAGGTTTTGCTGGAAGAACAGATCAGAACTGCTGCGGTGTTGGAAGAGCGCCAGCGTTTCACGCGGGATATGCATGACGGCATCGGCGGTCAGCTGCAATCGCTGTTGATGCGAGTTCGATCAAACCGGATCGGGCAAAACGATATCGCGGGCGAAATCCAAAAAGGGCTGACTGACCTGCGACTTGTGGTTGATTCGCTCGATGCAATCGAAACTGACCTTTATGCAGCGCTTGAAACCTTTCACGTCCGCGTCAGCCAACAGGTCGAAGCGGGCGACGTACGGCTCGACTGGCATCTGGCGCAAGACGTCCGGGCGGTTAGAGTTGAAGCGCGCGAAGTGCTCAATATCTACCGAATTCTGCAGGAAAGCGTTACCAATTGTCTGCGTCATGCCCAAGCGCAGCGGCTGATCATTGCAATCACCACGGACCCCTCGGGCACCTTGCTGAGTCTCCTGATCGAAGACGACGGACTGGGTTTTGATCCGGGGCAGGTCAAAGCAGGCAAGGGCCTGACAGGACTGCGTCAACGCTGCGCCAAGATGGCCGGCACGATGGAAATCGAACCGGGCGAGCACGGCAAGGGGACCCGCATTACTGCTCGGCTAAGCCTTACGCAAAGCGCAGGGTCATAGTTCCAGCCAGCCGTTCTGCACGGCTTCGAAAATCGCTTCATTGCGGGAATGGACTTGCATCTTGGCGTAGATCGACTTGACGTGATCTGCGACAGTGTGCGCTGACATTTCCAGAGCTGTCGCGGTTTCCTTGTAGGACAGACCGCGCGAAAACATCGTCAGAACATCAATCTCGCGGGTGGTCAGAATGTTATGACTGGGCTCGGGCTGCGACTTGCTGCCAGCGCCCGCAATTAGCGAGAGCAGGTGGGTTGCGGCACCGGCGCTGATCGGCGTTCCGCCTGCTACCAACGCACGAATATCCCGGGCGATCTGTTCTAACGGCGTATCTTTGAGTAGATATCCGCTGGCACCGAACTCGAACGCCAGCAACACAGTTGCGCGGTCGCCCAGCACGGTCAGGATCAGGGCTCGGCCATTTGTCCGCTCGCGAAACAGCTTGATGAAATCGAGCCCGCTGCCGTCGGGCAGGCGGATGTCTATCAGCGCGATGTCAGGTTCGTGCGTCTGAATTGCCGCACTGGCTTCGCTAACCAGCGCGCAAGAAAACAGGATCTGAAAATCGGGGAGGGCGGCAAAGTGCTCCTCCAGCGCAAGGCGCGTATCCTGGTCATCCTCAAGGATGCCAAGTGTGATCACGGCTTGCAGGCTCATCGCGGTACGTTCCGGTCCCAGCAATTCCCGTACTGCTGATCGCGAATGTTGATCCAGGCGCGCGAGCGTGGGGCGATTTTGCTATAGGAAAGGACGTTTCCGCCGCCGCCTTCATGATAACTCAGCACGCGCCACTCCGCTCCAAACCGCGCTGCGCAGGCCTTGTCGGCATCTGCCAGCCGCGCGAACTGTGCTGCTGCAAGCGGCTCGGTCAAGCGCACCTCACCGCCGACAAAAGTTGTCGGGCGGACCCGTTTTGCCTCCAATCCCGGCGGGGCGGGGCGATTGCCATCTAAATAGCAGGCTAATGGAAGCGCGGTGGTGCAGACTTGGTCCCCGGCGAACGGATCGCAGCCGTGCTGAGTCAGGTCGCTGATACAGCCAAGTGATGAGATGTCTGGCCCCAGCACCTTGTTGCGATGTTCGGAAAACGTGGTTCCCTTGGGCACGATCGGGCGTTGGCACAACAGCAGCGCCATGAAATCAACGGCCGTATCATCACCGACCTGAACGCTGAATTCTGGGCTGCGATCGGGCCGATCAAGATAGCCTAACAGGCTCTGCGGCGCAGCACCCGGGCTGACAGGCGTCAGCGTGTCGAGCGGCAAGTGCAGCAGCACGCTGCCATCACTCAAAGCCTGTTCATCGGTTGCGCTCCCCAATTTTAGAGATTCAAAAATCGGTAAACTTGAGTCTGCGCCCGGAGAAGTTGTTTCATCCAGATCACCCATCTTGATGCCATCATTCCCATGTCCGGCTTCGGGTTTTATCCGCAGGACCAGTTCGCCAGATGTGATTGCCGTGGGGACTTCGAAATGCTCCAGCAAGACCTTATCGACCCCGCCTTCGTCATAGGCCCGCAGCCGGTAAGCATTGTTGGTACCCTTGGCGAGATCGTCAAAATAGCCGTTGCCCAGCAGCTGCGATGCAATTCGTGATGGCTCATCCCCCTGCCGTGAAAAGCCATCCTCAACTCCGCCGATCAACGCAATCCGGGTCATGCCGCGCGGGCAGACGAAGCGGTCAACATAGTCCATGCCAGGCTGGGTGGAGGCGTTTTGTGCGACTGCTGCGGAGCCCCCCAGCGTAGGTGCCAAAGTCAGTAAAGCCAGCGTCGTCGCCAAAGCCGCCGCCACTCCAATCAAGGCCGCAAATGCAAGGAGTAGCGGTGTGGAGCGAAATAGTGGCGACATTCAGCGTTGATGCCCGAGCAAAAGCTTAAGGGTCAATCGAAAATGCTAAATAAATCAGGCATCAACCGGCCAATTGGGCTGGAAGAACACGCGTCCATCAGGTTTGTTGGCAAAATTTGGTCGGGACGAGAGGATTCGAACCTCCGACCCCCACACCCCCAGTGTGATGCGCTACCAGGCTGCGCTACGTCCCGACCGGTCCCGGCCCGGCGCGTGACGCACCGAAGCGAGGAGCGCGCCTATAGGCAGGCGGCGGGGCGAAGGCAAGCGGCGAGGTGAAAGTTCTTGGCCCCCTTGAACCTTCCTGCGCAGGCGCCATTTGGGGGAAACAGGGGCGGGGCGGCGCGTTGCTATCGCATGGCATTGCTGCTAGTCGCCCGCAATTCCGCTAGGAGCGATCCGAGCGCCAGTTTCAGGGAAGCTAGTAAGAGCCATGAGCAGCCAGACTTTCACCATCCTTACCGCCGCCGCAGCCGGGGCCGATGCCCCTCCGGGCTGGGTCCAGTTTGTCCCGCTGATCGCCATGGTCGCGATTTTCTGGTTCCTGATCATTCGCCCGCAGATGAAGCGGCAGAAGGAACAGCAGACCAAGATTTCGGCGATCAAAAAAGGCGATCAGGTCCTGACCGGTGGCGGTTTGCTGGCCAAGGTGATCAAGGTTGACGATCACTATGCCGAGTTGGAGCTGGGCCCCAACATCCGCGTCAAGGCGGTCAAGTCGACTCTGGCCGATGTCGTGCCGCCGGTCGGCACTTCACCCGCCAACGATTGATCTGAAAGCCTTATCATGCTCGATTTTCCCGCCTGGAAGCGGATTTCGCTGTGGCTGCTGACGCTGACTTGCTGCTTGGCGGCAATGCCATCGATTTTCGCGGTTTCGGGCCTGCAATGGCCGGCCCGGCTGATCGATCCCAAAGTCAATCTGGGGCTCGACCTGGCTGGCGGCAGTCACATCCTGCTCGAAGCCAGCGCCGATCAGATCCGCCGGCAGCGGCTCGACACGATGGCCGAAGATGTCCGCAACCGGCTGCGTCAGGCCAAAATCGAGATCGGCGATATTTCGACCAAGGACGGCACTGTCAGCTTCATGGTCACCGATCCGACCAAGGGTGAGGCCGCGCGTGAAGTGCTGCAAACGTTGACCAGCGGCGCCTCGATGTCCGGCCAGCGCGACTGGGATCTTAAAATCGACGCGGGCAAGATCGTGCTCGCGCCGACCAACGCCGGGATCAAGCAGGCGCAGAGCATGGCGATGGATTCGGCCACCGATGTGGTCCGCAAGCGGATCGACGGGATGGGCACGCGCGAGCCGACAATCATCCGCCAGGGTGAGAACCGGATCGTGGTGCAGGTTCCGGGATTGAGCGATCCGGCGGCGCTGAAGGCGTTGCTGGGGCAGACCGCCAAACTGGAATTCAAGCTGGTCGATCTGTCGGCCGATCCCGCGCTCGTCGCGCAGGGCATTGCGCCCGCCGGATCAGAGCTGGTGCCATGGGCCAACCCTGAAAAGGACGGCACCGGGCGGCTGGCGGTCAAGCGCTACGGCGGGGTCAAAGGCGATCAGCTGACCGACGCCCAGCCCAGCAATGACCAACAGACCAACGAGCCAGTGGTCCAGATTACCTTCGATCAGGCCGGCGGGGCAAAGTTTGCCCGGCTGACCACCGAAAACGTCAACAAGCCGTTTGCCATCATTCTGGATGGCAAAGTGCTATCTGCCCCCAACATTCAGGAACCGATCCTGGGCGGGCAGGCGCGGATTTCGGGCAGCTTTACCAGTGAAAGCGCCAAGCAACTCGCGACTTCGCTTGTTTCAGGTGCGTTGCCGGTCGATCTCAAGGTGGTTGAAGAGCGCTCGGTCGGCCCGGATCTCGGTGCGGATTCGATCCGCAAGGGGATGATCGCATTCGGGGTCGGTACGCTGGCGCTGATGCTGTTTATCTTCCTGACCTATGGCCGGTTCGGGTTTTACGCCAATATCGCGTTGATCATCAATGCAGTGATGATCCTGGGCATTCTTGCCCTAATCGGCGGCACGTTGACCCTGCCGGGGATTGCCGGCTTCGTGCTGACGATCGGCGCGGCGGTCGACGCAAACGTTCTGATTAACGAGCGTATCCGCGAAGAACGGGCGCGAGGCCGCAAGGTCGTTCAGGCGGTCGAGGTGGGCTACAAGGAAGCCAGCCGCGCGATTTTTGACGCCAACATCACCAACATTATCGCCGCCGTCCTGATGTTCCTGATCGGATCGGGACCGGTCCGCGGGTTCGCGATCGTTTTGATCATCGGGATCGGTACTTCGGTGTTTACCGCCGTGTGGCTGACCCGGATGTGGGTGGCAGGCTATCTGCGCCGCGTCCGCCCCAACGATATCGTGCTGTAAGGGATTGCGCGCCATGAAACTTCTCAAGCTCATTCCCGACAACACCGACATCAAGTTTCTGCGCTGGCGGGTGCCGTTCTATGTGATCAGCGTCATTCTGATCCTGGCTTCGTGGGGGCTGATCCTGACCAAGGGCCTGAACCTGGGCGTCGATTTCATCGGCGGTCAGATGATCCGGGTGACCTATGTCCAAAGCCCAACCGCGCCGGTGGCCGAATTGCGTGAAAGCGTGGCAAAGCTCGGTTTTGGGGAGCCGATCATCCAGCAATTTGGCAAACCCAACGAAGTTTCGATCCGGATGAAGCTGCCCGAAGGGTCACAGCAGGATACCGCGCTGGCAGACAACATGGCCAAAAAGATCACTGCGACGATCAAGACCGAGCATCCCGATGCCCGGATCGACGGGGTGGATTCGGTTTCGGGCAAGGTTTCCGAAGAGCTGGGCAGGTCTGGCGGATTGGCACTGCTGGCTGCGATGATCGCGATTTCGATCTACATCTGGATTCGGTTCGAATGGCAGTTCGGGGTCGGTGCGTTGTTCGCCTTGGTGCACGACGTTTCGGTGACGTTGGGAATGTTCGCAATCACCCAAATGGAGTTCGATCTCAACATCGTAGCTGCGATCCTGACGCTGATCGGTTATTCGCTCAACGATACGATCGTGGTCTACGACCGGATCCGCGAGAATCTGAAGAAGTATCGCCGCATGCCGATGCCTGAACTGCTCGATCTGTCGGTCAACGAAACGCTGAGCCGGACGATCGTGACCTCGCTTTCGGTGCTGATCACGCTGCTGGCGCTGCTGCTGCTCGGACCGCCGGTGATCTTTGGCTTTACCGCCGCGATCACACTGGGGATTTTCGTCGGCACTTACAGCTCGGTCTATATGGCCGCGCCGATCCTGATCTGGCTAAAGGTCACTTCGTCGAGCTTCGTGCCCGTCGAGAGCGCGGTCGAGCGGCAGGAGCGGATGGCGCGCGAGGCGACCGCCTAAGCGCCGACCAATTTGCGCCAGTAATTGACCAACGCTTCGGCGGTGGCGGTCCAACTATAGCCGGCAACCGCGGCGCAGACTGTCTCTGGTTCGGGGCGTTCGGTAAGCAATTGGCCCACGGCGATGGCAATTGCCAACTTGTCGCGGGCAACCATCTTGCCCCAAACCGGATCGGTCAGCAATTCGGCCGCGCCGGGGATCGGGGTGGTCACGACCGGGGTCCCGCAGGCCAGCGCCTCAACCCAGGCATTGGCGAGGCCTTCGCTGGCAGTAGGCAGCACGAAAACATCGGCCGCGTTGAGCACAATTGGCAGCTCGCTGTGCGGGATGGCGCCCAAAAAGCGAACCCGATCGGCGACACCCAGCCGTTCGGCCATGCTTTTCAGCGCGGCTTCGTCAGCGCCGGTACCGACCAACAGCAGGATTGCATCGGGCAGCAAAGCCAGCGCCTCGATCACATACTTCTGGCCCTTGCGCGGGATCAGCGCGCCGACGGTCACCAGCACCGGGGCACCTCGCGGCAGGTCCAGCTGGTCGCGGCACATTTTGCGGTCATAGGGTCGGAACAGGTCGGCATCTAGCCCGGTGCGGTGGAGAGTGATTTTGGCCCGGTCCATGCCGAGCGCAGCCATATCATCGGCTAGACCGCCCGCCACCGCGAGCAGGCCCTGCGCGGCCCGACCCGCCGCGACGACTTGCTTGGCCGTGGCCGGGTCTTTGCCCCAATGGTGAATATCAGCCCCGCGTGCCTTGATGCTGACCGGCAGGCGCAGCGCTTTACCAATCTCAACAGCGGCGGGTCCATCGGGATAGAAGAACTGCGCGTCGATCAGGTCAAACGGCGCCTCCTCATGAAGCCGGTGGGCCAGTGGCAACACTGCCCGTGCCTCAGCCCCGGCGTTAAACCGCGCGCCGATCCCGGGGATCAGCGTGAACTGCGGGCGCAGCACTTGCACGCCGCCGCGCAGTTCCTCGGCGGGCAGGTCCTTGAGCGCGGCATAGCGTGGGTGCAGGCCAAGCGGGAACGGCGGGATGCCGAGCGGATTGACCATCACCAGATCGACATCGCCGCGTTTCACCACCGCTTGCATCTGGCGCTCAACGAAGACTCCGAAGTTGGGCGTCCGGTCATTGGGATAAAGTGTGCTGAGGCTCAGCACCCGCAGTTTGTTCACAACGGGCGGACCAGCATTTCGGCGGCGGCGACCCAGGCCGGATTGTCGATCACGATCTGGCGTTGGCCGGGATCGGGCGGCAGCACGGCGACACGGGCGTCGTCGCGGTCAATCATCCGCCCAAATGCAAACCGGCCGCCAGAACGCGGCACCAGTACGTCGCGGTTGAGCAATTTGGCAAAGCCATCAGGCCCGTGTTGGCGCAGCCAGACCTGATCGCCGGCGCGATACAGCCCGGCAGGCGCCTCGATCGCCAGAACCACCAATGGCTCATCGCCGCCCAACGTCGATGGCAGGATCGCATCGCGCGGTGCGGGCAGGGCTTCGGCGCCATCGGCAGTCAGCCGCGCGACATAGCGGGGCTGCTCGCCGCTGTCCGAACGCACCAGCAGTTCCGGTTCTACCCCCAGCGCAGCGGCAATCCGGTTCATCCAGGCGAGCGACAACTGCCGGGTGCCGGTTTCCAGCCGCCCGATGGTTTGGGCGGTGGTGGCTGGTTTGCAGCGCGCCCCGACATCCGCCAGAGTCAGCTTCTTCTCGCGGCGGATATCGCGGATGCGGTTGATCATGTGACGACCCTAACTAACCAGATTGGTTTTCTTCTTTCCTACAAGGCATCCCTTTTGGCAAGGCGATTCGCATCGAACACAGCCTCGGGGAAAGCCATGCAGCGCCATCTGGTAGAACGCGAATTAACCAGCGATGGACCGGGCAGTGGCCCGCCGCGCAAGGGCGGGCGCTCGGTCACCGTCAACCTCGCCGAAAGCCCGCTATCCTGGCTGCACGCGCGGGGCCATCTAACCGATGCCCAGTTTGCCGCCGGAGAATGCCTGCGGCGTGACTTTGAGCGAGCCCAACTCGCGCCAAGCGTAACGATGCGCTGGGATCCGGTGCGGGTGCAGGGCGGCGGGGGGGAGCCATCACTCAGCGCTAGCGAACGCCAGATCGCGGCGCGCCAGCGGTTCGACGGCGCCGTGAATGCTGCTGGGCCGGGGCTGTCCGATATCCTGTGGCGCGTGGTCTGCGCCGGAGAAGGTCTGCCCGATGCCGAACGGGCGCTCGGCTGGCCTGTGCGTAGCGGCAAGCTAGTGCTGCGCCTCGCGCTGGACCGGGTGGCGGGTTTCTACCGGATAGCCTGACGCCCGTCGAAGTGGTGGAGCGGCTGGTCGAAGGGCTTGCCCCATCGCGTTTGGCAGGCTCATGATAACGCGATCAAGGATTCCCAGGGAGACTGACATGGATCGCCGCAATTTTCTGGCCTCAAGCGGCGCGTTTGCGCTGGCACTTGCGGCAGATCCGACCTTTGCCAAGGGCGCGGCAGCGCGCGGGGACAAGGCGCTGCTCGCCTTGCTGGACGCAATGTTTGCCGATGGGATCGCGCGCTCTCCTGAATTCGCCACGGTGCTGGGGCTCGACAAGGGCAAGCTGGCCCACTTGCGTTCAAAACTGTCCCCGCCAACCGCTGCCGAGCGCCGTGCTGGTTTGGCCCGCAGCCGCGCCTGGCTGGGCCGGCTCAATGGCATTCCTGCGGCCAGCCTTGGTGCTGCGGCCAAGCGGTATCAGGCGCTGGTGCGGTACCAGCTCGAAGATGGCATCACCTCACCGGGCCGGTTCGGCATCGATTCGGTGCAATTTCCGTACCGGATCAATCAACAGGGCGGGGCCTATTTCGGCACGCCTGATTTTCTCGACTCGAGCCACCCGATCGAGACCGCCGGCGATGCTGAGGCCTACCTTGCGCGGCTTTCCGCCTTCGCGGTCCAGCTCGATCAGGAGAGCGCCAGCCAACGGGCCGAGGCCGCGCGCGGTCTGCTCGCGCCGGCCTGGTCAATCGATCTGGCGGTGAGCCAGATGCGCAAGTTGCGTGCGGCTGCCCCACGCGATAGCGGCATGGCGCAATCGCTGGCCGGCCGGGCGAAGGCCAAAGGCATCGCTGGAAACTGGGGCGCACGCGCGGCGAAAATCATCGCCGGTGCGGTCTATCCCGCGCTCGACCGGCAGATTGCAATGATGACGGCGCTGCGGGCCAAGACTGCGGCGGGCGACGGCGCTTGGCGCATCCCAGGCGGATCCGACATTTATGCCGCTGCACTGGCGCAAGCGACCACAACCAATCTTTCGCCCGAGGAAGTCCACAAGATCGGGCTGGAGCAAGTCGCCGATATCTCGGCCCAGCTCGATGCGATCCTAAAAAGTGCCGGGTTCACGCAGGGTAGCGTCGCCGAACGACTGACCGTGCTCAACAAGCAGCCCGATCAGCTCTATCCCGATAGCGCTGAAGGCCGCAAGGCCCTGATCGAAAGCCTCAACGCCGGGATGGCCGACATGGCGACGCGGCTGCCGCGGGCCTTTGCCAATGTGCCGAGCAAGCCGCTCGATATCCGCGCGGTTCCAGTGGAAATTCAGGATGGTGCCTCTAACGGCTATTACAACATCGCCTCGATGGATGGCAGCCGCCCGGCGATCTACTGGATCAACCTGAAGTCGGTGGGTGATTGGCCAAAGTATTCCCTGCCGGCGCTGACCTATCACGAGGGAAATCCGGGACACCACCTGCAGGGTTCCTATGCCCAAGCATCGGGCGACTTGCCGATGCTGCTGCGCAACAATTTCATCTCGAGCTATGGCGAGGGCTGGGCGCTCTATGCCGAGCAGCTGGCCGATGAACTTGGCGCTTACAAGGGGCTGGAACGCGCTGGATACCTGCAAAGCTTCCTGTTCCGCGCGGCGCGGCTGGTGGTCGATACCGGGATCCATCACAAGCGCTGGACCCGCGAACAGGCGACCGATTACATGGTCGCGACCACCGGCTTTGCCCGCCCGCGCAGCCAGCGTGAGGTAGAACGCTATTGCGTGCTGATCGGGCAGGCTTGTTCGTACAAGATCGGGCATACAGCGTGGGTCAAAAACCGGGCCAAGGCGCAGGCCGCGCTGGGAGACAAGTTCAGCCTGCCGTGGTTCCACGAAATCTTGAAGGAAGGCGTGATGCCGCTGTCGATGCTGGAAGCGCGGATTGCCGAGCGGGTGAAAGAGCGGCTGGCGAAGGGTTGATCAGCCCTCAACCAGATCCGCCAGTTCGAGCCAGCGCTCTTCCGCCGCGTCCTTCTCCGCCCTAGCAGCTTCGATCGCTTTCGTCAGCGCGGCGAACTTGGCCGGGTCGCGGGTGTAGAGTGCAGGATCGTGCAGCGCGGCTTCATCGCGCACGATCTGGGCGGCGATTTCCTCGATCCGGGCGGGCAGCAGATCGTAATCGCGCTGGTCCTTGTAGGTCAGCTTACCCTTTTTGGCGGGCGCAGGTGGCGGCGCGGCAGTGTCCCGGCTCCGCTCGACACGCGCGGGAGCTTGGGAGGCGGTCCGCTCCTGCCGCTGTTTTTCCCAATCGGCATAGCCGCCTGCGACGATATCGACCCGGCCGCTGCCATCCAGCCCCAGCGTGATCGTTACCGTCCGGTCGAGGAAATCGCGGTCGTGGCTGACGATCAGGACAGTGCCGTCATAATCGGCGATCACTTCCTGCAACAGGTCGAGCGTTTCGAGGTCAAGATCGTTGGTCGGCTCGTCGAGCACCAACAGGTTTGACAGCCGGGCGAATTCGCGGGCCAGCAGCAAGCGGCTGCGCTCTCCGCCTGAGAGCGTGCCGATCTTGGCTTCGACCATGCCCGGATCGAACAGGAAGTCTTTCAGGTAGCCGTGGATGTGCTTGCGCACCCCGCGCACATCGATCCAGTCGCCGCCCTCGGCCAGCACCTGACGGACGGTCTTTTCAGGCGACATCAGGCTGCGCTGTTGGTCGATCAGCACGCCTTGCAGCGTCTTAGCCAGCGTTATGGTGCCGCTGTCGGGCGCCAGTTCACCGGTCAGCAATTTGAGCAGCGTGGTCTTGCCCGCGCCGTTGGAGCCAACAATCCCGATCCGATCCCCGCGAGTGATCCGCAGAGTGAAATCCTTGATGATCGGGCGTTCGCCGAAACTTTTGGCCACCTTGTCCGCCACAATCACCGCCTTGGATTTGGCATCATCGACTGCCAGCCCCAGTTTGGCGGTGCCTTGCGGTCCCAGCATCGCGGCGCGGGTCGCGCGCATTTCCCATAGCTTCGCCAAACGGCCCTGGTTGCGCTTGCGCCGGGCGGTGACCCCACGTTCCAGCCAGTGGGCTTCGATCTTGAGCTTGGCATCCAGCTTGTCGGCGGCGCGGGCTTCTTCGGCATAGACCTGCTCGGTCCAGGCATCATAGCCGCCGAACCCGATGTCCTTGCGCCGCATCGAACCACGATCAATCCACAGCGTCGCCTTGGTCAGCCGGGTCAGGAAGGTACGGTCATGGCTGATCACCACGAAGGCGCCTTTGTAGCGGCCCAGCCAGTCTTCCAGCCACTCGATCGCGGCCAGATCTAGGTGGTTGGTCGGCTCGTCCAGCAGCAGCAGATCAGGCTCACTGGCAAGCGCGCGGGCGAGGGCGGCGCGGCGGCGTTCCCCGCCGCTGGCGCTGTCGGCATTGCGGCCAAGGTCAATCCCTAGCTGTCCCGCGATGGCTTCTACCTCGTGGCGGGGCGGGGGGTCTTTGCCGGACAGGGCAAAATCGAGCAGCGTATCGTAGCCGGTGAAGAACGGGTCCTGTTCCAGCATTACGATCCGCGTGCCGGGCTGGACCGAGCGGGTGCCTTTGTCGGCCTCAATCTCGCCCGCAATCAGCCGCAGCATGGTGGTCTTGCCCGCGCCATTGCGCCCGATCAGCGCCAAGCGGTCACGCGGGCCGATCGCCATATCGAGATCGCGGAATAGCCAGCCATTGCCTTGCTGGAGGCCCAGGCTTTCCCAGGAGAGGATCGGTGCGGCGGCCATGGTGTCGCGGCACCTAGGGGCACAGCGGCGCGTTGACAAGGCACGCAAGGGTGTTGAAAGCGCTGATATGCGTACAGTCTGGCTCAACGGCGAATTTCTCCCCGAAACCGAAGCACGGGTGCCGATCTTTGATCGCGCCCTGCTGTTCGGGCAGGGGGTCTATGAGGTGACCCCGGTGCTGGACGGCCACTTTTGCAATTGGCAACACCACGCCGCCCGGCTGGCGCGCAGCATGGCGACGGCGCGGATTGCGGACGATACCGATTGGCCAAGCGTGCTGAACGAGTTGATCGCGCGTAACGGCTTGGCCGAAGGGCGGATCTATCTGCAAGTCACCGGCGGCGCTCCAGCGGACCGGGATTTTCTCTCGCCCGCTGACCCCGTGCCGCCGACGCGGTTTGCCTTCACCCAAGAGGCGGCGCTGATTGACAATCCGATGGCCGAAACCGGTATGCGGGTCATGCTCCATCCCGATCTGCGTTGGCAGGTCCGCTGGGCCAAGACCACCCAGTTGCTCTATCCGGTGATGGCCAAGGAAGCCGCGCGCGATGCCGGTTATGACGATGCCTGGCTGGTCGAAGATGGCGTGATTACTGAGGCAACCAGCGCCAATGCCCACATCATCGATGCGCGCGGGGTGCTGGTATCGCACCCGGTCGATCATGGCGTCTTGCCCGGCGTAACCCGCCTGTCGGTGATCGATATTGCCCGCGAGATCGGGCTGTTGGTAGAGGAGCGGCCGTTCACTCCGGCGGAACTGATGGCCGCACGCGAGGCGTTCATTTCCTCGGCCGGGGCGCTGGTCATGCCAGTGGTTTCAGTCGATGGAACGCCGATCGGTAATGGCGGGCCGGGGGTGCAGACAGCTGAGCTGCGGCGCCGCTATATCGCCCGGTTGCGCGCCGCATAATCCATTCACTTCGTGTTCAAACCCTTGGGACTAGACCGCCGCTTGTCATGAAAAAGCTCCTCCTCCTTACGGCTATTGCGCTGTGTCTGCCTGCCGCACCTGTGCTGGCCGGGCCCGGCAATGAGCAAGGCAAGGCCCGTTCCGATCTGCGCCGCGGCAACGTGAAATCGCTCAGCGAGATCGAAAAGTCTGTTTTGCCGACAATGCCCGGTGCGCAATATCTGGGCCCGGAATATGATCCGGTGGCCCAGGCCTATCGGCTTAAATTCATTCGCAACGGCCGCGTGATCTTCATCGATGTCGATGCCCGCAGCGGTGAGGTTATCCGCAAGCTGCAATGACGCCGCTTGCTTGACCTCATGGGGCTTTGGTTCCATTTGATCGGTGAAGATTTTTGGGGAACCCAACATGCGAATCCTGATCGTCGAGGACGAACCAACCCTCGGCAAACAATTGAAGAACACCCTTGAAGCCAATGGCTATGCAGTCGACCTGTCGGTTGATGGCGAAGACGGCCATTTCATGGGTTCGACCGAAGAATACGATGCGGTGATCCTCGATCTCGGCCTGCCCGAAATTGACGGACTGACCGTGCTGGGGATGTGGCGCAAGGAAGGCCGCAAGTTCCCGGTGCTGGTGCTGACCGCGCGCGATAGCTGGTCGGACAAGGTGGCCGGGCTTGATGCCGGAGCGGATGACTATCTGGCCAAGCCGTTCCAGACCGAAGAGCTGATCGCCCGCCTGCGCGCATTGATCCGGCGGGCCTCAGGCAATACCAGCAGCGAACTGATCGCCGGCGATGTGCGGCTCGACACCCGTTCGGGCCGGGTCACGCTGGATGGCGAGCCGGTCAAATTGACCGCGCAGGAATACAAGTTGCTGTCCTATCTGCTGCACCACAAGGGCAAGGTAGTCAGCCGGACCGAGCTGATCGAGCATATTTATGATCAGGATTTCGATCGCGATTCGAACACGATCGAAGTGTTCGTGACCCGCATCCGCAAAAAGCTCGGCGCCGATGTGATCACCACGATCCGTGGGTTAGGCTATAGCCTTGACGATCCGGCCGGTCCGGGTCGGGGATAGAACACTGCGTGTCGCCCGGCCTTTTTCTTAAGGCCCTCCGCTTTTTGGGGAGGGGCAAATGAGCGACGCTCCAGTCAACGCCATCCCCCACACCGGGTCGCTATCGCGCCGGATGATGCTGATCGCTGCGGCGTGGATTGCGGTGCTGCTGCTGGGCGGGGGGATCGCGCTCGACAAGACGCTGACCGGGCAGGTCACGCGCAATTTCGATGCGCAGCTGAGCAATCTGCTCAACGGGATGATCGCTTCGGCCGAGGTCGGCCAGGATGGCGAGGTGTTCCTCAATCGACCGCTCGGCGACCAGCGATTGCTCGAGCCGAATAGCGGGCTTTATTGGCAGATCCGCGGTGATGGGCACGATGATTTCCCCTCGCGTTCGCTGTGGGACCGTTCGATTGATGTCCGCCTTGGCCATATCGATAAAGAGCCGCACGCCTATGACAGCAGCCAATTTCCGACCGAACCGTTGCGGGTGATGGAACGCTCGATCCGGCTGCCTGGCAGTGACACCGTCTGGTGGTTCACCGTCGCCGAAAGGCGGGCCGTGCTCGACGAGCAGATCGGCCGAGTCCGGCGCATTCTGGTCCGCAGTTTTGTGGTGTTGGGGCTGGGCTTGCTGGTGATGGCGATGCTCCAGACCTGGCTGGGCCTTGGGCCGTTGCGCGGGGTCCGTCTGGCGATCCAGAAGATGCGCAGTTCCGGGGCCAACCGGGTGACTGAGCCGCTGCCATTGGAAGTGCAGCCGCTGGTCGAGGAGCTCAACGGTCTGCTGGCCCATTCCGAGCGCCAAGCCGAAGAGGCGCGAACCCATGCCGGGAACCTCGCCCATGCGCTCAAAACGCCGCTCACCGTAGTGATGAACGCGGCGACCGCGCGGGCTGAGGATTTGCCCGATACCGTCATCCGCGAAGCTGCGGTGATGCGCCGTCAGGTCGATCATCACCTCGCCCGCGCGCGCGCGGTTGGCCGCCGCGCGGTCGGGCAGGCCCGCGCCAGTGTTGGTGAAAGCGTCGAAGCGGTACTGCGCGCAATGACGGTGCTCTATGAGAAGGCCCGGTTCGATCTGGACGGCAACCGCGCGGCGCTAGTGGCGATTGAACGGCAAGATCTCGATGAAATTCTCGGCAACCTGATCGAAAACGCGGCCAAATATGGCGGCGGTTCGGTGTTCGTCACGCTCGACCCAACGCAAGAAGCTGACTGGTGCGAGATCTGGGTCGAAGACGATGGCCTGGGCATTCCTGAGGAAGAACGCACCCGCATTTTCGATCGCGGCGCGCGGCTGGATACCGGCAAGCCCGGCACTGGCCTGGGGCTGGCAATTGTTCGCGATGTGGCCGAGATCTATGGTGGCGGCGTCTCGCTGGATGAGAGCGAAGACTTAGGCGGGCTGCTGGTTAAGCTGCGGCTGCCACGGGTGAGGGGCAAGGAATCATGACCCAATGGAAAGCCACATTTGCCCTGTTGGCGATGACTGCGCTGTCGGCCTGCAACATGGTCGTATCGGACAAGCCCTGGTTCGATGCAGCGTCCGGGCCGCAATTGAAGGACGGGCTGTGGGCCAATTTCGATTCGCCGGCTTGCCAGCTCGAAACCGGAACACCATTGGCCAAATGGCCCGAATGCGCCCAGCCGATGATGATCCGCGGCAACACCTATTCCGGCCCGCCTGCTGGCGGTGATCCGGCGATTGCGGCGGCGCGGTTTGATCCCAGCAAGTGGCAAGCGATGGCGCATCTGCTGGTTGATGGCGATCCGCAAGTCGATCAACTGTTCCTCGAAGCACCCGCGTCGGGCGAAACTGCTCCCGGTGCCGCCGAGCGTAAATCGATGTACCTCTATCTGGCAGTCAGGCCGATCGCCCGCAATGCCGATGGCCGGATCACCGAAACTCACCGTTGGCCGGTGCTGTGTGGCCCACTGCCGCGCAACACCAAGGGCAAGGACGGCAAACCGATTTTCGTGACCGACCGCCCCTTCGCTGGTCTAGCCGTCGCCGAAGGAGCTTGCATAGCCAAAGATCCCGCCGCATTGCGCAATGCCGCCGTGCAGAGCGAAGGTATCGCGCAGGCCGCAGGCTTTGCGATCATGTCCAGCCGTTGGATCAGCGACGGGCCGCAATAGGCGCTACTTCCCCGCCGCCTGTTCGTGATGGCGGATCACTTCCTGGATGATAAACCGCAGGAACTTCTCGGAAAATTCGGGATCGAGCTGGGCGTCTTCGGCCAGTTTGCGCAGCCTGGCGATCTGGCGCTCTTCTCGGCCCGGATCGCTGGCGGGCAGGTCGTTCTGGGCCTTGTAGGCGCCGACTGCCTTGGTGATCCGGAACCGTTCGGCCAGGATGTGGATCAGCGCAGCGTCGATATTGTCGATGCTGGCGCGAAAGCTGGCGAGGGTCTGGTCGGTCATAGTGCTTCGCTAGCATGACATTTACGCCAAAGCCATTGCCCGCTTTGCACTTGCCAAGCGGCCGCTGCGCCGCCAATGCCCGCTGCATGAGCGCCGATGTGATCCCCCTGCGTCCCCGCGAAACCGAGCCTTCGCTCGGCCCCATCATGGCGCTGACCGCCAGCGGCATGAACGCTGTCAATGCCGTGATCCTCGACCGGATGCAGAGCGAGATCCCGCTGATCCCAGCCTTGGCTGGGCATCTGATTGCCGGCGGCGGCAAGCGGATGCGCCCAATGCTGACGTTGGCTGGGGCTGCGCTGTGCGATTACCACGGCACCCGTCACCACAAGCTGGCCGCTGCGGTTGAATTCATCCACACCGCCACACTGCTGCATGATGACGTAGTCGATGGCAGCGAAATGCGCCGGGGCAAGGCCGCCGCCAACCTGATCTTCGGCAACCCTGCGACCGTGCTCGTCGGCGATTTCCTGTTCACCCGCAGCTTTGAACTGATGGTCGAGGATGGGTCTTTGAAAGTCCTCAAAATCCTTTCGAACGCCAGCTCGGTGATATCGGAAGGCGAAGTCGATCAGCTGACCGCCGCCCGCCAGATCGAAACGAGCGAGGATCGCTACCTCAAGATCATCGGCTCCAAAACCGCCGCGCTGTTTGCTGCTGCCACCCGGATCGCCGCTGTGGTGGCTGAAAAGGGCGAGGCAGAGGAACGCGCGCTGGACGATTACGGCCGCAACCTGGGCATCGCCTTCCAGTTGGTTGACGATGCGATGGATTACGATTCGCAAAGCTCGGAAATGGGCAAAGGCAAAGGCGATGATTTCCGTGAGGGCAAGATGACCCTGCCGGTGATCCTCGCCTATGCCCGCGGCAGCGCAGACGAGCGTGCCTTTTGGAAAGACGCGATTCTGGGCCACCGCGCGTCGGACGCCGATCTGGCCCACGCGGTAGACCTGATCGCCCGCCATGACGCCGTAACCGCCACCCGCGAACGCGCGCAGCACTTTGCCCAGCGTGCGATCAACGCGCTGGCGATGTTCCCCGCCAGCGAGGCGAAGGCGGCGATGGCTGAGGCGGCAGAGTTCGCCGTAGCGCGGCGGTTTTAGACCCTCGTTGACAGGGTTTGGTCGCCTTACTTGGACGATCGCTTGCCGCGTTGCCCGACGAAGCGCACGATTGCGCCGGATTTGATCCCGGTAGCCAGCGCAGCAGCATCCCAGTTGGTCAACCTTACGCAGCCATGGCTGGCAGTCTTGCCGATCTTATCGGGATCGGGGGTGCCGTGAAGCCCGTAACTGGGGGCATTGAGGTCAATCCAGACCGTGCCGACAGGATTGTTAGGTCCGGGTTTGATCACCAGTTTTCCAGCGCTGCGCGGACCCCAGGTCAACTTGGCCGGGTCATAAGTGTAATCGGGATTCCAGCCCACGCCGAGCACCTTGTGCGTCCCGCTTGGCGATGGCCGATCGCTGGCGCCGACTGTGGCGGGGTAAAAGGCGATCAATTTGCCGGTTTGGTTATAAGCGAGCAGCGACGAAGCAGATTTGGCGATCTCGACCCGCTCAACCTCACCCTTCGCAAAAGCGGCGGGCACAGCGTCGATTACGACTATGCTTGCACCGGCGGCTGAGAAATTCACGCCGGGGTTTAGCGCGAACAGCAAAGTCTGGCTCATGCGGAACCGTTCGGCGAGAGCTTCCAGGGGGCTGGCGAACTGCGGCCCACCGGGCAAGGCAGCAAGCGCAACCAGGTCATCGTCAGCGCTCTGCGTAAAAGGACCGGCAACATCGGCTGGCGTGATGACATAGCTCCGCGCCACCGGCTGGGCTGATGTGGGTTCCGCGAGCAGCGCCTGCCAGGTCTGACCGTCGATTGCGCCGCTGGCCGTCAGATCGCGCGCGGTCTGATAGGCGGCAATGGCATTCTTGAGGTTGCTGCCGAATTGTCCGTCCACCACGCCTGGCGAGAATCGCGCACGCGCCAGCAGTGCTTCTGCGCGGATGGCAAACGGGTTCGGCGGCGCTTCGGTTGCAACGTCAGGCTTGTCCGCCGTGGCCGGGGCGGGCGGGACTGTCTGTAAGGGCGCTACATTGATGCGGTTGATTGCGCTGGCGGATGCCGCAGCTTGCGCTTGCTGGGCTGGCGTCAAGGACTTGCCGTCATCGGGCGTTGTCTTGTCCGCGCCCGAGCCGCAACCGGTTGTTAGAACTGCGATCGAGACCGCGATGAGAATGTGGCGCATGATTTTCCAATATGTTTTCGCGGAAACCCGCGCGCCATGGACATTGTTCCGCCGAGGTTGAACGCACGCTAATTGCCGCGCTTTAGGAGGACGCGCTGGCCAAGCTCGCGGCTGCGGTTCGGCGTTTCGAGGCGGCTGGTAATCGTCTGATTTCGGGGTAGTATCCGCCTTGGCCGCAACTGGCGGCCGGGGGGGTGGCGCGATGAAGCGGTCCTTGGCGATTGTGTTGGCTCTGGCGGTGGCGATGCCCGCTGGGGCAACGATCAATACTCTATCCGTCCACCGCATCACCAAACAGGACCTACGCGAATCGGCCAAGCGCAGACGCCAGGAGCTGGCGTTTTGCCGCAAGGCGCAGAAGGCCAAGGGGCAGCTCGCCAAGCTTGGGTCGCTCAAGAAGCTCTTGTTCGATCAGCGCTATGACTACACCTATCTGCTCGAACGCGGTGAAGGTGGCTGCCCCAAGGATGTCGATCTGGCGATTGCGCTGGCTGAAACGCTCGTGGCGGATCAATCGCCGTGGCTCGTGTCGGAAGACTATATGGGGCGCTTGCTCGACCTCTTGCGGATCAGGGACCTGCCTGCCGATCGCAATCGCGCCGATGAGCTAAGCCGCTATCTGGCGGTGCGGGGGAACTATCTTGCCCGCGTTACACCGACGTGGACAACCGAGGAACGCCGCGCCTTTGTAGCCCGCGATGATGTCTGGGCACAGGTCAGCACGGCGGTTGACGGCAGTTCAACCAAGTTCACGCTGCATCTGGAAGCGGTGCTCGATCCGCTTTCGCCGCATTACAATCCGGCTGCGGCGGTCGATCTGCTGCAGCGTTCCTCCAGCGTGGAGAATTGGGTGCGGGCGGCGCGGATGCTCCTCGATGGGCGCTTGGTCCCCGCCGACCCCCCGCGTGCCGAAGCAATCCTGTGGCGGGCCGCGATGCACAGCGACGATGCCGTGCTGATGCTGATTGATCTGCATCAGGGCGAAGTGGTGAGCAAAGATCCAGCGGTAAGGCAGCTGTTTCTGGCGAAGCTGCTGCCATTCGTCGATCGCACCCCCCCAAGAGGCGCGGCTGTGCGGGAACGGATCGCACCCTATTATGTGCCGGGACTGACCAATCCCGACCGGCAGGTTCAAACTGCCAGCGCCGGGTTGCTGACACGATGGGCCGCACAGGGCACCCAATCCACCCTGCCGCCGCTCTTGGCCTGGATCGAGCCCCGGCTGGTCTCAACCGACAAAGCTATCGCAAGCGAGGTTCGTTCGTTCCTTAGAATGCTGGTCGAGGCCGGAGTGACCTCTGCCTACCCGATCATGAACCGGGAATATGCCCGCCTCGGCGGGCTGATCCAAGGCGGCGATTGGACTCCCGATCCCGCCAAGCCGGTGACCTTTGACAAGTATTTCACGAGCAATGATTACCCGACCCGCGCCATGCGAGAGGAACGCGGCGGTGTTGTCAGAGCAACGGCGGTGTTCGGTCCTGATGGCCGCATTTTTATCGTAGAGATTACCGGATCGTCCGGCTCTCCCGATCTCGACCAGGCGGTTCGATCAACCCTGTGGCGCCGGATGCGGCGGGCGTGGCCGGAACATCCGGGGCGCTATGTTCGAGTCAAACTGCCGCCAATCCAGTTCCGGATCATTTATTGTGATGACGAACCGCCCGCTCCACCAGTGGAATACACGTTACAGGTGGACGCAAAGGCGAATTGCCGTCCGCCCGATATGACGGTTGTCTACTGACTCGAACGGTTCGCCGTCACCCGCCCTATCCATGCGGTAAGCCGCGCCCGGGATTCAGCCCTTTTTAACCACACCCGCCGCACTCTCAGTGTGCTTGGGGGCCAACGTTTGACCTGTCACCGGTCATAAAAAAACGAGGGCCGTAAAATGATGGAATACCACAACTCCCGCCCCGCCCGGATCATCGGGCCACTGCGCGAAGTCCTTACCCGTGAGAACCTGCCGCCGCCCGATACGCGCCGCTGGGTCGCCAGCCGCAAGGCGCAAGTGGTTGCCGCCGTCGAAAGCGGCTTGCTGACCATTGAAGAAGCGATGAAGCGTTACCGGCTTAGCCTCGAGGAATTCTATTCCTGGCAGCGGGCGATGGACCGGGGCGGCGTGGCGGCGCTGCGAATTGCCGCAGCCAAACGTCCGGCCTTGGAAATTGCCAAACGCCCGCACGCGATGCGCGCTTTGATGGCGCATTAGGTTCAGGCTTGTCCCAACCGCGCGGCGCACCCCAACTGCCCCCCAAGCCGGGTGCGCCGCGCGCGCGGGGCTTGACCATGCTCGCTTTCCGCGCCAACCCGGTTGCAATCAAAAACCAGATTGAACCCGGGAGTTCCGCCTCATGCAAAGCCGCCGTCTTGGCAAATCCGCTATCGTCGTTTCCGATATCTGCATGGGCACGATGACCTTTGGCAGCCAGACTGACGAGGCCGAGGCGCTGCGCATTCTCGATGAATGCTTCGATGCAGGGATCGATTTTTACGACACCGCCGAAGGTTATCCGGTGCCGCCTGATCCCAAATGGGTCGGTCGGACTGAGGAGATCGTCGGCAAGTGGCTGAAGACCAAACCACGCGACGCGATTATTCTCGCCACCAAAGTTTCAGGGCCCAGCCACGTCTGGTTCAAATCACCGCTGCGCAATGGCATGACCGCGCTCGATCGGCGCAATATCACCGTGGCGGTTGAGGCGAGCCTAAAGAAGCTCGGCACCGATTACATCGATCTGTACCAGACCCACTGGCCCGACCACGATCTGCCCTATGACGAGACGATGGAAGTGCTCGACGAACTGGTTCAGGACGGCAAGGTTCGGATCACCGGCTGTTCGAATGAGACCAGCTGGGGGCTGATGAAATCGATCCAGACCGCTGAACAGCTCGGCACGGTCCGCTATCAGACGATCCAGAACAATTTCAGCCTCAACAACCGTCGGTTCGAAGATGAGCTGGCACAGGTCTGCCGTCAGGAAGGGGTCAGCCTGATCCCCTATTCGCCGATCGGCGGCGGAGTGCTCTCGGGCAAGTATCAGGGCGGGGCGACCCCCGATGGTGCGCGGTTCAGCCGCTATCTGGCGATGGAAGGTCGGCAGGCGGCGATGGGGCGCCGGTTCGTCAACGAAAAGTCGCTAAGCTCGACCGAGAAGTTCATGGCGATTGCGATGGACGCTGGGATGAGCCCAGTGACCATGGCGGTTGCCTGGTCCAAGCAGCACGATTTCGTTGCCTCAACCATCGTCGGGGTCAGCCGTCAGGATCAGGTCGCGGAAATTCTCGCTGCGGGCGATCTGGTGCTGTCAGACGAAGTGATGAAAGCGATCAACAAGGTCAGCCGTGAGATCATGTACCCGATGGGGTAAGGCTTGACGCTTGCCGCCAGCGGCGCGGGCTGACAGTCTGCGCCGCTAGCGTGCGGTGTTGCAGGAGGAACGGTTGAGCATTTCAACGGGTGTAGCCGCTGTACTGGCGCTACTATCGGCGCAGCCAGATGCCGCCGCGCCGCCCGTTCCACCGGCTGCGATTGCGGCGCCACAAAGTCCTGCCCCCGATCCGGCGCCGGTGTCCGCGCAACCAGCGCCGCCGGTTTCCGATGAAGCGCCGGCGCCGGTCGCACCCGCCATCCCTGAACAAGCATCCGAAACCGACACCAGCGGCGCGATCGTCGTCACCGCGCGGCCCGGTCACGATCCGATGATGGGGGTCAACACGGTCTCGTTCGAACTGGCGCAGGATGTTGACCGGGCGTTGATTGAGCCATTGGCCAAGGCCTATAAAAAAGCGTTGCCCAAACCGGCCCGGATCGGCCTGGGCAATTTCATCCGCAACATCAGCTCGCCGATCGTGTTCATCAATGATCTGCTGCAGCTTAAGCCGGGCCGGGCGCTCAAGACGCTGGGGCGGTTTGTGATCAACAGCACCATTGGGGTCGGCGGGCTGATCGATGTGGCCAAGAACAAGCCGTTCTATCTGCCTTATCGGCACAACGGCTTTGCCAACACATTGGGCTATTATGGGGTGAAGCCTGGGCCATACTTCTTCGTGCCGTTTCTGGGACCGACCACATTGCGCGATCTGGTCGGCGGGGCGGTCGATGGCGTGATCCTGCCCTATGGGATCGGCGCGCCGTTCAACAAGCTTTACTATACGCTGCCCAACGGCGCGATCCGCTCGCTCAACCGGCGGGTGGAATTTGACTGCCAGCTGAAAACCATCCGCGCGTCGGCTGATCCCTATGCCGCCGAACGCGCCTATTACTTCAAGAAGCGCGAGGCCGAGATCGAGGCGCTGCACGGCCGCGGAACCGGACCCGTAACGGCCGCGCAGTGTGAGGATGAGGCGCTGGGAGTTGAGGCCAAGCCGGCCGAGCCAGCGGTGACTGTGCAGCCCACCGAAATGCCAGTGCCAGCGCCTTCCCACTAGGCGGCGCAGGCCCTAAGGGACACGGGTGACCACGCTCCCGATCCATGCCGTTTTGCCGGACCTTTTGGTAGCCTTGCGCACGGGCAGCAGCGCTGTGCTGATCGCGCCGCCGGGGGCCGGTAAGACCACCTCTGTCGCCACCGCCTTGCTGGCCGAGCCGTGGTGCAACGGCAGCGTGATCCTGCTCTCTCCGCGCCGGGTTGCTGCACGCGCCGCGGCCGAACGGATGGCCGAGCTGATCGGCGAAGCACCCGGCGAAACGGTTGGCTACCTGACCCGGCTCGACAGCAAGCGCAGCGCCAGAACCCGCGTGCTGGTGATGACCGAGGCGATTTTCGTTTCGACCGTGCTGAACGATCCTGAGCTGGCCGGCGTTTCCGCGGTGTTGTTTGACGAGGCGCACGAGCGGCACCTCGATAGCGATCTGGGGCTGGCCTTGGCGATCGAAAGCCAGGCGGTGCTGCGCCCCGATCTCCGGCTGGTGGTGATGAGCGCGACCATCGATGGGACCCGCTTTGCGGAACTGCTTAGCGATGCGCCGGTCATTGAAAGCGCGGGCAAGGCCTATCCGCTTACCGTCAAATGGCTGGGCGCGCGGCCAGAGTTGCGGATCGAGGACGCGATGGCCAGCGCAGTGCTAACCGCGTGGCGCGAAGAGTCGGGCGATCTGCTAGCCTTCCTGCCCGGCGTCGGGGAGATCGAGCGGGTCCGCGAACGGCTGGCTGACAAGCTGCCCGGCGCGCTGGTTCTGCCACTCCACGGCCAAGTCGAACCCGCTGCCCAGCGCGCTGCGATCAAGCGCGATCCGCAGGGTCGGCGGCGGATCGTACTGGCGACAGCAATCGCCGAAACTTCGCTGACGCTCGACGGGGTGTCGGTGGTGATCGATGCTGGCCTTTCGCGCCGCGCGGAGTTCGACAAGGCTGCCGGAGTCACCCGGCTGGTCACGCATCGCGCGTCTCAGGCCGCCGCCGCCCAGCGCGCCGGCCGCGCCGCGCGGCAGGGGCCGGGTACGGCTTACCGATTATGGGAAGAGGCTGGTCATGCGGGGCGCGCAGCTTTCGATCCGCCCGAAATGTTGACTAGCGATCTGGCACCGCTGCTGCTTAGCCTCGCGCAATGGGGCGCAGCAGAGCCGGCCGGATTGCCGTGGCTTGATCCGCCGCCAGCTGCAGCATTGGCCGCAGCATCGGCGACGCTGCAGGCGCTCTCCGCGCTCGACGCGGCGGGCCGGATCACGCCGCATGGCCGCAGCATGGCCGCTTTGCCGATGTCCCCGCAGCTCGCCCATATGCTGCTCTATGCTGCGCAGCATGGCGCTGCGCAGGACGCAGCATTGCTGGCACTGTTGTTGCAAGAACGGGGGCTGGGCGGACGCGGTGAAGATCTGGCGGCGCGGCTTGATCGTTGGAGAGGCGATCGCGGCGCGCGGGCCGAGGCATCAAGAAAGTTGGCGACGCGGTGGGAGAGGTTGGCGCCGGGGCTTCGACAGGCTCAGCCTGAGCGGGTTTTGAGTAATGCCGCGCCCATTACCTCCGCTCAGGCTGAGCCTGTCGAAGCCCCGGCACAACGCCCGCCCCAAGATTCACCTCCACTCGGGATTCTCTTGGCCGAGGCATACCCTGACAACATCGCCCGGCGCCGGGATGCCAACGGTGAACATTGGCTGACCGCCGGGGGCAGGGGGCTGCGGCTCGACCCGGCTTCCTCGCTGGCCCGTGCCGAATGGCTGGCGGTGGGCGAAGCACAGGGTGAGGCCAAGGGCGCCAGGATTACCGGCGCAATCGCTTTGGACGAAGCCGAGGTTACCCGCTGGCTCGGCCATCGGATCGAACGGCGCAGCGCGCTGCGATGGATTGCGGACGAGGGGCGGGTTGAGGCCTTGCTTGAAGCGCGACTGGGGGCGATCACGCTCAGCAAGGGCTCCGATCCCGCACCCGATCCGCAAGCGATCCGCGATTTCATACTGGCCAAGGTGCAGGAGGAAGGGCTGGGTCTGGTGCCGCTGTCAAAGGCCAGCCTGAACTTGCTCAAGCGCGCCCGGTTCGCCGGGATCGCGGCGCTGTCAGACGCAGGTCTGCTCGCCGATGTAGCAGACTGGCTGGGGCCTTTACTGACCCGGCGGCTCGATCAACTCGATCCGGGCAAGCTGCATGAGGCGCTGCGTGTGCGGCTCGATTACGTGGGCCAGCAGGCGCTTGAAAAGCTGGCACCGCCGCAGTTCACCAGCCCAGCCGGGACGACCCACGCGATCGACTATGACGATCCCGGCGGGCCGTCTGTCGAACTGCGGGTTCAGGCGCTGTTCGGGCTCGACCGGCACCCCACATTTGGCCAACCGCCGCAACCGCTGCTGCTCAAGCTGACCGATCCCGGCGGCAAACCGGCTCAGACCACCCGCGATCTGCCGGCCTTCTGGCGCGGATCGTGGCGCGATGTGGTGAAGGACCTGAAGGGCCGCTACCCGAAACACCGCTGGCCGGACGAGCCGTGGAACGAAGTGGCCAGCCTGAAGACCAAGAACGCATTTAATGCTTCGACAGGCTCAGCACGAACGGACACTTGATTTTCCGCGCGATTCGCCGCAATCGGGCGGCCATGTCAGCACGGATCTTTCAGCGCCCCAAGAACGCCATGCAATCGGGTCAGGCCCGCACTGCCGATTGGCTCCTCGAATTCGCTCCGGCTGAGGCGCGCAAGGCTGATCCGGTTATGGGCTGGCCGGGTTCGGGTGATACGCAAAATCAAGTCACGCTGACTTTTGCCAGTCAGGCCGAGGCGCAGGCCTATGCCGACAAGCACGGCATTGCGGCCGCCGTCCACGCCACTCCGCCGCGGCGGTTGAAGCTTCAAACCTACGCCGACAATTTTCGGTAGGGTACGAGAGCTCGCGTCAGCCAAAACCGGCCCCCAAACACTCAAACTCGTCACCCTGAACTTGTTTCAGGGCCCATCGTGGTTCACGCCCGTTGGCGGAGCGGATAAGCAAACCGTGCAGTCAGCTCATGTCTTGCGGCCACCGGGCGGAACGCGAAATGGGCCCTGAAACAAGTTCAGGGTGACGGCTTTTGGAATACAATTCGGTGTGGAATAGGAAGCGGGCCCGCCGAATACCTGGGTCGCGCTGTGAGGCACAGAGCGGAACCCGCTTCCCGGTCATCCGGAAGGGATGATCCGTTTTGACAGCGCCCGTTACAGGCAAGTCAACGTCTCAATAACCCGGCGAATCGACTTGGACTTGCGCAAACGCGACAGCGCCGCCATATGCGCGTCCGGGAGTCGGGCGGGCGTTTGCCTCCGCCAACTTGGTCAGGTCCGGAAGGAAGCAGCCACAACGGACAGCGACGGGTCGCTCGGCTCCTTCGCGGCTTTGGGAATTCGGCCCAAGCCGGCCTGCAAAAGCCGATATTCTGCGCTTCCGGTGCTCACGGCCCGAATGGCCGCTGCGCTCCGGTTCTCAAATCTCGACCTTTTCGGCTCAACTTGGACCAAATTCCCAAAGCCGCGCATATCCCCTTCGACAAAGGCCGGGTGACCCCGTAGTTTGGATCCGATGGACGATTCCCCAGACACCTATGGCGACGAGCCTGAAGACACCGGCCCCAGCGCGGCTGAGCTGGAGGAGGCTGGGCAAGAATCGATGTTTGGGGCGCCGGTACCGGCCGCGCCCGCGCCTCCGCCTGTTGTAACGGCCGCACCGGCACAGCCTTATCGCGTGCTCGCCCGCAAATATCGCTCGCAAACCTTTGCCGAGCTGATCGGGCAGGATGCGATGGTCCAGACGCTGGCCAATGCGATCAAACGTGACCGGTTGGCCCATGCCTTCCTGATGACCGGCATTCGCGGGGTCGGCAAAACATCGACCGCGCGGCTGATCGCCAAGGCGCTCAATTGCATTGGCCCCGATGGGCAGGGCGGGCCGACGATCGATCCGTGCGGGGTCTGCGAACCCTGCGTGGCGATTGCCGAGGGCCGCCATATTGACGTGATCGAAATGGACGCCGCCAGCCACACCGGCGTCGATGACGTGCGCGAGATAATCGAGGCGGTGCGCTATGCCGCCGTTTCGGCGCGGTACAAGATCTACATCATCGACGAAGTTCATATGCTCAGCCGCAACGCCTTCAACGCGCTGCTCAAGACGCTGGAAGAGCCGCCGGCCCATGTGAAATTCCTGTTCGCCACCACCGAAGTCGAAAAGCTGCCAGTCACCGTGCTCAGCCGCTGCCAGCGGTTTGACCTGCGGCGCATTCCGGCACCGTTGCTGGCCGAGCATTTTGCGATGATCTGCGGCAAGGAAGGGATCGAGGCTGAGGATGAGGCGCTGGCGATGATCGCCGCTGCTGCTGAAGGCTCGGTCCGCGATGGCCTGTCGATCCTCGATCAGGCGATTGCCCATGCTGACCTGGGCGGGGAAAGCCGGGTTTCGGCCCAACAGGTCCGCGATATGCTGGGGCTGGCGGACAAGAGCGCGCAGCGCAGGCTTTTCGCTGCGCTGCTGTCGGGTGACGGGGCCGGACTGCTCGATTTGATCGATCAGCAGTTCGCCTTTGGGGTCGAGCCATTGGCGCTGATGCGCACCGCGATGGACCTGTGCCACCGGATCACCGTGGCGCAGATCGGTCAGAACGGGGCCGATGGCGCCTCGACTGAGGAACGCGCGGATCTGGCCGAATGGGCCGGGCGGCTTTCCGCCGGGCAGCTCCACCGGCTGTGGCAATTGCTGCTCAAGGGCCATGACGAAGTGCGCGCCGCGCCCGATCCATTGGTCGCGGCCAAGATGGCGCTGCTGCGGGTCCAGCACGCCGCCGATATGCCCGATCCGGGCACGCTGGCGAAGAAGCTGGAGGAGCTCGCCGCGCGCGGGCCGGTTGCTGGAATGGCTGGTGAAGCCACCAGCGACGCGCCTGCCGGGCCGCAAGCAATGAACTGGGCCGCGCTGGTCGAGCGGGTCGAACAATCAGGCCAGTTGCGCCTCAGCCAGGTGATGCACGATTGGGTCCGGGTGATCGCGCTGGCGCCAGGCGAACTCAGCTATACGCTGGTCCCCGGCTATCCCGGCGACGCCACGGCAGAACTGCGCGATGCGCTGCTGCGCGCCACGGGAGAACGCTGGCAAGTGACCCGGGCCGAGGGCGATGCCCAGCCGAGCCTGAAAGAACTGGCCGACGTAGCCAAGGATTCAGCCCGCGCCGCTGTGCTGCGTGATCCGCTGGTCGAGGCCGCCTTTGCCGCGTTCCCCAGCGCCGAATTACTTGATGAAAGCCCCGATGGCCGTGTGGCCAATGCGGGCGGAAAATGGAGACAGTGAACGTGAAGTCGATGGAAGAAATGCTCAAGGCCGCGCAAGCTGCTGCTGAAACCATCCAGAAACAGATGGGTGAAATGCAAGGCAAGCTCGACTCAATGGAAGTCGAAGGCCTGGCCGGCGGCGGCCTCGTCAAAATCCGCGCCTCGGCCAAGGGCCGGATCATCGGCGTGGCCATCGACGACAGCCTGATGCAGCCGAGCGAGAAAGGCATCCTCGAAGACCTGATCGCCGCCGCTTTCAACGATGCGCGGGCCAAGGCCGATCAGGTCAGCAACGCCGAAATGGCCAATATGCAAAGCGGTATGGGCCTGCCACCGGGGTTCAAACTGCCGGGGATGTGAGGGGGAAGTTCACCGCCCCCGCTCGATCACAACCCCGCCCTTGATCACGCCGTCGACGTCTTCCAACTCGCGCACATTCATCAGCGGATCGCCGTCCACCGCGACAAAATCGGCGTAGCGCCCCACCGCAATCGTCCCGACATTGGCTTCCCAGCCCAGCGCCTGCGCCGCGTTCATGGTCGCCGCGCGGATCGCGTCCAAGGGCGTCATGCCGTAGGTGACCATGGTGTTGAACTGCCGCCCGACCAGTCCGTGCGGCATTACCCCGGCGTCGGACCCAAACACCATCCGCACCCCGGCCTTGAACGCCTTGCGGAAGTTGTCGCGTTGCAACTGGCCGATCTCGCGATCCTTGCGCAGGTTATCTTCCAGCACGCCGTTTTTCGCGCCTTCGGCCTGGGTATAGTCGGTGTTGTAGATGTCCATGCTGAACCACACTGGGCGCTTGCGTTCCGCAGCCAGCTTGATCCCCTCATCATCGACCAGACTGGCGTGCTCAATCGTGTCGATCCCGCTCTTGATCGCGGCTTTGATCCCGGCCGCGCCGTGGGCATGGGCCGCCACGCGCAGCCCCCACATATGCGATTCATCGGCAATCGCGGTCAGTTCAGGCTCGCTCAGCTGCTGCTGGCCCGGCTCGGTGTTGTGACTGAACACGCCGCCGGTGGCGCAGACCTTGATCACGGCGGAGCCATATTTGCGCTGACGGCGGACCTGATATTTCAGCTCCTCTGGCGTATCGCCGACGCCTTCCATTTTGCCGGGCTTTTCCATGCTGGGCGGCAGGCCGGTCTGGTCGCAGTGACCGCCAGTGCTGCCTAGTGCATAGCCCGCCGCGACAATCCGCGGGCCGACCACGTAACCCTGATTGACCGCTTGCGCCAAGCCGATGTCATTGCGGTTGCTCGCGCCGACATTACGGACGGTGGTGAAGCCAGCGTCCAGCATCGCCCGGCCATTGCTGACCGCGGTCATCGCAAAAAAGCTGTCGGTATATTCAAGCGAACGCCAGCCGCCGATGTTTGCCGGGCTATCAAGGTGGACGTGCATATCAATCAGGCCGGGCAGCAGTGTCTTGCCGCTCATGTCGATATGCTTGACGTCCGACCCCCATTTGACTGTGCGGGCATCGGCAATCCCGGTGATCCGCCCATCGGCACCGACGAAGATCGCCGGATATTCGATATATTTGCCGGTTGTGACATCGAGATAGCGCGCGGCGGTGATTACGGTTTGCTTTGGCGCGGCATCAGTCGCGGCGGAGAGTGCGGCGCCGCTGAGCGCGAGCGCGCCAACTAGAGCTGAAATCGTGATCTTGCGCATGGCGGCGAATCCCCGTTGCAGTTGAATTGCGCCATCCTGCGGCCCGTCATCGTGCTTGGCAACTGCGCGGCCATCCACAACAGAGATAGCCCGGTACCATTGCACAGCAGCATAGGTGCCCCCATATCCCGGCTCGAAGGCGATTTTCGCCGCGCATGGCCCCGGGCGATGGGCCGAACTGGACGGATTTATGACCAAGCTTCTTCCCTTGCTCCCCTTGCGCGATATCGTGGTGTTCCCTGGTATGGTTGTGCCGCTGTTCGTAGGCCGCGAAAAGTCCGTGGCCGCGCTTGAGGCGGCTATGCTGAGCGAGACCGACAAGGACATCTTCCTGATCGCCCAGCTCGATCCGGGCTGCGACGATCCGTCGGACGACGACCTCTATGATATCGGTGTGGTCGCAACCGTGCTCCAACTGCTCAAGCTGCCCGATGGAACGGTCCGGGTGCTGGTTGAGGCGAAAGAGCGCGGGCGCATTGAAAGCATGCGGATCGAACAGACCAATGCTGGCGAAATGGTGGTGGTTCAGGTCGAGCCGGTCGAGTCGATCAGCGTAGCGGGCAACGAGGTTGCCGCGATGATGCGTTCGGTGGTCGATACTTTTGCCGAATACGCCAAGCTCAACAAAAAGCTGCCAGCCGAAGCGGGCGAGAACCTCGGCGATATCGTCGATGCCTCACAGCTTGCCGATAGCGTCGCCGCGCATATCCAGGCCAAGGTTTCCGACAAGCAGACCCTGCTGTCCGAAGCCGATCCGCTCAAGCGGCTCGAAATTGCTTTCTCCTTCATGGAGGGCGAACTCGGCGTGCTGCAGGTGGAGCGCAAGATCCGTGGCCGGGTAAAGCGCCAGATGGAAAAGACCCAGCGCGAATATTACCTCAACGAACAGTTGAAAGCGATCCAGAGCGAGCTGGGCGGCGGCGACGGCGAAGAAGCCAACGAAATTGCCGAGCTGCAGGCCAAGATCGACAAGCTGAAGCTGTCAAAGGAAGCCCGCGCCAAGGCCAATGCCGAGCTGAAAAAGCTCAAGACCATGCAGCCGATGAGCGCCGAAGCGACGGTGATCCGCAACTACCTCGACGTGCTGCTGGGCCTGCCGTGGGGCAAGCGCAGCAAGCTGAAGAAGGATATCGGCGCAGCGCAGGCCGTGCTCGATGCCGATCACTATGCGCTCGACAAGGTCAAGGACCGGATCGTCGAGTACCTTGCCGTGCAGGCCCGGACCAACAAGCTGAAGGGTCCGATCCTGTGTCTGGTCGGCCCTCCCGGCGTGGGCAAGACTTCGCTCGGCAAATCGATTGCCAATGCCACGGGCCGCGAATTTATCCGCCAGTCGTTGGGCGGGGTGCGCGATGAGGCGGAAATCCGCGGTCACCGCCGGACCTACATTGGCTCGCTGCCGGGTAAGGTCATTTCCAACCTCAAAAAGGCCGGGTCCAGCAATCCGCTGTTCCTGCTCGATGAGATCGACAAGCTCGGCCAGGATTTCCGCGGCGATCCGGCCTCTGCCTTGCTTGAAGTGCTTGATCCTGAACAGAATTCGAAGTTCCAGGATCACTATCTGGAGCTGGATTACGATCTATCGGACGTGATGTTCGTCTGCACCGCCAACAGCCTCAACCTGCCGCAGGCGCTGCTCGACCGGATGGAGATCATCCGGCTGGAAGGCTACACCGAGGATGAGAAGGTCGAGATTGCCGAGCGCCACCTGATCGCCAAGCAGATCGAAGCCCACGGGCTGAAAAAGGGCGAATTCACGCTCGAGACCGAGGCGTTGCTGGATCTGGTGCGCTATTACACCCGCGAAGCCGGGGTCCGCACGCTGGAACGCGAGATTGCCCGGCTGGCCCGCAAAAGCCTGCGCCAGATACTCGAAGGCAAGACCAAGTCGGTTACTATCACTTCGGAAAATCTCAGCGATTTTGCGGGGGTGCGCAAATACCGCTTTGGCGTGGCTGAGGAAGAGCATCAGGTTGGCGCGGTCACCGGCCTCGCCTGGACTTCGGTCGGCGGCGAACTGCTGACGATCGAAAGCGTCACCGTGCCCGGTAAAGGCATGGTCAAGACGACCGGCAAGCTGGGCGAAGTGATGAGCGAAGGCGTGCAGATGGCTTTCAGCTTTGTGAAGGCACGCGCGCCGGCCTATGGCATCAGCCCCAGCATCTTCAACCGCAAGGACATCCACGTCCACTTGCCCGAAGGCGCGGTCCCCAAGGATGGCCCTAGCGCGGGCGTAGGCATGGTCACCGCAATGGTATCGACCCTGACCGGAATTCCGGTGCGCAAGGATCTGGCCATGACTGGCGAGGTTACCCTGCGCGGGCGGGTGCTGGCGATTGGCGGCCTCAAGGAAAAGCTGCTGGCTGCGCTGCGCGGCGGGATCAAGACCGTTCTGATCCCCGAAGAGAACGTCAAGGATCTGGCCGAAATTCCCGACAACGTGAAAGCCGGGCTGGAAATTATTCCAGTCGCGCACGTTGATGAGGTCTTGGCCAAGGCGCTGATCCATCCGCTCGAAGCAATCGAATGGAGCGAGGCCGATGATCTTGCCAGCCAGCCGGGGACGGCTGCACAGGTGCCGGTTGCAGGCCCCACCACTGCCCATTGAGCCCGTGCTGCAGTGCAGCGAATCGGAGCCCGCAAACCGATGCTGCAATGCGGCATCGGGGGCAGTGCGGCACGGCTTGTCCCAAATTCAGCCAGAACGGCTGAAAATCGTGGATAATCGGCGGGTTTTGCATCGGATATGCTTTGACAGGTCCTGCAAAAGTCGCTCAATTCCGCCCAGTTTTTAGAGGCGATTCACGTTTTCAAAGACCAAGAGAAAGGTAGGGGGTACCCGAAATGAACAAGAACGATCTGATCAGCTCCGTCGCCGATGCCAGCGGCCTCACCAAGAGTGATGCCACCAAGGCTGTCGAAGGCGTATTTGACGCAATCACCGGCGCCCTGAAGAAGGGCGATGAAGTTCGCCTCGTCGGCTTCGGCACTTTCTCGGTTGCCAAGCGCAAGGCTTCGACCGGCCGCAACCCGCGCACCGGCGAACCGATGACCATCAAGGCTTCGACCCAGCCGAAGTTCAAGGCCGGCAAGGGCCTGAAGGACGCCGTCAACTAAGGCGGTTAGGATTACCGGCCGCGTGCCTCGCGGCCCGGCCAACAGAATACGCCGCGCTAACCGAAAGGTTGACGCGGCGTTTTCTGTTTTGGGGGATGTCTTTCGGCCTGTATTGGGGAAGCGCAATGCTGTTTTCGTTCACAATCCTGTTCATCGCTGCAAGCACTGCGTCGGCGGGCGCAACCCCAGCAATTGGCTGTCAAAGCGCCGTGGCGCCGCCGCCCTGTGTCCCCAAGCGGTCGCAATCCGTCCGGCCCAGAGGCAATCCGGCGTCGTGGATCACGACATCAGACTACCCAACCGCAGATATGCGGGTCGGCATGCAAGGAACCGTCGCCTATCGCCTGACCGTTGGACCCAATGGGCGTCCGACAGCTTGTGATATCACGCAATCCTCAGGTTTTTGGCGGCTTGACGAGGCAACCTGCCGCCTGATGTTGCGGCGCGCGCGGTTCTGCCCTGCAACTGACAAGAAGGCGCAGCCGATAACCGGTACTTGGTCCAGCCGCATGAAATGGGTCATCCCGGAAGATGGCGCGCCGAAGGGTTAGCCGCCGCCCTTCGCCACCGTTGGCTTGCTCGCAAACGAAACCACCTTTGAGAAGAACCACGAAAGCGCCATTGCGCTGGCCACCGCTGCCGCCGCGACCCAGGCCTGGTTGCCGAGCACTTCCGACATCCACACCAGCACGGTAAGGTGGACGCAGTAGAGCGGCAGCGAAAAGTTGCCGAGCCATTCCATCGCGGCTTTCATCCGTTGCGGCGGCTGGGCCATCGCGACCAGCCACATCATCAGTGGCAGAAACCCGATTACGAACACCAGATCACCGGTGGCGTTGCTCAGCGGCAGGCTGGGCACAGCAGCGATGGCAGCGATCGGCAAGATCAGAGCAGCCCACCACGGCAAGCTGGGGGTGCGGAAGCCTTCGAGGTACTTGCGCCCGATCCATACCCCCAAAACGTAGGCAAAGCCGACCCGGGGCAGGGCCATCCACCAGGTCTTCCAGTTGGGCGCGCTGACCCCCATGGTATCAGCGCCGTGCAGTTGGACCGTATAGAGTAGCCAGCCGCCCATAACCGCTGCCAGCGCCAGCATTGCCTTGGTCGGCACGTTCTTGAGCACCAGCGCGTGGAGAAAGTTGGCCAGCAGTTCGTAAAACAGCGTCCATTGCGGGCCGTTGTAGCGATAGAACGGGCCTACGCCTGCCAGGCTTGGGATCATCACTAGATCGAGCGCAAGCCACCACAGCAGGGTCAGCGGATCAGCCATTCCAATATAGAATGCCCGCACAACCGCCACCCCGGCGCCGACCGCGACCAAGGGCCACAGCCGTTTGAACCGCGCCCAGGTGAATTCAAACGCGCCGATCCCAGTGCGCAGCTTCTTTTCGGTCGATACCGCCAGCACGAAGCCCGACAGCAGAAAGAACAGATCGACGAACAGATAGCCGCGCACAAACGGGCCGCCGATCCGGTAAACGAGGTCGAGGTGGTAGAACACGATCATGAAGGCGGCGATGCCGCGCAGGCCATCGAGTTGGAACATCCGCGGGCTGTGCGCTGGCGTTGCCGCTGGGCCGTTCATCAATCTATCTCCCCCTGCTTGCCGGGGTTACAACAGCTTGCCGGGCAAAGATCAACCGCGCCGGATGGGCCGGACTGGACGGGGCGGGTGACGCTCCCTATATGCACCGCCAGATGAACCGGATCGTCCTCGCCCTATTGGCCCTGTTTGCAGGGATTGCCGCGCAGGTTTCCCCTGCCGAGGCGCGGGTGCGTGGTGCGACGGAGATTGGCGCCACATTGGGCCAGCGCGCTGCGGCGCGGGCGCCTTCGGCGGTCGAAGTGGCCGCCTGCTTTCGGGCAGAACCGCGCGCCGAAAGCCATATTGGCGATACCGCGGTTCAGCCGCTGCTGCGCGCCAACCGCTTTGCGCCCAGCGTTCGGATCGGTCCTGACCGCGCCCACGAATAGCCGGAACTGACTGCGCCGCTTTGTCGCGGCTCTGTGCGGGCGCCTGCGCGCCGCGCAGCCAGTGCTCCATACCCTTCAGATAATTCAGGAAATTCCCATGCTCGGCGCCATTACCAAGGCTATTTTCGGATCGTCCAACGATCGCTACGTCAAATCGCTCGACAAGACTGTTCAGCTGATCGCCGCTTATGAGCCGAGCCTTGCGGCGCTGAGCGACGAGGAGCTGCAGGCCCAGACCGCCAAGTTCCAGCGGATGTTGGAAGAAGGCAAAACGCTCGACGATCTGCTGCCCGAAGCCTTCGCGACGGTCCGTGAAGCCAGCGTCCGCGTGCTCGGCATGCGCCACTTCGATGTTCAGATGATCGGCGGGATCGTGCTGCATCGCGGTGAGATCGCCGAAATGCGCACCGGCGAAGGCAAGACGCTGGTCGCCACCCTGGCGGTCTATCTCAACGCGCTTGAGGGCAAGGGCGTCCACGTCGTCACAGTCAACGATTACCTCGCCCGGCGCGATGCTGAATGGATGGGGCAGATCTACACCTTCCTGGGGCTGACCGTGGGCGTAATCGTGCCCAATCTGTCCGAGTATGAACGCCGCGAGGCCTACGAGGCCGACATTACCTATGCCACCAACAACGAGCTGGGCTTCGACTATCTGCGCGACAATATGAAGCATGAGCGCGGCCAGATGGTCCACCGGCCGTTCAACCATGCGATTGTCGATGAAGTCGATTCGATCCTGATCGACGAGGCCCGTACCCCGCTGATTATTTCTGGCCCGACCGACGACAAGAGCGATCTCTATGTTCAGGTCGACAGGATCGTGAAGGTCCTGCCCGAAGAGCACTACGAGAAGGACGAGAAGACCAAGAACATCACCCTGACCGAAGATGGGGTTGAATGGGCCGAGCGTCAGCTGGAAGATGCCGGGCTGCTGGTCGGATCGAACCTCTATGACGTGGAGAACACCCAGGTCGTCCACCATCTGGACCAGAGCCTGAAGGCGAATGTGATGTTCAAGCGGGACATCGATTACATCGTCAAGGAAGACAAGGTGATCATCATCGATGAGTTCACCGGGCGAATGATGGACGGGCGGCGCTGGTCGAACGGGCTTCACCAGGCGGTCGAGGCCAAGGAAGGCGTAAACATCGAGCCTGAGAACCAGACGATGGCCTCGATCACCTTCCAGAACTATTTCCGGATGTATCCCAAGATCTCCGGGATGACCGGCACTGCCGCGACAGAAGCGGCTGAATTCTTTGACATCTACAAGATGAATGTCGTGACCATCCCGACCAACGTGCCGGTGCTGCGGGTCGACGAGGAAGACGAATTCTACAAGAACACCAACGACAAGTTCCAGGCGATTGCCAAGCTGATCGCTGACAAGAGCAAATCTGGCCAGCCCGTGCTGGTCGGCACGGTCTCGATCGAAAAGTCTGAATTGCTGTCCGAATTCCTCAATCAGGAAGGGGTTAAGCACGCCGTCCTCAATGCCCGTTTCCACGAAATGGAAGCGCACATCGTGGCGCAGGCCGGACGGCTCGGCGCGGTGACAATTGCCACCAACATGGCTGGGCGCGGGACCGACATCAAATTGGGCGGCAACCTCGAATTCCGGATCGAAGACGAGCTCAGGGACGCGCCTGAGGGCAAGGAACGCGACAAGGCGATCGAGAAGTTCGCCGGTGAGATCGAAGCCGAGCGGCAGTTGGTGCTGGCCGCAGGCGGGCTTTGCGTGATCGGAACCGAACGCCACGAAAGCCGCCGGATCGACAACCAGCTGCGCGGCCGTTCTGGTCGTCAGGGTGATCCGGGCCTGTCCAAGTTCTATCTTTGCCTTGAGGATGATCTGCTGCGGATCTTCGGGCCGGATACGCTGTTTTCCAAGATGATGAATTCGAACCTCGCCGATGGCGAGGCAATCGGCTCCAAATGGCTGTCAAAGGCGATCGAGACCGCGCAGAAAAAGGTCGAGGCGCGGAACTACGATATCCGCAAGCAAGTGGTCGAATACGATGACGTGATGAACGATCAGCGCAAGGTGATCTATGAGCAGCGGGCCGACATCATGGATTCCGAAACGGTCGATGAAGTGGTTCACGATATGCGCCAGGAGACCGTCAACGCGCTGGTCGCCAGCGCCTGTCCGCCGGGATCCTACCCGGAACAGTGGGACATTCCCCAGTTGAAGGAAAAGGTCGGCGAAGTGCTCGGGCTGGATGCGCCGATTGATGATTGGCTGGCCGAAGACGGGATCGAACCCGACGATCTGGAACAGCGCCTGGCCGAAGCCGCCGATGCCAAGATGGCCTCGAAAATGGGCGACGACAGTACGATCTGGCGGCAGATCGAAAAGCAGATCCTGCTCGAACGGCTCGATCACTATTGGAAAGAACATCTCGCCACGCTCGATGCGCTGCGGCAGGTCGTGTTCCTGCGGGCCTATGCCCAGAAGCAGCCGATCAACGAATACAAGCAGGAAGCCTTTGGCCTGTTCGAACGGATGCTGGGCGCGATCCGGGAAGACGTGACGCGGATCCTGATGAACAGCGAACTGCGGATGCCCGATCCGATCGACCTGCCCGAACTTCCGGACTTTCTGACCAGCCATATCGATCCGTTCAGCGGAGAAGTCGATGCGATGGGCCGCACGCCTGGGGCCGAAGCGATGCTGGGCGCGCTTGGTAGCGGTGCTGCTGCGGCAGCGGCCGCGATGGCAGGCGGCGATCCCTATGCCGACATGGGCCTGTCGCGCAATGCGATGTGCCCATGCGGTTCGGGTCAGAAATACAAGCACTGCCATGGGGCAGCCGGCTAACAATTCCCCTCCCGCTTGCGGGAGGGGTTAGGGGTGGGTCTATCAGGGGTGAGCGCGGTAAGGTTTGGACTTGCCCACCCCCGGCCCCTCCCGCAAGCGAGAGGGGAAAGTGATGGACTGGCTAACCCCAGCCTTTTTCGGCACTGCGTTGCTCTATGCCTCGGTCGGGTTCGGCGGAGGATCGACCTACAATGCGCTACTCAGCCTGGCGGGGTTTGATTACCGGCTGCTGCCGATTGTCAGCCTGTGCTGCAACGTGGTGGTGGTAACGGGCGGGACTATCCGGTTTGCACGCGCTGGAGTGCTGCCCTGGCGGCGAGCACTGACGCTATCGCTGATAGCGGCTCCGCTGGCGTTTCTGGGCGGGCTGACCCCGATCCGCGAGGCGACCTTCCTGCTGTTGCTCGGCCTCAGCCTGATCGCCGCTGGCCTTGCGCTATTCGTTCCGCGCGCTCCAGATGCTGAAACCAAACCAGCCGCCGCCGCCGCGCACTGGATGGGTTTTGCCGCCGCGCCGCTGGGCTATCTGGCTGGATTGGTCGGGATTGGAGGCGGGATTTTCCTCGCCCCGTTGCTGCACCTGACCCGCTGGGCTGGTACGCGGCAGATCGCGGCGACGGCCAGCCTGTTCATTCTGATCAACTCACTCGCGGGGCTGACCGGCCAGCTCGCCAAAAACGGGCCGGCGTACTTTGCCGACGCACTGACGCCTGCTTTGCCGTTGCTGGTGGCGGTGGTGCTGGGCGGGCAGCTCGGCAGCCTGCTGGCGCTGCGCTGGCTGCCCGAACGGGTGATCCGCTGGCTGACGGCGGCACTGACGATCTGGGCCGGATCGCGGTTGCTCTTGGCCTGAAATAGCAAAAGCCCCGCCGGTTAGGGCGGGGCTTTTACAATGCCCGGGCGGGGATGGCTCCCCGAGTAGGATTCGAACCTACGGCCAAGTGATTAACAGTCACCTACTCTACCGCTGAGCTATCGGGGAATGATCCCCCCGCCTGCGGGCAGGGGAGCGCCTATAACAGCGCCGATGGGTTTGGCAAGCCGCCGCGCGCCAATTTTTCAGACTTGGAACTGTTCGGCGAAGATTCGCTCTTCCAGCGTTTTGCCCGGATCGAACAGCAAGGTCAGCTGCTGTTCACGCGCGACCTTGACCTGCACTTCGATGATATCGCGCAGTTCCTTCTGATCCGCAACCACCGCAACCGGGCGCTTGTCGGGATCGAGCACGCGGAAGGTAATCTCGTAGTGGTCGGGCAGGATCGCTCCGCGCCAGCGGCGCGGGCGGAACGGGCTGATCGGGGTCAGCGCGACCAGCGCCGATGTCAGCGGCAGGATCGGGCCATTGGCGGACAGGTTATAGGCAGTCGATCCCGCCGGCGTCGCCACCAGCACGCCATCGCAATAAAGCTCGGCCATTCGGACCTTGCCGTTGACCGAAACTTCCAGCCGCGCGGTCTGCCGGGTTTCGCGCAGCAGCGACACTTCATTGATCGCCAGCCGCGACTCTTGCTTGCCGCTGCTCAGCGTCGCCGTCATCGCCAGCGGGGTAATCGTCAACTGCTTGGCCCGGGTAATGCGCTCAGACAGCAAGCGGCTCGACTTGGGCTTGTTCATCAAGAAGCCGACGGTGCCCAGATTGAGGCCATAGGCCGGGATCACGTGCCCAGTGTCGAGCATTTCGTGCAACGTATGAAGCATCTGCCCATCGCCGCCCAGCACCACTGCCACCTCGGCTTCGTCCAGCGGGACAAAGGCGTTGTCCTCACGCAGCGCCTCGGCCGCTTCGGCCGCGCGGGGAGTGTCAGATACCAAGAGGGCGAGGGCAGGGGTTTTGCGCATGATGCTGGCGTGCATATGGGCAATTGGAACACTTTGGTAGGGGCCTTGTGCTATGCGCCGCAGGATGGACGCTTTGCATCCCGACGCCAACCCTGTGCGCAGCGATGCGCTGACCGGTCTGCTGGTCCGCGATGCGGCGCGGGCGCGGCTGGTCGATTGGCTGGCGCGGGGCGAGCCGGTTCACGGCCTGCTGATCGGGCTGAGGCGGTTCGATGCGGTAAATCTGGCCTACGGCGCTGCCGCAGGTGACGCCGGCTTGGCCGAAGTTGCCTCCCGAATCCGCCACTTTGCCCATGGCGAGCTGGAAGGCGCGTGGATCGCGGCGCGCGGCGGCGGCGGACAGTTTCTGCTGCTTACCACCGAGCCGTGCAGCCGCGAGCGCTGGCAGATGGTTGGCGCGCAACTGCTCGACCGGCTAGCCGTGCCGATCCCAGTCGGCGGGAACACCCTGCGACTATCCCCGCGCGGCGCCCTGTTGCGCTCGCTCGGCGGGGAGGAGGCGGATTCGCTGCTCGACCGGCTCGGGCAGACCTTAGCATCGTTAATGGCAGCGCAGGGGCGGCGATTGAGCTGGGCCGATGGCGAAGCGGTCCGGGCCGGTCGCAGTGCTGCATTGCTGGAAAGTGATCTGCTCCACGCGCTGGATCGCGGCGAAATCGAAGTGGTCTATCAGCCGCAATGGTCCTGCACCGATGACAGCCTGACCGGGGCCGAGGCATTGGCGCGGTGGAACCACCCCAAGCTGGGCCGGATCGGCGCGGGCGCGCTGTTTGCAATTGCTGAGCGGGCCGATCATGTGACTCAACTTTCCCGCCATATCGCGCAGACCGCATTGGCCGGTGCCAAGGATTGGCCGCAACACCTGCGGCTGTCGCTCAATGTGACACCCAACGATCTGGCGCAGGGCAATTTCGCCCACGAATTTGCCGCCTTGGTGGCCGCAAGCGGGTTTCCGGCCGAGCGACTGACGCTGGAAGTAACCGAACAGGTCCTGCTCGCCGATGTCGCCCACGCCGCACTGGCGTTGGAACGGCTGACCGCGCAGGGCATGCGGATTGCGCTGGACGATTTCGGAGCGGGGTTCTGCAACTTCCGCTATCTCAAGCTGCTCCCACTGCATTACCTTAAGCTCGACCGCTCGATGATCGAAGGTGCCGACGATCCGCGCGATCTGGCGGTGCTGCGGGCGATCTTGGCCATGGCCGGGGCGCTTGACCTGGCGGTAATTGCCGAAGGGGTCGAGAGCGAAGCCCAGCGCGTGCTGGCCGCGACCGAGGGCTGTGCGTTTTACCAGGGCTTCCTGCGCGCTCAGCCGATGGGCGCAGCGGAGTTTGGGGAATTGGCGCGGGCGTAGTTCCTCCCCGGAACGGGGAGGGGGACCACCGTAGGTGGTGGAGGGGCACAGGCTGGTTCTCCTGACGCCTTTGGCCAGCACTCTCAGGACAACCCGCGGGTGCCCCTCCTCCATGCTGCGCCAAAGGCGCAGTTTACCCTGAGCGGCGGCTGCTAGGCCGCAAGCCGAAGGGCATGGTCCCCCTCCCCCAAGGGGGAGCAATTACCGCGCCTTCCGCGCGATCTGGGCGAGGCCCTTGGTCAGCTGGAACAACCCATTCAGCCGCGCTTCGGCGCTGCCCCAGGCGCGGGTGACGGCGATTTTGCTGTCGGGGCGCAGTTTGATCGTGCCTTCCAGCCGCGCGGCATAGGCGATCAGCCCGGCAGGATCGGGGAAGCTGTCCAGATGGAATGACACGAGCGTACCCTTGGCGCCAACATCGATCTTGGAAATGTGCGCTTCGATCGCCTGCCGCTTGATCTGGATCAGCTTGACCAGATTGATGGTCGGCTGTGGCAGCGGGCCGAACCGGTCAATCATTTCGGCTGACAGGCTCTCGACCTCCTGCGCGTCCTCGGCATCGTTGAGGCGGCGATAGAGCGCCATCCGGACCGCGAGATCGGGCACGTAGTCCTCGGGGATCATAATCGGCGCATCAACGGTGATCTGCGGGTTGAGCGAGTGGCGTTCGCGCGCCAGCCCCAGCTCGCCCGCTTTCGCGGCCAGAATCGCGTCTTCCAGCATCGACTGGTACAGTTCAAAACCAACCTCGCGGATGTGGCCTGATTGCTCATCCCCTAGCAGGTTGCCGGCCCCGCGAATGTCGAGATCGTGGCTGGCGAGCTGGAACCCGGCGCCGAGTGAATCGAGATCGCCCAGCACTTTCAGCCGCTTCTCCGCGACTTCGGACAGCTGGTTGTCCGCCAAGGTGGTGAGGTAAGCATAGGCCCGCAGTTTGGCCCGGCCGACACGCCCGCGCAGCTGATAGAGCTGCGCCAGGCCAAACCGATCGGCGCGGTGGATGATGATCGTGTTGGCGCTGGGGATATCCAGGCCAGATTCGACGATGGTGGTTGAAACCAGCACCTCGTACTTCTTCTCGTAGAACGCGCTCATCCGCTCTTCGACTTCGCTGGCCGACATCTGGCCGTGCGCCGAAATATAGCGGATTTCGGGCACGGTTTTGTGCAGCCAATCCTCGACCTCGGCCATATCGGCGATCCGGGGGACGACGATGAAGCTTTGCCCGCCGCGGTGGTGTTCGCGCAGCAAGGCCTCACGCATCACCATGTCGTCCCATTCCATCACGTAGGTCCGCACCGCTAGCCGGTCGACCGGCGGGGTCTGGATGGTCGAAAGTTCGCGCAGGCCCGACATCGCCATTTGCAGGGTGCGCGGGATCGGAGTGGCGGTCAGCGTCAACATATGGACGTTGCTGCGTAGCTGTTTGAGCGTTTCCTTGTGAGTCACCCCAAAGCGCTGCTCTTCGTCAACGATTACAAGTCCTAGGTCCTTGAAGCTCAGGCTCTTTGCGAGAAGTGCATGCGTGCCGATCACCACATCGCAGGTACCATCGGCCAGCGCCGCTTTGGTTGCCTTGGCTTCCTTGTCGCCAACCAGCCGCGATAGCCGCCCGACTTTGAGCGGGAACCCGGCAAATCGCTCGGTAAAGCCGCTGAAATGCTGGCGGGCGAGCAAGGTAGTTGGCGCTATGACGGCAACCTGCTGCCCCGCCATGGCCGCGACGAAAGCGGCCCGCAGCGCGACTTCGGTTTTGCCAAAACCTACATCGCCGCAGACCAACCGGTCCATCGGGCGGCCCTCGACCATGTCGTTCAGAACGTCCTCGATCGCGGCCTCTTGGTCCTCGGTTTCTTGCCACGGGAAGCGGTCTACAAATTGGCCATAGCTGGCCTCGTCGGCGGCCAGCGCCGGGGCTGTCCGCAACGCCCGCAGCGCTGCGGTTTTGAGCAATTCGTGCGCAATCGCCCGGATCCGCTCCTTCAGGCGGCTCTTGCGTTTTTGCCAGCCTTCGCCGCCCAGCCGGTCCAGCCCGACAAATTCGTTGTCGCTGCCATAGCGGCTGAGGACATCGATGTTCTCAACCGGGACGTAAAGCTTGTCGCCCCCGGCATATTCGAGCGCGACGCAGTCGTGCGGACTTTGCCCGACCGGGATCGATTGCAGCCCCCGATAGCGGCCGATCCCGTGCTCCATATGAACCACCAGATCGCCCGGGGTCAGCGCGGCCAGTTCGGCCAGGAAGGCATCGGCGCCCTTGCGGCGCTTCTTGCGGCGGACCAGCCGGTCGCCCAGAATGTCCTGCTCGGTGACCAGTTCCAGCTCGTCATTGGCGAAGCCGGATTCGAGCGGCAGGACCAGCGCGACCGGCGTGCCCTTTGCGGCGAGGCCGAGCGCTTCTTGCCAGCTGTCGGCCATGATCGGGGCTGGCCGAACCGCCTCACCCAGAATGGCGCTAATCCGAGCGCGGCTGCCCTCGGTATAGGCGGCGATCAGCACCTTTTTGCCGCGTTTGGCTTGCCCGGTCAGATAAGTAGCCGCGGCTTCATAGATGTTGTCACCGCGCGCGCGTTCCGGAGTAAAATCGCGGCCGCTGGTAAAGCCGCAGTCAATCACCGAGGCGCTTTCGGGCTGAGCGAACAGATCGGCGCGATGGACCGGATGGCCCGTCAGTACCGCGTTCAGCTCGTCCTTCGAAAGGTACAACGCGGCGGGATCGAGCGGACGGTATGATCCGGGCGCTTTGCCCGAAGTGTCACTGCGGCTTTTGAAGTAGTCGGCAATATCGCCGAGCCGCTCGTCTGCTGCACCCAGCGCAGCGCTCTCGATCACAATCGTATCGTGCGCGCCCAGGTGATCGAACAGCGTGGTCAGCTTGTCCTCAAACAGCGGCAGCCAGTGTTCCATCCCGGCCAGCCGGCGCCCGTCGCTGACGGCCTGATAGAGCGGATCGGACGTAGCATTGGCGCCGAACAACTCGCGGTAACGGGTGCGGAAGCGTTTAACGCTGTCCTCATCCAGCAACGCTTCACTGGCAGGTAGCAGCAAGTGCTCTTCGGCCACCCCGTGTGAGCGCTGCGAATTGGGATCGAACAGCCGCAGCGTTTCCAGTTCATCGCCGAAGAAATCGAGCCGCAAGCCAGAACTGAGACCCGATGGATAGATATCGAAGATCGACCCGCGCACCGCGTACTCGCCCGCATCGACCACCGTATCGGTGCGGCTGTAGCCCTGCCGCTGGAGTAGCGCGATCAGGCTTTCGCGGCCGATTTCCATGCCGGGTTTGAGCAGGCGGACGTTCTCACGGATCCGAAACGGGCTGGCCACGCGCTGCAACACTGCGCCCGTGGTGGTGATCAGCAGCTGCGGCGCGCTGGGTTTGGCCTGCAACCGGTGCAGCGCGGCAAGGCGCCGAGCGCTGACCGATAGGGCCGGGCTGGCGCGGTCATACGGCAGGCAATCCCACGCCGGGAAAGTCAGCACTTCCAGTTCGGGTGCAAAAAATCCGGCGCTATCGGCAATCGCCTGCATCGCTGCGTCATCGGGTGCGATGAACACAGCCCGCGTTTTTGCGGCCCGGGCCAGATCGGCCAGCACCAGCGGCTGCGCCCCGCGCGCCAGCGAGGCCAGCGTCAGTGGGGTTTTGGCGGACAGGACTTTGGACAGATCAGGCATGGCACTCGCAACGGCGATTGCCCCGCAGGCCAAAATCGGGGCCAACGGGGTGGGGTCAGGATGGGTGCCTTAGCTGGCTAATCGGCGCTTGTCAGCGCGGGATTTCAACGAAGTCCAGTTTGCAGAAGGCGTCCATCAGCGGGCCGACATATTTGTCTGGCACCGCCAGCGTACCAAGCGCCCAGCCCATGATGTCGACGTCTTCCTCGTCCAGCAGCCGCTCGAACCATTCGACTTCCGCTTCGCCCCAGTTTTCGTGCTGGGTATCGAAGAAGCAGCCGATCATATAATCGGCCTCACGGGTGCCGCGGTGCCAGGCGCGGAACTTTAACCGCTTGATTCGGGATGCGTCGCTCATCACTGTCGCTTAGGGCGCACGGGGCACGGCGGCAAGGGAGACACGGGTGAGCACGAACGATCAGGATTTTGCCGCTCTGGACTTGGCCGCGCGGCTAGCGGTGGATTACCGGCGCGATGTGGCGGCGGCCGATACGGTGCCGGTGTCCGGGTATGGCGAAATTCATTCCCGCTTCGATGGTCCGGTGCCCGAACACGGCACGGACGCACCAAGCCTGATTGCCGAGTTGGACGCCGGCGTGCGCGATGGGCTGCGCGGGATTGTTGCGCCGCGGTTCTATGCCTGGGTCAACGGCAGTTCGCACATCGCCGGGGTGGCGGCGGACTGGCTGACGTCGGCTTGGGGTCAGAATTGTGCTGGCATCCCGATGTCGCCTGCTGCTGCGGCGGTAGAAGCAGTTGCGGCGCGGTGGTTGCTCGAACTGCTCGATTTGCCGGCCGAAAGCTCGGTCGGGCTGGTCAGCGGGGCGACCATCGCCACCTTCGTCGGGCTGGCTGCTGCGCGCGGTGAATTGCTGCGCCGTGTGGGTTGGAACGTCGAGGATGACGGACTGTATGGCGCGCCCAACTTGCGGGTTCTGATCGGGGCCGATGCGCACAACACGGTGTTTTCGGGGCTGCGCTATTTGGGGCTGGGGGAAAAGCGGGTCACCACGATTGCCACCGACACGCTGGGCCGGATGCTGCCGGGTGAGCTGGAACGCGCCCTGAAGGCCAGCAGCGATCCGGTCATTGTGATTGGCCAGGCCGGGCAGATCAATACCGGGGTCAGCGATCCTTTCGCGACGATCGTGCCGATGGTTCACGCCGCCGGCGGATGGATCCATGTCGACGGGGCCTTTGGTCTGTGGGCCCGCGCCAGTGACAAGCACCGACACTTGCTGGACGGGATCGAGCAAGCCGATTCAATGGCAACCGATGGCCACAAGTGGCTGCAAACTCCCTATGACTGCGGCTTCACCATCGTCCGTCATGAAGCCGCCCATCGCCGGGCGATGGATATGCAGGCCAGCTATCTGACCCGCGACAACGAACAGTTCCGCCATCCCGGCGCCTATGTGCCCGAACTTTCGCGCCGCGCCCGGGGCTTTGCCGCTTGGGCGATGATGCGGCGGCTCGGCCGCAGCGGCATCGCCCAGATGGTCGACGATGACGTTCGGATTGCCCAGGCCATGGCGCAGGGCATGGCTGCGATCCCCGGCGTGTCGGTGCTCAATCAGCCCGAACTCAACCAGTTCATGGTTCGCTTCGGCGCTGACCGCGGCGATGCCGAAGGTGACCGGCTGACCCAAGCCACGGTCGAGCGGATCCAGCACGACGCGATCGCGTTCATGGGCACGGCGCTGTGGCGCGGGCGCTTGATCATGCGCGTTTCGGTATCGTCAATCGCCACAACCGATGAAGACGGGCGGATTACAGTCGATGCAGTCCGCAGTGCGTGGGAGGTTGTTCAGGCCGCGGCGTGATCCGCGCCCTTCAAACCTTTTCGCGTAGCGCTTCCACAATATCGCGGGGCTGTTTGCCGATCAGGTCCTTGTGCAATTCCTTGAGCAAGGCCCGTTCGGTCAGCTTGTGATAGTGCTTGCGCAGTTCGCCCAGAGTGCGGGGCGGGGCGATCACTACCAGGTCATTGAGTTTCTGGCTGAGCACCTGCCCGTTGAGCCAGGTTGCGGCGGCGGCGGCGTGGGCATCCTCGTCCACCATATTCCCGGCGTGGTTGCCCGCGCTGGAATGGTGGCTGCCGCCCGAATGATTGTGTGCATCGAGTTTTGGCGTGGGGAGCACGGCCAGTTCCGGCGCGGCTTCATCACCGACGTTACGATAGAGTTCGAAATTCTGGCCATCGACGACGGCGATTACGGCACCATGGGGCAACAACATTTAACTCTCCTTGGCATTTGGGCAGGAACGATTTGAGGCGCTGCGCCGCCAACCGTCCATGCGCTGCATCAAAAACTGGCGAAAATGTCTTGAGGCTGATTAAAGGGCGTCATGCGCCCGGAACGTCTCAATCCGTTGTTTGTTCCTGCCGACAGCCTGAAAGGCGTGGGCACAGGATTGGCGCGCCCGCTGGAACGGCTCGGGCTGACCCGGGTGCGCGATTTTGCCTATCACTTGCCCGACCGGTTCGTGCAGCGCCGCGCGATCAGCAATCTGGATGAGGCCAGCACGGGCGAACAGATCATTGTCGCGCTGACCCCGGTTGAGCACCGCAGCTCTTCCGGGCGTGGTCCGTTCCGGGTGCTGGCGAGCGATGCGATCGGCAATATCTGCGCGATCAGCTACTTCGGGCGGGCGTCCTATTCCGCGAAGAAACTGCTACCGGTCGGCGAACTGCGCTGGGTCGCCGGCAAGCTTGAGCAATACGGCCAGATGCTCCAGATCGTTCATCCCGATCATGTCGAAGCGGATAGCGCCGCGCTGGTCGGGCAGTTGACCGAGCCGGTCTATCCGCTGTCCGATGGGCTGACCCAGAACCGAATTGCAGCGCTGGTCCAGCAAGCATTGGCGACTGTGCCTGAACTGCCCGAATGGATCGAGCCAGGACTCGCGGACAAGCTGCAATGGCCGCTGTGGCGCGATGCCTTGGCGCTGGCGCACAAGGGCGATCATCCTGCTGCGCGTGACCGCTTGGCCTATGACGAACTGCTCGCCAACAGCCTCGCGCTGATGCTGGTCAAGAATGCCAACCGGGCACGGATCGGGACGCCCTTGGCCGGCGATGGATCGCTGCGCAGAAAGCTCTCTCTGCCCTTCGCTTTGACCGGCGCCCAAAGCCGGTCAATCCGTGAGATTGAAGAAGACATGACCCAGCCCGCGCCGATGCTGCGGCTGCTCCAGGGCGATGTCGGATCGGGCAAGACCGTGGTGGCGTTGGAGGCGATGCTGCTGGCGGTCGAGGCCGGGGCGCAGGCCGCTTTGCTCGCCCCGACCGAAATTCTCGCCCGCCAGCACCACGAGACGCTTAGCCGGATGTTGTCCGGAACCGGGGTGGAAATCGCGCTGTTCACTGGGCGCGACAAGGGTCGGGCCCGCGAATCGATCCTGATGGGCCTGCTGGATGGTTCGATCCAGCTGGTGGTCGGCACCCATGCGATCTTTCAGGAGGCCGTAGCCTACAAAAACCTGGCACTGGTGGTGATCGATGAACAGCACCGCTTTGGTGTGGGTCAGCGGTTGATGCTGGCGCAAAAGGGCAAGCGCACCCCGCATTGCCTGGCCATGACCGCCACCCCGATCCCGCGCACGCTGACCCTGGCGCAATACGGCGAGATGGACGTTAGCCGGCTCGACGAAATGCCGCCCGGACGTCAGCCGATCGATACCCGCGTGGTGGCGCTGGAACGGCTGGGCGATGTGGTCGGCGCGGTCGGGCGGCATATCGAGAGCGGACATCAGGCCTATTGGGTCTGTCCGATGGTTCGCGAACTCGAAACCGAAGACATCGCCGCAGCCGAGGCCCGCTATGCCGATCTGCGCGAGCGATTCGGCGATACCGTGGTGCTGGTCCATGGTCAGCTGCGGCCAGAGATCAAGGACGCGGCGATGGAGCGCTTTTCCAGCGGAGCGGCCAAGCTGTTGGTGGCGACAACCGTGATTGAAGTCGGCGTCGATGTGCCCAATGCCACGCTGATGGTGATCGAACAGGCCGAGCGCTTTGGCCTTGCCCAGCTGCACCAGTTGCGCGGCCGGGTCGGGCGGGGCGATGGCAAGAGCACTTGCTTGCTGCTGCGCGGGCTGGCGCTGTCCGAAACGGCGCGCGAGCGGCTGGCCTTGATGCGTGAGACGCAGGATGGGTTTCGCCTTGCCGAAGAAGACCTAAAACTGCGCGGCGGGGGTGAACTGCTCGGCACGCGGCAATCGGGCGACACGCCGTTCCGCGTCGCCAGTCTTGAACAGATCCAGCGCCTGTTGCCCACCGCTCACGATGACGCCCGCCTGCTGATCGAGCGCGACGGCGGCCTGACCGGCCCGCGCGGCGAGGCGGCACGGTTGCTGCTCTATCTGTTTGAGCGGGACTGGGGTGTGCAATTGTTGAGGGGCGGGTGAAGAAACGCCTGCTCCAATGGGCCAAAGCACTGCGCCGCGAAGTATTGCTGCTGTGGCTCGCCGCGCGCGATGCGCGGGTGCCGCTGCCAGCCAAATTGCTGGCGGCCTTGGTGGTTGGCTATGCGCTCAGCCCGATTGATCTGATTCCCGATTTCATCCCGGTGCTGGGGCTACTTGACGATTTGCTACTGGTCCCGGCGGGGATCTGGCTGACCCTGCGGATGATCCCGGCGGACTTGCGTGACGAACTGCGAGCGCAGGCCGAGGTAACCGATTGGCCTAAGCCATCGCGGTTGGGTGCTGCGCTGATCGTACTGATCTGGCTGGGGTTAGCGGGATGGGCGTGGTCGGTCTGGCGGCGCGGTTGAGGCTCGGCGTCAGACTGCCAACACCATTACATCGCTCTCGCGCGGCACAACCGGTTTGAACCCGTCGAGCGGCTCAAACGTTTCATCCAGCAACTTCGCCTCGCTCAGCCCCGCCAGTTTGAACTGGCCCAGCCGGGGTTCCTCGTCGCTGCGCCAGACTTTGCCATAGTTGAGCGCCGAGACGAACAGATCGCCGTGGCGTTCGAACATCAGGTGCGGAGCGAGCTTGATCGTCGCGCCGTTGTACTGCGCTTCGACCTTCAGTTTGCGGCTGATGGCTTCCATCAAGGTCAGGCGGGAATCGCTCATGAGGAGAGGGTGCTTCTTGGGGAGGGGATTGCGCATCGCAGCATGTGTGAAGGCGCGCGGTGTTGCAAGGGCTTTGGGCCGGGACCGGGTTTTGGAGGACGGGAGCGTGCCCCTTCGCTTACGCTCGGGAGTTTTCGGGAAGAAGTCCCCAGGACTTTTTCTATTTCCAAAAAACTGGTCGGGGAAAGAGGATTCGAACCTCCGGCCCCTGCCTCCCGAAGACGCTTCCCCTCTCGGCATACGGCGCTTTTCCGTGGTGCGAGGCGCGGTTTGCCTATCACGGAATGGTGTTTGTTCTCGGTTGGTTTCGGGATTGGGTTCATTGCGAGCCTTGGGCCCCTGTCTTGGCGCTGCCGTCTGATGCGGTATCTCAGCGTTTGCAGCGGGATCGAAGCCGCCTCGGTCGCGTGGAGCCCGCTCGGTTGGACTTGCGCCGGCCTATCCGAGATTGAGCCTTTCCCGCGCGCCGTCCTGCAAGAGCGGTTCGGCGCAGAGCCGGTTGACGACGATCATCGCTACTCCCCGCAATCGAATGTCCTGCCGCTGTTCGGTGACTTTACCAAGATCGAGGCCCACCATGTCGGACCAATTGACCTTCTTGTCGGAGGCACCCCCTGCCAAAGTTTCAGCATCGCCGGAAAGCGACTTGGATTGGACGATCCGCGCGGCAACCTCACGCTTGAGTTTCTGGCGCTGGCTAAACGAGTTCGCCCCCGCTGGATCGTTTGGGAGAATGTCCCCGGCGTTCTGTCAGATGATGGAGGAAAAACGATGGGAACCTTCCTCTGGCTCTTGGGGGAACTCGGGTACAGGTGGGCCTACCGAGTGCTCGACGCTCAGTTTGTCCGAGTGGACGGGTTCGACCGGGCTGTCCCCCAGCGGAGGCGCCGTGTGTTCGTTGTCGGACATCTTGGAGACGACGCCCGTGCCCAAGCGGTACTATTTGAGCGCGAAAGCCTGCGTGGGCATCCTGCGCCGCGCCGTCAATCGGGGCAAAGAGCTGCCCCAACTCTTGCAGCGCGCACTCGCGGCGGTGGCGGACTTGGAACCGACTTCGACTGCGACGGAGGACTGATCTGCGCCGATGTAGCCCCAACGCTCAACGCCGCGTTCGGCGATAAGCAGGGACTGGAAGATCAGCACATCAACGGGGGGGGGGGCTTGTTTGTATCCACCTGTGTCGATGTGCCTCAATGCGGGCGGGATGGGCCGACAGGACGCGGAGACGGAGACGCTGATTCCTACCACCGGGGGCGTCTTCGATGTTGCTCATACGCTTAAGGCTGACGGGTTCGATGTGAGTGAGGATGGGACCGGGCGGGGGACGCCGATTGTGCCGATTCCTTTCGCTTTCTCCTCCAAAGACTACGGCAACGATGTTCAGGAAAACCTCTCGCCCACACTTCGGAGCATGGGCCACGATGGCAGCCACGCCAACGGCGGCGGGCAGGTCGCGATTGCGATCCAAGAGCGGGCGGTCAGCGAGAACCCGGATGCTGGGCCAGATGGTGTCGGTGTTCGGGATGATGGCGCCGCTTATACGCTGGAGGCGCGGGCGGTGACGCAGGCCGTGGCCTTCGCGCAGAATACCAGAGATGAAGTCCGGCATTTCGGTGGTGACGGCTCTATTGCCGGGGCGCTGGCCGCTGAGCCAGGCATGAAGCAGACGACCTATGTTGCTGAGCCATTCGTTATGATGGAGCGCGGCCGCGAGGGTGGCTCAAACCTCGAATACCGACAGGATGGAACGGCCAACGCGAACCTGACGCCGAACGGTGGCAGAAATGGTTTCGGCGTCGGGGCGATTGCTCAGGAATGGGCCGTCCGCCGGTTAACGCCCACGGAATGTGAACGCCTTCAAGGCTTTCCCGATGGGCACACGGCGATCACACACCGCGGGAAGCCTGCCGCCGATGGGCCGAGGTATAAAGCCTGTGGTAACTCAATGGCTGTGAATTGTATGCGTTGGTTGGGCGAGAGAATTGAGTACGTCGAGCGGGCGGTTGCGGGGAGTGAGGCGTAATGTGGAAGCCAGATGACTTCGAGGTGGCCTGGGGGTCAGGCGCTGGCGCTGTGGCCGGCTATGCCTATCGCGGGCTCGGCCTGCACGTTGCCATCAAACCGTCGCCCAAAGGCAAGCGGCCGGCGAGGTGGACCTTGACCCACCTCAACACTGGGCACCGCATCGGCTATCTCGACGGCGATGTCCGCACCGCATTCCCGGTTGCCACCGAGATCGCCGAGGCTGGCGATTGGGACTTCCTCTCGTTCTACGGATGGAAAGACCGTTTCCCCGACGCAAAGGAGCGACTTGCTGAAATTCAGGAGCGGCACTCGAAGGTGTTCATTTGGACGCAGGCTGGCCCCAACGAGGCAAGCCGCGAAGTAGCCCAGCAGATCGCGAGCAACCGACCGTGACCAGCCAGAACACCAGCAGCGCATGGCCGTTCGGGGATCTCAAGATGTTCGGCTATAGCTGCATCCTCGCCGATCCGCCGTGGTACTTCCGAAACTACAGCGCCAAGGGCGAGGTCAAGAACCCGAACGCGCACTACGCCTGCATGACGACCGCCGACATTGCCGCGCTGCCGGTCAATCAACTCGCCGCTCCAGACTGCGCGCTGTTGATGTGGGCCACCGCTCCGATGCTGCCCGATGCGATCGATCTGATGAAGGCGTGGGGCTTCACGTTCAAGTCCGCCGGGGCGTGGGCGAAGCAGTCCAGCACCGGCAATGCGTGGGCGTTCGGGACGGGCTACTGTTTCCGCTCGGCGGCTGAGTTCTTCCTGCTCGGCACCATCGGCAAGCCCAAGGTCCAGTCGCGATCCGTTCGGAACCTAATTGTCGCTCCGGTGCGGGAGCATAGCCGCAAGCCAGAGGCGCAGTACGAGATGGCCGAGGCGCTGTTTCAGGGGCCGCATCTGGAACTGTTCAGCAGGGCCGCGCGGCCGGGCTGGGTTGCCTGGGGGAATGAGGTTGGGAAGTTTGAGGTGGAGGCGCCCATGAAGTAAGCCAGAACCCCCAACCTTGCCGGAGGCCGCTGCGAGTGATCGTGGCGGCCTTTTTAGTGTTCGCAGTACGTCAGAGTAATACTTCAAACTATAGCTAATAGTACCGACTGGATCAGTGAGAATAAAAGCGGTCCCCATGCGCTTACCTAACCCAACCTGTCCGAGTAGGACCCGCATTTTTTGCGCGCGTAATCGCGCCATTGTCGTTTTTTACTTGCCATTAAGCCAGCCCCTCTATAATTGGCCCTTAGAGGCAATGGCCGCGCCTCTCTCGAAACTGGCCAGCGAAAGGATTGAGCAATGGAATACAAGAGCGCAAAAGATTGGTTGGCCGCCCATAATGGGGCGCGCGTGATTAAGTCAGTTTCGGGCATTGCCACGGCTGAGGACTATCCAGCGATTGCAGCGGATGCTCGCCGCCAGCTTATCGAGCAAGGTTGCGCCGCTGAAAAGATAACGGAAAGTCAATCGGGCCTGCAATGGCCGGGCGGGTTCCTAATGCGCCCCAAATTCCGCAAACATGAAGCGGGCGTTTTTGCCCTTCGCAGTGCTGACTATACCTTTACCCCTGATTACCTTGGCAAGCCGGTTTATGGCGACAAGAAGGGCGCGAAAGTGGAAGGCGCGGCGCTTGTGAAGTCCTATCCTAACGGGATGGTTGTCCGGTTCGAGCGGGAGCAAGCCTAATGCGCCCCGCTATCACAAGCGCCGATTGGTTCCCTTCGCGGTCTGATATCGCCGCGCTGCACAGTGCTGCAATGCAGTCAGAGCTGGAATGGGAGCGCGCCCTAGTCGCCGCCTATGGCCGCAACGCTTGCTGCGCGCGCTATACCAGCGAAGGCACTGCAACGCCTGAATTGGCACAACTATGCCAGCACAAGCGCGCCACTTATGAGGCGTTTCGATTGGCCGCCTTCCCTCACGCGCGGCGCTAACCATGGCCGCCCTACTATCCGCAATCCTAAGCGCGAGCTGGCCAATCATGGCCGCCTTCGCCCTTGCCTCTCTCTATACCGACGCGCGCCGCCTTGTGCGCCTATTCCAAGGGAATTGAGCCATGCTTTTCGATCTCGCAACCATCCGCCTTATCCTTTGGCAATTTGACCATATGGACGATGAAAGCGGCAACTTGACCATGGCCGATGCAGTAGCGGCGCTGGCCAGCTTAGAGGATTGAACAGGGCAGGCGCGGCATTGACCGCGCCGCCTCTCTCGCCCCCTATCCCGGTTCATGGGGGGCAAGATAGGCGAGACCGCCTAGACCGGCTGGCAATGCCCGCGCCAGCTCGCGACACAAGGGCACGAAAGGACAAGAGACCATGAAAGCCAACGTCACCCCCCGCGATAAAACGCGCCGCCCGGAATCGAAGCGCCGCGCCTTGTCGCGCCGCGCCGATCGAGCCGCCAAAAGCGCCCGGCTTTTCCTCGCCTTTGCTTTCCCGGCGGACTTGGACAGCTTGACCCCTACCGCCGCTTAGACCCCTACCCGATACACCCGCGCGAGCTTGGCCAGCCGCGTGGGGGATCACTGGCCAGAGAAGGATTTAGAGAGATGAACGACAATAATTACGCAATCGCCAATGCCCGCGCCTATGCCGCTTTAATCCATGAAGCGATGACCGCCTATCAGCAGCTCGATAGCGGCGAAGCTGAAACCGTTGATTATGAGGGCGAAGCCTTTGACGACTCGGACAGCCTGCGCGAGCGGATTGAGCAAATGCCGCTTTCGGTTCAGGTCCGCGACGGCTGGCGCTGGCCCAGTGCAGAAAGCGACGGGGCAGAGGAATTTGAGATTTTGCTGTCAACGGGCGGGCCTGCCCTTCGGATCACTGGCGAGATTGGCGGATCGCCTTCGCTGCAATGGCAGGATTGGGGAACGCCTTGGACCGATTACCGCGACACAACGGACGATCAGGACGAGGCAATCTCGGCTTTTGTCGGGCTGATGTATTTGGGAGATTGATCTAACCCCCGGCCCCGCTTCGCGGCGGGGCCTATCCGTGGCGCGTCACCCTATCCGGCGCGCTACCGATAGGCACGGGCCTAGACGCGCCAGCTTGCCCGCCTGGCGCGGATCGAAGGGCAGAGAAGGAAACGACCATGTTTGCAGTGATATTTGACCTAGAGGGCCAGCTTGATTGCACCCTTCACGAAGCCAAAGCCGGAGCCGATACAGAGGCCGCGCGCCTGTCCGAAAAATACGCCGCTGAGCGCGCGAGCTATAGCGCGAGCCTAGCCGTGCAGGCGGTGCAGCTTCCCCCGGCCTATGCCGAAGCCCCCGCGATGCTGGCGGTTCTTCGTTCTTTGATGGATCACGGGCCATCGGAAGCGCAAGAGCAGGCCCGCGCAATCCTCTTCCGAATCGACTACACTGGCCCGCGCTATTGCGTGGATGGACTCGAATACGGAGACCCCGACTCCCCCTATCACGGAGACGGGCAATTTCCGCCTTTCGTGATTTTCGACATTCAGGCGCAAGCCAATCTGCCCGGCGAATATGCAACGCGGGCAGAGGCAGAGGCCGCGCTTGCGATGATCGACGGCACCCCTACCGCGCAACCGGACCTTGCGGCAGCCCTTGCTGATCTTTTCGAGCGCGGTTCGTGGCACGATGACGGCTCTTTCGTTTATTGGCCGGACGATTCCGAACCCGACAACGAGGGGGCGATCTTCACGCTTTCCGATATCCACAATCGCCACACAAGCTAACCCCTATCAGGCGAAACGCTCCCCCTTTCCCCGCTTAGGAAACGGGCGGGGAGCGTCCAGCGGCATTGCCCACGCCGCTGCTGATGAGCCTGGGCATAGAAGGAATAGAACCATGCAGATTGACACAATCGAAACCGCCGGGGCCGAAGTCGCCCGCGCGACTTTTACCATGTCGCCCGCCGATCTAAGCGCGGCGGCAACATTCCTCGCCAAGCGCGTGATTGAGAGCAACAACCCCGTCCCCATCCTTTCGACTATCCTTATCGAGGCCGGTTTAGATGGCCGGGTTGAGCTGGTTGCTACCGATCTGGATATTTGCGCCAGATTGACCCTTTCGGGCGATGTGCAAAGCCCCGGCGCGGTTTGTGTCGATGCCGCAGTTTTTGCGGATGTGCTGGCCAAGGTTCGCAAGGGCGGCTCCGGCTTTGTCACCATAGAAGACGGCGGCGGACGGGTTGCGGTCAAGTCTGGCCGGACTCGCGCTTTCGTGCCGACAATGCCCGCTGCTGACTTTCCCGTCCGGCTGGGCACCCCTACCGATGAAGCCCCCCTATCCGCGTTTACCGTGCCGGCGGCGCAGTTCGTGCAGGATCTAGCCGCGCTGTCACCATGCCAGAGCAAAGAGGAGGTCCGGCACTATTTGCGCGGTGTGATGATTGAAGCCCGCGATCTAGCTGGGCAGGAACGGCTGGTGATGGTGGCAACCGATGGCCACAATATCGCCGCCGCTTCGCGCGCTGCGCCGGAAGGGCTGGAGCCGTTCGGTCAAGCTATCCTGCCCAGCCGCACGGTTGCCGCGCTGATTGCCGCCGGGGAGCTGTTTAGCGATGCCGATGCCGTCCAGGTTGAACCGGGCGCTCGGTTCGCCTTCACCATTGGCGCGGTGCGGATCGAAACCAAACTGCTTGCTGAAACCTATCCCGAATGGGAGCGGGTTTTTGCCGCTGGCAGCCTTGCCCCTACCGATGGAGACGCCTGCCTATTCCCTGACCTGTTGCCAGGCGCGCCGGTTGCGATGCTGGAAAAACTGGCCAAGGGCGTGAAGGGCACGATTGATTGGCAGCCTGCCACGCGCGGGCTTATCGGCACCGTTCCGGGCGATGATGGCTTGATCTTTGGCGCGATGGCCATAGCAGGCGGCGGCTGTGACAAGCGCGATATGGCCTATCAGTGGACCGGGCGAGAGGATGCGTTGGCCTATTTGACGGCGCTTGCGGAAAGTGCCGGGCTTCCAAGCGCGGCGGATATGGTCGCGCGGTGTGCGGCTTTCGTGCCTGATGATGGCCGGGATCCCGAAAGTCACTGGGGAAGCGCCTATTCGCACGGTGCGCAGCTCATTATGGACGGCGGAACTGTGCGAGGTCTGACAGTTTCAGGCCGTTATGACACCTACGGCTGGCGCGAAACCGTGCAGGATTGGGAAACGCTGGCCTTTCGCCATATCGATCACGCGGGCGAAGTGGGCGCGATCGAGGGCAGTTACTCCATCGTAATGCCGCGCGAACGGGCGCAGCTCGAACCGGAATCGTTCATCGATGGCCCGGACGGGCACCGCTACGCCGTGGCGATGGGCGACAAGGCGATTGCTTTCTCGAAAGAGCAGGTCCGGGCGCTCATTGGCGAAACGTGCTTTGCCGTGATGGAAATCACGCTGCCCAGCGGCAAGCCTGCCCATATCCTGCAATGGCTTTGGGATCAGGGGGACAGCCGCTTTCTGACTGTCCAGCCCGATGGCCGCTGTTATGGCGCTAGGGCCACGCCGGTCTATGTCACGCGGGCAGAGATTGAGGCCGGGCCGGTCCAGGGCGAACCGGAAGCGGAATTGCCGGAAGCCGTGGCGGGCGCGCCAGAGGGCCGGGAAATCGAGCCGGTTGAACTGTCCGATTGTGCCGGACAGTTGCCCGCCGATGTAGTCACGGGAAAATCCCATGACCAGATTGATCCCATGGCCGAACTTGCCGCGCGGGTCGCTGCGCTAGAGGCGATGGCCGCCACCCCCCTACCGGCGGTAAGCACCGAACCCCCTTCCGGTGAAGCCGCGAGGGTCAAGCGCACCGCGGCCCATAAACGGGCGGTGCGGCGGGCTTGGGCGGAACGCCGGAAGCGGCGCGGCCAGCAATGTGATCTGACAACCGCTGTAACTTGTGTGCGGGCGGCTGAATCGCGCGAACGGCAAGCGCTGGATCAACTCGACAATGCCCGTTCATCGGTGGAGCGCTGGAAGAGTGAAGCCGAAGGGGCCGAAGCTCGCGCGATTGAACGCAATGATGCTTATCGGGCAGAACGTGAGATTGCCAACGTCGCCATGAAGCGCGAAGCCATGTTCCGGGCGAAGCGCCAGCGCGCCGTCACCTTAGCCCGCTATCGCGGCAAGGAAATGGCGCTGATGGCCAAGATGATGCACAATCTCCATGCCAAGCTCCAGGCCGCGCAAATGGCCCCGTGCTACACCGATGAAGCCGGGCGCGAAGGGCTTGATCTGGTCGGGCGTGAGGCGTCCAGGGCCTTCGAGCAGCGCGACCGGGCAGAGGCGGCGGAAAAGTCGGTTCGTATCGCTGGCGCCGCCGTGGAGCGCCAGCAAGAGGCAACCGAACGCATGGCCGAAGCTATGGAAGCGGCAACCCTGCGCGCCATCCGGGCAGAGACTGCCCTTGCGGCGATCAAGGCGAGGGCTAACGGCTGGCCCCCGGCGGTGCGGTCGGTCTCGGTCAAGTTCGCGGCCTGACACCCCCTTCCGGGGGAACCGGGCCAGACCCCTACCGGCGGAAGCCGGGCTTGCGCGCACCGCGGCGCCGGTTTATCCCGGCGTCACCGGACGGGCTTGCTCAGCCGCCGGGGGAATTGAGCAGAGAAAGGAATTGAGATGAGCGATTGGCAAGGGGAATGTCTGGCCTGCAATGGCCGCGGCATGAAGCCGGTTGATGACAGCTGGAAGCGGACTTGCAAGCACTGCTTTGGTTCGGGCCTCGCCGCTCCCATTTTTGACCGCAGCGCTCCACACGCGATTGACCACGGCGCCTATGCCGAAGGGACGCCGCGACCGGAAACGATGCTTGCGCTGGAAGCGGCCGATCCGTTCTGGAAAACTCTGGGTGGCGATCCGGTTGACCCATGGGGAGACCAGGGCGAAACCATGCGGCAACGCGCCAAAGCGCTTTCGCTGGGTATCGGGCTCAACATCTATCCGCAGATGGCGGCAAAGCCATGACCGAACTTGTGCAGCTCGCCGATGATTGGCGCGGCTTGCTCCCAGAAGGCGGGGTAATGTCCGAACAGAAGATCGACGGTTTCCGCGCCGCCCGCTTCCCCGGCGTCACCGGCATAACCCGGCTCTGGACCCGCAACGGAATGCCGATCAAGGGCGCGGACCATATCCTTTACAGGCTGGCCCAGATCGAGCGCGTGGCAGGCGTTCCGTTGTTCCTAGACGGCGAATTTCAGGTCGATGGAACGCTGGACGCAACAAAGCGCTGGTGTGAGAGCGGCTGGAAAATGGGGGGAGAGGCGGGGATCTATCATCTGTTCGATGCGATGCCGCTGGCCGATTGGAAGGCCGGGGGCTGCGATACCCCGCTCCATGAGCGCAAGGCGGCGCTGGCGCGGTGGATCGAGGTGGCGGATGCTGATCCTACCCTATCGTGGGAATGGCGGCCGGGCAGCCGTGGGCGCGATGAGGGGGCTATCCCGGTCGTCCTGATCGAAGACGAATGGTGCGCCAGCCCGCGCGAGGTGATGGATCTCGCGCGCCGGGTCTGGGCCGCAGGCGGGGAGGGGTTGATGCTCAAACTCTGGGATGCCCCCTACCGGCGGAATCGAAACGACGCCTGGCAGAAGGTCAAACAATGCAACATGAACAAATGGAGGATGGCAGCGTGACGGATCGAGTTGAGGGCAGTTTAGTGGCCCATTTTGACAATCCTGAATGCCTGGTCGCGTGGCAGCGCGGCGAGATCAGGCGGCGATTGCAAATTCTACGCCGATTTCGATCGGTTATTTCAAAACGTCGTTTTCGCAGGGAGCGGGCTAAGATCAGGAGGATGGCAGCGTGAGCAGTGTGACGATAACCCGCGAACCGGCCGATCGTGAGGGCAGGCTTGATGCCTTCGCCATTTCCATCGAAACTATGGACATGGGTATGGCCAACAGTGTCGCCAAACTGCTTGGGGTGGCCTTTGGTGAAGCGCCAGATCAGCGCCAAGCAACCCTTAGCGCCCTCGCCGATTGCGAACGCACCCTGCGCCGTATCGCCAAGCGCGCCGCCGTGGTCGAAGGCTTCGAACGCTTCGAGATCCGCCAGATCAACGGGCCCAACGTCGAGTTCACCGGGCGGTTGCTCTGCGAAACCAGCTTTGCTGACCGCCGTGAGGGCAATCAGGTGACGCTTGAGGTTTATGAGACGCAGGGCGGGGCAATGGTTGCGGTGCGCGCATTCGAGCGCAGCGACGGCGGCGAGAGCGAGGCCGCGACCATCGTAAAGCCCATGCTTCGGACCACCCATGAAAACGTAGGGCCGAGCGGTGGGTCTGGTTGGATGGAGATCGACCATGAGGCCATGCGGCTCGCCGTCATGGACGCCTTTGGCTGGCGCACCGAAGCGAAGGCCATGGTCCGTAAGAAGCTGGGTTGGGACTTGCGGGTCGAAATAGACTAACCCCCTACCGGCGAAGTCTGAAACGGACTCCACCTAACCCTATCCCGGTTTGGTCCGCGGGACGAGGAGCTAAACTGAATCTAGCAAGAGGATGAAACAATGATACTCAAACCGGAGGCTTTCCCCGTCACCGCCATCGGCGATAGGGTCTATGCCAAAAACAGTTCAAGCCCAATCTGCACAGCCCTCACTGACATCTTGGCGTCAGAGATCGCGCGCCGCCTTAACTTTAGCGACATTTGCGAGGAGCAGGCCGAGATGATCGACTGCCACGATGGTCAGGTTCATCTGGATAAAGAAACGGTCGATTTAGCCAAGCGCAGCGGGATAGCCATCACCTATTGCTGATAAGCAGGGGACGGCGCCGTGCCCCGCCGCCGCCCCTGCTCTCCGGCCCATGAGCCGAAGCCTCAGATCGTGCTGAGCAACTGGAGGTCCATCGCATAGGTGCCGGGCTTGCGGACCCCGGTGGCGAACGGCAGCTTGTCGAGCGGTCCCATATAGGTTTTGCTCTGGCGGTAAGGCCCGGCCTCTGGATCGAAGCAGAGATAGACCACGCCGCGCTTGCCCAGCTTTTTGAACAGCGGCTGGAACCCGGTTTCAAACTCGGCTTCCGTCACCCAGGCCAGCGTGAACTGGATCCGGCGCAGGACTATGCCCGGCTGCTCGTCAAAGATGCCAAAGGGCGAGATCGAAAGCCCGCCAAGGTCTTCCACCCCGCGCCCGAACCCGTAGTTGTAATAGCGGCTCGGTTCGAACTTCTTGCCCATGACGACCGATGCGGCTTCGAAGTTGCCGGTGTGGCCGGTGATGTCGATCCGCCACCACTGATAGGTCTGGACCGAGGGCAGTTCCCAATGCGCGTGATAGAGCTCGTCATCACTGGTGATCGCGGGTGAGATGAAGGTCTGCGCTGCGCTGTCATAGGGCGCTGCGCCATCGACCTCGGCTTGAGTCTCGCCCAGCCGCAGCCGGAATTGCGTTCCCGGCAGGGCATTGGCGGCGACAATAGCGAGGAAATCGACCGCCTGCGCTGATCCGAAGTCACCGCGGGCCCAGACGTTCGTGTTGCCATCGGTTTTCCAAGTCAGCCCGATCGCGTCATGCCGCGCCAGATGGAACACCGAATGGCCGGCGGCGACGTTGCCCGAAACTACGGTGCCCAGATCGAGCGGAACGACGAAGAAGGGTTTGCGGATTGCCACGGTTCTATCCCCAGATGCTGTAGATGCTGCGCTGCTTTGCCATGTCGAACGTGACTTCGCCGATCAGCATGGTCCGCGCGATCGAGCGCAGGCTATCGGTGAAGTCCACGACCGGGGCGACCCCGCTGGTGTAATCGAGATCCAAACCTTCTTCCACGCCTTTGACCGTCACCTGAAATCGGCGGCGGTGGACGCCGAGCAAGGATTGCCGGTCTTCGGCCATGGCGTCCGCATCGGCAACGCTATCGAAGAACGTTTCAATCGGGTCTTCGGTCTCGCGGGCCAAGGCGCCGTATTGGCTTTTGACCGTGGCGCTCTCGACAATGGCCTTGCGGAACGGCTGCGAGATGAACCCGATCCGGGCGGCGGTCGCGGTCATTTGCAGTCAGCCGGGGAGCCATGAGCCTTGGCCCAGCGGCAGATACGGGCAACTGCGGACCAGCCGCGCTCGCCCCAACCTTCTATCTCGGAGTTGAACTGCTCGGCCGCGACTGCGCTGGTCAGCACGATTTCGCCCGGAACAGGCTTCGCTTCAACGGCCAAGTCCTGCACAGGCGGTAAGGCGGCTTGTATCCTTGCCGGCCTTTCGCATCCGCTCACAATTGAGGCGCACAGAAGCATCGCTAGGTGCGCCGTCCACGGCTTGATTGATGGCATCGGATCGTTCCTTTTCAGCTTGAGCATTGGTGGCGGTATCGGTCGCGCGCCGTTCGGCGGCTTCGATCTTGGCTTTGGCATCGGTCGCAGTGGTTTTGGCTGTGATCTTAGCGTCGTGTTCGCGGATCACGCTGCGCTCGTACATCGCTTTCGCGCCCCAAAGCAGGGCGAGGGCGAGCAGGGCGGTGGTCAGCCATGAAAGGGCGGTGGCGAAGCGCTGCGGGACGCCGAAACCGATCAGTCTCAGGGCTAGGGCTGCGATCATGGCTTCAACTCCTCAACCACTTCCTGCGCGGCATCGGTCGCCAGTTGCGCGCCGGTTGCTGCATCGGCGCTTGGGGCAGAACTGCCAGCGGCGATGATTGCGTCAAACGCCTTGCCGGTGTTCTCCCGCGCTGTCTCGCTGCCCTTGTTAGAGGCGAAATGGAACGCCAGCACCATGTTCAATAGCCCGGTCAGCACTACGGCCTGAATGATGACTTTGAACACCTCGACTTCCCAGAGCGCGGGGTTGTCTGTCGCCATGCCCAGCAACAGGCCCGCAAACCCGAATGTGCCGATAGTCACCCATTGACGTTCGCCGATCTGAGGGAATCTCATGCCCAACCCCCGGTAATCAGGGCCGTCTGGAATTGCATCGCATAGACCGCGATCTGATGGGCGCAGTCGGTCCCGTTGATGATCCGCCGCCCAGATTCGAACTGCTCAATCTTGCCAACCGGATCAGGCAGGTGCCGTGCCAACGTGTGTCGGCGGCCATCCTTGCTTGCCGCAAACCAGCCTTCGACCATCCCGCGCCGCATGATGAACGCCGCTATATCCGGGCGCATCGCCAGATCAGGATTGGCGATCAATTCGCCCGCCTTTATCAATCCAGCGCCCGCCAGCTCAGCATCGGCGCGAGCATAATTTTCAGCCCAAGTAAGCTGAACATATCCCCGACCATGGTGCGGCCAATATCTCAGGTTGCGCTTGCGCCAAGCGGCAGCGTTGCGGATCCAGTAGGCTTCCTCAACCGGCTGCATCGTGCCGTTTGTTTCCTTGAATCCGGTCGCCAGCGAATAGGCGCAATGCGAAATTGGCAGGCCCGCCATCGCTTTCAGGATCGCTTCGCAACCCTCAACTTCATGCGGTTCCAGCTTGGGCCCCAGGATACCCTTGCCTGCACCGGGGCCGTTGCGAACTTCGGCGAAGAATTTGGCGATATCGAACATAACTATTCCTTTCCACCCGGTACAAGCCGGGAAAAGTCTGCCTTTTCGATGGCATTGAGCAGTCCCGCCGCAGCGGCTTTACCGAGCAGGCCGAGCAGCGCCGCGACTTGGATCTCGCCAAAGCCGGACCATTCTGACGCCGGGTGCGAGAAGATAACGGCGATGCCTACCCCGATTGCCCACAGCATTGCGGCGCGAAGCAGCGATCCGGGGTGGCGCATATAGACCAGCACCCCGGCACCGAAGCCCCCGGATGCCATTACTTTGGCGGTTTGCGCCGCTTCGGCGGACAGTCCGAAGATTTGCCCCTCATCCGCCATCTAGCCGCCCGCCACATTGCGAAACAGTCGAGCCCGGAGTGGACCAGCGCTGCGAAGATAATCAGCAATCCGCTTGCCCAGCTCATCGGTTATGCCCCCGGCGATGATAACTTGGGCGGCGAATGCCAGATTGACCACCGCTGCAAAGACCCATCCGCTACCATGGTATTCGCTGCCATATTGGCCGCCGACCACAGCAAGCCGCAGCCCGACCTTCGCCAGCCCGATAAAGCCAATCCACCAGCCCCTGAGATCGCCGCTGATCCACGCGCGGGTAGCGATGGCAACCACCGCCGCGTCCAGCACGGCCAGCGCAGCGTGGCGATCAATTCCGGCGAAGTGCTGGCTGATCCACAGCGAGGCAATGAACGCACCGCCCAGCCAATAGATCAGCCGGTCACTGCCACCGCGCCAGAACCATGCCGCCAGCAGCAAGAGAGATTGCCCGGCGATCACCGCTTGACCCTCGCTCATGGAATGATGTCCTTCGGCTCGATCACGGTCGGATCAGTTGTCGGATCGAGGCTCAGGGCAGCGGCATTGGCGGTGTAGCCATCGCAGAGCAGTTTGCACCGCTCGGCATTGTTGCGGGCCATCTTGGCGATCGCCCTTGCGTCAGAGGCGCCCAACTGGGCCAGGCGGCGGGCAATGGCTTGGTTCGCAGGATCAGGCATCGGTCAGTTCCTTTATTTGGCTTGGGGCAAGGGGGTCGCGATCAGCTCAGCCCTGCGCCGCAATCAGCGCTGGGATTGATCCAGCGATCGCGCGAGTGATCCGGTCGGAGTACCACCAGTTGCCAGCAATGGTGTTGTGCGCCCCGTCGCTGCCAAGCCCCCAATCGGATTGGCCATCGCCGGTGGTCGCGGTCTGCTTGCCGGTGCCGCTGCACCAGGCTTCGCCCAGATTGTCGATGAATGCGACGTTTTTGGGATATAGCGCGGCGGCAGCCTGCTTGGCGTTCCGCACTTTCAGCCAGTTGGCATCGGTGTTTTCGGCTGACTTGGCCCCCATCGGGCCAGTCATAAAGATTACCGTTTCAGGCTTAGCGGTGATTACCGTTTGCAGCCAGGTTACGACAAGCGCCTGATAGGCCGCCTCGCCATAGGCGGTAATCAGCGATTGATCGTTCGATCCGCCGGTTTCCACGATCACATCGGGTGCCGCGGCCACCACATCGATCGCCACCCGATCATTGAACCAGCTATAAATTTTGGGCGCCTGCGGACATATCCAGCCCGTTCCGCCAACCGAACTGAGCCAGACGTCGCGCTGGCCCAGCAGGTTGGCCAGATGCTGCCCCATCACACCCCAAAGCTGGGTTTCAGCCGTGCCGGTATCAACAATCGTGGACACCCGGCTGTCCCCATGCACCAGCAGGCGCAGGCCATCAGGCTGCGGCGCCGGGCGGGGTGCATAGATTTTCTCGCAGCGAATACCGCCGAAGCCGCCATCGCCGCCGAACTCCAGCTCGATCATGCGCGGCTTGCGATAGGTCGCGGTGCCATCGCCAAAGGTGATCAGGATATAGCGGAGGTTGCCGTCTTCGGTATTCCCGATCAGGCCGGCCTTGGCATATTTTCCATCGACGATCAGGCGGAACCCGCCTTGGGTCGCGCCGACTTGCAGATAGAGCTCCAGCTTCGGTGCCTCGGTGAAAAGCACAACCCGGTTGCCCGGCATCTGCGAAGCGGCCACGCTGGGATCGGTGCCATTGCCCGCCCGGCGAGTAACCGGAATATAGACCTGATTGTTCGGATAGCCGGAACCCAGCGCCCAGGTTCCGCCCAAAAAGGTGAACTTGCCGGCATTGCTGTTCGTCACCAGAAAATCTGTGAACGTGCCCGCGCCAAAGCTCGATGCTGCCGATTGCGCCGAAACAACGATATCTGTGGTGTCCAGCACCGCGCCGCGCAGCCCGGTTCGCGCCATCGACGCGGCAAGGGCGGCCAATTTACGCAGCCGCTTGGCTTGAAATGACGCGGACCCAATATCAGCAACCGCCGCAGTGGCAACGGCTGCCTGCCGCGCAGCTTCGGCCGTGTTTTCACCATAGTTGACAATCATAGTGGGCATAGAATCAAGATCCTTAGTTCAGAGGAAAGCGTGGGATTATTAGGTCAATGCCGCGTTCCATCCTGTTGGTTTGCTGATGTTGAAGCCCAGTTTACGCGAGGCCCAGCGCGGTCAGGTTCACAATGTCGAGCTGGCCTGCCGAAAGCGTCACGGTGCCGCCCGCTGCCGATCCGGCCAGCGTCAGAGCCACCTCAATGATTAGGCTTAGCCCGCCAACAGGAACGGTGCCTTCAAAGTAAAACGGCACCACCCCGTTTGTGTCAGCGTTCAGGTCCAGCTTTCCGACAAACCGAGGCGTCACCACTTGCTGGAATTTCGCAGCAATCGAAGCACGGCCATATGCAGCATCTGCGCCGCTAAAGTTCAGCTTTCCGTAGAATGCCAGCTTGTCGCCCACACTAAACGCCGCATATTCGGGCGAGTAAAGATACTGCGCGGCACCGCTTGCGCTGGAAACCTGAATGGCTGAACCATTGATCCCAGCCACCGTCGCCATGGCGGAACTGCCAAGCGAAACCGTCCAACCAGCCGGCTTGCTGCCATCGTTATTGAGCAACAGCGCGTTCGCGGTCAGGCCCGAAGGATAGGCGTTGTCCAGCGTCCAGACGAACGCAGTTGGAGGCAGGTAAGGTGCGAGCTTCAAACTTCCCTCCACCCCCATCAGCCGCTGGTTTTTGTTGGCCGGGTGAGTCCCATCAACGCTGGCCCCGGCTAGAAAAATGCCCGACGCAGCCGGATCAGCGTTCATCGTGTGAAAGTCTATCAGCGGCAGGCCATATTTACGCGCCAACCGCATCAGCGAATTGCGAACCCGCCCGTGCTTGAGGTGCGCGGCCGAATTGCGGGCGGAGGCCGTTGTGTTCGCGCCAGGCAATGCGCCCGATGGTGTGACCGATCCCGTGTCCACATAGCGGCATCCCGCCGTGGTCAGGGTGTTTGTAGCGATCAGCAGTTCAGAGCCGCCTATCCGACCGTAAATCTTGTATGAACGGGCACCTTGGATATGGGGCCACGAAATAACAACCGAACCCGTTGTCCCGCTGGCAACCGTAGCGCCCGCTGCCGTGCTAGCTAGCGTGGTGCCAACGTCATTCAGCGCAGCGACCCGGTAGCTATACGAACCCGCAGCGAGGGTGCCACCAGTGATCGCGCCCGTTGCCGTTACCGTAGGGGCAGCAAGCGCCGGGCAGCCGTTCGTGATGTTGGAGCAGAGAAAAACCTTGCAGCCGCCGTTGTGGGCGCGATTAATCATCGCCTCAACATTCGGGTAAGTGTCCGTCACCCCGTCAGGGTCGTTCGTTCCGCCCGCAATGCCTACCCAACCACCATCCGGCAGATAGGCCATCACATCGCTGTCAAACCGCGCAAGCATCTGCGCCGTGGTGTTGCCGCCGATCCCGGCATTGCGGATCAGATGCAGCTTACCGGCCAAACCCAGCGCCAAGTGCGTGGCCCACGAATCTGAATGCACGTTGTTGGCCGCGTCGGTCCAGTTCCATGCCGTGATGCTATCGCCAAGGACAACTAGGTCTTGTGCGGCGGCGCGGACTACCGCCGAGGCATTAACTGCGGCCAACCTCGCCTGCCGCGCAGCTTCGGCCGTGTTTTCGCCGATCTGCATGATGAAAGCGCCCTCAGCGCTGTGACGGATGGTTCCAAGCATTAGTCGCCAACCCCAGGATAGAGTTTGAAATTGCCACAGCACAGTTGACGCTGCGGCCCACCAATAGGAGTGACCAGCAATTCCCAGAACAGGCTCAGCGGTTCGCCGGCCGGGATGCTACCCCATGTGATTGCTTCGAGAGATGTCTCATTAACCTGCGGGGAAATCGTGGTTCCACCCAAAACCCCACCGCTGATTGGGTCAACCATGTTGGGGTCATAGGCGGCCGAGACGCCTTGAGTTCCCGCCGGCTGATTCGTGAGCGTGAACTCGGCCGCGGCGCCCTCGGCCTTAGAAACGGCAAGCACAAAAGCCGCTCCAGACCAATCGACCGAAAGCACTTCCACATTCCAATCGCCAGTCGCTCCGCCGAACGGCGCGTGTCGCGTGGGGATGTCTGTCACCCCCCAGTTTTGCCGAGTCATTTTCATCCTTCACTAATTACGATCCGGTCGCGCTGACCGAACCCCCAAAGCTGATTGTTTTGGCTGGACCCGCGCTGTCTCGCGCGCCCCAAAGTTGTACAACATAGTCGGTGCTGGCGCTCAGGCCGGTCTGGCTGGCGGCCACATTGATCGAGCCGTTCTCGCTGAAATACATTCCGCTTTCGAGTGTAACCACGGCGGCAACTGATTCTGGTATGTTGGCGGCCCCAACGTCGCTGAAAATCCCGCCAACCGACTTATATTTCCAGCGCATATCAGCTCCGAAGGTCCCGACTGGACTGGATGCCGGAGCGATGATTGAGAGCCCGCCGCCGAATGCGATTGAGCCCGCCGACCCGGTGTGAACCGTCATCTCATCGGAGAGGGCAACCATGGTTGTCCCGGTCACGGAGTTGAGCGAGTTATCGGTCACGGTTGTTCCGCCGCTCCCTCCCGTGGAGGGAGGGGCCGCATCAAGCCGCGTCACTGAGATTATGCCAGTGATGTCCACGCCGTCATGGGCAGACTTTACTTGAATCGCTGTCCCCGGCGGTATTCCCACTCCTGTCGGGATCACCACCGCGCCATTAACCACCGTGACGGTCGCGCCAGAGACGGCTCCTTGCGAAACCAGCGTCCAAACAGCGCCGCTCGATACGTCAGTTATGCCCCGGAACCGCTTGATCTGGATCGTTCTCGGAAGCTGGCCGGCGTCAATTGCGCCCAAGTGATTTGCAGTGAAGGCCGTGCTGATCCCGTTCGGTTCATGCCGGGGCACCGCGGTCGATGTTACATCGGCGTAAGGCTCAGCCGGGCGCAAATCGTCAATCGGCGTCCCGTCCGCATAGGTCGAATTGGTTCCGCCCGGCGCGGTGCGATTGGCCCACCAGGCATTGCTGGCGGTTGGCCAGACCGGGGGGCTATTGCCCGCGCTGGCCTCGACTGCGATGTAGATCCATGTCGAGCCGTCCGGCTGCGATACCCAGTTGCCTTCGCGGTAGGTTTCGGTGTCGCTGTAGGGTCCGCGCTCGATCAGGGTCGCGCTGAACGAAATCTCTTCCGCCGAATGCACCCGCCATGCCCGCTCAGCGCCCAGCACCGTGCGCCAGAACGGCGGCGAGGTCTCCTGCTCGATCGGCAGTTCGATAACCTGCGGCCAGGAACGCCCCTGAGCCTCCAGCGCGAAGGTCGGGGAGGCATCGAAGCTGATTGGCAGCACGAAGAACTTGCCTTCGAGCGATACCCCGGATTGGTGATTGCAAGGCAGCGCCATGCGCCGGGCGACATCAAGAAACTTGATCTGATCGACCAGGTTGAGGTTGACGTTGAACGGCACCGCGAGATCAAGCGCGTCCAGAGTCTCGGCTTCGATATCAACTTCGGCGATCCCGGCTATCCCGGCCAGTGCAGAGATAATCGCGCCGGTCAGTCGCGGTGTGACCGTACCAACAATGTGGCCTTTGAGATCGGCCGTGATAACCCCGGCCTGCGGTGCGCCCAGCCGGACCAGACCTTGCGCAAGGCAGGCTGCCCATCGCCCGGCGGGGATCGAAGCGGCGACCAGCGCGGCATAGGTGGCATGATCGCCGGTACTGGCTCCAAAGTCAGAGCCGCGCTCGTACAGTGTGGTCACAGCCTCGATCGGGCCATAGGCTGAGAACTGATAGACCGAATCGACCGCGTTAATCAGCACGGGTTCGACGTTCTTCGGCCATCCGATCGCCAGCGGCTTGACCTTACCCTTGAGGTCGGCGTCACCTTCGATCAGTCCAGTGCCGGCATAGGCGGCGGTCAGGACATCCTTGTCATCAAGCGAGGCTTCGGCGGACAGGGACAGAACCTGACCCTTGCGCTCGTAACCAGAAACCCGGCCCTTGAAGGCCAGTTTCCACGGCCATGCATCGCCGGGCTTGCCGACGCGGATTTCCACTTCGGCACCCTTCCATGCGCATTCATCGGCCCACGGATAGCTCTTTTTGATCGCGGCCATCTGGAGCGGCAGTGTTGCGGCGCCGGGCGAGACGGCGGCTTGGAAGTCACCATTGAACAGCGTAATCCGAAACGCCGGAGCCTGCGCGATGGCGGGCTCCCAGATGTGGCCTCCGATGCTGGTAATATCGCGCCGATTGGCCGAGGCGGCGCGCACGATCCGGCGCTCCCCACTGGCGATATGCAGCGGGGCAATGGTGGCGAGGCAGTGCAGCATCAGAAGAAGTATTCTGCTTCATTGCGCGGCAGATACCCGCCTGATCCGCCGCCGCCGCCGCCGGTTCCGGTCAGCAACAGATTTCCAAGGTTGGCGATGTTGATGTTGATCTGGCTCAGAATGTCGTTCGACGTTCCGATGGCGCCGACCACGTTGTTGTTGTCGTTCGCCGCGGTCCCGCCATTGATCGCCGAAAGCGGATTATCCCGGCCCGCGCTGGCGTCCGCAATCGCGGTCTGGGCGTCGAGTTGCGTCTTGGTCAGGCCAGTGATCTCGGCCAGCAAGTCGAAGTACGGGGTTTGCGAACCGTAGATCTGGCGCTGGAGATCGAGCAAGGTCTGCGCCGCAGCGGCGAAGTCGTCATAGGCGGTGACATCGCCAGCCGCGACACGGGCTTTCAGTGGGTCATAGGCCGCTTGCGCACTGGATAGCCGCGAACGAAGCGAGAGCCCGCTGTCGCCGATGGTCAACTGCTCATAAAGCGCGCGCAGGGATCCGGTGATCTGATCCTGGGCGGCCTTGATCGCCTTGGCGCGCTCCATCCCATAGAGTTCTTCGAGCTGCGCATATTCTTGCGTGGAAGCCCCGGCCTCTGCGAAGATGTCGCGAAGCCGCTTGAACTCTTTGTCGAGCGTATCGAGCGCGGCGCCGACCGGATCCTTGATCGCTCTCAGCTTGTCAAACACGCCCTGGAAGTCGAGCGCCTTCTGAATCTGGACATCAAGGTCTTTGCCAGAGGTGAGCAGCCGCTGCGCCCCGGCCTTGATCCCCTGAATGGCACCGTCCTGCAATGCGGCCAGAACGGCGGCGCGCATGGCCGCTTCGGCATCGAGTCCGTCATAGAGCGAGTTTTTGCTGTCGCGGCCGAAGTAGCTGTTGCCCAGCTTCGGATCGCTACCCGACGATGAGACCTGATAATAATCCTTGTAGCGGCCAAGCCCGACATCATAGCTGCCGACTGTGGTTCCAAAGGCGTTGGCGATGTTCTTGATCGCGTCTTGCAGGCCGGAACCGCTGCTGTTCAAGCTATCGGTGACGGCGCTGTCGTTGGCATGGGCATAGATGGTATCGTTGGAGACCGAGGCCCCGCCGCGCTTGCGTTTGCCAAACAGGTTGCCAATGAGGCCGCCCGCGATGGCACCAATGATGTCGCCGCCGGGAATCGGGATCAATTTGCCGATGGCGCCGCCGATCTGCGATCCGGTTTCGCTGAGCTTGATCCCAAACGCGCCGCCGATGCCAGCTACTAGCGAGCCGGTCTGGGCACCTTTCAGGGCTTCTCCGAATATCCCATCGAGCTTGCTCCCGTCTTTGGTAATGCCTTTGAGCAATCCAAGGATGCCGCCGGGAACGCCAGCCGTGGTGAAGCCGCTGAGCGCTCCACTGAGCGCGCCGCCCATTTTGCTGAAAAACGTGGTGCCGAAGATCTCATCGAAACCAGACAGCATCGGCTTGACGATCGAGATCGAGAGCTGATCGATGAACTGTTCGGGGCTGAGGTCGGGGCGGGCGCCGCGCCGGTCCCCGAACTTCTGGCCCATCACGACAATCTCGTTGTCGTTGGCGATGCCGCCGATCAGATCATCATAGACCGACCCTAGGCCGGCACCTGCACCGCCCAAGGCTCCAGCGGTGGCCGGGCTGCGCGAAGCCGTGATCTGGCGGGCCGCGCCGGCAACGGCGTCGGCAAAGTCCTGTACCGTTTCGCTGGCATAGGTGGTGGTTTCAGCCAGCTTATCGACCGACTCGCCAAAGACGTTTTTCTTGGTGAACTCTTCAAGACTGCGGAGCGCGGGGCCGAAGATCAGTTCGGTCAGCACCTTGCCGCGAAGCTGCTTGAAGATGGTCTGGAAGTTGGCGATCTTGCCAGTGCCCGAAAGGATGGCTTCGAGTTCGGAGCGGGCAGATGAGACGGCGCCGAGGTAGGCGTCCATGATCTGCCGCTGGACTTCGAGTTCCTTGGTGACCGCGTGTTCTTTTTCGATCCGCGCCTCGGCCTCACTGACAATCCGAGGGTATTGCGCCAGAATGCGCTCCAGCGCCTCAGCCTCTTCAACACGGCCTTGGGCGCGCAAGTCAGCAGCTTTTGCTCTGATCTCGTCCTGAGTGCCAAGCTCCGCCTCAATGCGCCAGATTTCTTCGAGCTTGGCGGCTTCGAGTTCGTGGCCGCGAACGATCATGGTCTGGATTTGCAGGCGGCGATCAGCCTCGGTGTTCAATTCGCGGTAGGGGCGCAGTAGCGCATCTTCGACAACGCGCTTGCCTGCCTGAGCGTCGGCGATCAGTTGCTGAAAGAACGGACTTTCGCCGCGAGGGTCCGCATCCCGCAATTCCTTGATCGTGCTGCCCAGTTCACGGATCGCGCGCATCGAGCGGTCAATGGCTTTGGGTTGAACGTCAAACTGCTCGGTGATCCGCTGGATTTTCTCGGCGGACTGGTCGCCAAACTGTTGCAGTGCCTCGCGGGCCTTTTCGGCGCGATCTGCCATCCGATCTGCTTCGCGCGTGGCCTTGTCTGCGCCCTTCGTGGACCATTCGATGTGATAGTGGCCGCGCTCCTTGAGGATCTTGGTGAGGCGGACGCCTTCATCGGCGAAGGCTTTTTTGATCGATTGCGGATTGACCCCATCGCCGAACTGAATGTCGAGGGCGTTGCTGCGCTCATGCGCGCTGGTTCCGGGTTTGGCGACCGGATTGTCCTTGGGGCGGCCCTGCGCAACCCATTTATCATAAAGGCTTTTCTGCTGGGAATAGGTCCGCGTACCGGAGTTTACCTGAAAGCCCGCTCCTTCGGCAATCCGCCTGGCGCTGGCCATGTTAATCTCGGCGCCATAAAGGCCAGAGCCGGACGATCCGTTTGCGCGATTGGCATCATCATAGGTTTTGAGGGCGCGCTTGCGGGCTACAGAAAGAGCCGTAGTGGCCAGCTCAAGCTGCCGCTCGCTGATCTCGCCTTTGCGGCGCATTTCCTGCACACGAACCGTTTGAGTATCATATGCTGTTTCGATCCCAGCGCGCGGGTCGGTTCGCACTCTGGCGCGCTCAGTTGACGCCGCAATGTTGGCGTTAGCGAGCTCGCCTTCAAGCGTTCCAATTTGCTTTTGAAGGTAAGAAACAAGGCCGCCCTTCCCACTCTCTGCGCCGATCGCATCAAGGGCGGAGGTGGCATTTAGGGATGGATCGCTGGCTTGAACCACTGCGAGTTTGGCTCTTGCTACCTTCAACAGGGCCCTCGCCTGGTCTTCGGCCGCAATGATGGCATCGTAGGTCTGCGCCGTGCTTTTAGATTGAGCCTTGTTGTATTCCTCGACCACGGCGTTCAGCAATTCGTAGCTGTTCTTGGACAGGTCGAGCTTGTTGCTCAGCTTGTCCATCGCTGAGCCGCCCTTGTCGGCAGCCTCACCGCTCTTGAACAGATTGACGATGAACGGGCCCAGCACAGCGGTCGCGATGAACACGGCAGCGCCCCAAGGTCCGGCGAGGAGCCTGGCAACGGCTCCAACCTTCCCGCCAAGGCCGCTCAGGGCAAAAGCTGCCTGCGGAACCTGTTGGGTAAAGATCGTGACCGCCGAGGTGCCCATCTGGGTCTGGACAACCATGTCCTGCATCTGCTGGCCAAGCTGGATCATGGCTGTGCGATGCCCGCGAATAGAATTGGTGCCGAGGCCGTAAGTGGTCGTCCCGGCGCGGGTTGAGGCAACCACGGCGTCGGTAGCGCTCTTCTGGCGGTTGAGACGTTCCTGCACTTGCTCTGCGGCCTGTGCATGAGACATCGCGGCGCGGGCGGCACGTTCTTCTTCGATCGCCAGCGCTTCGGTCGCGGCAACGGCAAGGCGGGCTTGACGGCCTTCGTCACCTATTTCCTTGGCAGCAAGACGGGTTGCTGCGGCAACCTCGCGGGCAGCGGTAGCGCGGGACTGCTGGGCGGCGGCGGCGGCCTTGAGTTGGTCAACGCCGAGATCAAGGCTGCCGGCTTCGTTGCGCTTGATCGAAAGCGCTGCATCCAGCATCCGCTGCGCTTCGCTGCTGAATTTGGCGAGGCGCTGTTCAGCCGGTGCGAGTGCTTCATTGATCTCGGCGAGGAACGTCGCCTTGGCGCTGCCGTCGCTCTTGGTGCGCAGGGTCAGATATGCAGGAAATTCTTGGCCGCCAGCCATATCCTAGATCCTCCCCAGCGCTTCGTTGAACAGACGCGGCAAGTCCGCTTGGACCTTTCGCATGATGGCAGTGACATCGATCCGGGCGGCCCGCGCGGTGTGCGGGATGCCGATGAATGCGACGATAAATTCTTTGGCGACCTGGCCCTTGCGGGCTCGGCCTGATCTGGTCAGAGACCGGGCGGAACGGCGCTTGCCAGCTTCCGAGACGCCGACGCCTTTGACCGCCATCAAAGGATAGCCGTTGACGCCGCGGATCACGACGAGCGGCCCTACCTTGCGGTCCATTCCGAACTTGGCCCAGTTGCCCGGCGTCAGCCGTTCGCGGGCCTTTCCGCTGCCGCCGAGCCGCTGGATCTCATCGGTTGGAATCCAGAGCCAACGACCACGAACCGGGCGAATGACGGAACCGCTGGTATAGGATTCGATCGCGCCGCGGGTCCGGGCCGATTTCGACCGGATGAACACCGCGCCCGATGCAGAAAACCCGCCATCGGCGAGGCGCTTGATGCCGTCGCCGCGTGACAGATCGGAGTTGGCATCGATCGCATTGCCAAGACGGCCAAGGTTCGCGCCCTGCATCTCGGAGCGGATGGTGCGCTTAGCGGTTCGCGCCGCCCGGTCTGTTGCGACCAAGGCGGCGCGTTCCATCCGCTGAACCGCGCCGCGATAGAAGTCGGAGAAGGGCGCGTTGTAGTCACCCCGCTCCAGCTTTCCATCAATCTGCGGCACGTTTCTTGTCCCTCATTCTGGCCACCGTGTTTCCGATCACCGCGAAGGCATCGAGCAACAGCAGCGGTTGATCGAGGACCGAACCCCCATCAGGATAGACATAGCCTGCCATCCCCCGGTCACATTGCGTGTGGAGGCGCAGCACTTGCCAATGGGCATTGGTTACTCGGTGCCTTGGGTTTCGAGAGAAGGAGCCGTCTGGTCGGTCGCCCTTGATGCCGGGGATTTCCCACCCTTCTCCGAGGCATTCGTCTCGTTCGAAAGCGCCTGGCTCGTCTCGGACGGCACAGGCGATAGCAAGTTTTTTGCCTCTTCTTCACCCAGATAGAGGGTCATGCTGGTAGTCACGCCGAGCTCTTGCCATGCAGAGCCTTGGTTGAGCTTCTGCTCTTCCTCCAGCTTCCACAGGGCATCACGCACCGCATTGGCGGTTTCAACCGAGAGATACCCCCGGTCGCGCTCGATCTCGAGCGTAAGGCCTTTGATCGACTTCACCATCACGGCAACCATCGTGACGGCGCTGGTGGTCGAAAAGTCGCGGTTGTCGGCGACCATCCGGCGCAGCGGCGCCCAGCCGGCGAACACCTCATTGACCACGGCGTTGAGCCGCGTCTCGATGTCGGCATCAAAATCCCAGACCAGTTCGGGATCGGCCGCCTGTTGGGTTTCGAAATCGTCTCGCCGGGCCCAAAGGTCTTTGACCGCCTCGCTGAGCAGTTCAGCCTTCTCAGGGAACAGCGCGGCGATGCCAGCCAGCACTTCGGCACGGACCTCTTCGGTCGCGTGGTATTGAACCCCTTCTTCATTGTTGAGCCGCTGGAGGTGACGCTTCTCCCGGTGTGTCGGGGTCCGCAGCACGAAAACAGGCGGGCTCTCCAGTTTGGACAGCGAGGCAGGGGTAAAGGCGAACTCTTCGCTCGCCTCGATTGGGATTTCCTGGGGCACGGTCAGGATCCTTTCGGGTTTTGGGTTTAGTACGGGAAGTTGAGGCAGATCGAGCGATCAAAGGCATCGATCATCAGACGCCCGCTTTCCATCACAAGGGCGCCGCCCATGTCGGGATTGCGGTAATCGAACCGGAAGTCAGGAACGACGATCTGGACCATATTGCCAGCGGTGGACCCCCACTGGGCAAAGAAGGCGTGTTGCGCCTGAGCGTCGGCCAGAGCCAGCGGATCCATTGTCGCCTTGAGGTACTTCTGGGTCGTGATGTCGATCCCGGCCACGCCGCCAGTCAGTTCCGCGGCATCGCTGCCATCGGCCTTGTTCGGGTTCGGCGGGTTTTCGGTCGAAAGGCCGTTATCAAGCGTGAAGTTGGCGATGCCAACCTTGGTGTTCGCCATCCAGCCTTTGCCGTCCTTGTAGAACGGAACCGAGCCGAGCGAGGCAACAGCCGGGGTGGCCTGATCCGCCGTGGCGGAAATCATGGCATCAAACGTCACCTGAATTTCAGGGAACGCGGCCTGATCGCGGGTGCTGGTGGGGATCACGAACTGGAGCGAGGTGACGCGGCAGTTCATCAAATCCACGCGGTAGCCATCGATCCACAGGCTATGCGAAAGCAGGATCGGATCAGCCGCAGTAATCGAGCGCATATAGCCGAGCTGCGAAGGGATCTGATAGTTGCCGGTGACGGAAGAGCCAAACAGTTCAGCAAAGGTCGCGACCTTGCCTGCGGTATAGGACCGGATCGCGGTCATGCGCTCCTTGAAACTGGCGCCCATCGATGCCAGCGTGATCGCCATACCCTTGTAGAGATCGGCGGTGCCGGTCGCGCCAATACCAAGGGTCAGTGCCGTGGTGGTGCCGCTGGTTCCGGCTTCCGGTGCGGCCGGGATCGCAGTGACGGTGCGGACTTCGGTGAACTTCGCGGCTTGGAGGATGCGGCCGAGCAGGAAGGCGTTCGCAGCCGGAATTGCGCCACCACCCGGAGGGCGCAACTTGACGTTGTACGAAACCGTCACCTTCTTGCCAGCGACCGCTGGCGCATTGCGGAAGGGCGAGCCGGTGTATTCATCGTTTTCGATGTTGATGCTGTCGATCTGCAAGCGGCAGTTCGAAACCGGCATAAGGTCGCCGGGCTGGGTCGGGGTCGTAAAGGTATCAACTACCGGCTGAATCGCGATGGCGACTGCGGTATTGCTGGTCTTGAGAGCCATAGCGGCTTTCCTTTCAGGTCAGGGTTCAGGCGGCGCCGGGATCGGCGGCGGGAGCGGGAGCGGGAGCGGGAGCGGGCTCTTCGGCAGGCGTTTCGACGCGCACCGTTGCGGTTTCGGCCGCCTTATTCAGATCGTCCTGGCTCTTGGCCTTCTTCGCGGCGGCATTGAGGGCATCAAAATCCACACTGCCCGTACCGAGCGGCGGGCAAGTCAGTTCAGCAGCCATGGCTGTATTCCTTTCCGGGGTCTAAAATTCGGCGCCACCAGCGCCCTTGATGGTGAACCAGTCGCTGCGCGGGGTGTAGAACTGGACGCGGCACTGGAGCGAGGCCGAGCCGACATCCCGGCCATTTGGCTGAGCGGGAGCGACATCGATTTCCTGAATATCTTGCAGCCGCCCGCCAAGGCTGCGGTCAGCAGCGATGCAGCCAAGAATGTGGGCAATCGTGGTGTGGTTGGCGCGGCTGATCGTGCCGATGGTCTGGGTCGTGTTCACCGCTTCGAACTCGACGGTCGCTTCATGCAGCGACATCCAGTTTTCATCTGCCACATCCGGGCGATAGGCGACGGTGTAGATCAGGATCGCGGGGTATTGAGCCTCAGTGACGGCCTCATCAACGCTCTGATCGGTGATAATCGTTTGACCGGCCAGCGCAGGCCAGGCTTGGAGCGCGGCCTTGAGCGCGTCTTCGACCTTGCCGATTGCGGGAACGGTGCCGGGCATCTCAGACTTTCTTGAGGTCGAAGATCCAATGCGTACCGGAACGATCCCGGCTTACATTGATCGGCTGGAAGGTGCGGCCGGCGACTTTCGCCAGCGTAATTCTGTCGGTAAGCACGGGGCGCTGCGGGAGATCGCTGATCTGGATCTCGACCATCATCGCCTGTTCGATCGCTTGCCCAATGTCGATGGAGCGGGCCACCTCTTCGAAGTTGACATAAGCCTTCAACGGAAGAGTGGGCCCGCTCGCGCGACGATAGGTAATGCTGTCGCCGAGGATGGTCATGCACTCGGCATCCATCCCCGACTCCAGTTCTTCGAGCGTTTTCACGCTGGCGGTGCGTCCGCAGCCGGGGCATCGTCCGCCGCAGCAGCAGCCCCGGCGTCATCGGCATCAGCGGGTGCCGCCTTGGCCCAGCCCTTCGGGGCCTTGACCAAGCCAGCTTCGACGAATTGGCCGACAACGTGTTCGGGAACCTGCGGCTTCTTCGCTTCATCAAGCGAAGATTCCGGGGCACCGACGACCATGCCGTGACCTTCGACGAATTGGGTGAACTCGCGCAAGGCGAGGCAAGTGATGGTTTTCACAGCTTATTCCTTTTATGCGCCAGCACGGCCGGAAAGCAGCGCTTCCGGCGTGGTGCAAACATGGGCGTTGAAGGCGTCCATGCTGAGTTCGACATAGGCGTTGTAGCCCGAAGGATCGGGAACCTGCCGGGCGTAGTATTCCTGGCCGAGCGTGCTGACGAAATCGAGGTCTTCATCGTTCGGCGAGATAATCTTCTGGAACATATCCGGGACGCCGACCGGGAAGAACCGGCACTTGTCGGTTGCGATCCCAATCGAAACCGCAGCCGAATCAGTGGCCGAGCGGTAGTTGATCCACTCGACATCGCCGAACACAAAGGACGAATATGCCTTCGCCAAGCCGGTGCGCAGTTCCTGAGCCGCCTGCCAGTTGAGATAGGACTGACGAACTTCGGTATTGGCGGTCAGTCCGTCGAAGAAAGTGTCGCCGCACAGTGCCTTGATCTGCATCCCCGGAACGGCCCGGCCTTGCAGTGAAGTGACGGTCGGGCGGATCACGTTGGCCCGAATATATTCAGCAACGCCAGTGCGCGAGGCCCAGTTAAAACCAAGCTCCGTTGGCGGAGTGATGCCAAATTCAGTGAACCAGTCGTAGATCGTCGCGATCCCATCGGAATCAAGGATCTTGCCCTGGATCATTCCGAGCAGCCGATATTCCTCGGTCAGTTCGTGATCGCGGCGCAACTTGGCGTAGCGCATCATCAGCTCTTTCTGCACCGCTTCGAGCTGGGTTTCGGTGCCGAACTCGCGGATGTTCGCCAGTTCCACGGCGCGCAGTTCGTCAACCTTGGCGGTGCGGACGGTGCGGAAGTCGCGGATGTTGCGACGGTCGCGGGTCTGGCGGCTGCGCGGCGAACCGCGCTCCGTTACCGGGATCAGGCGCTGGCTGTCGGCCATGCGCTCGACGGCGAACTTTTCGGTGTAAATCGGAACCTTGGAGACAAGGCCCGGCATCCCGGTAAGCAGGCTGGGGGTGTATTTGAGATCGCGGATCGCGGCGGTCAGCGAAATCGACGAGAATGCCCCGCCGGCCGCGCCGCCCTTGAAGATGTCCATACCAATCATTGGAATTGTCCTTTCGAAACGGGATTAGCTGCGGACAACAATGCCGACAGCGAGCAGGGCAGCGTCATGCGCGGCCTTCTGCGGAGTGGTGGAGCCAGCCGGGTAGGCGATGAGGTTGCGGTTCACGACAGCATGACGTTTGATCGCAACGCCCTTCACGGCGGCGGCGGTGGCATCATACGCCTTGTAGGCGAGGTAGAGGCCGGTGGTGTCGATAGCGACAGCCGGGACGGTGGCCGCATCCGTACCTTTGACGATCTGCATCGAAGCGATGCTCGCGCCGCTCGAAAAGGTCACTGGATCGAGCGAGTAATCAGCGTTGTGATACATCAGCCCTTCGGCGCTACGGGCGCCTTCGGTGTAAGTGGTCATGGAAATATCCTTTCGTTACGGGATGTCAGGCGGGAAAGCCGTTCATCTGGTTTGCGAAATCAGCGCCCTTGGCGAAGCCGGCGGCAACAGCCTTGGCGTCGGTCTCGGCGGGAAGTTCGGCTTCACCGGCTTCAACAGCCGAGTTTTTGTTCGCGGCGATGGCGGCAGCCATTTCGGTACGCGCGGCGTCGTCACTGGCTGCGGCAGCCGGGGCGGCCGGGGCAGCGGCAGGCGCAGCAGCGGCCAGCGCCGTTTCGATCTGCTCAGCCGAGAGGTCGGTTGCGAGCAGGGTCTTGGCGAGGGTTTCACGGCCAGCAAAATTTGCGCTGCCGATCACGGTATTGAAGCGCGCAGTGGCGGCATCGAAGCCTTCCTTGCGCGCCGCCGCAGTAGCGGCATTCATTTCTTCGGTGTTCATATCCTTGTCCTTTGCGGGTTTGGATTCGAGGGTTTCATCGTCTTCGATCTCGTCGGTATCGGTCTCGATACCGGGGAGGGGGGCGGCGGCGACGGGCGCAGTGGCCCGCAGCGCGGCAAGGCGCTTGCTGATCGTCATGTCGTTCCTTTCGGGAGTGTCAGGCGTTTCCGATTTCGCCATGGAGCAAGGACCAGGCCTCGGCTTCGGAGCAGATTTCGTCGAGCAATCCGGCCCGGCGCATATCGGCTGCACCAAGCGTTTCGCCGCGAGTGGCCTTGACCTGCTTGGCGGTGATGCCGCGCATTGCCGAGACGAACTCGACCAGCATTTCGCCCTGCTCATCGACGATCTTCTGATAGCCAGACACAGCCTCGGCGCTCAGCTTCTCGCCTTCTTGGCCGAGCGCCTTGCGGTCAGACCAAGAGGAGCGAACGACAATCGGCTCGATCCCGATCTTCTGGTGGAGTTTGCTGCTGTCCATCAGGTTGAGGATTACGCCGAGGCAGCCACCAAGGCAGGACTCCGGGCCAAGCACGACATCGGCGGCGCTGGCCAGCACATAGCCCGCGCTTGCCGCCATTTCGTCAACATAGGCATAGATCGGCTTGCCGCCCTCTGCCTTGGCCATCATCGCAATTTCGTTCGCGGCTTGGATCATCCGGGCAGTATGGCCGCCGGGGCTATCAATGATCCAGAATATGCCTTTGACATCGGGGTCGCGAACGGCGTCACGCATCTGAGCGACAACCCGGTCATAGCCAATGAGGCCGCTTTCCGCGTCCATGAAGCTGGCCCGCTTGACGGTGGTGCCGATGCTGCGGATCACCGCAACGCCGTCTTTCATCGGGAAGGGCTTGCGCTCACCTTCGATATAGCACGAGGCTTCGTGGGCGAAGGCGCGCGGCTTGAGGTCCAGCGCGGTTGCGTCGATCCGGTCGGGGATCGTGCCCATGATCCGGTTGTTTGCAGCCTGGCACAGCGCTTCATTGCGCAGCGGGGTGAGGGCCAGCGGCTCGTTATAGAGCAGGCTCGTCCAGAGCGGGAAACTGGTCACTTTGCGGGGCCTCCCTTTGGCTTCGCCTTAGCCTTTTTCTTGTCGGCTTCGTTTGGAACGCCATCCTGATCGCCATCGGCAGGATTGGTGCTGCCGCCTCCGCCATCTTCGCCAGCGTCGGCGGCAGCGCCCTTGGTGTTGTAATCGGGTGGATCGAGGTCGCGCTCTTCGATGGCATCACGGAACAGCTTGATCTGATCCAGCACTTCGAATGGATCTCGGCCATCCTCAAGGATGTGCTCGATCGGCGACTTGCGCATGGCCGCTTCTTCAAGGTTGCGGGCCGAGGCTTCCTTCATCGGGTCAACAGTGCCGCGCGACGGGCCCATCCAAGTCGTGTTGGTCAGCGCCGAGATGTCGCGGTAAAACCGGGCGGTGCGGCCGGGAATGGACAACGTACCCTGCGCTATTTCGAGTTCCATCCATCCCACAAACAGCGGCTGCATGAAGTGAGCCGCGAAATACTCCCGCTCCTGTTCGACCGAGCGCCAGATTTCGTTGAGCATCGCCCGCGCGCTGGAATAGTTGATGTCGGACCAGTTGCCCGAAATCTGCGCGTAACTAAGCCCCTGCGTCACCGCGATCTTGGCGAGCTGTGCTTTCTGAAATTCAGGGTAGTTCGCGTTCGGGTGGGTCGGCTGAATTGTGTGGACTTTCTCGTCGGGCAGCAATTGCCGGACAAATGCGTCCCCAATGGCGCGCAGCGGATTTTTCTCGCGATAATCGACATAGGCCGCGAGAGCATTGTCAGTGCCAGCGCCTGTCGGCGCAACCGCGTCTGCCACATCCTCCGGTGTGCCCGGCGATTCGATGAAGAAAGCCATGATGGCTTGAATTAGTGCGGCGTTGATCTCCGCGCGATCATAGCGCTCCAGCATCTTGGCGGGCAGCATAGCCTCGGCCAATTGACTGAAACCCCGGCTCTGTTCGACGTAGCGAGGGTTAATCACATGGATCAGCTTTGGCGTCCCCGTGGCGCCGCGAAACGGAATGCGCTCGGTTTGCAGGGCGTCGTAGCCGGGCGCGGCATCGTCTGGGTGGCGTTTCAGGACGTGGCCAGCCACCGGAACGCCGCGGATTGTCATCTCGATCCCGTTGCGAAACAGCGGATCGGTATCGGACTTGCCTATTGGGTTTTTGAGCCGCTTCGGGTCCAGCAGCAGCAGGTTGACGGGATTGGAAGCGCCGCGCTCATCGATCCGAATTTCAGCCAGCGCTTCGCCGCCGCGGCGGAAGTTGAGGTAGGCGATACGGGTCAGCGTTCCCATCGAGAAGCGCATTTTTGCATCGCAGCGGAAGAACGGATCCTCCGCCCAGACGCGGTAACGGGCGCGGGTCTTGCGGGCGAACCCGGCTGACCAGGCCATATCCTTGCCGAGCGCGTCATAGATCGGCGTTGGCCAAGGCTGCAAACCATTGCCAATGACGGCTTCAACGCTCCGGTCCAGCGCGCCGTTGATCCAGGCCGAGTTACGGTCGAGATCTTCGGCCCGGTCAACGATCGTCCGGCCTTGGCCAGCGAACACCTGATCCATATGGGCGCGGACGGGGTTCCACCCAGCCATCTCCTGCGCATCCTGCCGGCCCGCGTCGAATGCTTGACCGCCGCCGCGCCCGAATAGCGAGGTCATGCCCTTGCGGATGGTGTCGCCGATATTGGCCATCAGTTATTCCAGACCAGAGCAATAGGGCGTCGGCGCGTTGTCGGCGTGACACCGGCCGCGACCTGTGCCGACACCAGTTCACCTTCCAGCAGCCGGATCAGGCTGTTCAGTTCGTCAATCGTCGAAACGTGCTTGCGGATCCTGCGGCCTTCACGCCAGACATCGATCACCGCGTTGCCGCTGGCGACCTTGATCCGCTGGGCCTTGAGCTCCCTGATCTCGCGGGTCAGGCGCTCGATCTCGGTTTCGGCGGCGGCGCCCAGCACGGAATCGACAATATCGACCGCAAGAGCCTGCAAAGGCGTTCGGCCGCCAGAGGTAGTGGCGCGGATCGTGAAGATCGCGCGAAGGCCAACCGTTCCCCCGGCGAGCCAGACCCGCGAGATGGACGAGGCGAGGCTGTTCAAAGGGTTGGTTGTGCCAGCGGCATCGATCATCGTCACGGTCTGTGAAGACACAGTTTCCCCGTCGCCGAGCTGTGGCGACCAGTCAAAGGCGAAATCCTTCGTCTCGCCGGGATCAAGTGTTTCTTCGAAGACCCTCAAGGTATTCTCCTATGCCGCGCGTTTCGAGGCGGCGGCGTACAGGGTGCGGCGTGGTGCAGCGGCCCCGGCGGTTCGGCCAGTTTTGCTTGCTGTGATGTCTCTGCCGGACTGTCCGGCTTCTAGGCTCGCGCTTCGGGCGCTGGCGGTTTCGGTTCGGCTAAGCGGGGTCGTAGATGGAACTCGAAGCGCGAAAGCTGCGTTCGTCTCGATTGCCAAGCCGACCAGTATTGATGTTCCGCGCGCCAAGGCTTCCGACAATTCGGACGAAAGCCCGGCAATGCGGGTCTGGACGGCAGGCAGCGCCAATGCGTTGTCGTTTGCGGCGGCAAGGCCAACTGGCCGCGCCACCGCGAGACAGAACGCTACCGCTCCTTCGGAGGCGAGCCCTGTGCTGCCAATGCTTCGGCTGACGAGAGCCAGCGCGAGAGACGCCTCATTCGCGCGCCCGACCGATCCAGATACGCCTGTGGACAGAGCGAGCGCGGTATCGCCCTCACTGCTCAGCCCGGCGCTGCGGCGATGCATCCCGGCGAGGGTGAGCGCTGCGCCTGCTTCCTGCGCCAGCCCGGTAGCCCGGAGTTGCAATCTGGCCAGTGCCAGCGCTGCGCTGGTTTCAGAGGCTAAGCCGGCCGCTCGGATTGCTGCGCCCGAAATCGCCAGAGCGCTATCAGTTTCCGCCGCGAGGCCGGTGCTGCGTATCGAAATAGGCGCCAGAGCAAAGGTGTTGTTCACCTCTATGGCCAGCCCAATGGCACGAATTTGGCGCCCGGCAAGTCCTAGTGCGCTGTCCGCCTCACCTCCAAGGCCGGTAGCCCGTAGTGAAACGCGGGCCAGTGCGAAGGCAACGTCAACCTCTGTTGCCAGACCGGATGCTCTGATCGACACGCCCGCAAGCGCGAGTGCGGCGTCAACTTCATTCGCCAGCCCGGTCGCGCCGCCAGCAGGGGTGAGCAACGCGAAGCTGGTATCTGCCTCAGTCGCCAGCCCTGCGGCGCGGATCGATACCCGCGCGAGCGCTAGGCTTGCATTTGCTTCATTGGCCAATCCAGCGGGGCGCGCAGAGCCAAGCGATAGCCCAGTCTCGGCACTTGACGCTAGGCCGGTGGCCTGAATTTGCCGTGCTACCAAACCTTGCGCTGTGCCAACCTCTGCGGCGAGGCCAGTGGCCCGAATTTGAAGGCCGAAAAGGTTTAGCGCGCTATCCAAAGTTGTTGCCAGACCCGCCGGCCGAGATGACCCCAGGGTGAAGGCAGAGCTTGCTTCGGATGCCAAACCGACTGCGGAGAAAGATCCGGCGGCAGCGAGCCCATCATCGCCAAACGGGATGCTGCCAAAGGAATTCGTGCCGAACATTTACCCGGCCCCGTTTCGCACAGTCGTTCCGCCAAATTGCAGGACAAAAGCCGTGCCGGTGGTTGCCGATAGCCCGCCAATGCATTGCGGGAACAGCAGCGCGCCGTTGCCCGGAACGTCCGTGCTGGTTGAGCCGTAGTAGATCGCGCCGGTATCAAGCCGGAGAAGCAACACGAAAACGGTCGTGCTACCCGGCGCAGTCCAGATCGAAACCTCATACCAACCATTCGCCACGAACGCGATGCCGGTGTCAATTTTCGTTCCAGCGCCCGCGTTGCTGTTGGTCAAGAATTGGAAATTGGTATCTGTGCTGTCTAAGCCCAACCCAGCGGTGTGTGCCACCAGCGCGCTCGGTTCCGCCGTGCTGGCAACCCGCGTTACCGAAGTGGCGCCTGCAAACATCCGCTGTCCGGTGACCAGAACGCTACCGCCAAAACGGGTGCAAATCTCCCAGCCACCGCGCCCAGCAGCGGTTGATGTGAGCATGGTTGCCGCAACGATGCTCACACCTGACTGTCCGTTCGCCGTTGTCACAGATGTATATTGAACCCGCGCCTGCTCGGTCAGATAGTTGGTCGCCGCAATGCTCGCGCCCGCCCCGGTGCCGGTAAGTGTCGCGTTTGGGAGGCCCGCCGAAACTGCCCCAGCAGTGCCGCTAACGACGCTAATTTTTCCAGTCGTCACCATCGGATGAGGGGATATTTCGTTGGCATCCGCAATCATCGCAGCGGTCGCCGCGCTAGTCAGGGTCAGCGCCGAACCGCTCGAACTCGACACAAACTGCGTGGTCGCGGCACGGGAAAGCGTGGTGCCGTTCCAATAGCTATACTGCAATTCCCAAGCCGCGCCGTCCTCATACCGGACAAGGCCGATCCAGCCTGCCGGAACTGCGGACCAAGCCAGAAACCCGCTCGACGCCGCGTTGGGAATAAAAGCTGCCATCAGCGGCGGGACCGCAGTGGTGCCTTTGATGGCGTTGTAGAACGGGCCAGCCATGTTACGTAGCTCGGAAGAACGCGCCGCCGGTCATCTGAATGTCCGCGCCGCTCGGCGTCTGAGCGAAGTCAAACATGGTGAGCGGGATGATATTGGCATCGGTGCCGACCGTGGTGTCACTGTCATAGCAGACCGCAATCTTGTTGATCGCATTGCCCGTGGCGCTGACCCAAGTGGTCGTCGGCAGCGAGACTTCGTAGTAATCGCTCGCATCGGTCGGCGCAGGCAGGGCGGCCAGATCAACATCGGTCAAGGTTTTGCGGCCCATGGTGATCTGTTCGTTGGTGGTGCCCGCGATCAAGGCAGCGAGCGTGTCAACGTCGATCAGCGTGGCATCGGCTTCAAGACCGGCCGTTTCGATCGGAACCAGGATAATGGCGGCGTTGCCGGGATCGTTATTCTCGACGCGGTTGTAAAGTTCGATCACACGCCCTTTGGCGATGTTGAAGACGAAGTTGGCCATGACGGTCCTTTCAGTTCCTTCCATTGAGCGCATCAAAGCGCTCGAATAGAGATTTCGGTTTGTCTGCCGCGGGCCTTGCATCCCCTTGCGCCGGCGGTGCTGAATCACCTCCTTCCGGTTCAAGGCACACAGGGCGGCCCCATGGCGGTAACTTGTCGGCGCTGGACCAGTTGAGATCCTTGCGATCAGGTTTGAGCATCAGCCGGCCCGCTTCCGCGTAGCCAAACAGATCGAGCATTTCGTTCGGGCCTGAGCGGCTCCATTTCCCGTCGATCAGGCTCTCGCCGAAGAACTCGTCGATGTAGCGACCTTCGAGTTCGGCGCAGAACTGAACCTGGCCCGGCGCGTCGTCGGTGACCGCCAGCCGCTCCAGCGTCAGCTCCTTGAGTTTGTCCACACCGAGCGAATATTCGAAGATCACCGGAGCGACTGGTTTTGCGTTTTCGTCCTTATCGATCTTGCGCGGCGCATCGGGCAGCATGGGCCGTTTGCCAGCCACACCCTTGATGAGCTTGACCTTGGACCAGCCGCCCCATTTGTAGCCCGCCAGATCGGCGCGGCGAGCAAAGGCGCGGGCTTTCTCGGTGACGTTACCGTCGCCGCTGTCCACCGCCATCACCGCTACCGGCATGACCCAGCCGGGTCTGCCCTCGATCGGGAAAGTCCGGTCCAGCACTTCGGGCAGCAACATCATCCAGTCATCGACGCTGCCGCCGGTATGGATGTCGCGCAGAACCCCGTCATCGTGCAGCCGTTGCCGGATTGTCACCCGATCAATGATCCATGACCGGCCTTCAAGATCCCAGCCAATCCATGCCGCATCGAACTTGCGTCCGCCGGTATCGACCGAGGCCGTGACAAACTTGACCTGCTGCGGAATGACGCCGCGCAGAACCGCCGATTCCTCGACCCGCTTTTTCAGGCTCCGGGCCGAAACCCCGCCCGTGCTGGCCGCGCCTTCGAAGATCTCACCCAAAGCCTTCGACATGAACTCTTTGAGCTGTTCGGGGTCGCGGGTCCGCTCGAATTTAATAAGCGCTGCTTCGTACTCGCGGGCCAGTTTGCCCAGCGTTTCAGCCTTGACCATCAGGCCATGGATCCAGAATCCCCGCGTCGGGTGCGTCTCGATTTCGCCCAGAACACCATCCAGAGCATCGAGCGTCTGGCCGCGGTGCATCCAGCCATCGGTTCCACATGACGGATCGGTCAGCGCCGCATCGATCATCGTCTTGCGCTGCTCTTCGGTCAGCAGCGTCCCGCAATGGGGGCAGAGCATACCCGCCTCGCTTTCGGCGCGTTTGAGCCGGTCATCGGCTGGGGCCTCTTTGTCGCTGGGCCAATAGAGCTTGAACTCCGGAACATCATCCCAGAATTTTGTCGCATAGGCCGCCGCATGATCGCCGCACTCGGCGCAGCGCATGATGTAAACACCGCGGCTTGAATCTTCGAACGTGGCGGCAACACCAGCTTTCCAGCCAAGGTCGGGGTGAGACAGGACCGCGCCCTTACGGCGATGGCCCAAAAGCTTCTGGCGCCCGTCGATCTGCACCTTTGGCGTTTTCGCCCAGGTCTTCGCCCAAGCGTCGGTCTCATCGGAGACCATGAATATCGGTTGGCGACCCCGGAAGGTCGAGTTCTTCGCGCTGAGCCATTCGACCGGAGCGCCGGAAACGGTTTTGCGGGTATTGCTGTCCTCGCCGCGCTGTGTCCCGACCTTGGCCTGCAACTCAGGGTGCAGCTCAAACATCGGCTTTACGACGAGGTTGCAATAATCGTTGACGGCCTCGTCGCTGTTGAGAATCCAGCTCGCATGACCCATCGGCCCGAACCGCATCATCTTGAACAAGTAGTTCTCAGCTACCGTTGTGCCGCCCGATCGCGACGGCTTGACCATCACCAGCAGATTGCAGGTTTGATCGTCCAGCGCATTCATCGGCCCGACATTGTACGGGGTCCGCATCCGGTCGTAGCGAACCGTTGCGCCATCCTCGGCGCCGGGCAGAATCCGGTATTTCTCGGCGCATTCGACTGTCGAGATTTTCTCCGGCGGCCGGAGCAGCGACAGCCCGTTTTCGATCAGGCCCAGTTCGTCTTGCAGGAATGCGCCGGATGCCAGCACCTCAACCTGTTTGGCGAGGCTGGCCGGGCTAAGCAGCATTCCCACGGAGCGACCTCAAGCAGTCCTGACCGGCCTGCTCGACTCGAAGCAGGATGCGGCGGGTTGCATTTTCGAAACTCTCTCTGATCTCAGGTGGCCATTGGCCGGTTTGGTCTTCCTCCTGTGCGGCCCGAAGGATGACTTGCTGAATTGTTGAACAAAGCAAGGTTATAGCGGCGGCGGCTTTTGCCGCATCTACCCGTTGATTGTCTCGCTCCTTCATCGCCTGGAGTTCGGCGGCCAAGCGGATAATCTTGGTCAATTCCTCGATTGTCAGGTCTTCGCCGACATTATCGAGCGTTCCGCCGCTCACAATCTTTCGGACCCGTTTTGCCTTGGCGGCGCTTCGGGCGCTGAGCGCCGTGAAGTGTTTGACTATCTCGGCGATCGTGGCGACCGGGCGAAACGTCCACTCGATCCCTTGTGCGCCGCGGGTGAAGGCGTTGCTGGTCGCAAAGCCCGGTATCTCGTCGCACCATTTCAGCAGTGTCGGCCAGGACACGCCCAGCAATTCACACATCGGTTTCGCCGTCAGTGTAGTTTTGCGCGGCAGCTTCTTGGCTTTTTCGAGCGCTTTGTTCAATTCGCGCAGCCGCTCAGCGGGCGGGGTCGAGGGCCGCGCCATTAGTCGCTCCAGCCGTTGCGATGGCGCCGCAACGCCTTCTCAGCATCAACCTCTGCTTGGTGGGCCAGCATTCGGTTTTGCTTCGCCAGCCTTTTCGCCTCAACTATCGGATAAACCGAATGCCCGCAGATTTCCGCAGCCGCCAGGATATATGAAATCGCCTCAAGCGGCTCAAGATCAAACCACTCTCCGCTCAGCAGGTGAGCGATAGCAAGTCTGTGCGAGGTTTTCTCGACCAGCGTAAGCGCGCCAAATATCGGGACAACCGCGGCTAAGCGAAGTTCCATCCAATTCGCAACTTGGAGTTCACCCATTCGCGACATCGGATCAATGGCCTGACCAATCTTGACCGGGCCATCCTCACCCCATTGGATCACATAAACGTAACCGGGAATGTCGTAGGCTTGACGGAAATCGTCTGGTTTTACCAGAAAGTCCCCCGCTGGGGCGCAGTTTTCGACGGTGCCCACTAACTGCTCTTCCCGTTTTCCAAAGTCAAGATGCGATATAGGGCCGTTTTGAGGTCATCCTCATCGATCAACCGTTCCGCATCGTCCCGAAGCTGGGCCCAGAGATCGAGGGCATCAACCAAAGTCATCCGAGCCCTAGCCCAAGACATTTTGTAGATCCGGGCCGTTGCTGCCAGCGGTCGATCAACAGAAATCATGTCCAGAACCATCCGCTTAGGCATAGGAAGGCGAGACCTCCACTTGTTGTATGCGACCTCATCTCTGGCGCGGCCGACGCTTTCCAGAAGGTCATTCTTGTTGCCGGATGAGTTATCAACCCTCGCCTCAAGTGTTGGGGCTCGGATGCCTACGTCTCTGCCGATTGATTCCATGATTAGCGCAATTTTCATAGCCGCTTTGAATTGCTCGTCATCGAGCTTGCCGTTCTCGTACATCCGAACCAGGCCGGATGATGACTTTCGCCGTTTTGTCGTCGCTTGGCTGCGATCATCGGCAACCACGGTGACATCGGCAAAGTCCCCCCGCGCCAAAGCCTCTGGCGGTATCAGGTGATCAGCTCGGTCATCGGCGAGCAGTTCGCGGACCCGACGCCGCTCAAGTTCGGGGGCCTCAGCCAAACGAATCCGTCGAGCGTTGCTCTTTTCGATATGATCGAAGAATGCTTCCATGCCGCGTAACAGGTCATCGCGTTCCATCATGTCCCCCTTGGGCCGTAAATCTTGGTTGCAACAGCCCGGACCAGTTCGCGGTCCTGCCAATCCAGCCGTTCGATCGATTCGGGCAGCAGCACGATCGATCCGTCCTCGTGCCATTTGCGGGCCGCGAGGCGGTGAGCGCCGTCTGGATCAGGCTCGCGCATCGAAGCGGCGTAGGGGGTCAGACTGGTAGTCCCGCGCTGGTCAGACATCGAGCGCGCCCTGTTTGACTTCAACATGGGTTAGAAACATCCCGCCGTCCGGCTTTTGCCGCCATTCGACATCGGTTCGGCCCTGCGCTTTGAGCCGGCGGTTCGCGAATGCGACCGCGCTTTCGTTCGGAAAGCGGAACAGCGGTTTGTCGCTCATTGGGCCCGCTCCGGGCTGCTGGGGAACTGCTCGGCCAGACCCGCTTTCAGTTCGGCCAGCTCGCCCGCTGTGATCGTCTGCCCTTCTGGGATCGGCGGGGTCCACTTGGTATCGTGCAGCCAGACCAGGTGCTTCGCCCGGCTGTGACGGTAGCTGCGGAGCGCGGTGTAGCGGGCAGCCTTGGACCGGACCTCAGCCGGGGTCGGCATGAACGTCGCCGATTTCAGGATGTCGTCGAAGGCCCGGCCCAGATCGACCAGCGGGACATCGCGCAGAGCCCGCCAGTAGAGATCCAGCCGTTCCTTGGCCTCGCGCTCGCTCACCGCCCGTTCCTTGGTCGCCAGCGAAAGCCGGGCGATCATGTTCTCGACCCGCTCAGCCGTGGGCAGGCCGGGATCAATCCGGGGGACCGCCAGCCATTCCCTCAAAGCCGTCGCCGTGATCGGGCCAACCACCGGACTGTCCTGCGCCGTGAGCAGCGCGCTCAGCTTGTCGTTCAGCGGCGGCTCGAACGAAGGGGTTGAGAGGCTCGTCGCTTGAGCGGTTGTTGCGGGGAGGTTGGTTTGATCGGTCATTTCGGGCTTCCCTGAGAACTCGGTCGTGGATCATTCGAAGGCGGCTGTGAAAGGTTCGGTCCCATCCTGGTCGCTTGGCCCCGTCCTCGATCCAGTAATCTCGGAAATCGGGTATCTCGCGCTCCATCCGGCCAGGCGGCCACTGGGCAACCAGATCAGCGACATCGGCGGGGAAGGGTCCGGGCGTCCAGTCAGCAGGGATCACGAACTTTGCCGGAGCCGATCGTTTCGCTTTGGGGGTTATGGGGGTAGAAGGAGAACCGTAAGGTTCTTCTTCTGCTATAGGTGGAGGTGGAGGAGCATTCCCATCGGATATGCGTTCGCTAGAGCCGCTTTGTTTTTTTTCAGTAGCTTGCGTGTCCCAACGCTTACGGGCATTTTCACGATTACTCTCACTTTTTTGGAGAACGTAACCGCGTTCTTTGCGGAGACGGGCGTTGTAAATCCGGTCCCCGTCGAGCGCCCAAAACTCAAGAATCGTATCCTTGATCTGGCCCCAGCGTCGGGGAGAAAGGCCGACCACGCGGGCCAGCTTCTTGTCGTCCGAAGGGAGGCTGCAATCATCATATCGCCAAGCCGCCATGAGCATCAGCAGGTACGCTCCATGCTCCTCTGTCGAGAGGTGCATGGTGTCCGCGAGGTAGGCATCTGCGAACAGGGGTATGGCTGCTGGCTTACTGCTCAACTCGCCCTCCAGCGGCCGCAACCGAACTCGTCGTGCCGGTCCTTGCGCGTCCCGCACTTGAAGCAGGGATCGCGGTCTTGGATCAGGCGCATGGCATCGTGACTATCGCGCTCTCTGTTTGCGGCCCGCTCGACCTCTTGACGGCGCGATTTCGCAAAGTCGTCCGCCTCGTCCAGCATCCGCTGAAAGACATCCATACTGACCATTATGCTGCCACCTGCTGCTTGGAGGCATTTATCGCGGCAAGCAGAGCGGCCGATCCACGACGCCAGTTCCGCTCCTGAGACAGTTCAGCCTTGTCTCGGCCATTCTGATCGACCCGGACGCTATTGCCGCCGTAGTATTGCAGCCGCTCCTGCTCTGGCAACTCCTTCTTCGGAACCGGCTTGAGGGCGTTCAACTTGGCCCGGAAGGCTGCCACATTAGCGCTCTGAGCCGGTGGCGGCTTCCAATCCAGCAATGATGGCTGGCGCTCTCGCTGCCGCGCTGTGGGCGGCGGTGCGGCGCAATGCTTGGGCAGAGCAAGGTGATGGTTGACCAGCTCGGCAAACGTCTCATCCTCTTCGAGCCAATCAGTTGCCCGCCGAACGAGATGAATCGCCGTGGTGTGATCGGTTCGGCCTAACCGCTTGGAAATCTGCGGGTACGAAACCTCGTCTCTGGTCCGCAGGATGTAGGCTATGGCCGCGCGGACCTTGACGATGGCGCGGGCCTTCGATGGCCCGAACACCTCGGCGCAAGGAATGCCGTAGAAATTGGCACAGGCTGCAACCGTGATCGCGCTCATTTCAGACCCAATCCGATGGCCACACCAACGGCGCAGCTCGAAGCGGACAGGAACAGGATCAGGCACCCGAGCAGCCGTCCGGTGTTCGCGGCGATGGCGGATAGATCAATTTCGGTCTGTCTGGTCACGCGGGTATCTCCAGAGGTGTTTGCAGGGTTTCGTGGGCCAGCCATGGGGGGGTGATGCCGTTGACCAGCAGAGCATGGGTCAGGATGCCAACAGCGTCGGCTTCATCGTTCTTGCGCGGGCTCATGCCCAACTGGCGGCACCGCTGCATCGTGAGATCCTTGAGCGTGTCGCGGGCGCTGGCCTTGGGGTTGCCGGCCTTCTTCTGCCGCCGCGCTTTGGCCTTGGCCTCGCTGTCAGCAATCCGCCCGATAAAGGCCGGGCGCCAACTGGAGACGTTGAACTCCTGCAACGGCCGGCAGCCGTGATCGCGCATCGCATGGGCCCAGCTTTCGGCATGGGCGGCGAGGCCGGATGCCAGCCGGAGCGTGTTAATCGTGGTCCCGCCCTGCAACTGGGCCGGGCTGATCGGCTCCTCTGCGAAAAGGTATTCGATCGGGCAGATGATTTGGTGCAGTTCGGAGAGGTTCTGATGAAGTTTAGCGAAAACGCCCCCTCGCGAGGTCCATTCGCTGCCGAGAACCCATGCACCATAGCGCGGCTTATCCCAGCCGGGCTGCCAAGCTGCCCAACCTGTAGAACTCTTGCTGAGGTCCAGCGCCACGAAGCCCATTATGAAGCCCGCCCATGGTTAGGGTGGTAGCCAGCCTGAGCCTGCGCCGCGCACCGCACCCTGACCGCCTCATCTATAGAATTGAATCGGCCGAGGTGGACTGGCTTTCCATTAAGCGTAATCGATGCCTGGAAGGCCCCCTTGGCCCAGCGAATGCCGATGTAGCCGGTCTTGTTATCGCTTCTAAGCGCCAAATTTCGGCAGTTTTCCGCTCGATTGACTTCGCGTAGATTTTGCAGGCGATTGTCAGCCCTGTTGCCGTTGATATGGTCAATCTCGTGAGAGGGCCAAGCGCCATGAACTACTGCCCAAATCACGCGATGGCCAAGCACCTTCACACCAAGAATTGTGCCTTGGATGTAACCGTTACCGCAGGTTGATGTAAGCGCCTCACGGCCAGCAAATCTGCTATTAAATGCCTTCGCGCTACCGGCGGATACGCCCGGCATGGCGGAGCGCGGAAGCCAGAACAGCTTTCCTGTGTCTGGTTCGTAGCGCAGCAATTGCCGGAGCAACGCGACTTCAATTTTGTTGGTCATTTCACCCCTTCAGCGGCCATCCTCGCGGCGGAAAGCAACGCCTTCCGCCGTCCGGGGGCAACTGGATCAGTCGCGCGTGGGGCGACCTTCTTGCTGAGCAAGCTCCTCTGCCGGAGCCTCGAAATCATCACCCGCAGCATCGCTCAAATCTGTCTCTGAGCCGTCGCTAGGCAGGCCCATTGTGACCAGTTGAACCTTGGGCCGAGCAGGCGGAGAACCACCACCCATCGCGTCAACCAGATCCTTGGGATCAGGATCGATCCCAGCCTCGCGCAGATAGCCATTGAAGCCGCGCAACCAGTCCTCACGTTTAGCTTCTTCGAGTTCAACCACCTTGATCGCGGCCTTCATGGCCGATGGCTGAATGTGGCACAGCGATTTTACCGCTTTGAATGCGGTGGAGATTTCCTGCATAAATTCGCTGGCTTTTGACCGAGCGGGCTTGATGTCATTCCGGTAAAGGCTAACCGCCTTCGCATAATCCTTCGCCTTGATCTCGCCGGTATTGTCTTCCTTGGGGGTTCGTGCGGCTCTCGCCATGCTCAATTCCTTTCGTCGTAAAATCGGTGGAGGAGGATTAACGCCGTGCGTTTAGTTTCGGGCGGTTGGACGGCGGATTCCGTCTCTTCCCGCCGTCACTGGGGAGGGGAGGCCACCCCGCAGCCGGTCGGCGCGATAAGTTGAGATCGAACTCATCCCCCCGCTTTCGAGGCCACCGCCCCGCCGGAAATTCTCTTCGCCTGACGCGCCTCAGCAACGCCGGCCACAACGGCATCACGCGGGCGCAGATCGGAATGAGCCAAGGCGCGAACGGTCGCGGCAGACGCAACTTTGCGGCGTTCGGCGCGAGCGGCATTGCTCTTGAGCGCCCCGGCGCGGCCAGCTTCGCTCAGTTTGGCGCGGGTGCGCTCGGCTTGGGCCTGTAGGGCATCGCGTTCGGCACCGATGGTGACGGCATCGTTCAGGGCATTTCGCGTAACGCGCTTCTGAGCTTCGAGCAGGCTCCGAAGCGCATCGTTCCGCTTCCGCAAACCCTCGGTCTTCATCGCTGCGATCGCGTAACCAACAACCCCGGTGCAGACCGGGATGGCGGTGTAAATGGCAATATCAATCGGATCCATTGCGTCTCTCCTTCACAATTTGCTGAGCTGCGCCGCGATGGCATCCCGCGCGGATTCGAGTTCGTGGCGCATGGAGCGAACTTCGGCGGGGGTGATCTGATTGTCGGTTTCGAGCGCCTGCGCGATAGCAAGAGCGGCGGTGAGAACGGTGGTGTGACCGTGGCGATCGCTGGCCTGCGGGGTGGCGGCGCTCAGTCGGTCAAAGTAGCCGGTGAAGCGTGATCCCCACACGGCCCGCGCGCGCCAGAAGGTCGTGATGTCCATGACCGCGCTGCCATCGGCATACTTCGCGGCTTGGTCGTCGCTCTTGCCCAGCACGGCGCCCATGTCGGACCAGGTGAGGTGATCCTGCTGGCGGATTTCACCAAGGGCGCCAGCCAGCGCGTTTACCATATCGGAAGCGGAAACGGTCTTCGCTTTGCCGTGGAAGCGCGGGTCAACCATGGGTTAGACCGTGGGAATGCAGACGATAGATCATGCCGCGGCAACCGCACAGTCAGCATCAACGCCGGGCAGTTCAACACCCTGCGCCGAAGCGACCAATTTCAGATGCTCCAGCCGTGATGGAGGGATGCCATTGACCCGCCAACTATGGACGGTCGATTTAGGGGCGGCGATCAGGCGGGCAACCTTGGCGGTGCCCCCCAGCGCGTCGATAATGGTTTTGGCTTGATGTTCCATGCCGACACTAATGCGATAATCGCACAACAATCGCAACCCCAAAAGTGCGATATTCGCTTTTGCGTGTCCGGCCTTGATGTTGGAAAGGGGGGAATGGACATCAATCGCGTGAAAAACTGGCTCGATGAGATTGGTAAAACGCAGGCGGACCTCGCCCGCGCGCTCGGCTTGTCGCCCGACAAAATATCCAAAACCATGGGGGGCGTCCGTCGCTTTACCGCCGATGAGGCGCTGCGCATCAAAGCGATGATGGAGGACGGTAGTTTGTTGGGCGAGGCTGGAGACCAGGCTGTGCCCGGCAGCGAACTAACCTACGTGCGGCAAGTCGATATTTCGTTTTCGATGGGCGACGGCGCGATCATAGATGACTACCCAGATGCAGGGCTGATACCGTTCAGCTTAGACTTCATCCGCAGCGTCACCCGCTCATCAACCGATCACCTGTTTGTCGCCACCGGCCACGGCGAGAGCATGGAGCCGACGCTACTGCGATCTGACCTGCTGATGATTGATTCCGCGCAGAACCGCGTGGCTTACCAGGATCAGATATGGGCAATCAGCTATGCCGGCTGCGGTATGATAAAGCGCATTCGCCGCCGCCGGGGCCTAGATGGTGACGAGATTGAGATCATTTCAGACAATCCAGTTGTGCCGCCGCAGATCGTCCCGCTTGAGGATGTCCATATTGTAGGCAAGCTGGTATGGGTCGGGCGAAGGATGTGACGCAATGAACAAGCCGGCGGTCAATTCTGTGTCTCTCAGCGGCGGCGCGCTTGCTGCGCTTGGGCTTCTTGCGACGATCTATTCTGCTGCCGGACCAACCGGGCTTCCAGATGTGCCACCTCTCCATGAAGGCGGAGAGTTTAATCAGCAGTACCAACAGGAATTGAGAGGCGCTCCAGACCAGATCGCGACCCACGAGAGAGTGGGCTGGATCGGCGATCGGATGCTGTTTTTGGGCGCGGTTTTGATAATCGGTGGCGCACTGATTCCCTTGAGCCGGAAGCGCCTGCCATAAAAATAATGCGACATTCGCACTTTTAGGGTTGCGAGTAGTGCGATAATCGCATACTCCGTTTGGCATGAACCAGACGGAACATTCTCCCGCCCAGCGCATCCCAGCTTCGCCGTTGCTCGAAATCGAGCCGGTCAATGGCTGGCAACTGTGCGCTCTGACCGAACGCGATGGCGACGGCTTCGACTATCAGACTTACATTGCCCGCAATGCCGAGCGCGATGTAATCCTCCCGGTCAGCCGTTTCCGCTTCACTCCCTCGCAGGACCGCTTTGCATGGCTGGTCCGCGCAGGCTTTCCGGCCAGCCCGAACATCGGGCCGTGGGATGATACCGACATTGAGATGCGGATGGCTGCGCTGGATTTGGCAGCATGAGCGGCCTATCTTTTCGAGACGCGATGGAGTTGGTCCCAGACGACCTTCCCGACGGAGCCTATTGGGCAATGTGTCACGAGATGGCCGGGCTCGACTATGGTGACGGGTTTGACCAGATTGGCCCAGGCCGAAGCCAACCAAAACCGAAGCGCCGCAAAAATGCGCGGGCTTTGGCGCGCGAGGCCCCGCGATCAGCGGATAAGCCACACCGCTGCGGTTCATGCGGCAAGGACTTCGCAACCAAAGGGGCTAAGCGGCGCCACCGGATCGATGCCCACAAGAAGGTGGTCGTTCAATGATCCGCCTCGCCATCGCCGCGCTGGTGTTCATCGCCGCGCTTCACTTCGCCGAACGGATCGCCGCCGGCATCCTGCAATGCGAGAGCGCGCAGACCTGCCCGGTTTCGACTGAGTTCGGGGGGCGTCCGTGAGCGCCTATGTCTCAACGTGCAGCAGCACCGCGCACCGCCCGTTTGGTCACATGGCCTCTATCGGTTCGCCGCGCGTCCACACCACCGACCGCCAAGCCGAAGCCGTTGCCGAGATGCTGGCCGAGCGCGCGCGCCGGGCGATCTGGGCCAACTGTGAGCGGCGCCCGCTGGCGATGGATCGCGAGCTGATATGAGCCGCGACGGCACCCTTTACGCCGAGATGCGCGGCAGTGCTGTGTTCGCCGGGCAGGATGTGTCGAAGCCGGAGGCCGGGTTCTTTCGGCATAAGTTGCGTGGTGGTGCAGTCTCAGTCGGTGTCCGCATTTACCACGGCCCCCCGCTTGATCCGGTGACGGGCGAGGTTCTGGACCGCTCTTGGCGCTGGCAGGCAGATGTCAATGGCAGGTTCTTCTCAGATTTTGACCGGGTGTGGCCCGGCTGCACCAAGGCGCCGATCAGCGAGCAGGAATATACCTATCTCTCCAGCTTGCAAGAATGGGGCGAGCAGCACTCGCCATCCAGCCCCGAAGCAAACCCTCACAAAGCGGTGAATTGGCTCACCGCGCCCCTCACGATTTGAAGGAGATTTCGATGGAAGCCACAGAACTGCCCCGCACCGGCCTGGGCGGAAACAATCCACCGCTTGAAGAGCGGCTCGTCATGGAGTTCGACGCCAACCTGCGCGAGCACGATTTCGACATCATCGCGCGGATCGAAGAGCTCGAAGACAAAGCCCGTAATGCCGCGCCTTGCTATGATGCTGAAACAGCGGGTCGCTACGGCGATGCGGTCAAGGCTGCGGTCGCCGCGCGCCGTCTGATTGATGCCGAGCGCGAAACGCTGAACCGCCCTATCTTGAATGCCCAGCGCGCCCTCAAAGGCCGTGCCGACCTGTATGGGGACCGGCTGAACATCGCTGAAAAGCGCATCCGGGCGCACCTCGACGCCTTTGCTGAGCGCGAGCGCCAGAAGCGGATCGCGGAGGAGCGCGAGCGCCAGCGGGTGATTGATGAGGCCAACGCCAAGGCCGCGCGGGACGCCGAGGTGGAGCGCCAGCGCTTGCAGGCTATCACCGACACTGCCGCCGCCAAGGAGCGCGACCGCTTGCAGGCGATTGAAGATGAACGCGCGGCGGCCGAGGCCCGCGAGGCGAAGCCGGTCGAGGTGGTCGTTGAGGTCGTCGAGGTTGAAGCCGCTCCGGTTTACGAAGCGCCGTCCGCACCGATTTACGATGCAGTGCGAAGCGACCGTGGCGTTTTAGTCACCGACGCCGAGACTTGGCACGTTGAGATCGAGAACATCCGGCAGGTGCCAGATCTCTATCTCAAAAACCCAGCCGTAATCGAAGCGCTGCGCAAGGTCATTTCTCCGTCTGTGCGCGGCAAAACCGGGCTGCGCGAGATCAAGGGTTGCCGGATTTACCCAGTCACCAAGGCGTCCGTGCGCTGACTCCCAATTCAACAAGGAAAATTGAACATGGCTACCCAGACCCAAGATAAAGAGCCCGTCCCCGAAGTGATTGCCGCCGAGATGGCGAAGGACCGTGAAGTGCGCCGAGAGGAACGGCAGGCGCTGACCGCAATCCCTGCTGCTGACCTCACTGCTACGCCGACGCGTACCTCATTTGCGCCGCAGAGCATGGGCGAAGCGATGCAACTCGCCACGATCATGTCTCGCGGCACCTTTGTCCCTGGCCACTGCCGCGGCAATGAAGGCAACTGCCTCGCGATCATCATGCAGTCGAGCCGTTGGGGCATGGACCCGTTCGCGGTCGCCAATAAGGCGTACTTCGTCAAGGACGGCGCTCCCCCGGCGTTTGAGGCGCAACTTGTCAACGCCGTGGTCAACAGCAGCGGTGCGCTGGCTGGGCGGCTACGCATCGTGTTCGAAGGTGAGGGCGAAAAGCTGCGCTGCACTGTCAGCGGCTTCTTGCGGGCCGATCCGAGCGACGAAAAGGTTCGGACGCAATCAATTGCCCGGATCAGCACCCGCAATTCGCCGCTGTGGAAATCAGACCCGGAACAACAGCTCGCCTATTACACCACGCGCGCATGGGCCCGCCTGCACTGTCCCGAAGTGCTGCTCGGCGTTTACACGCCTGATGAAGTCGAGGCCGAGCCTGTTCGCACCATTGCCGCCGAAAGGCCGCGCCGCCCGCAGATCGAGCATCACCAAACCCTCGCCGAAGAACTGGGCGACGAAATTCCAGCCTTCGACAAACAGACCGGCGAGATCACCGAACAGCGCGGCATGACCGAGGTGGACGAAGACACCGCCCGCGAACTCGATGCCCGCACCGACAATGACGGCACCCTCTCGGACGATAACCCGGCTGCGGCGGAAGGACCGGCCGATGAAGACCGGGGCGAGGGCCATGCCTACGGCGGCCCGGCGTGGCTGGCGCAGGTCCGCGACATCCGCGACCGGCTCGGCAAGGCGGCGACCGTCAAGGCCGTGACCACGATCGAGCAGGATTGGCTTAACCGGGTCCGAGTGATGGTCGAAGACGAAGCGCAGGTTCGCAGCGTCGAGAACGACATCGCATCGAAGAAGCGCGAGATCAGTGCTGCGTGGAGGGCTGAGCGATGACCGACACCCGCACCCGGTTCCTCTCGGTCTTGACCGGCCACTTCGGCACGATCGAGACCACCGAGGCCGACATTCTTGATGCCGTGTTTCTGCGCGACCTCAAGCCGGACAGCCTGGACGTTATCGAAGTCATTATGGATCTCGAAGACCAGTTCGGAATCGTGATCGACGATGATGAAGCCATGTCGCTCGATGAGAAGGTGACGCTGCGGACCATTCTTGAAATGGTCGAGACGAAGGCCGGGATGGTGGCGGCATGAGCGCAATCCACGACCTCCCGCCGATCGAGGCGTCCGCCGATGTGATGGCTCTGGCCCGCGAGAACTGCGCTGAGCGGCTTCGGGCACGAGGCTATCCCGCCGAGGCCGAGGCGTTCGAGCGGGCGCAGCGCGATACGAGCTGGTCAATGCGCCACGAGGTCCGGCGATTGCAGGGCGAGGCGGCGGTGCTGTGACATGGCGCTCCAACGAAACACCGGCCGCCTGCCGCCCGAATGCGAGATCCGCGATGATGCAGGCAACGTCACCGGCTACCGCCCGGTCCATGTCAAGTTCTTCAACGGCTGGAGTAGCCGGGAAGCGGGGCACTCGCCCTGGCCATCCGCAGGAAGCCGACCACCGACCGATTGGTCGATCAGTCGCAAGCCGCATCCGTTTCAGATAGAGGAATACGAGGTATTATGACCACCACCACCATCGAATGGGCACAACAGGTCTGGAACCCGCTGGTCGGCTGCACCGTCCACAGCCCCGGCTGCACCAATTGCTATGCGATGCGGATGGCCTACCGGTTAGAGGCGATGGCCAAAGAGCAGATGATGCTGCGCGATAGCCCGCTGGCGCATTACTGCGGCACCACCCGCAAGGTAAAAGGCAACGCGGTCTGGACCGGGCAGGTCAACCTCGCGCCCGAATCCACCCTGCTGGCCCCGCTCCGCCGCAAGAAACCGACTCGCTATTTCGTCAATTCGATGAGCGATCTGTTCCACGAATCCGTGCCCGATGAATGGATCGACCAGATCTTCGCCGTGATGGCGCTCTGCCCCCAGCACACCTTTCAGGTGCTGACCAAACGCAGCGACCGGATGCGGGAGTATTTAAGCGGCGGACGTTGGGCCTGGCGGGTGATAGAAGCCAAGAAGGCTTTTGATCGCGCTCACCGGCCTGGCATGGGTGGGATTCTTGGGACGACGAACGGCGCTTTGCCCAACGTCTGGCTAGGCGTCAGCGTAGAGGATCAGACCCGCGCCGATCAGCGCATCCCCGATCTGCTGAACACCCCCGCCGCCGTCCGCTGGATCAGCGCCGAACCGCTGCTGGGGCCGGTGGATTTGCGTCAGTGGCAACACAGCTACGGGTGCGGTTGCGGTTGGGGTGGTGATAATCCGCTCGATTTTTGCCGTGACTGCGACTGGCTCGGGCACGCGACGGGTGAGATCGAAACCTACCCACCGTCGTTCCGCTTGCAAGGAATCCCGGTCGCCGGGTGCGGTTCGTGCGGCAAAGACCTGGATGGGTCCAAGGCTTGCCCCGAATGCGAAGGCGAGGATAGCGACGGACTCTCGTTCGGCCCCAATTCACGCCCCAAAATCGACTGGATCGTCGTCGGCGGCGAAAGCGGCAAGTCCGCCCGCCCGATGCACCCCGACTGGGCCCGCTCCCTGCGCGATCAATGCGCGGCGGCAAACGTCCCGTTCTTCTTCAAGCAATGGGGCGAGTGGGGGCCGGAAGGCGAAGCGGGTGACCACGGATTGAAGGCAGCGCTACTTCGCGGCGAAAAGTGGGATTTTCACACCGCTGCCTATGGCGAGGTTCACAACGATCGAATTGGCACTGCTTGGATGCAGATGGATGTTTACCGCGTCGGCAAGAAAGCCGCCGGTCGCCTGCTGGATGGCATCGAGCACAATGCCATGCCGAGCGCGGCATGACTGACCTCCCAACCCAAATCCGGGCCATCCTGCGCCGCTACAAAGTGCTGAGCCATTGGCGCTCAGCGCGCGATGCCGGGAAGCCCAGCTACGGCCTGTGGGCGGACGGCAAGCAGATCGGCGAACCGATGAAGCACCGCGAGGCGCAAGATCTGCGCGAAACCATGATCGCGAACGACATTGAGGCTTTGATTGAATCGTTCGGAACCATTGTCGTTGGTCCGCAGCACCGATCCCGCCCAAGCTACCTTCTTCACCTTTTACCGCATGAAACGGCCCCATCCTCCATTGAGGAGGGGGTCGCTCAACCCAATTGGGATCGCCTCGGTTTTGCCGGAATCGAAGGCGCTGAGGGAAGGAATTGATTGTGACGAAGTTCGCCATCCCAGAAGCCGCGCTCGACACGCATATTGGCATTCTCGGTCGTACCGGATCCGGGAAGACCTTCACCGCGCGCGGCATGGTCGAGCGCTTGCTTGATGCTCAGCGGCAAGTCGTGATCGTGGATCCGACCGGGGCATGGTGGGGCCTACGCAGCACCTTCGCGATCCCGATTTTCGGCGGCGAACATGGCGATGTCGAGATTACCGACCAGAGCGGTGAAGCCGTGGCCGAAACCATCCTGACGCACCACAGCTCGGCCATTGTCGATCTGTCTGGCCTCGCCCGGCAGTCCGGCGCTGGAATGCGGCGCTTCATGGCAGCATTTATTGCCCGCTTGAAAGACCGGGAGCGTGGCGCGCTTTGGCTTGTGCTGGACGAGGCCGACGAGTTTCTCCCGCAGGTTCTCCAGCCGGATATGACGCGGCTGTTCGGCGATCTGAAATGGATTGTCCGCCGGGGCCGTGTCGCGGGCTGGCGCGTGATGATGATTACTCAGCGCCCGCAGGATATCGCCAAGTCGGTCCTGACCCAGATCGGAACGCTGGTTGCGCACCGGCTGACCGCGCCGCAGGACCGCAAGGCCGTGGAAGAGTGGGTCAAAGGCCATGCTGACCCGGAAGAGGCGAAGGCAGTCCTATCCAGCCTGGCCGGGCTCCAGCGGGGCGAGGCGTGGGTCTGGTCGCCGGAAAATGAACTGCTGGAGCGCGCCGTTATGCCGGTGATCCGCAGTTTTGACAGCGGCGCGACACCGGATGCGGACAGTGGGGCGATCACTCAGCCAGAACTGGCATCGATCGATATGGCGGCGATCCGGGCGACTCTGGAGGCGGGAGCATCAAGTAAGGGGCTAGGAACGCCAAGTAAGGTCGTTGTATGCGCGAACTGCACCGCCAAGGATGCCGAAATTAACACATTGCTCGACAAGATCGCCCAGATTGAGGGTGATCAGGGGTTCAGCCAGCAGGACTACATCAATGCGGTTGCTGGGCGCGATCATTGGGAGAAAATTGCCGCCAAGGGACTGGCAACGATTGACCGGGTAAAGGATGCGCTTGGGGATAACGGCGACCTATCAGCGCCGCCCGCCACGCCGCGCCCACCCCTCAAGGTCGCCGGGCCTATCGACGAGGAAAAGGAGTGGCAGGTTCAACAGATCAATGAGAAAGCCCGGTTCTCGGAAGTAGCCCCTCGACCCGTGCCCAAGCCCGCGCGCCAGCCGCCGTTTCCGCGCGATACCCCTCCGGCTTCAACTCAAAGGACCACCGGCGACGTTCCGGCCGGTTGCGCAAAACCGCTGGCAACCCTTGCCGCCGTCTATCCATCGGGTCTCACTGAACCGCAATGGGCCTTAGCAGCAGGCTACAAGCGCAGCGGCGGCACCTGGGGCACCTACAAATCGCGGCTGCGCGGTGCAGGGCTGATCGAGAGCCGCGAAGGCCGCTGGTTTGCTACCGAGGCTGGCGCGCAGTCGATCGGCGATGTTGAAACGCCGCCCGCACCCGGTCCCGATCTCGTTCGCTGGTGGGCCGCCCGCCTACCCGGCACATCTCGGATTGCCGAGGCGTTGATCGACGCTCACCCGCGCGCGCTGGGCAAGGAAGATCTCGCCGCCGCAGTCAAAATGTCGGCGGTCGGCGGAAGCTTCGGAACCTACCTGTCACGCCTTGCCGGACCCGGCGTGATTGATCGCAGCGACGGGCTGATCCGGCTGAGCGCGGAGATCATGCAATGACCATAATCGACAAGCCAGGGCGGGCGGATGGGCCTGATCGGGAGTTACTGCGCGCAGTCCACGATTTGCGAATGAAGGCGCATTGGGGAGAGAACTACGACACAAGTCGAGATGCGTGGCCCCAGACCGATGCCGACTGGCGGCAGACCCCCCATGGCGCTCCTTGGGATAGCAACGTCCACATGGCGAAATTTAGCCTTGCACTTGCCGAGCAGATCGCAGCCCTCCGCGCTCGTTCGCAAGGGGGTGAGTGATGGGTTGGCTCGACAAGAAAATCGAACACGCAGTTACCGGGGCCGTGGCGGAAGGCGTTGAGCGTCACTTGGGCGCTGCAATAGACCGAGCAATCGAGCAAAGCCCTGTGTTCAATTTTCTTAGGGCCATGCAGGCACAGATGCTTGGCTGTGATCCGAAAATGAAGCCGCTGGACGCTTGGCGGGTGGCGCAAGATACGCTGCGGACATTCCTTGAGGACGAGGAATGCAAGTTCGGCGATCCACGCTTTGACTGGTCGCGCGATGGCGCTGTGTCACTGATCCACGAATACGAAATCCATCATTGGGAGAGCGTTTCATGAACACCCTTAGCGAGAGACTGGCGGAACTGTCAGGGAAGGCGACACCGGGGTCGTGGAGCCACTACACCGAGCGCGAACAGGCAGGCTTTTGCATGGTCCGAACCTACTTGCAGGCATACGATGGCGACCACCTGGCAAGCCGGATCGAGCCTGAAAACGCCGCCCTAATTGTCGAACTGGTCAACGCCTACCGCGCTGGTCGGCTTATTGTGAAGGATTGAGGGATGGGAAGTCTAGCCACAGAACTGCCAAATGAAATCAACCGCGTCCGCAAATTGCAGGACGAGTTCAAATCACTGCGCGGCATGTCGAACGTCATTGTCGAGCCGCAGATCGCCATGATGGAAGGTGCAATTCAGCAGGCCATTATGGCTAGTTCGTCCGGTGATGTGATCGCCATGTTGCGGGCTTACGAGAACCTCAAGGGCTATGAGTCATGACCAATGAACCCGAACTCGAATGGCTTGGCTGCAATGCCGTGGCACCGCGTCCGCAGCCGACCGAGTTGGTTGATGAACACCCGGAATGGGGCTGCACCGAAGCTAAGGTTCAAACCTACAACGAGTTTCACGAACTGGCCGTCGAAATGGGCTTTCCCAGCATGACGGAAGCCTTCGAGCGGCTCAGTGAACTCGAAGCCCAAATCGCCAAGCTACAGGCCGATGGTGATAAGCTGGCGGCTGCGGCTGCGCAGGTTTTGCGTGAAACGGACGTGCTGGACGAAATGGCCATACCCAGTCTGGCAGACCTTACCCAAGCGCTGGCCGAATGGAAGGATCGAGCATGAAGCGAGATAACCACTTCACTGCCCATATAGGGTTCCGCAGCATTGAAAACGGCGTGATCGTTTCGACTTCGGTTGGCCCAGCATATGGTCCGCAGCGGGCGTCTGGCGAAGTCTACTACCCCGACGCGGCTTCGGCTTTCGCGGACCTTGCGGCATTTATTCCGACCATTGAAGCTGCCGCCGAAGCAGTTCGCATCGAGAGCGAAGCCAAGGGCGCTGAAGCACGAAAGGCCAAACCATGACTGACAAACTCAAACCAACCCCCGAACAAATCCAGCGGGCTTGTGATCTGGCGAATGCTGGGGGTGCGCGGTATATCCCCCAGCACTATGGCTTGAGTGGCCATTCAGCCCTCACCGCCCTAGCCGACACCATCGCCCGGTTGGATGCCATGCAGGCAGAGTGTGACAAGGCGCGGGCTGCTCTGGGGGAGATTGAGCGGCTGTTGATTGATGGACGGCTGTCAAATGATGGTAATGTCCAAGATGCCGCCGCCATCGCGGCCCTATACCGGGTTGAGACTGATCCGCTGGTTGAGGCTGCGGAAAGCATCTTGCAAGTATATGGCTCACCCGGGAGTGACGCTGATACGCTCGCGCTGATCGCCGTGGCCCTTAAGCGCGGGCTTGAAATTGGGAGGTCGGCATGACACGCGATGAGGCGATGAAGGTGTGGCGCAAAGCCTGCCGCGCGGAAACCGCAGCACCTTACGGGACTCCCGGCGACGAAGCCGCTGACAATGCCGCCGCCACCGTGATCCAGCAAGCCTTTGCCGAGCGGGATGGGGAGATACGGGGGGCGCTGGAGCGCATTTCACAATGGTCAGACAGAGCCGTCATGCAGCCTGCCTGCGCGATTGATATGCGCGACACCGCCCGCCAAGCCCTCACAGCCAAAGGAGATGGCCGTGGTTGAGGTGACTGACAGCGACATTCTTGCAGCCGGAGAATGTTTCGACTTCATTGATGCCGCAGAACAGGCCGATGCCGTTGCACGAGTTGCCCCGATACTAGCCGCCCACCGCCAAGCAGGTGTGCAGCAAGGGCTGGATATGGCCAGGGATGAGCAAAGGGCAACACCAACAACGGCGGCTTGCTGCCTCATCGGGCCTTGGGGGCCAGCAGAAGACAAATCCGCAATCAGCAAGCTAGGAGGCGATGATGCCAGCAATGCCAAATGAGCGCGGACGGCGGGTTGAAGTAACACCGTCAGGCCCGCAACCCGCAATACCCGAAGGGCTATCGAGCGATGTGCTTAAGATGGTTGTCGCTGCGGGCGGGGGGTTATCGCGATCAGGTGTGATTGCTCGGCGCGCGGGTATTTCATCCGGTGCCAAGGCTGTTCACATTATGAAGCGATCTGGCCTATTCAATATTCATCGTGAGCCGCTGTCCAGCCACTCACTTTGGGGCTTGTCCTCACTTGGCCAGCAAGTCGCAGCAGCCGCAATCAGCAAGCTAGGAGGCGATGATGAAACTGATTGAGAGGGTGGCGCGGGCGATGTGTCGCGCTGATCCAGACGTTCGCAGGGGTGACGCCGAAGGTGTTGTCGAACATCGTGTCGTTGTCGAGTGGCCGCATTATGTCCCCCAAGCCAAACCCGCCATCCGCGCGGTGCTGGACGGGGTGGAGCCGGTGGCTTGGCGGTATGATAAAGGCGCATTGGCAGTGGTATTTATTCATCGTCAAAACGATATGGATCACTGGACCGAAACGCCCCTCTATTCACTCGATGCGCTTAAGGAGGCAGCGAAGCCGTGACCCAGCCTGCGCGCATCACCCGGGCCGACGCCGCTCCGTTCTCGGTGCCGCAGCTCGCGGCGCGTTGGGGGTGCAGCGAAGGTCTGATCCGCAAACTCATTCGTGGGAATCGGTTGCATTGCTTCCGGCCCGGTAGCCTTATCAGGATCTCAGCAACCGAAGTGGAGAGATTCGAATGTCAGCAGATGCAGGAGGTCAGCCCTACAGCGTCCAGCGCCTCAGAGGCGGGTTCGCGATCGTCTATCAGCACGGCGGCGCCCGCGTCCGGCGACAGCTCACGGCCAAAGATCGCCAGAGCGCCGAGGCGGAAGCCCGGCAACTCTGGGAACGGAGCGACGATTCACCATGGACCGTGGGGCGAATAATGGCCGGCTATCTCACTTCGATCTCCCACAAACCCTCGCACGGCCGGCGCAAAGACGCCTGGAAGGCAATGAAGCCATTCTGGGAGAACGTGGATCCGTTGCTGATCGATGAGCCGATGGCCCGAAACTACCGCTCCAGCCGCCGCGTTGGCGATGCCACGGCGCGGTACGAGTTGATGCAGTTATCGACCGCGCTTGGCTGGGCGGCGGGTAGGGCGGTGATCCCCAGCAGGCCCCGCGTCTGGCTTCCTCAGACCCCGGAGCGGGTCATCCGGCACCTGACCGGCAAGGAGTTCGCCAAGTTCTTCGCCGCGGTCAAAGCAGACCATGCTAGGCTTTATGTCGAGATTGGCCTGCACACCATGGCGCGGCCGTCCGCCATCCTTGAACTGACATGGGACCGGGTGGACTTTATGCGCCGCCAGATCGACTTCACCCCGCCCGGCCATCTGCGCACAGCGAAGCGCCGGACCATCGTTCCGATCAGTGACGCGCTCCTGCCAGCGCTCCAGCGCGGCTATTTGGCTCGGACCTGTGAGGCGGTGATCGAACGCGGCGGGCAGGCGGTAAAGTGCATCAAGAAAGCGTTCCAGGCGGCGTCCGAGAGGAGCGGTGTTCACGCAACGCCTTACACCCTGCGCCACACCGGGGCCGTCTGGGCCGTAGAGGGCGGCATCAACATGGACGAATTGGCGCAATACATGGGTCACGACGACGCTCGCACGACATCAAAGCACTACGCCCGGTTCAGCCCGGACTATCTCGTCAAGGTCGCCGATGTGATCGGCAAAGCAATCGGAGGTTCAATATGAGGCATCAGCCCCTGTCTATTTCGTCACTCAAACGGCTGAAACGCTGGTCGGGGAAAGAGGATTCGAACCTCCGGCCCCTGCCTCCCGAAGACAGTGCTCTACCAGGCTGAGCTATTCCCCGACCGATCGTTCACCCCCAAACAGGGGCGAGGCAGGAGCGGGCCTATAATCGGCGATTCCGTGGGTGGCAAGCGGACATTCTCCCGCTAACGTGACTTTATGGCCAGCGCTGCGATTCCCTCTATTTCCTCTCCGCCCGATCATTGGGAATGGCAATATCTCGCCCTAATGCGCCAGATTTGGGAGGCTGGCGACGAACGCACAGACCGCACCGGAATCGGAACGCGGTCAGTATTTGGCGCGCAAATTCGGTTCGACTTGTCCGGTGGGGCGATGCCGCTGATCACCACCAAGCGGGTCTATTGGAAAACCGCGGCGCGCGAATTCCTGTGGTTCCTGACTGGCGAGACCAACATCCGGCCGCTGGTGTTGCAGGGGGTCAAAATCTGGAACGAATGGCCCCATGCCCACTATGTAAAGGCGGCGGGTGAAGCGATCTCGGTTGAAGACTTCGCCGCGCGGATTGCTGACGACGAGAGCTTTGCCGCCCAGTGGGGCGATCTGGGCCCGGTTTACGGCAAGCAATGGGTCGATTGGCCGACTTATGAACCAGCGGGCGAGGGACTGTTCCGCAAGGGGCCGGGGATCAATCAGGTCGCCCGGTTGGTCGATAGTCTGCGGACCAATCCCGGCAGCCGTCGCCACATTGTCGAGGGCTGGAACGTGGCCGAGCTCGATCAGATGGCGCTGCCGCCGTGCCACAAAACCTATCAGTTCCATGTTGCGGGAAACCGGCTCAATTGCCTGCTGACCCAGCGCAGCTGCGACGTGGCGCTGGGCCTGCCGTTCAACCTGTTCGGCGCGGCGCTGTTCACCCGGATGCTGGCCCAGCAGGCCAATCTGGAACCGGGCGAGCTGGTCTGGGTCGGCGGAGACACGCATTTGTATCTCAACCACGCCGAACTTGTGACCGAGCAGCTGGCCCGAAGTCCGTCAGGTGACCCCGCTAAGCTGGCGATTCTGCGCCACCCTGACAGCATCTTTGGCTACCGGATCGAGGATTTCGAAGTCTCCGGTTATAGCCCGCAAGCACCGATCACCGCGCCGGTTGCAGTCTAGTCGCTGCGCTCGTAAGCTGCTGCAAAAGCGGTCGCATAGTCATCAGGAGACAGCGGCAAAGCCATGCCAGCAACAGGTCCAGTAACTGACCCATCCGGTTCGCGGCCGAGCGTGTTCCTGAGCTATGCCCGGGGGGATCAGAAGCGCGCGTTGACGGTAATCGCTGCGCTCGAACGCGCCGGAATTCAGGTCTGGTGGGATGGGCTTTTGGAGGGCGGGGATACCTTTCTGCCAACCACCGAAGCAGCGCTGGAATCGGCCGATGCTGTTGTGGTGCTGTGGTCGCGCACTTCCGTTGATTCGCACTGGGTTCGGGATGAGGCAACGCGCGGGCGAGAACGCGGCTGCTTGGTCCCGCTATCGCTCGATGGCAGTCACGCGCCGCTGGGGTTCCGGCAGTTTCAGTTGATCAACATCACGAAGTGGCGTGGCAAGCCCGACGCGCCTGAGATTGTCGCAGCGATCCGGGCGATAACCGCGCTGTCCGGGCGCGAGGCGCAGGCCCCAGCAGCAACGCTGCGCGCGCCCAAGCCATCGCGCCGGGCCGTGTTGATCGGCGGTGGATCGGCGGTGTTGGCGGCGGCAGGCGGTATTCTGGTCTGGAAAACGCTGCTACCCGGTGCGGCCAAGGCAAGTGAAAACACCATCGCCGTGATCCCGTTCAGTAGTCTGGGCGATCAAACTCAGGCCTATTTCTCCGCCGGGCTGTCAGAGGAACTGCGCGCCGCGCTGTCGCGCAACCGGCTGCTGCGGATCGCTGCACCAACCTCTTCGGCAGAATTCCGTGACAACAATCAGGATGTGCTGACCATCGCCAAGCGGCTGGGCGTGGCGCACGTGCTGCGCGGTAGTGTGCGGGCGGGGACCGACATGATCCGGGTCTCGGTCGAACTGGTCAATGGCCGCGATGCGGGTGTCGACTGGAGCGAAGTGATCGACCGCAAACCCAGCGATGTGCTGGCCATGCAAAGCGAGATCGCCGCCATCGTTAGCCGCGCACTGGCCAATGAAATCAGCGCCAAGGCGATTGCCGAGGGCCGTTCTGGTGATCTTGCGCAGCTTGGGGGCACCAAAAGCGCTCCAGCCTTTGATGCTTATCTGCGCGGCAAAGCGCTGGTAGAAACCAGTGCCAACGAAGCGAGTGATCGCGCGGCCTTGGTCCAATTTGACACCGCCGTGCGGCTTGACCCGGGCTATGCCTCAGCGCTGGCGGCACGCTCAAAAGTGCAAGCGGTGATTGCCAACCAGACCAGCCGGATCGAAGAGGCGCGGCAATACTATGACCGCGCGGTCGCATCGGCTGAAGCGGCGGTCAAAGCCGCGCCGAAATTGGCCGAGGCACATTCGGCGCTGGGCTATGCAATCTACAATGGGCGGCTCAACCCCAAGGACGCCCGGCAATCCTATGAACGCTCGCGCGAACTGGGTGAAGGCGACGCGGATGTGCTGCGGACCTACGCGCTCTATTGCGCCTTTACAGACCGGGCCAGCGATGCCGATGCGGCGATTGCCAGTTCGCTGGCGCTCGATCCGCTTAACCCCGGGGCGTTCCGCGCGGCTGGCTATATCGCGCTGGCGCGGCGCGACTATGCCCAGACCGAGGCCAAGATGGGCCAGGCGCTGGCCCTCAATCCCAAGTTGAGTGCGGCGCATGCGGCAATTGGTTCGGCGCTATACCTGACGGGCCGATATCAAGATTCGCTGGCTGTTTTTGCAGCCGAACCGATTGCCTTCATCCGCCTGCCGGGCGAGGCGATGGCGCAGGCGCGGTTGGGCAACAAGCCGGCCGCAGAGGCGGCCTTTGCGCGGCTTTTGGCTGAGTTTGGCGCGACCTCGAAATATCAGCAGGCGCAGGTTCTGGCGCAATGGGGCCAGCTTGCCCAAGCGGTCGAACGGCTTGAACAGGCTGCGGCAGCGCGCGATTCCGGCCTGCTGCTGGCGCAAACTGATCCGCTGCTCGATCCGATCCGGACCATGCCCGAATTTAGCCAATTGCTTTCGAAAATGGGGCTGGCATAGTCAGGCCACTGCAACAGGGAGACTTATCATGCGCAAACTTGCCACCGGACTGCTGATCGCGGCCTCGGCCATTGCCCTTGCCGGCTGTGAAAAGAAGGCTCAAATGACCGCCGAAACCACCGCCGAAACCACCGAAGCGGCCACTGCGGCTGCGACCGAAGGCACCGATGCCGGTGCCGCCGCAACGGACGAAGGCGATCCAAACGGCAACCCGATCAAGCCATAACCCAATACCGGCGCCGGGGCGGGCAGGGCCTGTCCCGGTGCTCCGTGGTTATCAACGCCGCTGCAAAGCGGTTGGTGCGAGCGGGAGTCGGCCCGTGTAGCCCTCGATCCAGCCCCGCGCGGAAGCGACGCGGGTGTAAACGCCCTGCTTTTCATTGATCCCGCAGGTTTGCTTACCCGCATTGTGGCTGACGAGCCCGACCAACACTGGCACGCGGCCATAATGGACAATTAGCGGCCCGCCACTGTCACCATGGCATTGGGTCGATCCGCTAACGCCTTCACCACGCCCGCACAGCGCGATCAGTGGGGTTGTGCAACCCGTATCGGGCTGCAACTTGATCTTGCCATAGCGCAATAGGGCCGAAGGTCGCTGGGTGTTGGTGACACCCCAACCGTAAAACCACGCTTCCTTGCCGCCCATGGACTTGGCGCCGGGCCGGTCCGGGTCGATCGCAATGGTCTCGATCCACGAAGGTCTGGCGCGGGCAGTTTCGGCATCGGCAGCAAACTGGATCAGTGCGACATCATTGGCATAGCGGCTTGGCCTTCCATAGTTGGGATGCTGGATCACCCGAACAATCTTGTAACTTGCCCCGACCCGGCCATCGCGGATATCAGTCATGCCCAGACGGACCCGGTAACCAGCAGCGCGAATATCGATCCCATTGTCGTTCAAGCAGTGCGCCGCCGTAACGATCCAGCCCGGAGCGATCTTGGCCCCGCCGCAGAATTGCCGGTCATCCCACTGCAGGGCCCGGCTGGTCACGCTGCGGACGTAGAGCGGGCGCTGGATTTGCGCCATCCATGGGGCGTCACCGGCCTTGGCCACCCAGGTGTTGCCGCCGACCCGCCTCTTTGAATAAGTCCTCTTGATCTGGATAAGTTTGCCGTCCTGAAACAGCACCAGCCTGCGCTTGACGTAGGGCGTTGTCGGCTTGGTATCGGGTGCGGGTAAATTGCTCGATATCAAGGTTGGTTCCGTATCCAGCGTGGTGGGATCGGGGCAGCGCGGCGACTTGTTCCGACACGGGTCGCGCGGAACAGGGGCAGTATCCAGAGCGTCGACTGCCTCGGCCAGCTCTTCATCGTCCTGCCCGACAGGCTGCGGCGTGATAACTTGCGCGCCGACAGCGCTGCTGGCCAGCAACAATGTGGCTGCAATGAGCGTGGTTCTGTTCGCCATGGTGCTGTTTAGCTCCCCCGCGACCCGGCTGGTTTTCTGACATTTTTCATCCGTTTCGGCAAGCATTTCGCGCCGGTTCAATCATACTGGATTGGCCGCCGAATACCGTTATGGTGCTGCGTTGAAGCGGTTGACGCTACACCCGGTTTGAAATATTATGTCTCGACTTTAAAATTTGCTTCCACGCTGTGGCGGAGGCATCCGAAGCGGGAGAGCGCAGTTATGGCCAAACGGCCGGCCAATGCGGACCAGCAGCGCGGCAATCTGCCGCCGCTCAGTCTGCACGTTCCAGAACCACCGTTTCGCCCCGGCGATCCGGTCGACTATTCGTTCCTCGACATTCCCAAAGCCGGTCTGCTGCCCCGCCCGGATGAGGCCTGCCCCACCGAAGAAACGCACCCGCTATGCCATGGTCTGATCCGGGTGCTTGATGACGATCACCAGGCGGTTGGTGCCTGGGACCCAAAGCTCGATCCCGAAACGATGCGGCGGATCTTGCGGACGATGGCGCTGACCCGCGCTTTTGATGATCGGATGTACCGCGGCCAGCGTCAGGGCAAGACCAGTTTCTACATGAAGTGCACCGGGGAAGAGGCAACCAGCGTGGCTTCGGCCTTTGCGCTGGCTGATGATGACATGGTGTTCCCGTCCTATCGCCAGCAGGGGATCCTGATCGCGCGCGGCTATCCCTTGGTAGAGATGGTCAACCAGATCTATTCGAACCGGGCCGACAAGCTCAAGGGCCGCCAGCTGCCGATCATGTACTCCAGCCGCGAACACAACTTTTTCACGATCAGCGGCAATCTGGCGACGCAGTATCCGCAGGCCGCCGGCTGGGCGATGGCTAGTGCAATCAAGGGTGATACCCGGATCGCCGCGAGCTGGATCGGTGAAGGATCGAGCGCAGAGGGCGATGCCCACGCTGCTTTCACCTTTGCCACCGTGTTTAATGCGCCGGTGATCTTTAACATCGTCAACAACCAGTGGGCAATCAGCAGCTTTTCGGGCTTTGCCGGTGGTGAACGGGCGACCTTCGCCGCCCGCGCGATCGGTTATGGCATTGCCGGGCTTCGGGTTGATGGCAACGATGCGCTGGCGGTCTATGCCGCGATGCGCTGGGCCGCCAACCGTGCGCGGGCCGGGCAGGGGCCAACGCTGATCGAGCACTTCACCTACCGTGCCGAGGGGCATTCCACTTCAGACGATCCCGGCCAATACCGTTCGGCGCACGAGCGCGAGGAATGGCCGCTGGGTGATCCGATAAATCGGCTGATGCGGCACTTGATCGCACTGGGCGAATGGTCGGCGCAGCAGCATGCGGCAATGGACGCCGAGCAGATCGAACAGGTCAAGGCCGCGACCAAGGAAGCCGAAAAGAACGGTGTGCTGGGCCACGGACTGCACCATCCGTTCCACACCATGTTTGAAGACGTGTACGAAGAGCTGCCCTGGCACCTTGAAGAGCAGGCCGAGCAAGCCATGCAGGAACGGCGAACCAAGTGGCCGGAGTGGAAAGAGACATGAGCGCTGCCACCCCACCGCGCCGCCTCAACATGATTGAGGCGATCAACGAAGCGCTCCAGGTGATGCTGGAGCGTGATCCCAACGTAGTCGTGTTCGGTGAGGATATCGGCTTTTTCGGCGGTGTGTTCCGTGCCACCGCTGGCCTGCAAAAACGGTTTGGTAAAAACCGGGTGTTCGATACCCCGATCAATGAATGCGGGATCATCGGCGCGGCTGTCGGGATGGGGGCCTATGGTCTGCGCCCGGTGCCGGAAATCCAGTTTGCCGATTACATCTACCCTGGCCTCGATCAGCTCGTCTCGGAAGCTGCGCGGCTGCGGTATCGCTCAGCCGGAGAGTTCATCGCGCCAATTACCGTGCGCTCGCCGTTTGGTGGCGGGATCTTTGGCGGGCAGACCCACAGCCAAAGCCCGGAGGCGCTGTTTACGCATGTCGCGGGGCTGAAAACAGTGATCCCCAGCACGCCCTATGACGCCAAGGGCCTGCTGATCGCCGCAATCGAAGACAACGATCCGGTGATGTTTTTTGAGCCTAAGCGGATTTACAACGGCCCGTTCGGCGGCAACTATGACCGACCGGTTGAGCCGTGGGCCAAGCACAAAGACGCTGAGGTGCCGGAAGGCTACTACAGAATCCCGCTGGGCAAGGCCCGGATCGTGCGCGCTGGCGAGGCGCTGACCGTGCTGGCCTATGGCACGATGATCCACGTCGCCGAAGCGGTGCTGGCCGAAAAGGGCGTTGATGCCGAGATTATCGACCTGCGCACTTTGGTGCCGCTCGATATCGAAGCCATCGAAACCTCGGTAAAAAAGACCGGCAAGTGTCTGATTATCCATGAGGCGACCCGCACCGGTGGGTTCGGCGGCGAGCTTTCTGCGCTGGTTCAGGAGCGCTGCTTCTACCACCTCGAGGCCCCGATTGAACGCGTCACCGGGTTCGATACCCCCTATCCGCACAGCCTCGAATGGGCTTATTTCCCGGGTCCAGTTCGCATTGGCGAGGCTGTTGACCGGTTGTTGAAGGCGTAACGCAATGGGCAAGTTCACATTCAACCTCCCCGATATCGGCGAAGGCATTGCCGAAGCAGAGATCGTCACTTGGCACGTCAAGGTTGGCGACCGGATCGAGGAAGACGACAAGATCGCCGACGTCATGACCGACAAAGCCACGGTTGAGATGGAAAGCCCGGTTTCGGGCGTGGTCGTCGCGGTCGCGGGCGAAGAAGGCGATATGGTCGCGATCGGCGCGGCGCTGGTGGTGATCGAGGTTGAAGGGGATGTTGAGGAAGCACCGGGGGGCAGTGGCGGGGCTTCGACAAGCTCAGCCCGAACGGATGCTGTGGACGGGACTATTCCGCAAACAGAGTCCGTAGCCGAACCAAGCCAGTCAGCCCCGGTTCCAACCCCTCCACCCGCTCAGGCTGAGCCTGTCGAAGCCGTTGCGCGAACCCACGGCAAAGTCCTCGCCTCACCAGCCGTGCGCCAACGCGCCAGCGATCTCGCGATCGATCTTGCCCAGGTCAAACCGGCCGAAGACGGACGCATCCGCCACGCCGATCTGGATGCTTTCCTGTCCTACAACGCTGCGAGCGGCTTCCGTGCCGCCGGAGCCAAAGGCGTGGACCAGACCATCAAGGTGATCGGCCTGCGCCGCCGGATTGCCGAAAACATGGCGGCGTCCAAGCGCAGCATCCCGCATTTCTCCTATGTCGAGGAATGCGATGTTACGGTGCTTGAAGCGATGCGGGCGCAGCTCAATTCTGCCCGCGGTAACCGGCCAAAGCTGACCATGCTGCCGCTGCTGATCGCAGCGATCTGCCGCGCTTTGCCAGACTTTCCGATGCTCAACGCGCGCTATGATGATGAGGCGGGCGTGGTCCAGCGGTTTGGCGCGGTCCACCTTGGCATGGCCGCGCAAACCGACGGCGGGCTGATGGTCCCGGTGATCCGCGATGCGCAAGACAAGAACCTGTGGCAGCTCGCGGCCGAGATTGTCCGACTGGCCGAGGCCGCCCGGAATGGCAGCGCGACCAGTGCGGAACTCTCGGGCTCTACCTTGACGATCACTTCGCTTGGGCCGCTCGGCGGGGTTGCGACCACGCCGGTAATCAACCGGCCAGAAGTCGCGATCATCGGCCCCAACCGGATTATCGAGCGCCCGATGTTCGTGTCCGACGGTATGGGCGGCGAACGGATCGAAAAGCGCAAACTGATGAACATATCGATCAGCTGCGATCACCGCGTGGTCGATGGCTGGGACGCGGCGAGTTTTGTTCAGGCGGTGAAAAAACTGATTGAAACGCCGGTGTTGCTGCTGGCGGACTAACGGGAGGGCAGGGTGGCCAACGACCCCAAAATCGATGCCTACATCGCCAAGGCAGCGCCATTTGCCCAGCCGATCCTGATCCGCCTGCGCGCGTTGGTCCACGATACAGTCTTGGGGCTGGACGAAGGTTTGAAGTGGGGAATGCCGCACTTCATCTACAAGGGCAAAAACCTCGCCGGGATGGCCGCGTTCAAGGCGCATACCGCCTTTATTCTGCACGGCGAGGGGCGCCAGGGCGAGGGGATGGGCGGCTACGGCAAGATCGCTTCGAACGATGACCTGCCGAGCGACGCTGAACTTCGGGCGGGCATTCTCGCCGCCAAGGCCCGGATTGATACTGAGGGCACCGCGCCAAAACCCAAGGCCGCACCCAAACCGGCCAAGGCGCCGATCCCGATGCAGGATGATTTCAATGCGGCGTTAACGCCAGCGGCGCGGGCCCATTTCGACGCCTTTCCACCGGGTGCCCAGCGCGAATACCTCGAATGGATTACGACGGCCAAGGCCGAAGCAACCCGCGCCAAGCGCATCGCCCAGGCCTGCGAATGGATCGCCGAAGGTAAGAAGCGGAACTGGAAGTACGAAGGCTGCTGATTAACGGACAATCGCCGAATAGGTGATCTGGCCCGATCCGCGCGCGGCCTCATTGGCGGGAACCCGCCAGCGAACATGGGTGACATCTTCCGGTGTGGCGAGGCGATCGCCGACCCGCAGCGCATCGAGCCGGCCCCAGCTGCGCCCACCATCGAGCGAGACTTCTTCACGCCCATCGGCGCTGCCCTGATAGTAGACCTTACGCGGCAACGGATTGGTGACGGTGAAGCTGCCTTGGCCGCCCATCCGGGTCCAGCTGACCACATAGACCACCCGGTCGCCGCGCTTCAGCGCGTTCGCAGGCTGAAGCAACCGGCCCTTGTTGGGCATGATCCGTTCGACATAGACCGCGCTGTCGAGCGCCACCAACGCTGGCGCGGCGGCCATGATCGGTGCGGCAAAAGCCAGCGTGCAGGCAAGGGTTGCGGCAATGCGGCGTATCGTCACGGTGATCGGGCCCCCGAAAAAATCAGCGCTTCATGATGAAGCGAGGCTCCTGATCGCAAATCGGGGCAAAGGAATGGTTAATGCGGGTCTGCACCGTGGGCGCCAGCAACTGATTTGGCTGAGCAAAGGCGGCAGATTCGATAGTTACCAGTCTGCTGCGGCAGGCCGCTGCGGTTCGCTTCTGAACCCTGTTGACAGCCCTTACGCGCTGTCCTAGTGGCCCCACTCCCAAGTGGCTGCGCGGGTGTAGCTCAGTTGGTTAGAGTGCCGGCCTGTCACGCCGGAGGTCGCGGGTTCGAGCCCCGTCACTCGCGCCACTTGGGAATTTTTCTAAAATCCGGACGAGAATTTCACCGCCTTGCCCCCTGCTGGCAAGCTGATGATCATGCCGTCCTGCGCCAACTTTAGCGTCCCTTTGAACAGCTTTGACGCTTGTCCCAGAAACAGCGGCTCGATCAGCCGCGCGGGCGGGGCCGGGACCATGTGATAGAGCACCAGCGCCTGAACCCCAGCTTCGCTGGCGGAACGCGCCGCATCTTCCGGGCTGGCGTGATAGTTCTGGATGTCGGTCATGATCTGAGCGTTCTTGGCCTGGCCGCGTTCGGCCAATTTCTTGCCTAGCGCGGCGATCATTTCCTTGTTGAGCGCTTCGTGCAGCATCACGTCGGCGCCCTTGCTGGCGGCGACAAAGCTGGGCGAATAGACCGTATCGCCCGATAGCGCGACCGAGCGGCCCTTGTAGTCGATCCGGTAGCCAAAGGCAGGCCTGATCGGAGCGTGATTCACTCGGATCACAGTGATCTTCACGCCGCCCGATTCATAAACCACCTGGCTATCGGTGCCATCCGCCAAAGTGATGATCTGCGCCGCGCCGCCAAAGCCGCCGGGCTGGACAATTTGGGCCCCGTGGTGAGCAACGCGGTAGCCTTGATCGATAGTGTAGGCGGAATTGAACCCGGCGATCACCTGATCGGTCCCGGCCGGGCCATAGACCGGCAACGGCGCCGCGCGGCCGCCCGCGACCCAAGCCTGCAGCAGCAATTCGCCCAGCCCGTCGATGTGATCGGAATGAAGGTGGGTCAGGAACGCGGCCTGAATCTTGGGCATCGGAAAGCCCATCCGCCCCAGTTTGCGGATTGATCCAGAGCCAGCATCAAACACAAAGGCTTGGTTGCCCGCCAGCACCGCCAGACACGGTCCGGCGCGGTTCGCATCGGGCATCGGAGAGCCAGACCCGCAGACATAGACGTGCAGGCCGTCACCCAGCTTGGCCGATTGGTCCACCCCAACGGTGTTATCCAGCGCAGATTGGAACGCCCGTTCAGCCAGCCAGCCGCGTCCGAACAGCAGGACCAGCCCGATCAGCAGGCCGACAATGCCAATCACCATGCCCAATTTGCGCTTCATGCCAACCTCCCGTTTTCGTGCCGCAGGTTGCCTGCCCGCGCGCGCTGCGGCAAGTGGGAACCGTGCCGGTTACGCGCAACCTTGAGGCAACCCTGCTGGCCTTGGCCCCAGCGCTAGCGGCTGCGCGGCATCCCTGGTGGATTCTGGGGAGCGCGGCGGTGCTGCTGCATGGAGCCGATCCGCAAGAGGTTGCGGACGTGGATGTCTTGCTCGATCGGCGCGATTGTGAAGCAGTGCTCGGCCAGCTTGGGCTGGAGCTCAACCCCGGGCAGGGCAACGCCCAGTTCCGCTCGGCAGTGTTCAACCGCTGGAACGGCGCAAGCCTGCCGGTCGAGCTGTTTGCGGGGTTTTGCCTGTGCGAGGACGGGGTCTGGTGCGAAATCGTCCCGCAAACCCGGATTGCGGCCAGCCTGGGCGGGGTGCAGGTGTTTGTTCCGGACCGGGCCGAGCTGATTGCTCTTCTACGCCGGTTTGGCCGGGCCAAGGATCAGCGCAGGATTGAAGCGCTTAGCCGAACCGGCCCGTCTCCATCCAGATCAGGAAGCGTTTGAGCGGGAGTAGCCAGACCACGCCCAGCAGGATATAAACTGGGGTCTGCCCCCACGCCGGCCAAGCGGCGATCAGCGGCGCGATATAGCGCGCGATCAGGCCGCCATAGACCAGCAGAGCCGCAAACAGGCCCAGCACGCCAAGGGGAATTCGTAAGGTCGGTTCGGTGCGCATCAGAATGGTCCATATAGGCGGGTGGGGGTAATCACGGCCTGGAGCGGCATGTCGTGCGGCTCCAGCGGCAGGCTTTCTTCAAGTTGGCAGTCCCAGGCAAGCCCGATCGCCAGCTTCGGTGGGTGGGCCGCCAGCCAGCGGTCAAAATGCCCGGCGCCATAGCCGATCCGCCCGCCGGTGCTGGTAAAGCCCAGCAATGGGCAAAACAGCACTTCGGGGATCAGGTTGTCTGCGTCATAGGCTGGCTGCAGCGCCTTGAAAGGATCGGGCAACAGCGAATCGCCATCGAACGGATTGGCCCATTCGCGAAATGCCATCGCCGCGCCGCGCTCTGCGAACCACGGCAGGGCCACGCGGTGACCGTTTTCGTGAAACCAGCGGGCGTAGTTAGAAGCCGGGGCCTCGCCCGGCATCTCGTGATAGACGCCGATCACCGCACCATTGGGGACCAGTTCGGCAACCGGCGCCGGCGGGCGGCGGAACAACAGCGCGCGCTGGAAATCGGGGATGGCTGCGACATGATCGGCGCGGCGCTGTTTGAGCGCGGCGCGCAATGGCTTTTTGTCGATCACGCGCTGCTCCGCTGCGGGGTGGGTGACGGGACCACCATGGGCCGTTGCCGGGAAATCCTCTGACGCGTTCACGTCAGGTGGGAACCGTGTGTGCCGGACCAAGATCCTGCCAGGGACAGCCCCCATTGGATTTGCTTATAGCCTCAGGGATTTTCGAAGGCTCGCACCGGGCAGTACCCGTCGCGCTCTAGATAGGCGCGATACGTTCAACCCTCAAGGGCTGTGGCGCATTTTTCCAGCCGCTCGGCCAAGGCCTCCAATGCTGCCGAATGGTCGGGGGCAGGCGTGGCTACGGCCGGTGCGCCGCCACCGCCGCGCGTGCGGATTTCCTGCAGCTCATCGGCCAGCAACAACGCCGCAAACAGTAACTGGCGGACCTCGTTGTGGCCGGTGCCGATGGTTTGGACTTTTTGGTCGATCAAGAGCCCCATCGCATTAACGTGAGTTTCTTCGCCCTCGGCGCAAGCCACCAGGTAGGACCGACTGCCAATCTGCAGTGTGACGTTGCTCATAGCGGCATCACCCTTGCGTCCCTTCGATCAGTAGATCGAGTTGCCCCAGCGAATCCTGTACTGCTGCCCGCAACTGGTCATGCTTGGTCCGAAACAGCTCAAAATCGGAATCGCCCGACGGTGCCTGCCCGGGTTTTGGCTGGCGGGCTGCGGTCTCGATCCGTTCGAGCGCTTGCTCGATCCGCGCGAGCGCGCGGCTGCTGCGGTTATCTTCCATTCGGCTTGGCTAGCCCAAAAATCTGCCTTGGCAAAGTGTTGGAACCGGCATTTCCCCCATTTTGCGAAGCGTAAGCGGGTGCGCTGCCTTGACGGGCGGCGGCGGCTTGGCAAAGGAGACCTCGCGCCGAATCGCCGCGACATCCTGCGATTTTCAGGAGCCGATACCGATGAGCCTGATTCTATGACTTTTGGCCCCGCCCGCCTCGCGCCCATGGCCAATGCCATTCGCGCGCTTTCGATGGACGCGGTCCAGGCTGCCAATTCGGGCCATCCCGGGATGCCGATGGGCATGGCCGACGTTGCCACGGTGCTTTATTCGCAGTTCCTGAAATTCGATCCTGCCGCACCCAAATGGCCCGACCGCGACCGGTTCGTGCTTTCGGCCGGTCACGGGTCGATGCTGATCTATTCGCTGCTCAACCTGACCGGTTATGCCGCGCCGACGATGGATAATATCCGCAATTTCCGCCAGTTACACAGCCCTTGTGCCGGGCATCCCGAAAATTTTGAGCTGGAAGCGATTGAATGCACCACCGGTCCGCTGGGGCAGGGGGTGGCAATGGCGGTTGGCATGGCGATGGCCGAACGCCACCTCAATGCGCAGTTTGGTGATGAACTGGTCGATCACAACACCTGGGTGATCGCCGGTGACGGCTGTCTGATGGAGGGGATCAACCACGAGGCGATCGGCCTGGCGGGCAATTTCAAGCTCGGCCGGCTTAACGTGCTGTGGGACGATAACGATATCACCATCGATGGAGACACCGCGCTCTCGACCTGTGAAGACATCCCGGCGCGCTTTGCCGCTACCGGTTGGCACGTGACCCGCTGTGATGGGCATGATTTTGCCGATATCGCCCGCGCTTTGGCCGAAGCAGCCGGCGATCCGCGTCCGTCGCTGGTCGCCTGCAAGACCGTGATCGGGAAGGGCGCACCCAACAAGCAGGGCACACACAATGTCCACGGCGCGCCGCTGGGCGGCGACGAAGTTGCTGCGGCCCGCGCTGAACTGGGCTGGAGCGCGGCGCCGTTTGAGGTTCCCGCCGATATTTTGGCTGACTGGCGCTCGCTTGGCGCCAAGGGTGCCGCCGAGCGGGCCAACTGGGAAATGCGCCTTGCTGCCTCGCCCAAGCGGGCCGGGTTCGAAGCGGGTCAGGCCGGGGTTGCCTCGCTGGCTGCTGCGGCGCTGGAAGACTACATCGCCGGACTGCTCGCTGCGCCGCAAAAGGTTGCGACCCGCAAGGCCTCTGAAATGGCGCTGGGTCCGCTGACCGAGCGCTTGACCCAGCTGATCGGCGGAAGCGCGGACCTTACTGGATCAAACCTGACCAAGACCAAATCGACCACCACTTTCAGCGCCGAGGACTATGCCGGGCGCCATGTTCATTATGGCATCCGCGAATTCGGCATGGCCGCGGCGATGAACGGGATGGCGCTGCACGGCGGCGTAGTGCCTTATGGCGGCACCTTCCTGGTCTTTGCAGACTATTGCCGCAATGCGATCCGAATGTCGGCGATCCAGCGCGCGCAGGTGGTCTATGTCCTGACCCATGACAGCATTGGTCTGGGCGAAGATGGCCCGACTCACCAGCCGGTTGAGCACGTTCAGTCGCTGCGGTTGATCCCGAACCTCAATGTGTTCCGCCCAGCAGACGTGGTCGAGACGGCCGAATGCTGGGCGCTTGCCCTGCAGGCAGAAGGCACCCCGTCGGTGTTGGCTCTTTCGCGCCAAAACCTGCCGCAATTACGCTCACAAGGCGGTATGCTCAGTGCCAAGGGTGCCTACCGCCTCAAAGCTGCTGGCGCTGAGCGCCGGGTGGTGCTGATCGCGACCGGTTCGGAAGTCGAGATTGCGATGGCCTGCGCGGATCAGCTGGAAGCAGCCGGGATCGGCGCCGATGTCGTCTCGATGCCCTGCGCCGAATTGTTTGTGCAGCAGGATGCGGCTTACCGTGCTGATGTAATTCCGGCCGATGCGCTCAAGGTTTCGATCGAAGCCGGCGTTACCAGCGGGTGGGAGCGGTTCACCGGGCTCGATGGTATCAACATCGGGATCGACCGCTTTGGTGCCTCGGCCCCAGCTGACCAACTCTATTCCTATTTTGGCCTCACTGCTGAGGCAATTGTTCCGCAGATCACGGCCCGATTGGGTCAGTAGAAGGAGTTCTTTCCATGGCGATCAAGGTTGCGATCAACGGTTTCGGGCGCATCGGGCGCAATGTGGCGCGGGCGATCCTGTCGCGCACCGACCATGACCTCGAACTGGTTTCGATCAACGATCTGGCTTCGGCCAAGGCCAATGCGATGCTGTTCCAGCGGGACAGCGTCCACGGTGCCTTCAACGGCACGGTCGAAGTTGATGGCGACGATCTGATCATCAACGGCAAGCGCATTCAGGTGACTGCCGAGCGCGATCCCGCCAATCTGCCGCACGGCGCCAATGGCGTCGACATCGCACTCGAATGCACCGGCTTCTTCACCGACCGCGCCTCTTGCGAAAAGCATCTCGCCGCTGGCGCCAAGCGCGTGCTGATCTCAGCTCCGGGCAAGGGCGTTGACCTGACCGTGGTGTTCGGCGTCAACCATGACAAGCTGGAAGCAGGCCACACTATCGTTTCCAACGCCAGCTGCACCACCAACTGCCTCGCGCCGTTCGCCAAGGTGCTTAACGACGCGATCGGGATCGAACGCGGGCTGATGACCACGGTTCATGCCTATACCAACGATCAGAAGATCCTCGACCAGATCCACGAAGACCCGCGCCGCGCCCGCGCCGCCGGGATGAGCATGATCCCGACGACGACTGGCGCTGCCCGTGCAGTTGGCGAAGTGCTGCCCGAACTGAAGGGCAAGCTCGATGGCAGCGCAATCCGCGTGCCGACCCCGAACGTCTCGGTGGTCGATCTGACTTTCCAGCCAAAGCGCGATACGACTAAGGAAGAGGTCAACGCGCTGCTGAAGGCCGCCAGTGAAGGCGCGCTGAAGGGCGTGCTGGGCTATTCGGACGAGCCGCTGGTTTCGATCGACTACAACGGCTGCGCCAACAGCTCGACCATCGACAGCCTGGAAACATCGGTGATCGACGGCAAGCTGGTCCGCGTGCTCAGCTGGTATGACAATGAATGGGGCTTCTCCAACCGGATGGTTGATACCGCCGGGGCAATGGGGAAGTTGCTGTAATCTGGCGTCGTCCCCGGCTTGACCGGGGACCGCTGGCCTTCACGCTTGGAGCCAGCTGGCCAGCGATCCCCGCTTTCGCGGGGATGACGGAGGATTGAATGACCAAGTTCAAAACGCTAGATGATCTCGGCGATCTGACCGGCAAGGTGGTGCTGGTCCGGGTCGATTTCAACCTCCCGATTCAGGGGGTTTCGGTGACCGACGATACGCGTGTGCGCGCAGCGGCGCCGACGATCCTCGAACTGGCCGACAAGGGCGCAAAAGTCCTTCTATTGTCCCATTTCGGGCGGCCCAAGGGTGAGAAGGTCTCGACAATGTCGGTCTCGATGACGCTCGATTCAGTTCAGGCGGTGCTCGGCCGCGAAGTGATGTTCGTACCCGAAATAGCCGGAGACGTGGTCCGCCAATCGCTGGCGATCTTGCAGCCGGGCGATATCGCGCTGCTCGAAAACACCCGGTTCTGGAAGGGTGAGGAAGCTAACGATCCGGACTTGGCCAAAGCGATTGCGGCTAATGCGGACATTTTTGTCAACGATGCCTTTTCGGCCGCGCACCGCGCCCATGCCAGTACTGAGGGGCTGGCGCACCTGCTCCCGGCCTATGCCGGGCGCTCGATGGAAGCCGAGCTGAAAGCTCTCGAAGCGGCGCTCGGCAATCCGGAGCGGCCGGTCGCCGCCGTAATTGGCGGAGCAAAAGTCTCGTCCAAGCTCGATGTGCTGACGCACCTGGTCACCCAGGTCGATCACCTGATCATCGGCGGCGGGATGGCCAATACGTTCCTTGCGGCGCGCGGAATCAATGTCGGAAAATCGCTGAGCGAGCATGAGCTGGCGGCAACCTGCGAGGGCATCCTTGATGCCGCTGAAAAATCCGGTTGCATCGTCCACCTGCCCTACGACGTGGTGGTCGCGAAGGAATTCGCTGCCAATCCTGCCAGCTTGCGGATCTGCAACGTTCACGAAGTCGCCGCCGACGAGATGATCCTTGATATCGGCCCGCAAGCGACCGAAGCCTTGGCTGACGTGCTCAAGACCTGCCGCACCCTGGTCTGGAATGGGCCTTTGGGGGCATTCGAGACCGCACCGTTCGATGCCGCTACCGTCGCACTTGCCAAGAGCGCCGCGGCGCTGACCCGCGAAGGCGCGCTGGTTTCCGTGGCGGGCGGCGGCGATACCGTTGCCGCTTTGGCCCATGCCGGGGTGACAGACGATTTCAGCTATATCTCGACCGCGGGCGGGGCCTTCCTCGAATGGATGGAAGGCAAGGACCTGCCCGGCGTAGTGGCGCTGCAACAAGCCTGAGAATAGACGGTTAAGCGTGGTTGCCGCAGCGCAGCGTCTCCGCTATGAGCGCTGAATCACATACGTATGCAACTACAGGGTTTCGCCTCCATGAATACTGCCGAAATGACCGCCAAGGTGGCCGCCGGGAACGGTTTTATCGCCGCGCTTGACCAGTCGGGCGGATCGACGCCCAAGGCGCTGGCGGGATATGGCATTGGTGATGACGCCTGGAGCGATGAGGCCGGGATGTACGGCCTGATCCACGACATGCGCAGCCGCATCATCCGCTCGGCCGCGTTCGATGGCAGCAAGGTGATCGGCGCGATCCTGTTTGAGCGGACCATGGATGGGACCGTCGATGGGATGCCGACCCCTTCGGCCCTGATCGCCAAGGGCGTGGTTCCCTTCATCAAGATCGACAAGGGCCTGGAAGACGAGGCGAACGGCGTTCAGCTGATGAAGCCGATGCCCGATCTGGATGCGCTGCTGGCCAAGTCCAAGGCGCTGGGCGTTTATGGGACCAAGGAGCGCTCGGTAATCAACTCGGCCAATGCCGCCGGGATCGCGGATATTGTAGCCCAACAGTTCCAAGTCGGTCGTCAGGTCCTCAGCCACGGAATGATGCCGATGCTGGAGCCCGAAATCAACATCAAGAGCGAGACCCGCGCCGAGTGTGATGCACTGATGCTCGAGGCGATCTTGGCGAACCTTGAGGCGATGGACCAGCAGGTCATGCTCAAACTCAGTCTGCCGGTTGTGGCGGGCACGTTCGATGTCCTGACCCGCCACCCGAAGGTGCTGCGCGTCGTGGCCCTTTCAGGCGGCTACAAGCGGCCTGAGGCCTGCGCTGAACTGGCCAAGAACAAGGGGATCATTGCCAGCTTCAGCCGCGCCCTGCTCGAAGACCTGCGCGTCAGCATGACCGAAGCCGAATTCGATGCGGCGCTGGGTGAGGCAATTGATGCCATCCACGCTGGCTCGGTCGCCTAAAGCCCGCGACTGAATTTCAGAGCAAAGCGGTAGTCACCCGGCGCAATCGTGCGCTGGGTGCTCTTGGGCGGCATGGTGCCAAGCAGTTCCAGATGGCCATTGGCAATTTGCAATGGCTGGTCGCTGGCCAGCTCGCGCACTGTGGTCCCGGAACGAAGCTCGATCCGCACTTCCAGCCGGACCCGCCCGGCCCAGACGCAGCGCGCCTCCATCGGGCAGCGGCTGTCTTCCAAAACCCGCAGCGGGGTAACCCTTGGCCCGCCCAGATTGACGCGCTGGCCTAACCGGACTTCGGTTGAACCATCTTCGCCAACGGACGGCATGGTAACGCAACCGGTTAGCAGGGCGGCGGTCAGGGCGAGGGGGGTGAATCGATTTATCATCGGTTGTGATAACTCCGCTGGGTCTGAATAGTTCCGGAACACTTGGCCTTGGCTGCGCTCCGGGCTAGAGCGCGCGGCATGACCGATTGCCAACTCTACCTCATTTCCCCGCTTGATGTTTCAGGCGCCTTCCCTCACCGACTGGCCCGCGCGCTCGATGCTGGCCCAGTTGCGGCGTTTCAATTCCGGGTCAAGGGCCTCGACGAGCACGAAGCGGCCCGTTTGGCGGAACCCTTGCAAACGATCTGCGGGACCCGCGAGGTGGCCTTTATCGTCAACGATTCGATCGGCCTTGCCAAGCGGCTCGGGGCCGATGGTGTGCATCTGGGTCAATCTGACGGGACTGTTGCCGAAGCGCGCGAGCGGCTTGGCAAAGATGCGCAGATCGGCGTCACCTGCCACGACAGCCGGCACCTGGCGATGGAAGCAGGCGAGGCCGGGGCGGACTATGTCGCTTTCGGCGCGTTCTTCCCGACCCAGACCAAACAGACTGACTATGTCGCCGGGACCGACTTACTCGAATGGTGGCAGGCGATCTTTGAGATGCCCTGCGTGGCGATTGGCGGGATTACGCCAGAAAACTGCGCGCCGCTGGTGACGGCGGGTGCCGATTTCCTTGCCGTGAGCCAAGCCGTCTGGGGCGGCGATGAGGCCGCGGCGGTGCAGGCTTTCCACAAAGCGATTGCCGGAAACTGAGGCGCCGCTCTCGGCTCGCAGCTAGGGCTTGCAGAGCGCCGCTACTTCACCCGTAGGCGTGGTGCAGCCAGTGCCGCTTGAATTGTTGAGCACTTTGCGGACGCAGCGCAGTGCGCTGTCCTTGCCGTCGGGTCCCAGCTTGCGCAGGAAGTTATCGCTGATCCGGTTGTATTTAAAGCTGCGCTTGGGGCCACTGGTCAGCACCAACAGATCACCAGTCAGCAGATAGGTTCCGCGGCCCTGGGTCGTGTAATAGGTGTTCGAATTGACGATGGTAAAGTCTTCGCTGGCGACCCGGTAACCGGCCGGGCCACCGGCATCGCCCGGCATCTCGCACTGATAGGCGGCCGGGGCGAGGACATCGATCGGCCCGCCGGGCACAGCCAAAGCGGCGGCTGACAGGGCGAACAGCGCAAAAGGCAGGGTGAATTTCAGCATCGCGGCCACCTTAGCACCGCGCGAAGCAACGCGCCACCTTGCCCAGCGCGGCCACTCGCGCTAAGGGCGCGAAACTTCCGGCCTTGCAGCCGGGCTCTTTCTCATCCTTGAAGAGGCAGTCATGGCCAAGATCAGCGGCGTGGACATTCGTCCCGGCAACATCATCGAATACGAAAAAGGCATCTGGAAAGTTGCCAAGATCCAGCACACCCAGCCTGGCAAAGGCGGGGCGTTCATGCAGGTCGAGATGAAGAATCTGATCGATGGCCGCAAGACCAACGTCCGCTTTCGCAGCCAGGACACAGTCGAAAGGGTCCGCCTCGATACCAAGGATTTCCAATACCTGTACGCCGATGGCGATGCACTGGTATTCATGGACAAAGACAACTTTGAGCAGATCAATCTGCCAGCCGACCTGATCGGCGATGCTGCTGCGTTCCTGCAGGACGGGATGGAAGTGGTGCTAGAGCTGTGGGAAGAGCGCCCGGTCAGCGTCGAACTGCCGGCCCAGATCGAAGCCACGATTGTCGAAGCTGACGCGGTGGTGAAGGGCCAGACGGCTTCTTCCAGCTTCAAGCCGGCCATTCTCGATAATGGCGTGCGGGTGATGGTTCCGCCGCATATCGCCAGCGGCACCCGGATCATCGTTGACGTTTACGAACGCACCTACGTCAGCAAGGCGGACTGATCAGATTATGGCAGTTGTTTCCGGCATTATCCGCGTCATGGAAAAGGCCGCCCGCAAAGCCGGGCAGCGTCTGCGCCGTGACTTTGGCGAGGTTGCGCACCTTCAGGTCAGCCGCAAGGGTCCAGCTGACTTTGTCTCCAAGGCCGATCAGCACGCAGAACGGACCATCTGGGACGAGCTGCGCGTGGCACGGCCCGACTGGGGCTTCGTGATGGAAGAAGGCGGGGTGATCGAAGGCGATCCGACCAAGCCGCGGTTCATCGTCGATCCGCTCGACGGGACCAGTAACTTCCTTCACGGGATTCCGCATTTCGCGGTATCGATTGCGGTGCAGGAACCTAAACTTGATGGCTCAGGCTGGGGCGATGTTACCGCCGCGCTGGTCTATCAGCCGATTACCGATGAGAGTTATTGGGCGGAAAAGTCGCGTGGAGCCTGGCTGCAGGATGCGCGGTTGCGGGTTTCGGCCCGTCGGCATCTTGATGAAAGTCTGATTGCCACCGGGATCCCGTTTTCGGGCCGTGGTGACAGCGCGGAATGGAGCCGGATCTACGCCGCACTCGCCCCGCAGGTTGCCGGCATCCGCCGCTTTGGCGCTGCCTCGCTTGATCTCGCGTGGGTTGCTGCCGGGCGCTTTGATGCGTTCTGGGAAACCGACCTTTCGGCCTGGGATACGGCTGCCGGGTGCCTGCTGGTGCGCGAAGCCGGTGGTTTTGTGACCGACTATCGCGGGATTTCGCAGCCGATCTGCGACAAGCAGGTTCTCGCCGGGAATGACACCTTGCACTCGCGCATGCACAAGGCGATTGCAGGAGCACTGAAGGCCAGCTAAGCGCGCTTTCGGTTTCCGTGCCCCTGTGGCGGAATGGTAGACGCGAACGACTCAAAATCGTTTGTCGAGAGACGTGCCCGTTCGAGTCGGGCCAGGGGCACCAAGCAAAGCGTTTTTTGAAACGGTGCAGCAATGCACCGGGTCCGGGTGTTCGGCTCTGACCCACGTGAAAGCCTTGCTATGGGTCAAGTGGCGAGTGTGACACTGTCCAGATAGCGGGACAACTCAGTCACCAGCGTCCTTGCTCTGTCGGGGTCGGCATCCTCTGAGGCCTGCTCGATATCCGCGCCAAGGTCGGTGATTGTCTGAAAGCCAAAACCCCCTCCGGACCCACGCAAGTTGTGCCCGAGAATGGTTATCGTTTCAAAGTCGGCCCGGTCCAGGGCTTCGGTCAGGGCGATAACGTTGCTCCGGCAGTGTTCAAGATAAGCCGGGGCCTGTTCTGCCAATCTCTGCGTCGATCGCGCGACCCGGGCCTCCACGCTGGCATCCGATTGCGATAGCTGCGGTCCGGCCGCTGAATAGTCTTTGATCGCCTGAAGCAGCACTTCCTGTTTGATCGGCTTGCTCAGATAGGCCGTGCAACCCGCCGCCAGACACGTCTCGCGGTCGCCCTTCAGGGCTGAAGCGGTCAGAGCAATAATCGGAGTGGGCGGACGGCCATTGGCCAATTCCCAAGCGCGCAGGGTCCGCGTCGCCGACAACCCGTCCATCGCAGGCATCTGCCGGTCCATTAGCACCAGATCATAGCGATGGGCCTTGAACATCTCGCACGCGATGAGCCCGGTTTCGGCAACGTCAACCTGATAAGGCGTATCCTCGAGATAGGCCAATGCGATCGTGCAATTGTCTGGCGAATCCTCGGCCATCAGGATCCGCAGCGGCTGCAAAGGTGCCTTGGGATCGGCACTGATCGGGGTGCTGACCGGCCGGTTGGGAGTGGCCCATATTTCAAACGGGACCGCAAAGGCGAAAGCGCTTCCTTGATCAACAGTGCTGGAAACCCAAATGCGCCCGCCCATCAATTCGACCAGACGCTTGGAGATCGTTAAACCAAGGCCGGAGCCACCGAATCTGCGGGTTGTTGACGAATCTGCCTGGGTGAAACGCTCGAACACACTGGCAAGTTTTTCATCTGCAATTCCAATACCTGTGTCCGTGACGGTAAAGCGCAAGGCGGCCGGCACCGAACTGTCCTCATCCAGTTCGACCTGTAATGCGACATGACCCGTCTCGGTGAACTTGATCGCATTGCCGAGCAGGTTAAGCAGCACCTGCCGCAACCGCGTCGGGTCACCGACGAGATGATTGCGGACGTTCGGTGCGATCTCGCAGGCCAAGGTGAGGTTCTTTTCGTGGGCGCGCGGCGCGACCATCTCAATCACCTTTTCGAGATGATCGCTAAGCGAGAAACCGGTTCGCTCAAGGTCGAGTTGCGATGCCTCGACCTTGGAGAGATCGAGAATATCGTTGATGAGATTGAGCAGATTGTCGCCGGATCGCCGGAATATCTGGACATATTTATCCTGTTCGGGGGACAGCGAAGTCTTTGCCAGCAGATCGGCAATACCCATGATGGCATTCATCGGCGTTCGGATTTCGTGGCTCATGCTGGCTAGAAAATCCGACTTGGTCCGGCTGGCGCTCTCGGCCACGGCTCTTGCCTGATGCAGCTCTTGTTCAACCCGCTTGCTTTCGGTGACATCGCGCGCTGCAGCAAACACGCCCTGCAAGGTGCGGTTACGGTCATAAAAAGTGGTGGCGTTGTAGGAAACCACCGTCTGTTTGCCGTCACGTGCGCGCGCGGTTAGTTCATAGTCGGTCAGCGACTTTTCGTTCAGCACGCGCTTGATCCCCGCCTCCGCCCGGTTGGGATCGGTGAAGCAATCCTTGAACGGCGCCCCGATCAACTCGTCGCGGGTGCTGCCGGTCAGCGCTTCCATCTGCTTGTTGACGTCAGTGATGATACCGGCGGGATCGGTGGTCATCAGCGCGTCAATGTTCGATTCAATCAGCGAGCGGGTATAGAATTGTTGATCGCGCAGGCGCTGATCGGACTGTTTCTGCTCTTCTTCAACCTGCTTGCGCGCAGTGTTGTCGGTACCGATCAGCAGATAGCCGATGATGGCGTCCTGCGCGTCGCGCAGCGCGGTGACCGAGACGAGAGCTGGAAACCGGGTTCCATCCTTGCGGATATAGGTCAGCTCATAGATATCCTCGATGCCGCGCGAGGCTTTGAACACCAAGGCTTCGAAGCCCGGCGTGATCTTGGTTCCCAACTCGACGCTCAACTCTTCGGCCCGCGCAATCAGCTCTTGCGGATCAGAAATGTCGGCCGGTGTGATCTTGTTCATGACCTCGGCGGCGGTATAGCCAAGCATGCGTTCGGCGCCGACGTTGAAGATCTGGATGACGCCCTTGGCGTCGGTGGCGATACTGGAAAAGTTGGCGCTGTTGAAAATCGCATTCTGCAGGGCGCCTGCCTGAAGCAAGGCCTCCTCCGCTTCCTTGCGGGCGGTGTTGTCAGTGCCGATCAGGAGATAGCCGATGATGGCGTCTTGCGCGTCGCGCAGGGCCGTTACCGAGACGAGCGCCGGAAACCGGGTGCCATCCTTGCGGATATAGGTCAGCTCATAGATGTCCTCGATCCCGCGCGATGCCTTGAACACCAAAGCCTCAAAGCCTGGCGTGATCGACGTTTCCAGCTCGGTACTCAAAGCCTGCGCACGGGCAATCAGTTCCTGCGGGTCAGAGATGTCCGCCGGAGTGATCGTGTTAATAACTTCAGTCGCAGTATAGCCCAGCATCCGCTCGGCACCGACATTGAAGATCTGAATCACGCCCTTGGCATCGGTGGCGATGCTGGAGAAATTGGCACTGTTGAAGATGGCGCTTTGAAGCGCATCCGCTTTGACAATCGACTCTTCCGTCTGCCCGGCTACGGTGCTGGAAGCGGGAGGGTTCCCTGATGCCGTTTCCGTCGGTGACATTGGCATGATACTTCCTGACTCAATGATCGATCCGTGATCGTTTCAGCGTCCGAAAAACGCCGAAAATTCTAGTGAACAAGCTTGCCAATGAAGAGTTCGAGCTGTGCGGGAGAGTATGGCTTCTGAAGGAAGAGCCCGCCAGGAACGAACCGTCCGGTCATATCATCGGTCAGGGTGCTTCCGGAGGTATAGAGCACCGGCAAGTCTGGCCTTAGACCAATCGCCTGATTGGCCACGTCGTAGCCGCCGAGCGCTAAAGCTGCGAGACGGATATCTACGAACAGGGCGTCGATAGGGTGCGGGGATGTTAGGTGCCGGAGCGCCCCGGCTAGGTCGCTTGCAGTCAACGCGGCGTGGCCCAGATCCGCCACTACCAATTCCAGGCTCTGGAGAATGAAAAGATCGTCTTCTACGACAAGAATGACGGCCATTAATTTGCCATTTGGTGGGAATTCAGCATAGCGATTCAGCCCCTCATGCGACGATCCACCCGTTTCGATGGTTCGCCTATAACGCGCTCTGAAGGAAAAGGTTCCGGCGTTGGGCGATTATTTCGAAAAAAGATTCAGAACCGCTTTCAAGATCGCATCATGTTGCCTGAGATCGGCGGGTCTGGGTGCGCTGCGGCCGGCCTAATCGGTGACCTGTACTCCAGATCGTTTGGTTAAAGACGTACTCGAAGGGGCACCATTGCCGAACTTTGCGAAGCTGGTTAGGCTGCGCGGCATGAACCGCACCCTCATCGCCTCCGCCGCCGCGCTTGCCGCGTTGCTCGCCCTGCCGCAATCCGCCGCTTCGGGCGATACCCCGCCGCTGCGCAGCCGCATTCAGGCCGATATGCCGGGCCTGATGACGATCTACCGCGATTTTCACGCCAATCCGGAACTGTCGTTTCAGGAACACCGCAGCGCCAAGATCATGGCCGACGCCGCGCGCAAGTCCGGCTTCACTGTGACCGAGGGCGTCGGCAAGACCGGGGTGGTTGCGGTGCTCAAGAACGGGCCGGGTCCAGTGGTGATGATCCGCGCCGATATGGACGGACTGCCGGTGATCGAACAGACCGGGCTGCCCTATGCCAGCAAGGTCCGAGGGACTTCGACTGCCGGGGTGGAAAGCGGGGTGATGCACGCCTGCGGCCACGATACCCACATGACCGCCTGGATCGAAACCGCGCGGTTGCTGGCAACCAGCAAGGATTATTGGTCAGGCACGCTGGTGATGATCGCGCAACCGGCCGAAGAACTTGGGCTGGGCGCGTTGGAGATGCTCAAGGACGGGCTCTACACCCGCTTTCCCAAACCGCAGTACGTGCTGAGCTTTCATGACAGCGCCGATCTCGCCTCTGGTACCATTGGCGTTGCGCCTGGCTATGCCCTCGCCAATGTCGATTCGGTCGATATCAAGGTTCGGGGTGAGGGCGGACACGGTGCCTATCCGCATCTGACCAAAGATCCGATCGTGATCGGCAGCGCGATCGTCATGCGGCTGCAAACCTTGGTCAGCCGGGAAAAGAGCCCGTTTGAACCGGCGGTGGTCACCGTCGGCAGTTTCCATGGCGGCGCCAAACACAACATCATCTCAGACGAGGCGACCTTGCAGTTGACCGTGCGGTCCTATTCGGACGAGAGCCGGGCCCATTTGCTGGGCGGGATTCGCCGGATCGCCAAGGCCGAGGCCGAAGCAGCGGGGGTTGCGCCGGATCGGCTGCCGATCGTCACGGTGCAGGAACCCTATACCCGCGCAACCTGGAACACGCCTGATTTCTCGAAGGAGATGGCGGATTTCTATTCGGCGATATTCGGCAGCAGTCAGGTCGCCATCGTCGGCCCGGTAATGGCTGGCGAAGATTTTGGCGAGTTCCGCCGGGCTGATCCGGACAACATCAAGAGCCTTATCTTCTGGGTCGGCGGGCGCCCCGCCAGCGAGATCGAAGCGGCCAAGCGCGAAGGCCGGGTTCTGCCGGGCCTGCACAGCCCCTATTGGGCGCCAGAGGCTGACAAGGTCATCGCCACCGCATCAGAAGCGCTTAGTGTTTCAGCAATCCGGTTGATGCCGCGGCGGTAGGCTTTGAACTGGCGTGGCGGAATAGCGCGGCAAGGCTGCTATTCTTCGCTGGCCTCTGCTTGACCCGAACGTTGGCGCGAGGCTTCCATCGCCTTTTCCAGCTCCTGCTCGGTTGGTTTAGTGACAGGCTTTGTCTCAGCAGTCTTTTTTGGGTTCTTTTTGGCCCGCAAGGCTTCGGGTTTGGCTCCGTCCGGAACGCCATCCAGTTTAGAGTGGTCAGCGGTAGCATTGCTCAGGCCGCGATTTGCAGGTCGGAGCTGGCCGCCCCCGCCGCCACCTGAACCCCATTCGGCCGACATGTCGACCACTTCGCCGCCTTCGGCGAAAGCGAATTTCGATTTATTGCTGTCTTTCAGTTTCAGATTTGCCTTGAGCTGCTTGGTGCCGAGCTTGGCAGTCTCGCTTTCGATCAGTTGGTTGCGCGCTTCGCGTGCCTGTATGTCAGCCGCAAGACCAACGTCCTCGCCGCCCGCAAACAAACCCAGCAACAGCGTGATCGCCACGGTCGCTGCAGCAAAATGCTTCAGCTGTTGTGGTGAAATCGACACGGTGGGAGCTTGGCGGCGCATAAGGCCATGATTAGGCTACGAAGGTTAACCGGCCCATTTTGGCATATGGTTACCAACAAGTTGATGACCGCCGGGACGAAAGGGGCGTCCCGACGGTCATCGTTTCTCCTCCCCAGGAGTGTGGTGCAGCCCGATCTAGGCCGCGAACTGGTTCATCGTGTTGTGGGCGCCGCCGGCCTTAAGCGCGGCTTCTCCTGCAAAGTATTCTTTGTGGTCGTCGCCAATGTCGCTGCCCGACATGTTCTGGTGCTTGACGCAGGCGATGCCCTGGCGGATTTCTTCGCGCTGGACGTTCTTGACGTAGCCCAGCATTCCGGCGTCGCCGAAGTATTCCTTGGCCAGATTGTCGGTGCTGAGCGCAGCCGTGTGATAGGTTGGCAGCGTGATCAGGTGGTGGAAGATCCCGGCCTCGGCCGCTGAATCGCGCTGGAAGGTGCGGATCCGCTCATCGGCTTCGGCAGCTAGATCAGTGGTGTCGTAATCGACACTCATCAGCTTGGCCCGATCGTAGGCAGTCAGGTCCTTGCCAGCTTCGGACCATGCATCAAACACTTGCTGGCGGAAGTTCAGGGTCCAGTTGAAGCTGGGCGAATTGTTGTAGACCAGCTTGGCATTGGGGATCACTTCGCGGATCCGGCTGACCATGCCGCCGATCTGGCCGATGTGAGGCTTCTCGGTTTCAATCCACAGCAGGTCGGCGCCGTTTTGCAGGCTGTTGATGCCATCGAGCACGCAGCGGTCTTCGCCGGTTCCGCTGCGGAACTGGAACAGATTGCTGGGCAACCGCTTGGGCTTGAGCAGCTTGCCATCGCGGCTGATCAGAACATCGCCATGGCCAATTTCGGTCACTTCTTCGCAGTCGAGATAGCTGTTGTATTGATCGCCGATATCGCCGGCTTCGCGGGTCACGGCAATCTGCTTGGTCAGGCCGGCGCCGAGCGAGTCGGTGCGGGCAACGATGATCCCGTCTTCGACCCCCATCTCCATGAAGGCGTACCGAATCGCGCGGATCTTGGCGACGAAATCTTCGTGCGGGACGGTGACTTTACCGTCCTGGTGGCCGCACTGCTTTTCGTCGGAGACCTGATTTTCGATCTGGAGCGCGCAGGCGCCTGCTTCGATCATCTTCTTGGCCAGCAGATAGGTCGCCTCGGCATTGCCGAACCCGGCGTCGATATCGGCGATGATCGGAACGACGTGGGTTTCGAACCCGTCGATCTTGGCCTGGACGGCCTTCGCCTTGACCTCGTCACCGGCGCCCCGGGCTTCGTCGAGTTCGCGGAACAGGCCGCCGAGCTCGCGGGCATCGGCCTGACGCAAAAACGTGTAGAGTTCTTCGATCAGCGCCGGAACGCTGGTCTTTTCGTGCATCGACTGGTCGGGCAGGGGGCCAAATTCGCTGCGCAGGGCGGCGATCATCCAGCCCGACAGATACAGATAACGGCCCTTGGTGGTGCCGAAATGCTTCTTGATCGAGATCAGCTTCTGCTGCCCGATGAACCCGTGCCAGCAGCCCAGCGACTGGGTGTAGTCCGCCGGATTGGCGTCATAGGCCGCCATGTCCTTGCGCATGATCCCCGCAGTGTACTTGGCGATCTCGAGCCCGGTCTTGAACCGGTTCTGCACCCGCATGCGGGCAACCGATTCGGCATCGATACCGTCCCAGTTGGCGTTCTGGGCGATTGTTTGCTTGGCATTGGTGAGGCTGTCAGAATAAGTCACAGGGCTTCTCCGTGGGAGGTGTTACCCCAGCGATAGGCCTCTGCTCGGGCTTTTCGGTAACAGAAATTACAACAATTCTTGTCTAACTGCGCCTCTCATGCGGCAATGGCTTGCAAGGTTGTAAATTAAATGACAAAACGTCGCCATGGCTGAAACCGCATTTCTTGCTGGACCCGCGATCCGCCGCTTGCGCCGCCGTGAAGGGCTGACTCAGGCGGCAATGGCGGCACGTCTGACGATTTCGCCCAGCTACCTAAATCTGATTGAGCGCAACCAGCGCCCGCTATCGGCCCGGTTGCTGGTGCAATTGGCCGAAACATTCGACTTTGACCCGCGCAGCCTGCGCCAGGATGAAGCGGTTGGCGGGATCGATGGCCTCAAGCGCCGCTTGAGCGATGAACGCTTCGCCGACTTGGGCATCGACCGCGACGAAATTGCCGAGTGGCTCGCCGCTGCGCCGCAGGCCGCGCTGGCCTTTGCCCGGATCTACGATGCGGGCGGTGCGGCCGGAGGCACCGAGGCGAGCGATCCGATGGATTTAACCCGGCGCGAGATTGAACGGTGGCGCAACCATTTCGCCGATCTGGACGCTGCGGCCGAGGAATTGTCCGACGAGTTGCGGCTGTCGAATGCCGAAATTGGCGCTGCGCTGGCCGAACGGTTGCGGCAAAAGCACCAGCTGTCCTTGCGGATCCTGCCGGTTGACGTGATGCCCGATGCGCTGCGGCGGCTCGATCTGCATGCCCGGCAATTGCAACTGTCCGAACTGCTCGATCAGTCATCGCGCAACTTCCATGTCGCGGTTCAATTGGCGCTGCTCGAACATGGTGAAGCGATTACCGCCATCGCCGACGGGGCCCAGTTCGCCGATCGTGCAGCCTGGCGGCTGTTCCGGCGCCATCTGGCGGGGTACTTCGCGGCGGCGCTGCTGATGCCTTATGGCCGGTTCATGCGGGCCTGCGAGGCGACCGGATATGATCTGACGATTCTGCAACGCCGCTTCAACGTCGGGTTTGAACAACTGGCGCATCGGTTGACCACTTTGCAACGCGTCGGCCAACGCGGCTTGCCGTTCTTCATGGCGCGGATTGACCGGGCCGGGCAGTTTTCCAAGCGCTATGCCGGGGCCAGCGGCACGACCTTGCTGGAAAGCGATGTCGCCTGCCCATTGTGGAACGTCCACCGCGGCTTTGAGCAAGCCGGCCGGATCCAGGTCCAGACAATCGCCTTGGCCGAAACCAGCGGGCAGGAAAGCGATTGGTTTACGATGGCCCGCAGCGTCGAAGGCACTGGCGCGCCCGGCGGGGAAGCCGCTCAATTTGTGGTGGTGCTCGGTCTGGAGGCCGGACTGGCAGCGCAACTGGCGCAATCGCGCGGTTTATCGCTCGATCCAGCGCAGGCGATGCGGGTCGGACCGGGCTGCGCGCGCTGTCACCGGGCTGGTTGCCAGCAACGTTCGCTGCCGCCGCGCGGTGCAGTATTGCAGTTCGACGAACGCAGCCGCGGCCTGACGCCGTTTTCAACCGCGCCTTAACCATCACCTGTAAAATTTACCGACATTTCACTTCTGCTGGTTAGGCAGGGCGCTGGTATCCAGCAAAGGGCCCTGCGCAGGCGATGATCCGGCTATTCAAGCATTACATTCCCCATGCCGTTGTCCTGCTCGGCTTGATCGATATTGCGCTGCTGTTTTTCGCGGCCGATTTCGGTTGGAGGCTGCGCGCGGGCCAGATCGGCATTGAAGCGGGAACGATCGCTTCGCGGTTCTGGCAGCTGACCGGGTACACCGGGATCATCATGCTCGCGATGATTGCTGTCGGGGTCTACGGTTCGGAGGCATTGCGGTCGATGCGGTTCGCCACGGCCCGGCTTCTGGTTGCGACCAGTCTTGGCATAATTTTGCTCGCCTTCGTTGATTTCCTGTTCGGCGGTCAGAACTTTTGGCGCTCGGTGCTGGCCTATGCGATGGCCGGTTCGATCATCATGCTGGTGATGAACCGCTTGGTAGTCGGCGGGATTTTGGGCGCATCGGCTTTTCGCCGCCGGGTGCTGGTGCTGGGAGCGGGCGAACGGGCCAAGCGCTTGCAACTGCTATCCGAGCGCCCCGAAAGCGGCTTCGTGATTGTTGGTAATGTCGCGATGACTGAAAGTGTGCCGGTAATCCAACAGGCAATTGCCCGAAGCGCGATCGGCAATCTGACGCTTTATGTCGAAAATCTGGGGGTCAGCGAAGTAGTGCTGGCGCTGGAGGAGCGGCGCAACGCGTTGCCGCTGTCCGACCTGCTGCGGATCAAGACCACCGGGGTCCATGTCAACGATTTCTCCAGCTTCATCGAGCGGGAAACCGGGCGGGTCGATCTGGATACGGTCAATCCGTCGTGGCTGATCTTCTCGGACGGCTTCTCGTCGGGTCGGGCGATCTCCGGAGCCGCGAAACGCCTGTTCGACATTACTGCCAGTCTGCTGTTGCTGATCCTGGCCGCGCCAGTGATCGCGCTGTTCGCAGTGCTGGTCAAAATCGACAGCAAAGGGCCGGCCTACTATCGTCAGCCCCGCGTCGGGCTTTACGGTCAGCTGTTTGATGTGATCAAGTTGCGCTCAATGCGAACCGATGCCGAAGTGGACGGCGCACAGTTCGCGCAGGAAAACGATCCGCGCGTGACCCGGCTTGGGCGGTTTATCCGCAAGGTCCGGATCGATGAATTGCCGCAGACCTGGTCGGTGCTGAAGGGCGAGATGAGCTTCGTTGGCCCGCGTCCGGAACGGCCGCAATTTGTGGCGGAGCTGGAAGAGCAGCTGCCGTTCTATGCTGAGCGTCACATGGTAAAACCCGGGATCACGGGCTGGGCCCAGATCAACTACCCCTATGGCGCCAATCTGGAAGATTCGCGCCACAAGCTGGAATACGATCTCTATTACGCCAAGAACTACACCCCGTTCCTCGATCTGTTGATCCTGCTGCAAACGCTGCGGGTCGTGTTGTGGCATGAGGGGGCGCGTTGATATGACAGCGGCGCAATCGGCCTGGGTGGGGATCGAAGTGACGGCATGGAGCGCCGGTGCGCTGGCCTGTCTGCTGGCCGCCGCCTGGCTGCAAAGCCGCCGTGACCAGTTTGGTTTGGCCCGACCAGCCTTGGTCGCGGCGTTGCTGCTGAGCAGCGGCTGGGCGCTCACTGGCGCGATCCTGGGAGTCGGATCAGCGGTGACGGCGATTGCCGAAGGACTGCGCAATCTTGGCTGGCTATTTGCGATCTATCGTCTGTTCGCAATTGATGGCCGCCACGCTTCGATGAAGCCGGTCCGGCCGATGTTGGCGGCGCTGGCATTTGTCGAGCTGCTGCAGGTCATCGGCGTGGGTCTTTTGTTGCAGCGCAGTTCTTTGGCGCTGGGACTACACTCGTTTACCTCGCTGCATCTGTTGTTCGCGATTGGCGGGCTTGTGCTGACCCACAACCTATACGGCGGCGCCTCGCAGCACGCCCGGTTGGTGCTACGCTGGCCAGCGGCTTCATTGGCCTTGCTGTGGATCGTCGATCTCAATCACAATGCCATTGCATTCCTGTCCGATGACATTCCGCAGGTCACTAACGTGTTGCGCGGGTTGCTTGGCATTCCGATTGCAGGCCTGCTGGTGCTGGGGGCAGCCGAGCGGAGCGAAGAGCTGCGCTTTCAGCCATCGCGCGCGGTCGCCTTTCAGTCGGTCTCGCTCGGGCTGATCGGCGCCTATCTGATCGCGATGGTGGCGGCGGCGCAGTGGCTTGCTTTTGCTGGAAGCGACTATTCCGTACTGCTGCAGGTCAGCTTTGTCGTGATCGCCTCGATCGCTGCGCTGGCCCTGTCGACCTCGCAGCGGCTGCGGGGCTGGTTGCGGGTGACGGTGATCAAGCACCTGTTCCAGCACCGCTACGATTATCGCGCCGAATGGCTGCGGCTCAACCGCACGATTGGCCAGGTCGGACCCGATGGCGCGCCGCTGGGCGAGCGCGTGATCCGATCCTTGGCGGATATCGCGGAAAGCCCGGCAGGCCTGCTGCTCACCCGCGGCGATGGCGGCGAACTGGCGCTGGCAGCACGGTGGCAATGGCCAACTGCCGACGTGCCCACAGTGGCGCTTCAGGCAGCCGAGGCGAGGGCTTTCGAGCACGATGGGTTCATCGCCGATCTCGATCAACTGCGCGCCGCCCCTGAAGCGGCGCATCCGCTGCCCGAATGGTTGCTGACCGAGCCCAAAGCCTGGGCATTGGTTCCGCTGCTGCATTTCGACCGGATGGTCGGGATGGTGGTGCTGGCCCGGCCTGGCCATGCCCGCAAACTCGATTGGGAAGACTTCGATCTGCTCCGCGTCGGCGGGCGCCAGCTGGCTTCGTATCTGGCTGAACACGCCGGGCAAGCCGCCTTGGCCGAAGCTGCCCAGTTCGATGATTTCCATCGCCGGATTGCCTTCGTGATGCACGATATCAAGAACCTCGCGAGCCAGATGGGACTGCTCGCCCGCAATGCCGAAATGCATGCCGACAATCCCGATTTCCGGGTCGATATGCTGGTCACCCTGCGCAATTCAACGGATAAGCTCAACGCCCTCATCGCCCGCCTTTCGCGCTATGGCGCGGCTTCGATCGAGGCGCTTGTGCCGGTCCGGGCCGATCTGGTCGCCCGGCAAGTGGTTAAGCGGTTGTCCGTGCAACATCCGGTGACATTGATCGAAGCGCAGCCGGTTGAGGTTCTGGCCGCACGGGAATCGCTGGAACAAGTGTTGTTGCATCTGGTCCAGAACGCAATTGAGGCCAGCCCTGCGGGAACGCCGGTGTTCGTCTCGGTCAGCGCTGACGCCTTGGCCGGGGTGATCGAAGTTATCGACTCCGGAACTGGAATGAGTGCCGAATTTGTCCGCACCCGGCTGTTCAAGCCGTTTGAATCGACCAAGCCCGGCGGGTTCGGGATCGGCGCCTATGAGGCTGCCGAACTGGTCAAGGCGATGCGCGGTCAGCTTGATGTCGAAAGCCGCGAAGGGCTGGGCACCCGCTTTTTGGTCCGCCTGCCGATAGCCGAGGCGGCTGCCCTGTTTGAAACCATTCATGAGGCCGGTCCCGCCGGTCAGAAGGTTGCCTGATGTCTGATCCCAAACCCAAGCTGCTGATCGTCGAGGATGACGCCGGATTGCAGGCCCAGCTCAAATGGGCCTATCCGGACTTTGAGGTGTTTCAGGCTTCGGACCGGGCCGGGGCGATTGCCTTGCTCCGCAGCGAGGAACCGCCAGTGGTGACGCTCGATCTTGGCCTGCCGCCAGATCCCGATGGGACCAGTGAAGGCTTTGCCGTGCTCGACGAGATCATGGCGCTGAAGCCGGACACCAAAGTCATTGTCGCATCGGGCCATGGTGCGCGCGAATCTGCGCTCCAAGCGATCGCCAAGGGGGCCTACGATTTCTACCAGAAGCCGGTTGATATCGAAGCCTTGGGACTGATCGTTCGCCGCGCCGCGCAGCTTCACTGGATCGAAGCGGAAAACCGCCTGCTGGCCTCCAAATCGGGGGATGAGAACCGGATGCTGGGCCGGCTTATCACCTCGGCGCCGGAAATGGTCAAAGTCGCCCGGACGATTGAACGCGTTGCCAACACCAACGTCTCGGTGATGCTGCTGGGTGCCAGCGGGACCGGCAAGGAACTGCTGGCCCGCGGCCTGCATGAAGCGAGCGACCGCCGCCATGGCGCCTTCGTTGCGATCAACTGCGCGGCAATCCCGGAAAACCTGCTCGAAAGCGAGTTGTTCGGGCATGAGAAGGGCGCCTTTACCGGAGCGGTCAAGACCACCGAGGGCAAGATCGAAATGGCCGCTGGGGGCACGCTGTTCCTAGATGAAGTTGGCGATATCCCGCTGCCGCTGCAGGTTAAATTGCTGCGCTTTTTGCAGGAGCGGGTGATCGAGCGGATCGGTTCGCGCAAGTCGATTGCGGTTGATACCCGGATCGTATGCGCGACCCATCAGAACCTCGAAGTAATGATCGCAGAAGGTCGGTTCCGTGAGGATCTGTTTTACCGTCTGGCCGAAATCGTCGTGAAGATCCCCAGTCTGGCCGAACGTCCGGGTGATGCGGCCTTGCTGGCCAAAACCTTTATGACGCGTTTTTCGCGCGAGATGAACCCGGCAGTCAAAGGCTTTGCGCCCGATGCCCTGACGGCGATCGACGCCTGGCCATGGCCCGGCAACGTGCGCGAACTGGAGAACCGGGTAAAGCGCGCGGTGATCATGACCGAGGGAAAACTGATCGGTGCCTCCGACCTCGATCTGGCCGCACCGGACGAAAGTGATGGGCAGGTGCTCAACCTCAAAAGCGCGCGTGAAACGGCCGACCGCAAGGTCATCCGCCACGCCCTGGCGCGCAGCGAAGGCAATATTTCCAATACTGCCAAATTGCTCGGGATCAGCCGTCCAACGCTTTACGATCTGCTCAAGCAGTACGATCTGCAGGCCTGAGCCGATGCGCCGGATCACTTTGGCGCTGGTCTTGGTGGCGCTCGCGGCGCCGTCCCTGGCGGTGCCCAAAGCAGCGCAGGCTGATCTGGCAAGCGCGCGCGCGGCATTGCAGCGAGGCGATGGAATCGCCGCCGAGGCGGATCTCGAGCGGGCCTTGGCCAGCGGGGCAAGCAAGTCCGATGTGGCCGCCGATATGGGCGAGGCGCTGATCCAGCAGGGGGAGCGCGACAAGGCGCGGGGATGGCTGGGACCGGCACAATTCGATCCCGCGCAGGCTGGCCGTGGCTGGCGCCTGCTCGGCATGCTTGAGCGGCTCGAGGGCAATCTGGCTCCATCAGGCAAGGCCTATGATCAGGCCATGCGGATCAGCCCTAACGATCCGCAGTTGTGGGTCGAAATCGGCCGGCTGCGGTATCAGGGCGGGGAGCATTTGCTGGCAATCGAGGCCGCTGATCGCGCGCTGGCGGCCGGGCCTGAAAATCCCCGCGCGCTGGAGTTCAAGGCCCAGCTGGTGCGCGATGCCGAAGGCGATGCGGCCGCGCTGCCGCTCTATGAACAGGCGCTCAGTACCTCGCCCAAAGATCTGCTGTTGCTTGGGGGTTATGCCGCGTCGCTGGGTGAGCTGGGCCTGGCGAGCGAGATGCTGGTCGTCACTCGGCAAATGATCGCGATCGATCCGCGCCAGCCTCAGGCGTTCTACCTGCAAGCGGTCTTGGCAGCGCGGGCAGGCAATTCCGATCTAGCCCGGGCGATGCTCAACCGCACCGGAGACCAGCTCGACAATATGCCAGCAGCACTCCTGCTGAGCGGCGCGCTTGAACTCGAAGCCGGCAATGCCAATGCCGCCGCGCAGCAGCTGACCAAGTTGGCCGATCTGCAACCCGCCAACCAACGCGCCGCAAGCTTGCTGGCGCGGGCGCTTTATGAAGCGGGGGACTATCAGCAGTTGTTTGCCCGCTTTGGCCTGCAGGCGGGCCGGGCCGATGCCTCACCCTATCTGCTTGGCATTCTGGGCCGGGCGCTCGAAGTTCAAGGTGACCGGATCGCTGCTGCACCGCTGCTGGACCGAGCTGCGGGGGCCGCAGCGCCAGAGCTCATGCCAGCCTTCGAACGCGATGGTCCAGCGGATCTGGGCGCAGGATGGTCCGCAAACCAAGTCAATTCCGGCCTTGCCGCACGCTATGTCCGCAGTCTGTTAATGGCTGGCGACCAAGCCGGAGCGCGCCGGGTTGCTGAGCGCTATGTCGAGCTCCGCCCCAGTTCGGCAGTAGCGCTGGGCTTGATCGGCGACACCGATTTGCTGGCCGGTCAGGGGGGTGCGGCGCTTGACCGATATTCGCTCTCGGCCAAAGTTCGCTTTAATGATCAACTGGCGCTGCGCTTGGCGATTGCGCTGGAGCGAGCCGGTCGCGGTGATCAGGTGTCCGGTATGATTTCGCGCTATCTCGGCTTGTTTCCGGGAAGCCGCTTGATGACCCGGATTGCCGGAAATCAGGCGCTGGCCGCACAGGACTGGCCGCGCGCACGGTCGCTGTTTGAGAACCTGGTGCTACGCGGCGGCAATCGCGATGCCGGGTTGCTGGCTGATCTGAGCCTTGCTCAATTGCGGAGCGGTGATGCCACGGCCGCCTTGATCAGCGCCGAGCGCGCCTGCCAAATTGCGCCGGCAAGCCCGTTCGCTGCTTTGGTCCGGGCTTTGGCGCTGAATGCGCTTGACCAAGATCTCGATCTGGCCCGGCAGCTGGTCGAACAGGTCAGCAAGACCGCGCCCAATAATCCCCTGCTGGCCGAAGCCCGCCGCAAATTGCGTTAGAGCCTTTCCGACCCAGATTGACCCACCGTGACGGAGCCGATTTTGGTTCGTGGGGAGGCGCGAGGAGTGAGCGATGCCGTAGCATCGTGATCGACGAGCAACGCTGCCATGAGGCAAAATCGGCCCGCCCTTCGGGTTGGCGCAGGTAGCCCCTCGGTCAGCGTCCCATTGGCTTACACGGGTTCCCGACCCGTCCTGCGCAAGGCTCCTTGCCGAGAAGCTTCCTGCGCCAATCACGGTGGGTCAATCTGGGTCGGAAAGGCTCTTTGCCACTCGACAATCCGCGCGGAGGCCTCTTAAAGGCAGTTTCATCGCGCGATTAAATTTGTCGAGGGGTTATCATGGCCGGCGTTCTTCAGGGTGTAACCGTTATCGAACTGGCCGGGATCGGGCCGGGCCCGTTCTGCGGAATGATGCTGGCCGATCACGGCGCGCGGGTGATCCGGGTCGAGCGGCCGGGCACCAGTGGCCGGTTCGGGACAAGCGGCAACCGCGACATCCTCAACCGCAACCGCGAACGGATCGAGCTGGACCTTAAAGATCCAGCCGCGATCGCCGAACTCAAGGAACTGGTGAAGAGCGCCGATGCCCTGATCGAAGGCTATCGCCCGGGCGTGATCGAGCGGATGGGGATCGGCCCCGATGTGCTGCTTAGCATCAACCCCCAGCTGGTTATCGGGCGCATGACCGGATGGGGTCAGGATGGCCCGATGGCCCCGCTGGCCGGGCACGACATAAACTACATCGCGCTGTCGGGTGCGCTGCATTCCTATGGCCGCAAGGGTGAAAAGCCGACCTTTCCGGTCAACGCGGTCGGCGATTTCGGCGGCGGGGGGATGATGCTGGCCTTTGGCGTCGTGGCGGCAGTGCTGCATGCTCGCTCTGGCGGGCCGGGTCAGGTGGTGGACTGCGCGATGGTCGATGGCGCGGCGATCCTGTCGGCGATGACCTATACCTTCCTGGGCAACGGGCAGTGGCGCGATGAGCGCGGGGTCAACCTGCTCGACAGCGGCACGCACTTTTATGACACCTATGAAACCAGCGACGGCAAATGGATCTCGCTTGGCTCGATCGAACCGCAATTTTATGCGCTGCTGATGGAAAAGACCGGGCTGGCCAGCGATCCCGATTTTGCCCAGCAGATGAACCCCGCGAAATGGGACGATCTGAAGGACCGGATGACCGCGTTGATCCTGACCAAGACCCGCGACGAGTGGTGCGCGATCATGGATGGAACCGATATTTGCTTCGCCCCGGTGCTAAGCCTGAAGGAAGCGCCGCAGCATCCGCATAACGTGGCGCGCAGCACTTTCGTTGAGGATGGCGGAATGGTCCAACCCGCTCCCGCGCCGCGTTTTTCAGCCACGCCTGCACCGGCGCCCAACCTGGCTGGGCGGTAGCGCCGGTTTCCTACCGCGCGGGTGTCTGTCATAGTCGCCCCATAGGCGAGGAACAGCGCGGCTTTTTTGTTTCTTGAACCCTGTCAGGTTTGTGAAGTTTCAAAGCGAAGGAGCGATGCGGCGATAATGGCGATCCTATCCCGCATCGACCCGATGGTGCGCCTGCTGGTGCTGGCAATCGCGCTGGCGCTGGCCTTGCCCGTAACCGGCGGCGCGCGCGAAGGGGCGCAATTTATCGCCAATGCGGCGGTGTTTTTGCTGTTCTTCCTCAACGGTGTGCGGTTGCCCCGGCATGAAGTGGTGGCGGGCCTCGGCAATCACCGGCTGCTGCTGCCGCTGACGCTGTGGTGTTTTGGCGGCATGGCACTGGCCGGGTGGGGTCTATGGCAAGTGGGGCAGGGCTGGATGCCGCCCCTGATCGCGCTGGGGTTTCTCTATCTCGGCTGCCTGCCCTCTACAGTGCAATCGGCCACAGCCTATAGCTCGCTGGCGGGCGGCAATCTGGCGAGTTCGGTGGTGGCAGCGGCGCTTCTCAACCTGCTCGGCGTGTTCATCACCGCGCCGCTGTTCTCGCTGTTTGGCGGGGGAAGCGGTGCGGCACTGAATGGTGATGGCCTGCTCAAGGTTGTAGTGATCCTGTTGCTGCCGTTCATGCTGGGCCAGATCGCCCAAGCCAAGTTTCAGGGTTGGGTGGCGCACAACCGCCAGCTCACCACCTGGTTTGATCGCATTTCGATCGCGGTCGCGGTCTATGTGGCCTTTTCAGGCGCGGTTGAGCAACGCTTTTGGACCCAGGTTGACCCGGCCGGTTGGATCTGGCTGCTGGCCGGGGTCGCGCTCTATCTGGTGATCGGGCATTGCGGCGCATGGCTGCTGGGCGGAGCGCTGAAGCTCGATCGCGCCAACCGGATTTCCATGCTGTTTGCTGGCGCGCAAAAGAGCATTGCGATGGGCGCGCCGCTGGCGTCTGTCCTGTTCCCGCCCGCCGTGGCCGGGCTCGTTTTGCTGCCGATCCTGCTTTACCATCTGGTGCAGCTGGTGCTGGCGGCGCCAATCGCCGCCAGGCTTAGTCGGACCTGACTGCCGCTTCGAGTTCGGCATCGGGATTGCGCCGGTTGTGCCGGACCGACCACCACAGCGACACACCAATCAAGATCGCGCCGATCAGGCCGGTGATTGTCTCGGGAATGTGGAATTTGGCCGAAAGCAGCATGATCCCGCCCAGCGCGATAATCGCCCAGAACGCGCCGTGTTCGAGATAGCGGTACTGCGCGAGCGTCCCTTGCTTGACCAAGTGGATCGTCATCGACCGGACAAACATCGCCCCGATCGACAGCCCCAGCGCGATCACCACCATGTTGTTAGAAAGGGCGAACGCGCCAATCACACCGTCAAAGCTGAACGAGGCATCGAGTACGTTGAGGTAGAGGAACCCGCCAAGACCAGAGCGAACCACCACGCCGTTCAGCTTCATCGCCTCGTCGCGCATTTCAAGGATCGTGCTGATCGCCTCAACCGCGATGAAACAGACCAGGCCCAGCGTGCCTGCGACCATGAAGGTCAGCGCATCGGCAGCCGGAAGCATGGTGGAAATGAGGTAGATGATCAGCAGCAGCAGCGCGATTTCTGCCGCCTTGATGTTCGATACCAGGCTGAGCTTGCGTTCGATCCAGCCGATCCAGTGCACGTCTTTCTCACCATCGAAAAAGAACGAAAGTCCGACCATCGCCAGAAATGCGCCGCCAAATCCGGCGATGCCGACATGGGCGCTGCTGACTATCGCTTCGTACCGGGCGGGATCGTTGAGCGAGAGGTTGAGCGCTTCGACCGGTCCGAGCCCTGCCGCGATCGCCACGATGGCTAACGGAAAGACGATCCGCATCCCGAACACCGCAATCACCATGCCCCAGGTCAGAAACCGGCGCTGCCAGACTTCATCCATCTCTTGCAGTACCGCGGCATTGACCACGGCATTGTCAAACGACAGCGACACTTCCAGTATCGACAGGACAAATATGATCCACAGGATCGAAGCGGTCGCCGCCAGATTGCCGGTTTGCGCCCAGGCGTACCAGGCGCCCAGCATGAAGCATGCGACCGTGAAGAGGATCGAGCCCTTGTAGAATTTCATTAGCATGGATTGGCCTTGTCAGGTGTGGTTCCGCGCGCCCGCAGGCGCGGCGATTCATTTGGGTTGATAGGTTTGATCGATAGTCGGAAACGTCCGCGCGCGGACCTCTTCGGCGTAGCGCTGCGCTGCGCCCGAAATCGTTTCGGCAATGGCCTCATAGCGTTTCACGAACCGGGGGACGCGTTCGAACATCCCCAGCATGTCTTCGGTCACCAGCACCTGCCCATCGCATTGGGCCGAGGCGCCGATCCCGATGGTGGGGCATGAAACTGCCTGGGTGATCTGGATCGCAACCGGTTCGATCACCCCTTCGATCACCATCGCAAAGACTCCTGCCTGGTCGAGCGCCTTGGCATCGGCGACGATCTTGGCGGCTTCGGCGTCACTGCGGCCGCGCGCGCCATAGCCGCCCAGCACGTTGACTGCCTGCGGGGTCAGCCCGACATGACCCATCACCGGAATGCCGCGCTGGTTGAGGAAGGCCACCGTCTCGGCCATCACTTCGCCGCCTTCGAGCTTGACCGCATCACAGCCGGTTTCTTTCAGCAGGCGGGTCGCGCTGGCGATCGCCTGCTCTTTCGAGGATTCGTAAGTGCCGAACGGAAGATCCACCGCAACGGCCGCGTGGTAGGAGCCGCGGACCACCGCAGCACCATGGGCAACCATCATGTCCAGCGTGACCTGCACCGAGGATGGCAGACCATAGATCACCTGCCCCAGCGAGTCGCCGCAGAGCAGCAGATCGCAGTGGGCATCGAGCAGTTGCGCCTGCCGCGCGGTATAGGCTGTCAGCATCACGATGGGATCAGTCGTCACGCCGTCTACCTTGCGCTGACGGATCGCCGGGATGGTCAATCGCTTCATCGGCGTCGGCGTGGGATGGGCGCGGCTGGTCGCGGTATCGAGCTGGAAGGTCGTAGACATGCAAGGTCCTTTAGACGCTTGATCCTATCTGGGGAAGGCTTGGCAGTTAGCCCTTGCCTTGCGCGGGCTTGCCGCTAGCTTCCGCGGCCATGGGAAGTCATGCGGATCCGGCGGAAATCGGACCGTCAATTTAGGGGAACCGTATGTTCGGTCGCGTCAAATCGCTGGATGCCATTCTGGCAACCGCCGAAGTGAAGTCACTGCATCGGACGCTTGGCGTCTGTCAGTCCAACTGCGCAGAGGGGCGCTTCTGATGGCAAATCTCAATAATCGCACCGTCATCGAACGGATGTTCGCACGCAAGTCGATTGCGCAGGTACAGCGCGAAACTCAGTCGAGCGAGTTGAAGCGAACTCTGGGCAAATGGAACCTGCTTCTGCTGGGTGTCGGGTGCATTATCGGCGCAGGTATCTTCGTTCGGACAGGGAGCGCTGCGGCGCTTCATGCTGGCCCGGCGGTGTTGCTGTCGTTTGTCGTTGCGGGGATCGTCTGCGCTTTTGCCGGGCTTTGTTATGCTGAGCTGTCTTCGACACTGCCGGTCTCCGGTTCGGCCTATACCTATGGCTATACGACATTGGGTGAGTTCGTTGCCTGGATCATGGGCGCGCTATTGCTGCTTGAGTACGGCTTGGCGGCGTCGGTCGTTGCGGTCGGGTGGGGCGGATATGTCGTCAGTCTGCTGGCCGATTTTGGCTTGGTGATACCGGCGCAATTTACTGGGCCGGCTGGCTATCCCTTGATGAAGGATGGCGCGCCGGTGTTGGTTGATGGTCAAGTGGTGACCACGCTGTTCAACCTGCCAGCTTTCTTGATCTGCATGGCACTGTCCGGTTTGCTGGTGGTTGGTGTTTCGGAATCGGCCAAGGTCAACAACGTGATCGTGGCGATCAAGGTTAGCGTCTTGACTGCGTTTATTCTGGTTGGCGGCGCGATTGTGCTGGCGAATTTTGGTGAGTTGAGCGCGAAGAATTGGGTGCCGTTTATTCCGGAGAATACTGGCCCCGGTCAGTTCGGCGTGGACGGGATTATGCGCGCGGCCTCGATCGTGTTTTTTGCCTACATCGGTTTCGAGGCGGTTTCGACCGCTGGGCAGGAAGCCAAGGATCCGGCCAAGGACATGCCTTTTGGGATCATTGGGTCGCTGGTTGTCTGTACCGTCATCTACATGCTTGTTGCGGCAATTATGACTTTGCTGGTGCCGTATCAGTCGCTCAACGTTCCAGACCCAGTTGCGGTAGTGGTTGATAGCTTCGGCCCGGCCTGGGGCTGGCTGGCCAAGATCATCAAGGTCGGGGCGATCATCGGTTTGACCTCGGTCGTGCTGGTGTTGATGTATGCGCAGACGCGGATTTTCTACACGATGGCGCGGGATGGTTTGCTGCCGAAGGTGTTTTCGCGGGTGCATCCCAAGTTCAAGACCCCTGCGATCAACACCGTTTTGGTGGGTTTGATCACTGCAATTGCAGCCGGGTTCTTCGATATCAACGTGCTGGGCGACATGACCTCGGTTGGGACACTGGCGGCCTTTGCGATCGTTTGCCTGTCGGTGATCTATCTGCGCCGGGCTGCGCCGAATCTTCCGCGCGGCTTTACGGTGCCGTTCTATCCGGTGCTGCCGGTTTTGGGGATCGTTTCCTGCTTGTACCTGATCACGACTGTGCCGTGGAACGTGTTGCAGTTCTTCGTCTGGTATCTGTTGGGCGGGATCGTGCTCTACTTCGCCTACGGCATGCGGAATTCCAATCTCCAGCATGGTGAGGGGCAGGATGATGCGCCGGATATGGGCGAGTTCCCTGGGCCGGTGATTGAGGATGATCGTCCGGGTTGATCGGCTGATCCTTTGTTCCTTTTGAGAGGGGCCGCTTCCTTCGGGACGCGGCCCTTTTTGTTGGGCCTGTGACAATGCCGATTGCGAATCGCTGCGAATGAGAACATAAAAGGAACATAGGAGCGATTCCCGTGATCCATGCCGTTACCCCGCTTGCCGCCTTTGCTCGGCCAAAACCCCGGCGCGCGCCGATCAGCTTGCCGCATTGGCGTCCGGGACTGGGCGGCGCGGCGCTGCATGCAGAGGTTTTTGCGCCCGCCGGAGAGGCCAGCGGCGCGGCGCTGGCGCTCGCTCTCGCGCTCGATGCCGCTCTGCCGGGGGAGGAGCGTTGCTGGCTGTGGGTGCAGGACAAGACGGCGCTGCGCCGGGGCGGGCGGCCCTATCAGCCCGGCCTGCCGCCAGCCTTGCGCCACCGCCTGATCCATGTCGCCGCCCAAAGCCCTGAAGATGCGCTGTTCGCGCTGGAAGAGGGGCTGCGCTGCCGCGATCTCGCTTTCGTGGTGGGAGAGATCGCGGGCAATCCCAAGGCGCTGAATTTCACCGCCGCGCGGCGGCTCAGTCTGGCGGTGGAGAAGCATGGCACCCCGCTGTGGCTGGTCCGGCTCGATGCCGCCCCCGATCTGTCCTCGGCCCGCCAGCGCTGGCAGGCCAAGGCTGCACCGTCGCAGCCCCCGCGCTGGAACGCCGCCGCCCCCGGCGCCCCGGCCTGGCAGGCCGAACTGTTCCGCGCACGGACGCACCCTCCCGGGACTTGGCTGTTGGAGGGGGGCTGGAGCGAACTTGGTGTTCGTGCTTCGACAGGCTCAGCACGAGCGGACCTTGAGCAGCAGGGCACACCCAACACCCGCTCAGCCTGAGCCTGTCGAAGGCCCCGCGATGACCTTGCCCGATCTATCTTCCCGCCGCATCCTCTCGATCTGGCTGACGGCGCTGGCGATCGACCGCTGGCAGCTGGCTGAGGGGATCAGCCCGGCGCCCTTCGCGCTGCTCAGCGAAAGTGCCCACGGCCCGCGGATCGCGGCGATCAACGCCGCCGCGCGTGCCGCCGGGGTGCAGCTGGGCGCGATGCTGACCGATGCCCGCGCGCTGTGCCCCGATCTGGCGGTGCACCCCGGCGATCCGGCCGGGGATATGGCGTTCCTTGAAAAGCTGGCACTGTGGGCGCAGCGCTGGGGGCCGTGGTCGGCGCTTGATCCGCCCGATGGCCTGCTGGTCGATGTTAGCGGCGTAGCGCATCTGTTTGGCGGCGAGCGCGGCCTACTGGACGATGCTGCGACACGGCTGGCAGCGCGCGGGCTGAGCGTACGGCTGGCGATCGCGCCAACCGCCGGTGCAGCCTGGGCGCTGGCGCATTACGGGCCTGAGCGGGCGCTTCATAACCCCGGAGACAGCCTGAACCAACTCCCCGTCGCGGCCTTGCGCCTCGATCCCGCCACGCTGCTGGTGCTGCGCCGCCTTGGCCTCAAACGTGTGGGCGAGTTATCCGGCGTGGCGCGCGATGCCTTGGCGCGGCGGTTCCGAAACACCCGCGCCCCGGGGGCGAACCCGCTGATCCGGCTCGACCAGCTGCTGGGCAAAGTGCCCGAACCGCTGCTGCCGGTGATTGCGCAGGAAATGCCGCTGGTTCAGCGCCGCCTGATCGAGCCGATCCGCCACCGCAGCCTGCTTGATCAGGTGCTGGGTGATCTGACGCAGGATATGGCGCGGCTGCTCGAAGGGCAGGCCAAGGGTGCGCGGCGGCTCGATCTGGCGCTGTGGAAGGTCGATGGCGAAGTGCTGTCCCGCCGCCTTGAGCTCGCCGCCGCGAGCCGCGACGGCGCGCATATCGCGCGGTTGTTTGCAGGCAAGTTGGATGGTCTCGACGCTGGGTTCGGGATCGAACTGGCGCGGCTCTCGGCGCCATGGTGCGAGCCACTGGCGCTTTCACAAGCTGATTTCGAAAAGGCTGCCGAAGCTCACGGCACCGCGCTGTCCGCCTGTATCGACCGGCTCAATGCCAGGCTTGGCGAAGACGCGATCCGCCGCCCGCAGCCCTGCGCTAGCCACTTGCCCGAACGCGCCCAGCGCTGGCTGCCGCCGCTGGCCCCGGAAGGGGCCAGTCAGTCCGAACTCGCCTTTCACACCCGCCCTTTAAAACTGCTCGACCGGGTCGAGCCGATCGCGGTGCTCTATGCCAGCCCCGATGGCCTGCCGCGCCGGTTCCGCTGGCGCGGGCAGGTCCATGAAATCACCCGCGCCGAAGGGCCAGAGCGGATCGCCCCCGAATGGTGGCGCGAACGCGGCACCGTGCGGCTGCGCGATTACTACCGGATCGAGGACGGGCAGGGCCGCCGCTACTGGATCTACCGTCAGGGTATCGCCGGCGATGGACGCGGCGATACCCCTGACTGGTTCCTGCAAGGATTTTACGCCTGATCCCTCACAGCGGCTGTTCGGCCAGTGACTGCTCGGTCACATAATCGAGCTTCTCCTGGCTCATCGGGGCATTGTCACCCGCGATGAAGGCCAGCAGATCGTTTTTCAGCCGTTCGCCGTCCGTGGCGAACAGACCATGCGCCGAGCCATTGTATTCGATCAGTGTGGTACCTTGCACCCGCCTTGCCACTTCGCGCGCGGTGGCATCGATCGGCACGGTCTTGTCGGAGGTGCCGTGGATGACCAGCGTCGGCACGTTGATATGCAGCAGATCGGGGCGGAAATCGGTGGTGCCAAAGGCCTTGGCTGCGGCCAGGGTCGGGCGCAGGCCGGCCTGCATTGCGGTGTTCCATGACTGCTGCAGCACTTCATCGCTGACCGGGTGGTTGATCAGGCCGACGCCGTAGAAATCCCTGAAAAACCCGGTGAAGAACGCCCCCCGATCCTCCAGCATGGCCTCGGTCATTTCATCCATCATCTCTTGCGGCACACCGTCGGGGTTGTTTTCACCGCGCAGCATATAGGGCACCACCGATGAAATCAGCGCAATCTTGCCGACGCCTTTGCCCTGATGGCGCGACATATAGCGCGCCACTTCGCCGCCGCCCATCGAGAAGCCGACCAGCGTGACATCTTCGGTGGCGTCATGGAATTGCATCACTTCGGCCAGATCGTCGGCGAAGGTATCGTAATCATAGCCTTCCGATGGCTGGCTGGACCGGCCGAACCCGCGGCGATCATAGGCGATCGCCTGGTAGCCGGCTTCGGCCAGCGCGTGGCTGATCGGATCCCAGCTATCGGCCGAAAGCGGCCAGCCGTGGATCAGCACCACCGGCGGGCCTTCGCCCCAGGTCTTGGACTAGATGTGGGTGCCGTCGGTGGTTTCGATCATGTGCATGAGAATTCTCCGTGTTGGGCAGGGTTAACGCAGGCGCGGCGGCACTGTTCCGGCGGGGCGGGCGCTTTGCGTCCAGACCGCTTGGAACGGCGATGAAGCGTGCCACCGGCCAAAAGGATTCGCGCAAACCGAAATTGGAACATAAATGGAACAAATGCCCGTTGATGATCCCGAGTCCCATGCCTGAAGCCCCGCTCACCCCTGAACGCCGCCGGGCCGAGGCTGCGCTGCCGCCGGCCGCTCGTGCACCGTTTGTCGAGCTGGGGCTGGTCAGCTGCTTTTCGTTCCTGCGCGGGGCGTCGGATGCGGTGGACCTTGCCACCACGGCCCGGGCGCTCGGCTATGACGCGCTAGGCATAGCCGACGCCAACACCATGGCCGGCGTGGTGCGACTGCATGGCGAAGCGAAAACGTTAGGACTGACCCCGGTGATCGGCTGCCGGATCGAGACCGCCGAGGGGTTGGAGTTCCTCGCCTATCCTAAGGATCGCGCGGCCTATGGACGGTTATGCCGCCTGATCTCGGCCGGGCGAATGGGTAAGCTTGATGGCGAATGGCAGGACAAGGGCGTCTGCGACATTTCGCTCGGCATGCTGGCGGATCATGCGGAGGGGGTAGCGCTGGTGCTGGTCCCGCCGGCGGACTTGGACGCGCCGTTCACAATCGCAGGCAACAGCAACGTGGTCGGGCTTGATGGCGTTCGCCACAGTGGGCCGATTGCGGGCGCGTTGGCAGAGCTGCTGGACCGGATCATCGAACAACTTTCCACCCTCAGCCACATCGCCGCCGCCTATCTCTACACCGGCGATGACTTCGCCCGGATTGCCCGGCTTGATGAGCTGGCCAAGACGCATGGACTGTCGGTCCTCGCCACCAACCTGCCGCTCTATCACGCCCCGCAACGCCGCCCGCTGCACGATGTGATGACCGCGATCCGGCACAAGACCACGGTCGCCCGGGCCGGGCATCTGCTGCGTCCCAATGCCGAGCGGCACCTGAAGAGCCCGGAGGAAATGGCCCGGCTGTTCGAACGCTGGCCCCACGCGCTCAGCGCCGCGCGCGCGCTGGCCGACACTTGCAGCTTCAGCCTTGACGAGCTGCGCTATGAGTATCCGGAGGAAACCTGCCCGGACGGGCTGGAGCCGCAGGCCTATCTCACGCAGCTAACCTGGGAAGGGGCCGCGCGGCGCTATCCTGAGGGCGCGCCGGGAACAGTGCGCGAAACGCTGGCGCGCGAGCTGGAGCTGATCGGCAAACTCCAGCTCGCCCGCTATTTCCTGACAATCAAGGACATCGTCGATTTCGCCCGCGCGCAAGTGCCCCCGATCCTGTGCCAGGGGCGGGGCAGCGCAGCCAATTCGGCGGTGTGTTATGTGTTGGAGATCACTGCGGTCGATCCAGCCCGCCATGCCTTGCTGTTCGACCGGTTCATTTCCGAAGACCGTAACGAGCCGCCCGATATCGATGTCGATTTTGAGCATGAGCGGCGCGAGGAGGTGATCCAGTATATCTATGCCCGCTATGGCCGTCACCGCGCCGGCCTCTGCGCCACGGTGATCCACTATCGCCCGCGCATGGCGATCCGCGAAGTGGGCAAGGTGATGGGCCTGTCCGAAGACGTCACCAGCGCGCTCGCCAAAACGGTCTGGGGCGGATACGGGCGCTCGATCAAAGAGGCGCACATCGACGCCGAAACCGGGCTCAACACGTCCGACCCGCACCTGCGGCGGGTTCTGGCGCTGACCGAACAACTGATCGGCATGCCGCGCCACCTTTCCCAGCACGTTGGCGGGTTTATCCTGACCCAAGGCCCGCTGAGCGAGACCGTGCCGATCGGCAACGGCGCCATGCCTGAACGCAGCTTCATCGAATGGGACAAGGACGATATTGACGCGCTCGGCATCCTCAAAGTCGATGTGCTGGCGCTGGGGATGCTGACCTGCATCCGCAAATGCCTCGATCTGCTAGGCGCGCACCACGGCAAGGTGCTGGCGCTGGCCGATGTGCCGGCCGAGGATCCGGCGGTTTACGACATGCTGTGCAAGGGGGATTCGCTCGGGGTGTTCCAGGTTGAAAGCCGGGCCCAGATGAACATGCTGCCACGACTGCGTCCGCGCTGTTTTTATGATCTGGTGATCGAGGTAGCGATTGTCAGGCCCGGGCCGATTCAGGGCGATATGGTCCACCCCTACCTCAAGCGGCGGCGCGGGGCGGAGAAGGTGGAGATCCCGGCGCCGGGGCCAGCGCACGGTCCGCCGGACGAGCTGACCAGCATCCTCGGACGGACGCTCGGCGTGCCGATCTTTCAGGAACAGGCGATGAAGATTGCGCTCGATGCAGCAAAGTTTTCAGGGAAGGAAGCGAACCGCCTGCGCAAATCGATGGCCACTTTCCGTAGCAGAGGCATGGTCGAAGAGTTGGAAGAGCTGATGGTGGGCCGGATGATCGCGCGCGGCTATGATCCCGATTTCGCGGTGCGCTGTTTCAACCAGATCAAGGGGTTCGGCGAATACGGCTTTCCCGAAAGCCACGCCGCCAGCTTTGCGCTGCTGGTCTATGTCTCGTCCTGGTTGAAGTGCCACTACCCGGCGGCCTTCGCCTGCGGCCTGCTCAATTCGCAGCCGATGGGTTTCTACGCCCCGGCGCAGATCGTGCGGGACGCACGCGAGCATGGGGTGGCGGTGTTGCCGGCCGATGTGAATTTCAGCGGGTGGGATAATGGATTGGAAGAAGGCGCTCTCCGCCTCGGCCTGCGCCAGGTCGACGGTTTCCCCGAGGCCGCCGCCGCGCGGATTGTCGGGGCGCGCGAAGCCGGGCCGTTTCGCGATGTGCGCGAACTCAAAGAGCGCGCCGGGCTGAGCCCCGCCTTGATCGAACGCCTTGCCACTGCGGACTGTTTCAATTCGCTCGGCCTGACCCGGCGCCAGGCGCTGTGGGATGCCCGCAGCCTGATTGCTGCGCCCGATCTGCCACTGTTTGCGGCAGCAGCAGCGCGCGATGAAGGGGCCGAGCGGCAGGCTACCCGCCTTCCGGTGATGCCGCTGAGCGAAGAGGTGGTGGCCGATTATCAAACCCAGCGGCTCAGCCTGAAAGCCCACCCGCTGGCCTTCCTGCGCGCTTCGCTGGGCGAGCGCGGGTTCATCCGGGCCGCAGAACTTAGGGAGCGGAAGTATCGCTCGGCCGTGCAGATCGCAGGTGTGGTGCTGATCCGTCAGCGCCCCGGCAGCGCCAAGGGTGTGTGTTTCATTACACTGGAGGATGAGAGCGGGGTGGTGAACCTGGTGATCTGGCCCGATCTGATGGCCAAGCAGCGCAAGGTGATCATGGCGGCGCGGCTGATCGAGGTGAAAGGCCGGGTCGAATACGATGACGAGGTGATCCATGTGATCGCCACTCACCTGACCGACGCCACTGCGGCGCTGCACGCGCTGTCAGACGATCTGCTGCCACCCACGCTCGACCGCGCTGACGAAGTCCGCCGCCCAGTGCAGGGCAGCCGCGGCGGACATCCACGCGATGTTCGCGTTATCCCGAAATCGCGAGATTTTCATTAGAAGTAGGTTTAGGCTGCACGAAACTGGGGAGGATACATATGCGCCGTTCGATCATTCTGGGCATGGCCGCACTGACGTTTGCCGCGCCAGCCCTCGATGCCCGGCCCGCACCCCGGCCTGCACCGATCCCCGCCGCGATTTACACCGACCCAGCCCCCAACAAGCTCCACCCCGCGCGGATGGAGGTGCTGCATATTCCCAGCGGCGGGGTTGAGATCAATGGAGTCGCCTATCTCGCCGCCGGGCCGGGGCTGCACCCCACGCTGGTGCTGTGCCATGGCTGGCCGGGGAATGAAAAAAACCTTGATCTGGCGCAGGCTGTGCGCCGCGCGGGCTGGAACGTGGTGACGTTCAACTATCGCGGATCATGGGGCAGCCCCGGCAATTTCCGCTTTGCCCAGAACCCCGACGACGCCCGCGCAGTGCTGGCTTATCTGCGTAAGCCAGCCGTTGCGGCAAAGCTCGGGATCAACACCGCCCAGATGGCGATTGCCGGCCATTCGATGGGGGGCTGGGTGACAACCCTGGTCGCCGGAGAGGATGATGGCTTGCTGGGGGCTGCGCTGATTTCAGCGGCCAACATGGGCGTGATGCGCGGGCTCGACCGGCCCGGAATCGTCAAGATGGCGGCGGAAAATTCCGAAACGCTGGCGGGAACTTCGCCGGAAATGATGGCCGATGAACTGGTCACCAACCGTCAGAAATTTGACTTCCTGCAAGCCGCGCCGGGCCTCGCCAAAAAGTCGCTGCTGGTGCTGAGCAGTGACGATGGACTGGCCCCGCAGACCGACGCGCTGATCGCGGCGGTCAGGGCCAAAGGCGGCAAGCGGATCACCGCCTTCCACGTCGCCACCGATCACGGCTGGAACGACAAGCGTGTCTTGCTGCAAGCGCACGTGATTCGTTGGCTGCAAAGCCTAGTCGTAAAGCGGAATGCCTAAACCGCCTCCAGCGAATAGCCCGCCGAGCGCACAGTCCGCACCGGATCGCCCGCACCCTCAAGCTCTATCCCCTTGCGCAGGCGGCGGATGTGGACATCAACCGTGCGCAGTTCGATTTCGCTTTCGTTGCCCCAGACCGCGTCGAGCAATTGCCCGCGGCTAAAGACCCGGCCGGGATGCTCCATGAAGAATTTGAGCAAGCGGAATTCGGTCGGACCGAGCGACACGACCTGGCCGCGCCGGGTGACCTTGTGGGCGGTGGCGTCGAGTGCCAGATCGCCCACGGTCAAGGTCTCCCCCGCCAAGGCCGGCCGGATCCGCCGCATGATCGCATTGACGCGGGCGATCAGCTCGCGCGGGCTAAACGGCTTGGTGACGAAATCATCGGCCCCGGTTTCAAGGCCGCGGATCTTGTCATCCTCTGCGCCGCGCGCAGTGAGCATGATGATCGGAACGTGAGCGGTTTCCTTGGCCCGGCGCAGGCGGCGGCAGACCTCGATCCCGCTGGTCCCTTCGATCATCCAGTCGAGCACGACCAGATCAGGGACTTGCTCTTGCGCCAGCAGCAATGCCTCATCCCCGTCAGGCGTGGCGGTTACGGCATAACCCTCACCCTTGAAGCGAAACTCCAGCAGTTCGGCGAGAGCGGGGTCGTCTTCGACCAGTAGCAACCGGGGGGCGTTCATGGCCTCAGGCCTTCTCTTCCTTGTCGGTCAAGTATGACCCGGTTGCAGCGTAGTAGACCATTTCGGCGACGTTGGTGGCGTGATCGCCGATCCGTTCGATGTTGCGGGCCACGAACAGCAGCTGCGCCGCACTAGAAATCGTCGCAGGATTTTCCATCATGTGGCTGACCAGATTGCGGAAAAGGCTTTCGTAAAAAGCGTCCACCTTATCATCGCGGGCGATCACTACAGCTGCCAGTTCAGCATCACGGGCGGCGTAGGCGGTCATCACATCGTGGACCATGCTGGTGGCCACTTCAGCCATCGCCGGGATCAGGGTCAGCGGCTCAAACTGCCGGCGGCGTTCAATCTTGCCAGTGCTTTTGGCGATATTCTTGGCATAGTCACCGATCCGCTCGATCACTCCGGCAATCTTGAGCGCAGCGATCACTTCGCGCAGGTCATCAGCCATCGGCGCGCGCAAGGCGAGCACTCGCACCGCCAGTTTATCGACCTCGGCCTCGAGTGAATCGATCCGGCGATCACGCTCTGAGACACCCTTGGCCAACTCGATATTGCCGTTAACCAGAGCTTCCATCGCCTCGGTCAGCGAAACTTCGGCCAGACCGCCCATCTCTGCAATCAGGCCGCGCAGGCGGGTGATGTCTTCGTCGAAGGCCTTGACGGTGTGTTCTTGTGCCATCTTATCCGTACCTTCCGGTGATATAGTCCTTGGTCCGCTCTTCGCGCGGGTTGGTGAAAATCTCGGTAGTTTTGCCGTATTCCACGACTTTGCCCAAGTGGAAGAATGCTGTTCGCTGCGAAACCCGCGCGGCTTGCTGCATCGAATGGGTCACGATGACGATCGCATAGCGGCCCTTGAGCTCGCCAATCAGCTCTTCGATCCGCGCCGTCGCAATCGGGTCGAGCGCCGAGCATGGCTCGTCCATCAGGATCACTTCAGGTTCCACCGCAATCGCCCGGGCGATGCACAACCGCTGCTGCTGACCACCAGACAACGCAGTGCCGCTTTCCGCCAGCCGGTCCTTAACTTCGTCCCACAGACCGGCGCGCTTCAGGCTCTTTTCAACCCGTTCTTCAAGCTCGGACTTGCTGGCCGCCATCCCATGGATCCGCGGGCCATAGGCGACATTTTCAAAGATCGATTTGGGGAAGGGATTGGGCTTCTGGAACACCATTCCCACGCGGGCGCGCAACTGAACCACGTCCATCCCCGAGGTGTAGATGTCCTGCCCGTCGAGAGTGATTTCCCCTTCGACCCTGGCCCCGGCAATCGTATCGTTCATCCGGTTGAAGGTGCGCAGAAAGGTCGATTTTCCGCAGCCTGACGGGCCGATGAAGGCCGTTACATAGTCGGTCGGGATGTCGATCGAAACATTGTCGATCGCGCACTTGTCCCCGTAGAATACGGATACATCGCGCGCGGCGAGCTTGGCTTCTACGGCGTCAAGTTCATGGTGAGTGGTCATTACCAGCGTTTCTCGAAACGGTTGCGGAGGTAGATGGCGAGGCCGTTCATCACCAGCAGGAATGCCAGCAGGACGATGATAGCGGCAGAGGTGCGTTCGACAAAACCGCGATCGATTTCATCGGACCACAGGAAGATCTGCACGGGTAGAACCGTTGCAGGCGAAGTAAAGCCATCGGGCGCGCTGGCAACAAAGGCGCGCATTCCGATCATCAGCAGCGGGGCCGTCTCGCCCAAGGCGCGGGCCATCCCGATGATCGTGCCGGTCAGAATCCCCGGCATGGCCAGCGGCAGAACGTGATGGAACACGGTCTGCACTCGGCTCGCACCCACTGCCAGCGCGGCATCGCGGATCGAGGGCGGGACTGCCTTGATCGCATTACGTCCCGAAATCACGATCACCGGCATGGTCATCAGCGCCAGCGTCATCCCGCCGATAACCGGGGCGGAGCGCCAGTTGGGAAAGATCGTCAGGAACACGGCAAGGCCGAGCAGGCCGAAAATGATCGAAGGGACCGCGGCGAGATTGTTGATCGAGACCTCGATCAATTCGGTCCAGCGGTTACGCGGGGCATATTCCTCAAGATAGATCGCCGCGAACACGCCAATCGGAAAGGCCAGTGCAAGGGTGACGAGCATAGTCAGCATCGACCCCTTTAGCGCTCCCCAGATCCCGACGGCCTGCGGCCCGGTGGCGTCTGCCCGAGACAAGAAGCCCCAGTCCCACGCATCGACCAGCTTGCCTTCGCTTTTGAGTTTGGTCGCCAATGCCTTGAGCGCATCGCCGCCATCGCCGCGTGCACCGCCGGCCAGATCATCGGTAACCGGCAAGGATACGTCGAGCGTGCCCTGAAGGCGGCTGGGGTCTGCGATGAGCTGTGCAGCAGTTTCGCGCCAGGCCTGGTCCAGCAATTGTCCAGCTGCGGCATCGCCGGCGTGTTTGGCCACGGCAAATTGCACCACTTCAGGCAATCCGGCACCTTGCAACGCCTGCATGGCGCCGGGCCCTTGCAGCTGGCTGGGGTCGATCGTCAGTGCGCCGCTGGAAAAATCAACCGGAACGCGCAGTTCCCAGCGCTTGAACCCACCCAGCGCGTTGCTGGTCATGGTGATCAGCAGAAAGGCGAGCACCAGCGCGGAGAACAGCACCGCAGCAAAGCCCACCGCCTTGAACCGGCGTTCGGCGGCATAGCGCTTTTTGAGGCGGAGGGCGACGGGGTCAGTCATAAGCTTCCCGGAAGCGCTTGACGACGCGCAGCGCTATGAAGTTGAGCATCAGCGTGACCAGAAACAGCACCATACCCAGCGCAAAGGCTGACAGCGTCGCGGGGTGATCGAAACTGCCCTCGCCGGTCAGCATCGCGACGATCTGGAAAGTCACCGTAGTCATCGTTTCAAACGGATTGGCGGTGAGCCGCGCGGTCGCGCCGGCTGCCATCACCACGATCATGGTTTCCCCGATCGCCCGGCTTACCGCCAGCATTACGCCCGCGACAATACCGGGCAGTGCCGCAGGGATAAGCACCTTCTTGATCGTTTCCGAGGTGGTTGCGCCCATCGCCAGACTGCCATCGCGCATCGCCTGAGGGACCGCGGTAATGCTGTCATCGGCCATAGATGAAACGAACGGGATGATCATGATCCCCATCACGATCCCGGCGGCAAGGGCGCTCTCACTCGAAGCGCTGGAAATGCCGATGGCATGACCGAAGTCCCGGATCATCGGCGCCACTGTCAGTGCGGCAAAGTAGCCATAGACCACCGTTGGTACACCCGCGAGAATCTCAAGCAGCGGCTTCATCCATTTGCGGACGGTGGCCGAGGCATATTGAGTCAGATAAATCGCGCTCATCAGGCCGAGCGGGATCGCGACCAGCATCGCGATGATTGCCCCGATGAAGACCGTGCCCCAGAACAGCGGCAGTGCGCCATAGGTGTCAGCCCGGATTGCAGCCGCGTTGGACATCGGATCGGGGCCCCAATGGGTTCCGAACAGGAACTCGATCGGACTAACAAACTGGAAGAACCGGAAGGTCTCAAAAATGAGTGAGGCCAGAATGCCCAGCGTGGTCAATACCGCAACCAACGACGCCGCGAGCAGCGCCATCATGACGGCGCGTTCAACCCGGGTGCGGGCGGTAAAATCTGGCCGCAGCCGCAGGAACCCGAATGCACCGCCGGCAAATCCCAGCAGCAAGGTAACAACAATCCCGATCGTGCCATAGAAGGTCATCGCGGCCTTGAATGGCTCCACCAGTGAGCCCGATTCGGGCAGGAATGCGCTGACTGCCGCGCCCGATGCAACCGCTTGGGCTTCGGCCAAAACTGAATCGCGCTGAATGCCGAAAGCTGGAAGAGAGGCCGCAGCCGGATCGGCCAGCACCTGACCCACAACTAGCCCGGGGCTGATTGAGGTCCAGACCATCGCAAACAGCACGGCCGGGACCGCAGCCCATAAGGCGACGTACCAGCCGTGGTAATTGGGCAGCGAATGCAGCGCGCCGCCGCGTTCGACGGCTTCCTTGCGGAACGCCCAGGCCCGCGAACGCGCCGCCAGCCATGCGACCAAGCCCAAAGCAAGGGCAAGCAGCAAGGGCAGGGCTGGCGACATCGTTCGGGAGTTCCAGTTCGCTTACTTGAGGCTGCTAGGGTCCATCAGGGTAAACGCGGTAGCGGCCGTGTTGCTCTTGGCAAGCACATCGTCAGGCGCGACGACCATGCCCTGCTTGGCCAGCAGACCGTCCTTGCCCCAATGCTTGGCCCATTCAGCGATGAATTCCTTCAGGCCCTTGATCGCATCGAGGTGAGCCGCCTTGACGTAGATGTAGAGCGGGCGGGCGCCGGGATAGCTGAAGTCAGTGATCGCGGCATAGGTCGGCTGCACCCCGTTCATCGAGAGGCCTTCCAGCTTGTCAGAGTTTTCCTCGAGGTAGGAGAAGCCGAACACGCCGACCGCTTTCGGATTGGCTTCGAGCTTCTGCACGATCAGGTTGTCGTTTTCGCCAGCGTCGACATAGGCGCCGTCGCTGCGAACTTCGCCGCAGATTGCTTCGTGCTTGTCCTTGTCGCTGTCCTTTAGCGCCTTCATTTCGGGATTGGCATCACAGCCCTTCATCAGGATCAGCTCCTTCAGCGCGTCGCGAGTGCCAGAAGTGCTGGGCGGGCCATAGACCAGGATCGGCTCAGCTGGATAAGCCGGGTTGACGTCCTTCCAGGTCTTGGCGGTATTGGGTTTGCCATAGGGGTTTGCGGCCAGCGCCTTGTAAACGTCGGCCTGGGTCAGCTTCATGCCAAGGCCACCCTTGGCTTCGGCGAACGCAATCCCGTCAAGCCCGACCTGAACTTCAACGATCTTGTCGACGCCATTCTTGGCGCAGTCCTCATACTCGGACTTCTTCATCCGGCGTGATGCATTAGCGATGTCGGGGTGCGATACGCCAACACCGGCGCAGAAAAGTTTCATGCCGGCGCCGGTTCCGGTCGATTCAATGATCGGCGACTTGAACGCAGCATTCGATTTGGCCAGCGAATCCGCTATAACCTTGGCAAAAGGATAGACCGTCGACGAGCCGACAGCGCGGATCTGTTCGCGAGAGGCGTTCTGGGCGCCGCCGCAACCGGCCAAAAGGGCTGCCGCAGAAACGGCAAAGGCGAGGGAATAGGTGGTTTTCTTGGTCATGACGAATCGCTCCATTCGCAGTGGTATGACAGCGCTCTCGCGGTGTTCTGTGACAGATTGATGACAACGAGTCGCGTTGGTTTGATTGTCGCCTTGCAGTCAACCCAACGTCACATCAAGTCATCAAAGTGTCATATAAACGTAATAGCCGCTGTCGCAGTCCAGAACGACTCAAGGAAAATTCAATGCGCCTTCGATCACGCCTGCCCTTCGCTATTGCAGCAATGCCACTGGCGCTCATCGGCGCCACCTCCGCCGCCGCCAGCGAGGACACGGCTTACTGGCTGAACTTGAACCTCAACGTCAAAGTTTCTGATGAGATTCGAGTCTCGAGCGAAACTTCGCTCCGTACCAGCGACGTGCGCGGGTTTTACCAGCTCCAGCAATCCCTGATGCTCGGATACAAGGTCAGCAAGAAGGTGACGGTCTCGGCCGGCTACGTGCACGCGCCGAACTACAGTCATGGTAATTTCACTTCGATGGAGCGCCGTTTTCGCCAGCAGGTGAGCGTGGACAACGTTGCCAAGGTTGGGCCTTTTAGCCTGAGCGGACGGCTACGCTTTGAACAACGCTTTCGCGATGACCGGGGCGGCACTGGCTGGCGGCTGCGTCCGCAAGTCAAGGCAGTTGCGCCGTTGTTTGGCAAGGTGAAGATCAATCTTGCAGTCGAACCTTATATCAACCTCAATACGACCAGCTTCCAGACTACGAAGGGGCTTGATCGCGTTCGCAATAGCGTGACTTTCAGTGCTCCCTTGAGCAAGAAGTTCGGCATCGAAATAGGCTATATGAACCAGCACGCCTTTGTACCAAACGCACCGGACCGGGTAGATCACGTCATCATGACCGGTTTCTCGGCCTCGTTCTGATCGCTAGTCGGCGGGCGAGGGAACTGGCAGCGACAACGTAACAGTCGTTCCCTCGCCAACGGTCGAAGCGATATCAAGCTCGCCGCCGTGTCGTTCAACGATGTGCTTGACGATGGCGAGGCCCAGGCCGGTCCCGCCCGAGGCGCGGCTACGGCCGGGATCGGTGCGATAGAACCGGCGGGTTAGATGGGGCAGGTGCTCCGGTTCAATACCCGGACCGCGATCTGTAACTGCCAGTTTGATCCGGCTGCCGCCATTGCGCGACACTGAAACTCTAACCAGTTGATCGGGATCGCCATACTTCAGGGCATTGTCGATCAGATTGCGCAGGACCTGCTCCAGCTGGCTGGCATCGCCAACAATGATCGCGCCGGGCTCGCTTCCTGCCAGCTCGACCCGCTCCTTGCCTTGCAGTGATGAAATCTCTCCCACTACCCGCGCGGACAGTCGTCCCAGATCAAGCTCTTCGCTCGGTCGGTCATGCTTTTCCGCTTCAAGATGGCTAAGCGTCATCAGGTCTTCGACCAGGCTCTGCATACGCTGTGCTTCGCGTTGAACGATCCCGAGGAAGCGCTTGCTGGTAGACTGATCCACCCCGCCATCCGACAGGGTTTCGACATAGCCACTGATCGCGGCCAAGGGCGTACGCAGCTCGTGGCTGGCGTTGGCCACAAAGTCGGTATGGGCCCGGCTCACATCAGCCTCGGCACTGCGGTCGGCCAATTCGATGATCCAGCGATCACCGTGCAGATCGCGCCGGGTCAGCTGCCAAAGCGATTTGGAGCCGGTAAAGCCGGCGATAACAACGCTATCATTGTGCCCCATATCAATCAGCCGCATGGCATCGGGATGGCGCAGCGCAATCCGGGCGTCCTGACCGAGTACGTGAGCGCCCAGCGCAGCGCGGGCGGCGGCATTGGCATCGGCAATCCGGGTGCCGTCGAGCAGCAACAACGGCTGCCCCAGTGGTTCGATCGTTTCGTGGACTGCATCGCGGGAAACGGTGGCGACATCTTGCCGCTGCTCAGGCTCGACCGGTTCCGGTTGGCTAAGCCACAACGAGCCGAACCAAAGTACCGTTACGGCCAGCACCAACCACCAGCCAACACCGGCAAACAGCATCGCCGCAGCTGCAAGCAGGGCCAGGATCAATCCGGCGAGGGGAAGGGCAGGCTTGTTGGAAGGCATGTCGGGCGCTCAATAGATCGTGCAGCGCTGGGAGCCAAACGTTTCAGTTGCGTGACAGTCGGCGCAATAACAATGACGATCACGCAAAACGCAAAACTGCCCACGGCGCGCTGGATGGTGACCCCTACGGGAATCGAACCCGTGTTTCAGCCGTGAAAGGGCCGCGTCCTAACCGCTAGACGAAGGGGCCACACCGGCTGCGCGGTGGGCAGGGGAGCGCCTTTAGGCAAGGACAATCGGGGGGTCAAGGGGCAAAGGGCAAGATTGTTTCAATCGGCGAAAGCAGCGTCCTCGACATGGAGTTCGGCGGTCGGTCGGCTACCCCAATCGTCGATCTTGGCGCGGCCTACCAGCCATAGTTTGCGATGATGGGTTGAGCGTAGCAGCGCCTGACCCATTTCAGTGTTGGCGGCGCGGAATGCGATCGCCTTGAAACTCGCGCCGTCGTCTCCCCGCACGATCAACCGCACGTGATCGGTGCCGACCAGATCGGCCTTGACCAACCGAACCGGCCCCACCGCGACCCGCGGCCCCGGCCAACCCATTCCGTAGGGTCCAGCGCTTTCCAGATCAGCGACCAGCGCCGGGGTCAGCCCGCCTGGTGCTACCGCAAGGTCAAGCAGCAAGGCCTGATTGGTCATCGCTGCGGCAACAGTGCTGCCGAGCCGCTGATCGAGCCAATCGCCCAGCGCATCGAGCTTGGCCGGATCGATAGTCAAGCCGGCCGCCATGGCATGGCCGCCGCCTGCCACCAGCAGGCCCTGTTCGCGTGCGGCGATGATTGCGGCACCCAGATCGACCCCGGCGATCGAGCGGCCAGATCCCTTGCCGTTCCCGGCCTCGTCGGCGTCAAGCGCGATCACCAGGCTGGGTTTGCCAGTCTTTTCCTTGATCCGCCCCGCTACGATCCCGATCACCCCGGGGTGCCAGCCCCGCCCAGCCAGCGTCAGAACGGCGCGGTTGTGTTGGGCGTCGATCTGGGCTTCGGCGGCCTCTTGGACCACCGCCTCGATCCCGCGCCGCTCCTCGTTCAATGTCGAGAGTTGCGCCGCAATGGCCCGCGCCTCTTCGGGGTCTTCGGTAGTCAGCAGCCGCACCCCCAGCGTCGATTCGCCGACCCGCCCGCCAGCGTTGATCCTTGGGCCGAGCGCAAAGCCGAGGTCGCTGCAGGTCGGCGCGCGGCTCAGCCTGCTGGCATCGATCAGCGCGGCCATCCCCACGCCGTCGCGCCGGGCCATCACTTTCAGACCCTGCGCCACCATCGCCCGATTGAGCCCATGCAGCGCCGCAACATCGGCCACAGTGCCGAGCGCGACCAGATCGAGCAGGGCGAACAGGTCTGGTTCCTTCCGGTCCGCAAAGAAACCGCGCTGGCGCAAATTTCGGACAACCGCGATCGCCAGCAAGAAGGCGACGCCAACCGCGGCCAGATGGCCATGAGCGGCGGCCTCCTCGACTTCGTCGAGCCGGTTCGGATTGACCAGCGCCACGGCCTTGGGCAGCTCGGCCGAGCATTTGTGATGATCGACCACGATAACATCGACCCCGGCAGTGCGCGCCATATCGAGCGCTTCGAACGCCATCGCCCCGCAATCGACTGTGACGATCAGGCTGGCGCCCTGCTCGGCCAGCCGGACCAGCGCTTCGCCAGATGGGCCATAGCCTTCGAGCAAGCGGTCGGGGATGTAATAGTCTGCCTTGTGCCCCAGTTCGCGCAGCAACCTTATCAGCAGTGCCGCGCTGGTCGCCCCATCAACGTCATAGTCGCCATAGATGGTGACCGCTTCGTTGGTAAGGACCGCCTGGACCACACGCTCAGCCGCTACATCCATGTCCTTGAACAGCGAAGGATCGGGTAGGAAAGCCCGCAGCGAAGGATTGCGGTGCCGCTCCAGATCATCCGCCGCCACCCCGCGGGCGAGAAGCAGCTGAGCGACCAGATCGTGATCGAGCGTAGCCCCGCCCAGATCCATGTTCCCACCGCGCCAATGCCAGGTCTTGCCCAAAAGCGAACGATCAAGGCCAAGGACGGATGGGGCAGGGGAGGACATCCCGGGGTGGTTAGCCGAGCCGCGCTTGCAGCGGAAGGGCAAGGCGGGCAAAATGTCGAAAATTGACAATACGCAACGCGCCAAAAGGCTATTGTGCGCAGCATTCGGTTGAGGAGGATCCCAACATGCCTGTCAATCATCGCATCGCCATCACAATTGGACTTGGCGCGGCCGTTCTGGTCGCAATCCCTGTCATTGCGCAGCAGCGCGCGCCCACCAGCGGACCGATTGCCCGCTATGACATGCGGGCCGGAACCGTTTCCGGCTTCGCGGCGATGGGCAGTGGCGCTGGCGGAGCCTTGTCGATGGCTTTTGGCGGTGGTGGTGCCAACAAGGTCCAGAAGGAACTACATCTCCGTCTGGGTTCAGGCACACTTCCCGTAAAGGGTGGTCCCAAGGCTGATCACTTCATGCCAGCGGCGGCAAAACTGGGCAAATCGGTTCAACTGACCACCCCCAAGGAAGAGCGCGGCGGCACTGACGAGCTGCCGCAGAAACCGAAAGGGCGAATTCTGCTGTTCTGGGGTTGCGGCGAGCATTCGCCTAAGGGACAGCCGGTAGTTATCGACCTAAGTAAGTTGGCTGCAGGACAGATCCCTCCCGGACTATGGACCAGCACCATCATCCGCGATTGGGGCCCCAACCTCCAGAACAGCAAGACCTTTGGGCGCTGGCCATCCGAAGACCGCAAATTCGTCAAGGCCGACAGTTCGCTGATCGGAGCGCACCGGGTAGCCGGGAACTATTCCCCCGAAATCGCTTTCACGCTGGCCAAGGATTTCATGGCCCCGCTACAGGCCACTCAGACCGATCAGGCCAGCGGTGCCAGTCTGGTGCGCTGGAATTCCGTCCCCGATGCAACTGGCTATCACGCCCTTCTGTTCGGCGGGAAAATGGGGCCGGGCGGCGAGATGGGTGACATGGTGATGTGGAGCAGCAGCGCCAGCCGGCAGTTTGGCGGCGGTCTGTCCGATTGGTTAAGTCCAGCTCAGGTGACAGGTCTGATCAAGGATCGCTCTATAATGGCGCCCGCCACTACCCAGTGCATCATCCCGGCTGAGGTCCGCAAAGCAGGACCAGATTTTCGGATGGGCATGCTGACCGCCTTCGGGCCGGAAGAAAACTTCGCCTATCCGGCGCGGCCCGCCGATTCCAAGGCGGCTTGGGACTTGCAATGGACTGCCCGGATCCGCCATCGGTCTTTGACCAGCTGGATGGATATGCCTGGCATGTCCGCGATGGGCGGTGAGCCGGCGCCGGGCCAGCCCGAACAGCCGAAGTGCAAGAAGAAAGGCGGACTATTGGGCAAGGTTGCAGGCGGGGTTCTGGGCGGCGGCTGTTGAAGCAAGGCCAGCTCCTGATTGTCTGGCATAGCCGCACCGGAGCTAGCCGCGCGCTGGCCGAGGCGGCGGCGCGCGGTGCCGGTGATCCGGTCCGAATGCTGATGGCAGAGGAGACAACTCCGCAGGATTTTCAGAACGCGGGCGGCTACCTGTTCGTTTGTCCCGAGAACCTCGGGACCATGAGTGGAGCGATGAAAGAGATGTTCGACCGCTGCTATTACCCGCTGTTGGGGCAGGTCGAGGGGCGCGGCTATGCCACCATCATCGCGGCGGGCAGTGACGGCAGCGGCGCGCAGGCGCAGCTTGACCGGATCGTAACCGGCTGGCGACTGCGCCGCGTGGCAGAGCCGATAATTGTGCTTTTGGATGCGCAAACCCCGCAAGCGATCCTTGCCAAAAAGCAGATGCCCTCGCAAGTAATCACGCAAGCCGAAGACCTAGGCGCGGCCTTGGCAGCAGGCCTTGAACTGGGCATTTTCTGACGCAATTGCGAATTGAATGCACCAAACCGGTTCTATTCGTTGCGACGGGACTCGACTAGTTGCTTTAAAAAGTGCCACATGGCGGCGGCTTAGCTGTTTCGGATCGAGGGGGTTACAATCGTCAAACTGGCTGGCAGTCATGGACAAAGCGAGGCCGAGCTTGGCAACGCTGCGGTCCTCTCGCTGGTCTATGCCTCCGGGCAGCGGCCGACCCTTGACGCGTTGACAGATCTGACCGCGCGTCCGGGCGCGATGCAGCGCTTTTCAATCAGCCACATACCGCAGGGCGATGCCGTTTGGGCCGAACTGTTATCAGCGGGCCTGACCTATGATTGCCGCGGGCTGGCGCCGGGCGAACCGGCTGCGCAACCGGGTCGCGGAACCCTGCTGGGCCTGGCAGACATTCCGGAAGGTGAAGCGATCTCGCTCGAGCCTGCACCGCATCTCGCCGAAGGTCGCGGGTTGCTGCCCGTGGTCAAGGTGCTGGCCGGAGTGGGGGCAGAGCTGGCCCATTTGCCGGGATTGACCGGAGTTTACTGGCAGCCAGCGCGGTGCTGGATGGCGGCGAAGTACTTTCGCGGCGTGGTCGCAGAATGGCTTGGCGGGGGGGCCTTTCCGGCATTGGGGCTGACCGCGCTGCAACGCGAGAACGATGGTGCGATGGTTTCGGTCGGGCTCGATTTCCTGATCGGGCAGGAGCTGCGGTTTGAGCCGCACCGGCGGCTGGTCCCTGGCGCAATCGCCCGGATCGCAATGCGGCTGATCCACAGCCTGATCGAAAGCGGCCCGCAGATGGAGCGGGCTGACTATATCGGCCCGGACGGTGAGCGTTTGCTGCTGGAACCAATCAAGGACGGCCGTGAACTCCGGGTCCTGCTCCGCCGGTGAGAGTGGGCGGGGACACAGGGGCAGCATCGACTGTGCGGTCTGGCCGGCCGGAGAGCGGCTGGCTTGGTGAGGGCGCCCGTGGCTGATCAGAATTTGCTCGCGCCGACTGTGTTGACCGATCCTGAGCCGACTGACGCTGCACCCGGGGCCGCCGCTTTGCTGGATCGCTGGCTGGCCAGCCACGCGACTGGCGATGGCGAAGCAGGCTCCCGGCAAACAGCTGAGCCGCAATCAGCCGTCACTCATGGCGGCAACCGGCTCGCGGTCGGTGGCTTGGCTGGTGGCCGCCAGCGCCTGTCGTTTCGCGCGGTCAATCGCCAGGACACGCCGGGGTACCAGCCCGGATTGCAGCGCCACCATATCCTGCCGCGCCAGATCCTGACCCGCTCGTGCTTTCACCCGATGCTCGGTGAAGTCGGGCGAGAGCGGCTGCACTTTGACGACTTTCGCCACAACGGCTTGCTGCTCCCCGCCAATGACGCGGCGGCGGTGCGGATCGGCCTACCGCTCCACCGCGGCCCGCACCGCGATTACAACGCGATGGTGATCGAACGGGTCGGCCAGATCGAGGCGGGCTGGTCGGCCGTGCGGAGCTATGCCCCTGAAGTAGCCCTTGCCGAGGCGCTGGAGGGCCTGCGCCAACTCCAACACAACCTGCGCCGCAGCCTGCTCGATCAACAAAACCGCCTGACGCTCAACCGCCGCGATCCGCTGCGCACCGACCTCGACTTCGCCGAGCTGGATGCGATGGCCGACCTGCTCTGGCCCGCCACCGCTCCCGCCGAAACTTAGGCCAGCGCCATCCCCGCCTTGGCCGCCAGTTCGGTCCGCGCGGTGTTGTATTCCGCCTCAAGCCGGTCAACCCGGTCCGCCACGCTTTCCACTGCCGTGACCGCGCCGATCCCCTGGCCCGAACCCCAGATGTCCTTCCAGGCCTTGGCCTCGGTATTGCCCCCCGAACCAAAGTTCATCGCCGTCACGTCGCCTTCGGGCAGGTTATCCGGGTCCATCCCCGCTGCGACAATCGACGGCCGCAGATAGTTGCCGTGGACCCCGGTGAACAGGCTGGAATAGACGATGTCAGCGGCTTTCCCCTCCACAATCGCGTCCTTGTACCCTTGCTGGGCGTTGGCTTCCTTGGTCGCGATCCAGGCGCTGCCGATATAGGCAAAGTCCGCCCCCATCGCCTGCGCCGCCAGGACCGAATGCCCGCAAGCGATCGAGCCTGAGAGCGCCACCGGGCCATCAAACCACGCGCGGATTTCCTGCATCATCGCGAACGGCGATAGCACCCCGGCGTGCCCGCCTGCGCCCGCTGCGACCGGGATCAGCCCGCTCGCGCCCTTTTCGATCGCCTTGCGCGCGAACCGGTCATTGATCACATCGTGCATCACGATCCCGCCCCAGCCGCGCACGGCCAGGTTGAGGTCCTCACGCGCGCCCAGCGAAGTGATCACCATCGGTACTTGCCACTTCTCACAAACCGCCATGTCTTCTTCCAGCCGGTTGTTCGATTTATGGACGATCTGGTTGACCGCAAACGGCGCCGCTGGCCGGTCCGGATTGTCACGATTGTGCGCCGCCAGCTCCTCGGTGATCTGGTGCAGCCACTCGTCAAACATCCCCGATGGCCGCGCGTTGAGCGAGGGGAAACTGCCGACGATCCCGGCCTTGCACTGCGCAATCACCAGTTCCGGCCCGGAAACGATAAACAGCGGGGATCCGATAACGGGCAGGCGCAGACGATCAAACGGGGCGGGAAGCGGCATGGAAACTCCTGATTTAAGCACTCGGTTAAGGCTCCATATG
>JANMOU010000063.1:0-5273 GCA_031369495.1 Novosphingobium sp. | reverse complement strand
GAGCGAATAGAACGCCCCGATCCCGGCAATCACGATCAATGCGGTTCCAAAATCCATGGTCGTCTCTCCGAATATCTAACGTGCATCCGCGCCTTCGCGCAGGTCTTCGATTTCTGTGGCGAGCTTGCTGCTCTTGTCGGTCGCGATCCGCTCCAGCACCCGCAGGCGGTGTTCCAGTTTTTCGATCACCGCAGTCTGCGCGTCCGATTGCCCGGGCTGAACGCTGCCCGCACGCAGCTCGGCCATGCGTTCCTTATGGGACAGGCGGCGGTGGTAGGCAGCGGCAAACATTCCGATGATTCCGAGCAGTCCACCCATGCCCAGCAACAGGCCAGCAACGTCTCCAAAGCCCATCAGACCTGCTCCCCGGTCCGCAGGTTCTCGATCTGCGCGGCGAGACCCACCGACTTGTCGGTCGCGATCCGTTCCAGCACGATCACCCGATCTTCGAATATCGCAAGCCTTTCTTTCAGCTCGGTATTTTCGGCTTGCAGTGTGGCCACCTGCTTGTCGTTCTTGACGGTTTTGCCGCCCCATTCGTCTTCAAGCGCATAGCCGTGACGGGCGCGGATCCAGTTGTTGACTAACCAGCCGGCGGTGGAGATGGCCACGATTGCCATCACAAATCCCGGGTCACCCCAATCCATCGCAAATTCCTCCCTCAGTCCTCAGTTCAGTTCTTGGGCAAATCGCGCAGCGCCTCAATCTCATGGGTCAGCCGGTAGCCGCTGTCGGTCACGATCCGTTCGACATTGCCGACCCGGTCCTTGATGCTGCCGAGTTCGGCACGCAATTGGGCGTTTTCCGTGCTGAGCAGCTTGATCCGTTCAATTTCCTCGCTGCTGGTCTTGGGGTAGAGCTTTTGGCCCCAGGCCCCGTCGAGCGGGTAGCCATGTTTGATTCGCATCCAGGTGGTGATCACCCAGCCAACCACGCCCGAAATGCTAATGACCGCAATGGTCGGGAACAGCATCCGGACCAGTTCCATTTTATCGGGATCCATCAGACGCGGTCCTTCTCACGGCTGTCAATAAGGGCGTCAACCTTGCGGGCATCGCGCAACGCTTCGATCTGGCTGGCGACGTCATAGCCCTTGTCGGTGACGATCCGCTCCAGCACCCGCACGCGCTCTTCAAGCGCGCTGGTGTGGCTGACGTATTGGGCAGCCTTTTCAGCTGTTTCCTTGACTCGCAGTTCGGCCATTTTCGACTGATGCTTGGTCCAGACGATGAAGCAAACCATCAGGAATGGCGCCAGCGGAATGAGTATCTTCAGGCTATCGTACATTGATTTTCCCCCTGGGGTCGGCTGGCTTAGCGCAGCCGTTCAATCTCGGCGGAAAGCCGCGGGTTGCTGCTGACGTAAAAGGTTTCAACTTCGGCCAGGCGGCGGTCGATTTCGCGCAACTGGCCTTTGACTTCGCGAGCCGTGCGGGTCGGCGATTGGCGCACACCCTGCCAGAACTGCTGTTCCTGCCGGTCAACATAGAGCTGCTGCGGCTTCTTGTCGGCCAGGAAACCGACGATGAAGTAGAGCGGAATGATCCAGCCGCCGGTAAAGATCAGGCCGATTGCCGCCAAACGGATCCAGATCGAGCTGATCCCGGTGTAATCGGCAATTCCCGAGCAAACACCCATCAGCTTGGCGTGCTGCTTATCCCGGTAAAAGCGGGTCCGCGGGCTGTTCATCGTTCTTCCCCTTCCGTCTTGCCAGAGCGATCTGTTGCTCGGCGAATTCAGTGTCTGTCGTATCAATGTTGCAAGTCTTGGTAGTGCTGTCAGCGTCGCCGGGTCTTGGCCGGTGTGCGCACATCGAGGTCATCGAAGTCCGGCAGCTTGGCAGTGCCATCGGTCAGCGCGCGGGCGGTCTTGAAATCGGGGTTGTCCGCTGCGACTAGCCGTTCGACCGTATCCATCCGGTCGTCGAGGCGGCGGGCCAGCTGGTACAATTCGTCCAGCAAAGCTTCGTCGTTGACCGTCAGGGTCGGTGCGGTTTTCCACTTGGTGATGTAGTGCAGTACCAGCCAGGGCAGGCCGATCACGACGCTCATCAGGGCGATGACTTCTCCAAATTCCATGGCTCAGCCCTCCTGCCCGGCGTCGCCCTTGAGCGCGCGCTTCATTTCTTCGAGTTCTTCGTCGATCTTGTCGGCCCCGGCGAGCGCGTTGATCTCGTCGGCCAGGCTCGGCTGGCCGCGGCCATCGGCCAGGCTCAGTGCATCGGCGCGGCCTTCGGCATAATCGACCCGGCGTTCCAGCTGGTCGAACCGGGCCATCGCCTCGTCAACCCGTTCGCTAGCCAGCAGTGTGCGCAGCTTGACGCGGTTCTCGGCGCTTTCCAGCCGCGCGGCGATCGCACCCTGACGGGTCCGGGCTTCGCGCAGACGGTTCTGCAGCTTTTCGATGTCCAGTTCGTAAGCCCGCAGTGCGTCATCCAGCACAGCGATTTCCACTTTGAGCTGGTCAGCCATATCGACGGCCTTCTTCTTTTCGATCAGGGCGGCGCGGGCCAGGTCTTCGCGATCCTTGGACAGCGCCAGCTGGGCCTTGTCGCCCCAATCGGCCTGCAACCGGTCCAGCTTGACCGTGTGGCGGTGCATTTCCTTTTGATCGGCAATCGTCCGGGCCGCGCTGGCGCGCACTTCGACCAGCGTTTCTTCCATTTCGAAAATGATCATCCGGATCATCTTTTCCGGATCATCAGCCTTTTCGAGCAGATCGGTGAAGTTGGCAGCAATGATGTCACGGGTGCGGCTAAAAATGCCCATCCAGGGTACTCCGGCAGAGGATTGCGAAAAAGTCGGCGTAGGGGTGCGGCGAAGGCGTTCGACTTCGCTTTCGAACCGGGACGTGCGCGAACTGCTGCGCGGCGCGATCGGATCGAGATCAGTTTGAGCCGGAATCCCTGAGCGGCGGGGGGACTGGGTGCCGCCATCGGGGGTGGCTTGGGATTCCGGCCCAAGCGGGGAAAAGGGGTCATGTCCCATCTTGCGGGCCACCAGCGCGCTCAAGCCTGCTGCGCCGCGGTGCCCGAAGTCTGGGCGACCTGCGGAGCGGCCTGAAACTGGCTGGCCAGCACGACGATGTTGAACGACAGCATCGCGGCAACCGACAGGGCGATGGCCCGGTCGAGCGTGCTGGTTTTGGTGATCAAGGTGGTCAACATGATGTTCCTCGCGGAATGGTGTGGTTTGTTCATGTCTTCGCAAGGTGCGTGCCAAATGTGGTTTGGCCAGCATTTCTGCGGGGTTCATCAGCAATCGACGAACGACATGGTGTAATTCTTGCGCCAAGTTGGGAATTTTCGCTATATATTGGGTATGGATCGCAACACGCAATTTGTTGGCCAGTCCACGGCCTTTCTGGACTCGGTTGAACGGGCCAGCCGCGCCGCGCCGATGGGTCGTCCGGTGCTGGTGGTCGGCGAGCGCGGGACCGGCAAGGAACTGATCGCGGAACGGCTTCACCAGCTGAGCAAACGCTGGGCCGAGCCGCTGATCACGCTCAACTGCGCGGCTTTGCCAGAAACACTGATCGAGGCGGAGCTGTTTGGTCATGAGCAGGGTGCGTTCACCGGCGCTACCAAAGCGCGGGCGGGGCGGTTTGAAGAAGCCGACAAAGGGACGCTTTTTCTCGACGAACTGGCCACGCTGACGATGGGCGCGCAGGAACGCCTGCTGCGCGCGGTCGAATATGGCGAAGTGACCCGGATCGGTTCATCGCGCCCGATCCGAGTCGATGTCCGGATCGTCGCCGCCACCAATGAGGATCTGCCCAAGCTGGCCGAGGAGGGCCGGTTCCGCGCCGACTTGCTCGACCGGCTGAGCTTTGAAGTGATCACCCTGCCGCCACTTCGCGTCCGCGAGGGCGACATCGGAGTGCTGTGCGACTATTTCGGGCGGCGGATGGCGGCCGAACTGCACTGGGATTCGTGGCCCGGCTATACCCAGGCAGCCATGGACGCGCTGGAGGCCTATCAGTGGCCCGGTAATGTGCGCGAGTTGCGCAATGTGATCGAACGCGCGGTCTACCGCTGGGGCACATGGGAGGCGCCGGTCGCGCATATCGTGTTCGATCCGTTTGATAGCCCGTGGAAACCCGCCGCCGTACCGCGCCCCGAAGGAGCGGCTGCCGAGTCCGCTGCCGGGCCGGCCGCTGCCCCTTCAACCGCTTATGATCAGGTCACCGATCTGCGCCGCGCGGTGGACGGGCATGAGAAGGCCATTCTCGAAAACGCGCTGGCCCGCCACCGTTACAACCAGCGCCAGACCGCCAAGGCGCTGAGCCTCAGCTATGACCAGCTGCGCCACGCGATGAAGAAGCATGGGCTCAGCGAACGGACCGCCGATTAGCCAATTGCTAACCGAATTGGGATATGCCTCAAACGGTTAGGGGGTCTCATGAATCAACTGTTTCGTATTCTCACGTTTTCTCCGCGACTGACGTTCGCGGTCGGCATCATGCTGTTTGGCGGGATCGGCGGGATTGCCAGCAGCGGCGATGACGAGCCCAAGCAATCTTCAAACCCATGGAGCAAGGGCAGCTCGGCGACATCCTATGACGCCCAAAAGCGCGCCAATGATGGCTGGGGCGGCGGGGCCAGGACCAGCAATCCGCGCGACAACCGGCCTGCGCAGGTCAGCCAGGAAGTCTGGGTCGACCGCGACGGTGTCATCCACGAAAAGGAAGACATGAAGGCAATCCATCCGGACGCTTTCCAATAGGTCCCGCATGAACCCATTTACTTTTATCAAGCGGATGTTTCAGGCGGCTGGCTGTTTGATTGTGGCCGGGGTCATGGCTGGCTCTGCGCTCGTCTCGTATGTTGAGAAGAACCCAGCCGCGCAGGAGCGGCTCGAGCTCAGCGCCAAGCATGCCGAGTTGCAGGTCGACGAGGAATCGACTTTCTTTGAGAAAGTCAGCGCGCTGATATCGTCCTGGTGGAATTCCGACGAACTGATCGCCGAAGGGGCTCAAGACGAGGCGTTGAGCAAAGAATCGGAAAAAAGGCGCAAAGAGCGCGACCGCGAACGACGCTTCAACGAGGGCCACAATAGCGAGAGCGACGACTATTACGGGTCGTCGAGCTAGGCTGCGCTTGACTTGATGCGGGGTTCGGGTTTTCCTCGCAGCTCAGCAACTTGCCACGCGAGGCCGCGATGAACCTGCTTTCCCGCCTGCTCCTGATCGCCGCCGCCTGTGCTGCTACCCCTGCCATGGCCGATCCAACCGCGCAGCAACTGGCCGCTGCAAAAGAAGCCGAAGCGCGCGGGG
>JANMOU010000017.1:0-4768 GCA_031369495.1 Novosphingobium sp. | reverse complement strand
ATCAGCAAAAGCGCACTCGCCGTACTGATGAAAACCAGCCGCACCCAGGTCAACCGCGTGCTCGATCCGAACGAGGGAAACGTGACGATTGAGACCCTGCAAAGGGCTGCGGCGCTGGTGGGCAAGCGGGTGCAGTTGGGGTTGGTTTGACGGCGAAATGAAACCTAGTCTTTCAGTAGCTGGCTATGAAATACTAGCTCACATTCAGGCTGGAGCAGGCAGTGATAAGCAGTTTCTCGGCACCAAGCATTCGTGCCGTTTTTGTGGAAACTCGGATCGGCGTTGGTTCAAGAAGAAAGCGCATATGATTCCCGAAGGAATGGGGAACAAATGGCTATTTTCTCTAGATGAGTGCGACAACTGCAACAGCAAATTTTCCCGATACGAAGGAAATTTGTGCGCCAGCGTTGGCCCCATTCTGACTTTGGGTGGTACCCAAGGTAAGGGCAATAGAGTTCGGCAGACAGGTAGGTCACGCGGCAGCCACAATATCAAACACTTGGATCAGGATGGAAAGCGACGAATCTCAATCAATATGCTCGACATGGAAAATCAAATCGAGCCACCTCTGGGGTCAGCTGTCACTTTCGGGATGGATGGACGAATGGAACTTCTGACCCCCGCTCCTGACGAGAAGTTTGTACCGCGGCTTGCCTACAAGGCGTTAGCAAAAATAGGCCTAAGCATTTTGCCGGACAAGAATCGGTCCGAATTTTCAAAGCTGATGGAGTGGGTAAATCGCATCGAGGATAATGCGGATTTTCCGTTCCTTGATGTAGGCATCTCGGTCGGCAGCTTGGGTAACGCTCCGCCCCTCGTTTCAGCAACCCTGCTCCGACGTAACTCACTCGCTCTTCCGCGACCGGCGATCGTGTTCATACTCGTCGCTGGAAGCTTGTGCTGGCAAATAGACCTGATGCCAGATACGCTAGATGATTTCGTTGAGATTGCTACATTTGGCTGCATCAACATCAAATGGACAGCTGTTGTCGGTCCCTCGGGAAGCGAACAAATACGAATTGAATATTCTAAGCCAAAACATTTTGACTGGTCCGAACAGGTTTCATGTAGCGGTGTGATTCAAGCCATCAGATATTTGCACAACAGCCGCACAAACCAGGCTAAAATTTCAGTCGAATGGCGAAAAATGGAGCCGAGGGTCTAGCTCGCCAACTCCCGCACGTCCGCCAGCCGCCCCGCCACCGCCGCCGCCGCTGCCATGGCCGGGCTGAGCAGATGCGTTCGCGCGCCGGGGCCTTGGCGGCCAACGAAGTTGCGGTTGCTGGTTGAGGCGCAGCGTTCGCCCGCTGGTACTTTGTCGGGGTTCATCGCGAGGCAGGCCGAACAGCCCGGTTCGCGCCATTCGAATCCGGCGGCGACGAATATCTGGTCGAGCCCCTCGGCTTCGGCCTGGCGCTTGACCAGTCCGGAACCCGGCACGGCGATGGCCCATTTGACATTGGCGGCCTTGGTCCGGCCTTTCAGCACAGCGGCGGCGGCGCGCAGGTCTTCGATCCGGCTGTTGGTGCAGCTGCCGATGAAGACGTTTTGAACCTCGATATCGGTCAGCTTCTGGCCCGCCGTAAGCCCCATGTAGGCGAGGCTCTTGCGCGCGGCGTCCTGCTTAGACGGGTCGGCAAAGCTTTCGGGCGCGGGGACAAAGCCGGTGATCGGCAGTACGTCTTCCGGGCTGGTGCCCCAGGTCACCGAGGGGGCGATATCGGCAGCGTCGATCACCACCACCTTGTCATAGCTTGCGCCCGGATCGGTGGCGAGGGTGCGCCACCAGGCGACCGCCGAGTCCCATTCGGCGCCCTTGGGCGCGTAAGGCCGGCCTTTGACATAGGCGAAGGTCACCTCATCCGGCGCGATCAGTCCGGCGCGGGCGCCGTGTTCAATCGCCATGTTCGAGATGGTCAGGCGGCCTTCAACCGAGAGATCGCGGATCGCAGAGCCGGTATATTCGATGACATAACCGGTCCCGCCTGATGCCCGCAGTACACCGGTGATGTGCAGCACCACGTCCTTGGCCGAGACGCCGGGGCCAAGTTCGCCCTCAACCCGCACTTCCATGGCTTTCGATTGCTTGAGCAGCAGCGTTTGCGTCGCCAGCACATGCTCAACCTCGCTGGTGCCGATCCCGAAGGCCAGCGCGCCCAGCCCGCCGTGGCAGGCGGTGTGGCTATCACCGCAGACAATCGTGGCGCCGGGCAGTGAAAAGCCCTGTTCCGGGCCGACGACGTGGACAATGCCCTGTTCAGCGTCGGCGTCACCGATCAGGCGAATGCCGAATTCCGGCGCATTGCGGGTCAGCGCGGCCAATTGCTGCGCGCTTTCCAGATCCGCAATCGGGATCGGCAATCCGGCCGCATCGCGCCGGGCAGTCGTAGGCAGGTTGTGATCGGGTACCGCCAGGGTCAGGTCGGGGCGGCGGACCGTGCGGCCCGCCAGCCGCAGCGCCTCAAACGCCTGCGGACTGGTCACTTCGTGGACCAGATGGCGGTCGATATAAATCAGGCAGGTATCATCCTCGCGGCGCTCGACCACGTGAGCGTCCCAGATCTTCTCGTAAAGCGTGCGGGGTTTGCTGGCCATCAGCCGCAGCTAGTCGCGCCATTGCCGCAGATCAAGCGGCAATGGCACGAGCTATGCTCAGGCCGGGTTTGGCCCCCGCGATCGATCAGCCCGGACGGCCGTCCCAATCGCGGCGGTCATGCCGCAGCGCAACGCGGATCCGGTTGACGCGCATTTCGAGGTCGCGAACCTCGGCCCAGCTCAACCCGTTGCGGGCGTAGCGGGCGTAGACCTGCCGGGTTTCGCGAAGCCGCATGCGCAGCCGGTCTGCTTCGCGTCGCGAGATCGTCCGGCGCGATTCGGCGCGGTTGATATCGTTGCCCAGCTGGGCGATGTCCCGGCGGATTTGGCTGTTGAGCGAATTGGTCATTCGCCATTCGCGCGGCTGTTGATAGCCGGGACGAGGCTGGGCCGCGGCGCCTGCGGTGATCCCGACGAGCAGGGCCGGGGCGAGTAGCAGAGCAAATTTGTTCATGGTTGTTCCTTCAAGGCTTCCACCATGCGAAAGTCGGTTCGACGCGACTATGTTCCTTGGGAGGTCCGAGACGAACGTGGTGCGCGGTGAACCGAACGATCGAGCCTATTCGTTGCGGGTCCAGATCCAGCTTCCGGCTATCAGCAACACGGCGGCTGAAACCAGCACCCATGGATAGCCAAGCGTTACCCCGGTAAAGACCACTCCGGCGCTCATCGCGGTCAGTGCCCCGATCTTGGCCTTGCGGCTGATTGCGTTTCGCGTCCGCCAATCGCGCAGACCGCCGCCATAGCGGGGGTGATCGAGCAGACGCTGCTCCCACGCCGGATTACTGCGCGCAAAGCAATAAGCGGCGAGCAGCAGGAACGGCACCGTCGGCATGATTGGCAGCGCCACACCGATCAGACCGAGCGCTACGCAAAGCAGCCCGGCACCGAGATAGAGATGGCGAGTCATCAGGCCCTAACCCGCCGCAATCCGCGCGGCGGTTTCGCGGACCAGCGCGATCATATTGGGCAGACCCTGGGTGCGGTTGGAGGATAGCTGGTTCTTCAGATCGAACGGACCAAGCGCGGCTTCGATATCGGCGGCGGCAACCTCGACGGCGGGCTGATCCTGCACGGCGGATAGTACCAGTGCGACGATCCCCTTGGTGATCGCGGCGTTACTGTCGGCCAGAAAGTGCAGCCGGCCATCATCGCGCTGGGTAGGATAGACCCAGACTGAGGCGGAACAGCCGCGCACCAAAGTTGCGTCGGTTTTCAGCGCATCAGGCATCGGCTCCAGCTCGCGGCCCAGTTCGATCAGCAGGCGATAGCGTTCATCGCCTTCGAGAAAGGTGTATTCTTCGGCAATATCGGGGAGGGTTCGCATGGGGTGGGCCTTAGCGAGGGCAGGGCGAAGCGTCCACCGTCCCTTGGGTCACCCCATCAGCCCGCCGGGCCGGGAAAAAGCGTAATAGAGTACATAGAGCCACGAGAAGACCCCGTGTACGATTGCCCAGATGATCGATTTGTGGAGGCTCCAGCTGATTGCCACCGCGATCGCAGAGCCCAGGCTGATCCCGGCCTTGGCGGCGGCACCGCGGTGGTCGCTCACAGGTCAACCCCGGCGGCGATCGCTTCCAGCTTGCGGATCCGTTCCTTCAGGTCCGCCACTTCGATCCGGGCCGCGCCGCTGCCGGCGCCGCCTTCGATTTCGGGGCGGTGCAGATCGAGTTCGCGGGACTTGAGCTTGAGCCAGTCCTGCCAACCGCGCAGACAGGCCAGAGCCACGATCATGACGGCGGTCAACACGGTTACGGCGATCAGGAGGGCTTGGGTCGACATGGCTTTGCTCCTTTCTGCGGCGCGACTATTTTTCGCGCAGACTTTCAATTTCTTCGGCCAGCGCGCGGGTTCCGCGGCCGTCGGTGGCGATCCGTTCAAGGACGTGAACCCGCTCGCGCAGGCCCTCAACTTCCTTTTCCAGTTCGGCTTCGCGCGGGTTGGTCAGCGCCGCTGCTGGCTCGGCCGGCATTTCGCCGCCGCGCCGGTGCCTGCGGCCAAGCCCGCCGCCCATGCTGATGCCTTTGGACTTGAGCGAATAGAACGCCCCGATCCCGGCAATCACGATCAATGCGGTTCCAAAATCCATGGTCGTCTCTCCGAATATCTAACGTGCATCCGCGCCTTCGCGCAGGTCTTCGATTTCTGTGGCGAGCTTGCTGCTCTTGTCGGT
>JANMOU010000001.1:0-2394 GCA_031369495.1 Novosphingobium sp. | reverse complement strand
CTTTCGGCCATTGCATTTCATTGTTTTCGATCCGCTATCCCTGTTCACCTTTGCCGGACTCACAACCGCAGCAATCCTGATGCGCCGCCGGACGGACTGGCACCGGCGTCTGCATTTCTGCGGCATGTCGATGTTGCTTGGGCCTGGCTTCGGTCGCTTGCTGCCAATGCCCTTGCTCGAACCATTGGCATGGGAAGCGACGTTTGCGGCAACGATGATTTTTCCCCTTGCTGGGGTTTTCGCTGACATCCGGCGCAGCGGGAATGTGCACCCCGCATGGCGTTGGGGCATCGCGACAATGCTCGGGTCGCTGCTTTTGATCGAGACGATTACCTACAGCCCAGTTGGCCTCGCGTTGTATAGAGGGGTCACCGCCGGTTCTACCGGCGCAGCGGTGGCACCGCTTAAATTTGCCCCGCCGCCTGTCGGTCCGTTGGTGACGGGGCGCACATAGTCCTGAAATTAGGATCCGGCTTTTTCAGGGTAAAGAACGGGAGCGGGCTGTCTAATCCCCACGACATTGCCGCCGCGCCATGACATCATGGACCATGTCCGCTTCTGGCGACTTATGATGACCTTTCGAAAGGCTGCCTTGAGGCGCGAAGCTGACGTGTCGGGTTGCCATCTGGAATGTCCGCTATCCCAGTCTTCGCTCCTGAAAGATGCCGTTCCGGATCGTCGTGGAAAGCCGACATTCCATTGGACTTCCCGCGCGCGCCAAGCATTGGTGCTGTCAGTGAATCGCGGCCCTAGTGAGTGGCCGCAGCCCTGACCGGCGCTCCCGACAGGGCTTTGGGTGGTGGGAGCAGCGACGATCGCAGCTCCGCATAGGAGAACCACCCATGACCGATACCATCGAAGCAACCAGCATCACAATCAAGTCGGCCTCCAAGCTCCCGCGTAAGATGGCTCGCGAACCCAAGGCGGAAGCGGCCGATCAACAAGCATCCGCTACCGCCCCGGCCAAGCGCCAGAGCAAGGCCGGGGCGGTGCTGGACCTGCTGCAGCGTAGTGAAGGAGCCACGATGGACCAACTTATCGCCGCGACTGGCTGGTTGCCGCACACCACCCGCGCCGCGCTGACCGGGCTCAAGAAGAAGGGTCACATGGTCTCCAGCGAGAAGCTGGAAGGCCAAGGCCGGCTCTACCGGGTGACGGTGGCCTGATGGCGCGGCGCGCTTACATCACGCTCGGGCGTATGGCTGAGCTGCCGCTCGACGACATAAAGGCAGAGTGGAAGCACCGGTTCGGCGCGCCTGCTCCCAACTTATCGCTCGAACTCCTTCGGTTGGGGATTGGCTTCAAATTGCAGGAACACCGGCTCGGAGGGATCGGTAGGGGCACGCGCGCCGTGCTCCGGCAAGTTGCACATCGGGCAGGAAAGGGAGCTGTTCCAAAGCCGCTGCCGCGCAAGTTTACTCCCGGCACCCGGCTGGTGCGCGATTGGCACGGCGTCGGCCACACCGTGATCGTTCTCGAAAAAGGGTTCGAATACGATGGTAAGCACTGGAAATCACTGACCGGGATCGCCAAGGCAATCACCGGTGCACACTGGAACGGCCCCCGCTTCTTTGGCCTCTCGGGGCGCAAGTCATGAAGCCGTTGCGCTGCGCCGTCTATACCCGCAAATCGACCGAGGATGGGCTCGAACAGGAGTTCAACAGCCTCGATGCCCAGCGCGAGGCTTGCGAGGCCTACGTTGCCAGCCAGCGTCACGAGGGCTGGACGCTGGTGCCAGGCCGATACGACGATGGCGGGTATTCGGGCGGCAACATGGAACGACCAGGGCTCAAGGCGCTGATGGTTGAGATCGATGCGGGCCTGATCGACGTGATCGTCGTCTACAAAGTCGACCGGCTGACCCGCAGCCTTGCTGACTTTGCCAAGATCGTCGAACGGCTCGATGCAAAAGAGGCCAGCTTTGTCTCGGTAACCCAAGCGTTCAATACTACGACCAGCATGGGGCGCCTGACCCTCAACGTGCTGCTCAGCTTCGCGCAGTTCGAGCGTGAGGTCACCGGCGAGCGGATCCGCGACAAGATCGCCGCATCCAAGAAGAAGGGTATCTGGATGGGCGGACCGGTTCCGCTTGGCTACCAGGTGATCGAGCGCAAGCTGACCTCGGTCGCGCAAGAGGCCGAACGGGTCCGCGCGATCATGCGGCGTTACCTTGAGATCAGGAACGTTCCCGCCCTGATCGAGGTTCTACGCGCCGACGGTATTGTCACCAAGGTCCAGCAGCGCACCAGTGGCCCGCATCGCGGCGGCATCCCGTTCCGGCGCGGCAGCTTGTTTTATCTACTCAAGAACCCGGTCTACCGCGGCAAGATCGTCCACAAGGGCAAGGTTTTCGACGGCGAGCACGAAGCGATCGTCGACGAAGATCTGTGGGAG
>JANMOU010000062.1:0-21798 GCA_031369495.1 Novosphingobium sp. | reverse complement strand
GGACCCATTTCGCCGTTCAGCCCTTCGGTTTGTGCGGCACGATGGGTCCTGAAACAAGTTCAGGATGACGAAGTAGGATTGGTGTGATGGTGAAGGTGAAAGCCATCGGAGAGCGTGGATCGTGGTTCGCCAAAGTCGATGGCGAGAGGCTTCCGTGTGTCCACCAATATTGGGTCAAAGGTCTTCACCACTGCGATCCAGGATTCGGCAGTGGTGAAAGGCAATGGGATGAACTCTTCCGGTCTATCGTCGAGCTGAAACGTGTAATTCTGACCAAAGATGAGCCGATAGCCGCGCCAGACCGTAAGAGCGGCTTTTTGTTCAACCGCACCGGTTACATTGCGGTCTATTCCGTGGCCAATATTGAAGCTGACGATCGAGGCTTGCGCTTTGACCTGACTGGCCGCCTTTGCGATCTCCAAGGATGATCTGAAATGAACGACATGACCCCCATCCGTCACGAAACCACCCTCAAGGACTGGGAAACCGATCAGGAGGTCCGCTGGTGCCCCGGTTGCGGGGACTATGCGATCCTGAAGGCGGTGCAGCGGACCTTGCCGGAAATTGGCGCGGATCCGGCCAAGACTGTGTTTGTTTCGGGCATTGGCTGTTCCAGCCGGTTCCCCTATTACGTCGAAAGCTATGGCTTCCACACCATCCACGGCCGCGCGCCGGCGGTGGCGACGGGGATCAAGCTGGCCAATCCGGAACTCGATATCTGGCTGGTGACCGGCGATGGCGACGGGATGAGCATCGGCGGCAACCACACGATGCATCTGCTGCGCCGCAACCTCAATTGCCAGGTGCTGCTGTTCAATAACGAGATTTATGGCCTGACCAAAGGCCAGTACTCGCCGACCAGCCGTCAGGGAACGACCAGCCCGACCACGCCGCTGGGCTCAGTTGACCGGCCCGCCAGCCCGTGTGCTTTTGCGCTCGGCGCAGGCGCGCGGTTCATCGCCCGCGGGTTCGACGTATCGAAGGAGCTGGGCGGAGTGCTCAAGGCCGCCTACGCCCACCGCGGCGCGGCGTTTGTCGAGATTTTCCAGAACTGCATCGTCTACAACAAGGACGTGTTCAACGATTTCGCTATGCCCAAGGGCGCGGAAGAACGGCAGTTGTGGCTGGCGAATGGCGAGCCGATGGTGTTCGCTAAGGGCACGCAAGGGATCGCGCTCGATGTCGATGCCCTGACGCTCAAGGTGGTTGATGTGGTTGATGGCGATTGGCAGGCGGCGGGCGTGATCGTCCACGAAGTCACCAACCGCTCGATCGCGCATATGCTGGTCGAAATGCCGTTCGGGCCGTTCCCGATGGCGCTCGGCGTGATCTACGACGATCCCCGCCCGACCTACGAAGACGCCGTGCTGGGCCAGGACGCGAAGTCCCGCGAAGGCAAAAGCACCGACCTGAAGCGCCTGCTGGCCAAGGGCCAGACCTGGACGGTTGATCCGAACGAGGGACATCCGGCCTGAAGGTTCTTGGTTCACACGAAGACACGAAGACACGAAGATGTCGCACTTTGACGATCTTGAGGCGATAGCGCGGATAGCTGTTGATTGCGGATACCATCTTCATCGTGACATCGGGCCTGGGCTGCTCGAAAGTGTCTATGAGGTTCTGCTTGCCGAATACCTAAAGGATCGGGGCCTGAAGGTTGCTCGACAAGTGCGCGTTCCTATCTTGCACAAGGGGCAAGAGCTTGAGGAAGCTTTTCGGGCCGACATTATCATCGAAGGAAAGCTGTTGCTTGAATTGAAATCCGCTGAGCGGATTTCCCTCGTTCATCCAAAGCAGGTTCTCACCTACCTGCGGCTTCTTAATCTCCCCCTGGGATTATTGATGAATTTCGGGCAAGGCACATTCAAGGATGGCCTCAAACGCGTTGCCAATGATTACTACGGGCAGATTGGCTAGGCGAAACATCTTCATGTCTTCGTGTCTTCGTGTGAACCCATTTCTCCTCTGCTGCTGAGATCACAATATGGATAACCTGACCCATTCGCTGATCGGTGCCGCGCTGGGGCAGGCGGGGTTGAAGCGTAGGACGGGGTTGGCGATGCCGGCGCTGATTATTGCCGCTAACCTGCCGGATATCGATGCGGCGTGCTTCTTTTGGCTCGATGGCACCGAACACCTCGGTTTTCGGCGCGGGATCACGCATGGGCCGATTGCCATGGTGGTCTTGCCGCTGCTGCTGGCGGGCGCCTTGTGGGGTTTTGACCGCTGGCAGGCCGGGCGAGGCAAGCGGCCTGAGGGGCGGCTGCCGGTCAGCTTCAAATGGCTGTTCGCGCTCAGCCTAATTGGCTGCCTCAGCCATCCACTGTTTGACTGGTTCAACAACTATGGCGTGCGGCTGCTCGAGCCGTTTTCGAGCACATGGTTTTACGGCGATGTGCTGTTCATCATCGATGTCTGGATCCTGATCGCGCTGGGGATCGGGGTTTGGCGGTCCTTGCGGGCTGAACGGGCAGGCGGGGCTAACTGGACCGCTCCGGCGCAGATCGCGTTGGTCGTGATGATGACCTATATCGGCGCCAATGCCGCGATCAGCCGGACTGCCGCCGCAGCGGTTCAGGCGATCGAGCCGCAGGCGCAAACGGTTACCGCCAATCCGCTGCCGATTGCGTTCTGGCGGCGCGATGTGCTGTGGCGGTCGCGCGATGGCTTCTACGGCACAGTGCCGTGCATATTGGCCAACTGCCAGCCCTATCCCCGCACGATCCGCAAAACAGGCATGTCCGATCCCCGCATCGCCGAATGGGCAAACGGCGATCCGCAAGCCGAAGCCTTCCTGTTCTGGAGCCGGATGCCGGTGGCGCAGGTGGGACCAAAGGGCATATTGCTAACCGACCAGCGGTTCATGGATAACCCGGCCAGAGCCACCTTTACGGTAGAGTTGAAACCCCGCTGATGAGCAATCCTACTATCGTCTGGCTGCGCCGCGATTTGCGGCTGGTGGATCAGGCTGCGCTGGTGGCGGCCTGTGCGGCCGGGCCAGTCGTGCCGGTCTATGTGCTGGATGACGAGACCCCGGCGCACCGCGCGATGGGCGGGGCGAGCCGGTGGTGGCTGCACCATTCGCTGGCCGCGCTCGATAACGCGCTGCGGGCCAAGGGATCGCGGCTGATCCTTCGGCGCGGGCGGAGCGAGGATGTGCTGGCGGCGCTGGCGGCGGAATGCGGCGCGCGCGAAGTCCACGCGTTGCACCATTACGAACCATGGTGGCGCAATGCCGAACGCGCGGTGGCCAAGCTGCTGACGCTGCACCTGCATCATGGCAACTACCTCGCCCCGCCGGGAACCGTGCTGAGCGGTGCGGGCACGCCGTATAAGATCTACACCCCGTTCTGGCGGACGCTGAACGAGCGGATGCCGCCGCCGCAGCCGCTTCCAGAACCCGCGGTAATCCCGGCGCCGGAGCAATGGCCTGCGAGCGATCCACTCGATAGCTGGGGCCTGTTCCCGACCAAGCCCGATTGGGCAGACGGGTTTGACGAATGGCAGCCGGGCGAAGCAGGCGCACTGGAGCGGCTGGAGGACTTTGGCGCCCGCGCCGCGCGCTATCAGGACCGGCGCAATTTCCCCTCGGTCGAGGGCACTTCGCGGTTATCCCCGCACCTTGCCTTTGGCGAGATTTCGCCCGCGACGATCTGGCACCGCACTGCGCAGCTAGGCGGATCGACCCGAACCTTTCTGGGCGAACTGGGCTGGCGTGACTATGCCCAGAACGTGATCTTGCAGCAGCCCGATTACGGCGCGCGCAATGCCAAGCCGGAATTTGACGGGCTGGTCTGGCGGAGCGGGCCAGAGGCCGAAGTTGACCTTGCCGCCTGGCAGCAGGGCCGCACCGGCTATCCGATCGTCGATGCCGGGATGCGCCAGCTGTGGCACACCGGCTGGATGCATAACCGGGTGCGGATGATCGTCGCTTCGTTCCTGATCAAGCATCTGCTGATCGATTGGCGGCGCGGCGAGGCTTGGTTCTGGGATACCCTGCTCGATGCCGACTACGGCCAGAACGCGGTCAACTGGCAGTGGAGCGCAGGCACGGGAGTCGACGCCAATATGTTTGTACGGATCATGGCGCCGCTGACGCAATCGCCGAAGTTCGACGCGGCGGCCTATATTGCGGAATGGGTGCCGGAACTGGCGCACCTGCCCGAAGCCGCGATCCACGATCCGCCGCTGCCGGTGCGCGGCTATCCAGCCAAGCTGATCGGCCACGCCGAAGGAAGGGCGCGGGCGCTGGCGGCCTGGGCGGAGTTGAAGGCCTAAGCCTCGGCCCGTTCCGTCTCACCGCCCATCAACTTGTTGAGCAACAGCGCCACCGCAATGCAGGCCACCAGCGTCAGAACCATCGCGTCGATATAGTGGAACCAGCTGGGCAGGAACGCGGGCGGGTAGGTCAGGATGAGGCCATAGAATACCACCCCGAACCCAATCGCAAACGAAGCCGCCGCGCCGCGCACGCCTTTGAACAGCAACCCGACGATGAACGCCGACAGGATCGGCATTGATGCGAGACCGTTAAGTTGCTGGAGGAGGTTGATGATGCTTTCCGCATTCGCGAACACGGGCACGATTGCAATCCCGACCACCATGATCACTGCCGATACAAAGGCCGAAAGCCGCCAATAGTTCTTCACCGGGGCGACATAGCGATCATGGAAATCAATCGCATAGAGTGCGACTGCACCGTTAAGGATCGCTGCGGTATGGGCGATCACTGCCGCCGCCATCATCGCCGCAAAGGCACCCGATAGCCAGCCCGGCAGGACGTGCGCGACAATCCGGCCGTAGGTCGCATCGCCAAGGTCTCCAAACAACTTGTAAGCGACAACGCCGGGCACCACGACGATTAGTGGCACGATCAGGATCCGCACTCCAGCTGCCGCCAGCACGCCCTTCTGCGCCTCTCGCACGGTTGGCGCGGTCATCGCTTTTTGCGTGATGATCTGGTTGGTCGACCAATAGAAGATCTGGATGAACAGCATGCCAGTAAACAACGTGTGGAACGGGATCGGCGAGCTGGTCGATCCCATCATAGTCAGCCGTTCGGGCGGAATTCCGCTAAAGTCCCAACCAATCGCATTCAATGCCAGCACGACCACCAACAACGCGACTGCCAGCACCCCGATCCCCGAAAATGTGTCCATCACGGCAACCGCTCGCAGACCGCCAAGGATGGTATAAAGCGCAGCAATCAACGCCATCGGGATCGCAAAGACCAACAGCGAGCCTTCGAAACCCAGCATGGACTTGAGAAACAAACTGCCGGAATAAAGCGCGGCGGGGATGTAGATGAGGACGGCGCCAAAAAAGAAAATCGCCCCGACCACGATCCGTACAGAGCCGCCCTGATAGCGCCGCCCTAACAGTTCGGTCACCGTAGTGCACTGGTGCTTGTAATAGATCGGCACGAACACGAAGGCCAGGATCAGCAGGCCGATAAACCCCGCCAGTTCCCACCACGCCAGCAGCAGCATCTGGTTGCCGTTCATCCCGACCAGTTGCTCGGTCGAGAGGTTGGTGAGCGTGATCGAGCCCGCGACATAGAGCCAGCTGAGCCCGCCGCCGGCCAGGAACACGTCCTTGCCCGATCCATCGTGCGAAGCCGGTGCGCTCTTGACCTTGCGCCAGGTGGCGTACCCGATCAGCGCGGTAATCAGCAGCGCCACCAGCATTTGGACCAGCATCTCTATCCCCCATTGCTCTGCCCGCATTTGCGTAAGCGGGTCAGGCCGTTGTAACTTGCGCGAAACGGCGGCAAGAAGCCAGCCATGAAACTTGGCGTTTGCTATTATCCCGAACACTGGCCGGAAAGTCGCTGGGCTGACGATGCCCGCCGGATGGCCGAAATCGGCCTTTCCCGCGTGCGGATCGGTGAATTCGCCTGGAGCCGGATCGAGCCTGCGCCGGGGCGCTTCGATTGGGCCTGGCTCGACCGGGCGATTGAGACGCTGCATGCGGAGGGTCTTGGCGTGATCCTCGGCACGCCAACCGCGACCCCGCCAAAATGGCTGGTTGATCAGATGCCCGATATGCTGGCGCATGATCAACACGGGCGTCCGCGCGGGTTCGGATCGCGGCGGCACTATTGCTTCAGCCACGCGGGCTACGCCGAACAGTGCGACCGGATCGTGGCGACAATGGCCGAGCGCTATGGCGCTCACCCCGCCGTAGTCGCCTGGCAGACCGACAACGAATACGGCTGCCACGATACCGCGATCAGCTGGTCCCCCGCTGCGCGCGATGCCTTCCGGGTCTGGCTGGCGGACAAGTATGGCGATGTCGCCGCGCTCAACACGGCTTGGGGCAATGTGTTCTGGTCAATGGAATACCACGATTTTGCCGAGATCGAGCTGCCCAACCTGACCGTGACCGTTCCAAATCCAGCGCATGAGCTGGATTTCCGGCGGTTCTCCTCGGATCAGGTCGTGCACTTCAACCGGCGGCAGGTGGAAATCCTGCGGCGCCATTCGCCGGGGCGTGATGTGGTGCACAATTTCATGGGGTTCTTCACCCAGTTCGATCATCACGCGGTCTCTGCGGATCTGGATGTGGCGGGCTGGGATTCCTACCCGCTGGGCTTCCTTGAACAATTCTGGTTCTCGGCCGAGGAAAAGCTGGCCTACCAGCGTCAGGGCCACCCCGATATCGCCGCGTTCCACCATGATCTCTATCGCGGCTGCAAGGCCGATGGGCGCTGGTGGGTGCTGGAACAGCAGCCCGGGCCGGTCAACTGGGCGCGCTATAACCCGGCGCCGCTGCCGGGTATGGTCCGGCTGTGGACGCTGGAGGCGATGGCGCATGGGGCAGAGCTGCTGTGCTATTTCCGCTGGCGCCAGGCGCCGTTCGCGCAGGAACAGATGCATGCCGGGCTGCTCAGGCCCGATAGCGTGGATGACATCGGCGCGCACGAAGCGCGGGCTGTGGCATCTGAAATTGCGGCGCTTCCCGCTGCAGGCCGCCGTGCGAAACAGGTCGCGTTGGTGTTCGACTACACCAGCGCCTGGGTGACTGAGATCATGCCGCAGGGACAGGGCTTTTCGGCGCTGCGGGTTGCGTTCGAATATTACAGTGCGCTGCGCCGGGCCGGGCTGGACGTCGATATTGTGCCGCCAAATGCGGACCTGACCGGTTACGCCATGGTGGTGTTGCCGTGCCAGCCAATCGTGCCCGATGGGCTAACCGAGCGGCTGGCCGCGCTGACTTGTCCGGTGCTGATTGGCCCGCGCAGCGGGAGCAAGACCGCCGATTTCGCGATTCCGCCCAACCTTGCACCGGGACCCTTGCAGGACATTTTGCCGCTCAAGGTGGTGCGGGTGGAAAGCCTGCGCGGATCGCCGGTTCAGTGGTTCGATCATATCGAGAGCGACTTGGCGCAGGAATTGCCCGGCCTCTACCGTCATGGCCCGCTGCGCTATCTGGCGCATTACCCCGCTGCGGCTGAACTGGACCGGATCGTGGAGCTGTTAGCGGGCGAAGCCGGGCTTTGCGCCATGGCCCTGCCAGAGGGCCTACGGATCAGCCGGATCGGTGAGCTGGTGTTCGCCTTCAACTATTGCGCAATAACGCTGGAACTGCCGGACGGGATTATCGGGCAGTTTCTGCTCGGCGGCACGATGCTCGAGCCTGCGGGCGTCGCAGTGGGCCGGCCTGCTTGACCCAGCGGATTGAACTGACCAGCGGCGCGGCGCGTTGTCTGGTGCTGCCTGATCTTGGCGGCAGTCTGGGCGGGTGGTGGATTGCGGGTCAGGCGATGCTGCGCCCGGCGGACCAGGCGGCGATTGCCAGCGGCGATCCGACCCGGCTCAGCGGGTTTCCGCTGGTGCCCTATTCCAACCGGATCGCCGAAGCCTGGTTTGACTGGCACGGGCAGAGCATCGCATTGCAACCGAACCGCGCGGATGAACCGCACGCACTGCACGGCATGGGCTGGCAGCGTCCGTGGCAAGTGACCGAGCAATCGGAGGCGAGCGCGGTGTTGCAACTCGATCATGCCGCCGACGCTTTCTGGCCGTGGTCGCTGCGGGCTGAGCAGCGGATCACACTTGGCGATGACCGGCTGACCATCGACCTGAGCGCCTTCAATCTGGCGGATCAACCAGTGCCGCTGGCGATTGGCCATCACCCCTATTTCCCGCGCGATAACGCCCGCGTGACTCTGGCGGCAGAGACGGTGTGGCTGGCCGACGCACGCAATTTGCCAGCGTTTGGCGCTGCACCCTCAGCCCAGCTAGACTTGTCGGGTGGGCCAGAGATCGCGGACCTTGAAATCGACAATTGCTATGGCGGCGTGAACTGGCCGGTGCGGGTCACTTGGCCGGACCGGGCACTGGCGATTGACTGCAGCGAGAATTTGCCCTGCGCGGTGGTCTATGCCAATTCCGCTGCAGACGCGCTGTGTATCGAGCCGGTCGCGCATATCAGCAATGCGCTGAACCGCGGCGATGCAGTACCCGCCATGCCGATCATCGCGCCGGGCGCACGGTTTTCGGCGCGGATCGTGCTGTCGATTTTGCCTTGAGGGAAGTGGTGCCCGAGGGCGGATTCGAACCACCGACACGCGGATTTTCAATCCGCTGCTCTACCAACTGAGCTACTCGGGCATCGCCTCGGCGAGATAGCCCCTAAGGGCCACCGCGCGATGGAAGCGCGCCTATGGCGAAGCCGGGCGCGCTTGGCAAGAGGGTTTCAGGCCTTTCCCTCATCCTCGTCAATTGCAGGCGGGCCGGGCAGGGCATAGCCATCGTCGAGCCAGCGAACCAGATCGCGGTCCTTGCAGCGCGCCCCGCAGAACGGATGGAACTCTTCCTGGCGCGGCTTGCCGCAGATCGGGCATTTGCGATTGGACTGGGTCATAGCGGCACCGCCTGCGCGAAAGCGGCGGGTAGGGCAAGCGTCGGCTGGGTTACAATACGAATTTCGCGGCCGGTCCGCTTGGCAAGTTCTGCCAGCCATTCGGGACGCAATGCAGCTTTGACTGCCGGGTGGCAGGTCAGCAGCAGCGCACCGGGGGCATCAACCAGTTCGGCCTGTCGCAACAACAACCGCGCCGCCGCACCGGCCGGATCGCGGGCGCACAAGTGGAGCAACGATGGCCGGGTCAGGCGCGCCACCAGTTGGACAAAGCCGAACCCGTTCATCGCGGTGCGCTCATGCGACCAATCGCCGAGCGCCAGTTCCAGCGCGCTGTCGACCTGCTTGCGGTCGTTCTTGTCGGATAGGCTCGGGAAATCGATCCCGATCGATCCGGCCAGATCGAGCCGGGCCAGGGCGGCCGCCATCGGTTCAACCGCTGCCAAGGCCAGATCGCGCAGCGGCAAGGTGCCGTCGATATCGACCATGGTCATCGCCGGGGTCGATGTAATGGTCAGCGCGCCGCCGGGAAACGCCGCTTCGCCGCTGAAGGCATCGCCCAACACGTCTTCCCAAAGCCCGACCGGGAACCGGCGGACCACACGCGCGCCCAGTTCTTCAGCCAGCGTTGGGGCGGGGCCCGCGGCCTCCTGTGTCGGGCGGGCCTGCGCGCGCTTCAGCCGCCCGCGTTCGGCCATCGCGGCACGGGTTACCACCAGGCGCAGCACCGCGCCTTCGCTGGTTTCGTGCGGCAGGTTATCGACCAAGGCTTCTTCGCCGCTGGCGAACCGCGCGGTGCCGCGTTTGGAATTGGCGTTGCGAAAGATCAGTTTGGCATCATCGACCAGCCCAGCCTCCAGCCCGCCGGGCCAGCGTAGCCGCGCTGCCAACGCCTCACCGGATTCGACCAGCAGGGCGCGCTCTTCTCCAATTCCGGCTTCGACCAACCACTCAGCCAATGGGGAACCCCGCTGCTTTCAACACGGCGCGGGTCTCAAACAAGGGCAATCCAACCACGCCGGAATGGCTGCCTGAAATCCACCGGATCAGTCCTTCGGCGCTGCCTTGGATGGCATAGCCGCCGGCCTTGCCGTGCCATTCGCCGCCCGCGATATAACCGTCGACCTCGGCCGCCGAAAGCTGCTTGAAAATGACGATCGTTTCGCTGATCCGTTCGCGCAAAGTGCCATCGGGCGCTTTCAGCGCAATGGCCGACAACACCCGGTGGCGGCGGCCGGACAGCAGTTTGAGGCAGGTCCGCGCGGTGGCTTCGTCCTCGGCCTTGGGCAGGATCCGGCGGCCCAGTGCAACCACGGTATCGCCCGCCAGAACATGAGCATCGCCGCCCGGCACGGCCAAGGCCTTTTCCCGTGCCATCCGCGCAGCATAGACACGCGGCACTTCGGCTTTCAGCGGGGTTTCGTCGATATCGGCGGCGGCAATCGCGCTCGGCTCAATCCCCAGCCGCGCGATCAGTTCGCGCCGCCGTGGGCTGGCCGAGGCAAGGATCAGCTGGGCTGCGCTCAAGCGCTGAACTGGCCGGGGCCGCCACGGCCAGGCATAAAGCGATAGCTGATCCGGCCTTTGGTCAGATCATAGGGGGTCAGCTCGACCAGCACTTCATCGCCAACCAGCACCCGGATGCGGTTCTTGCGCATCTTGCCAGCGGTGTGGCCCAGGATTTCGTGGTCGTTTTCCAGTCGGACACGAAACATTGCGTTGGGCAGCAGTTCGACCACTGTCCCGCGCATTTCGAGTAGTTCTTCTTTCGCCATCCGCGCTTACTATCCGTGCTGATTTTGGTTGGGTGCGGCGGCCCATAGCTGCGGAATCGCAAAAAGGGAAGCCTTGGGGATTTGAGCGCAGGTCTGCCCGGCGTTCTACGAAGCGACAATTTGATACGACCAGGGGCATTGCCATCGCCCGCCCACTGGGTCAGGGGCAGAACGGGGCAGGGGATGGGCAGGCAACGCCCGGTTGTTACTGGAGTTTTCCGTCTAGGCCATGCGCACACTCACTACACTTGGGCTCCTGCTGGCGGCGACGCCGGCTTACGCCCAGTCTGCCCCGCAGTCCGAACCGAGCAGCAATCCTGCGGTCGATCAGGCCGAAGCTGGGGCTGACGATCAGGACGAGCGCAGCGCCAGCGACGCGGATATCCTTGTCGTCGCGACCCGTTTCGGCGGACAGATTGACGCCGCGCAGGCCCCGATTGCAACTTTTGACGAGACTGAAATTCAGGCGCTGGGGGCAACATCGGTGGGCGAACTGATCGCCCGGGTCAGCCCGCAGACCAGCTCTGGCCGTGGCCGCGGCGAGGGCGGGATGCCGCTGATCCTGGTCAACGGCCAACGCGTGACCAATTTCCGCGAACTGCGCAACTATCCGCCCGAAGCGATCAAGCGGGTTGAGATCCTGCCTGAGGAAGTGGCGCTGCGGTTTGGCAGTCCGCCCAACACCCGGGTGGTGAACCTGATCCTGAAGGACAATTTTTCGAGCCGCGCGCTCGAAGGATCATATAGCCTGCCGACTGCCGGCGGTTTCAACGCCTGGCGGGGCGAGGCGACCTTGCTCAAGATCAAGAAGCTGAACCGTTTCACCGTGACCGGCACGACCACTGATACCAGCCCGCTGTTCGAAAACGAGCGCGATGTGGTTCAGGCGGCGAGCAGCATCCCGTCCGTCCCGACCGATCCCGATCCCGCTGCATTCCGGACGCTGATCGGGGATTCGCGCAGCTTCGGGCTCAATTCGGCCTGGACCAAGGGTTTTGGCAAGGACGGCACCAAAGGCGCGCTGACAATCAGCGGCGAAGCCAACCGCACGGACAGCCGCAGCTTTTCGGGTCTGAATACCGTCCCACTGACTGCGCCAGTCGATCCGCTGGAGCGGCGGACCCGGACCACCTCGGTTGCGGCGGGGACGGGTTACAACAGGCAGATTGGCAAGTGGTTGCTCAACGCCACGGTGGATGGCACCCATGCCGAAACCCGCACTCTGATCGATCTAACCACCGCAAGCGGCGGCGGACAGGCCGTGGCGACCAACAATTCGGAACGGGTCGAAAGCCTGATCACCGTATCTGGCCGCCCGGTTCGGGTTCCTGCCGGGCTTATCGCAACCACCTTCAAGACCGGGATCACCTGGATCGATTTTGACAGCTTCGATACGCGCTCCTCGGCTGGCCCGGCCTCGCTGCAACGGTTCCGGGTCCAGGGCGGAGTCAATGTGGCGGTGCCGCTGACCAGCCGGCGGGAGAATTTTGGGGCCGGAGCGGGCGATCTTACGCTGAACCTCAGCGGCAACTGGAGCCACCTTTCCGATTTCGGCACGGTCAACGATTGGAGCGCCGGGCTGACCTGGGCGCCGACCGAAAAACTGAACCTGGGGGCGAGTTACATCGTCAACCAGGAAGCTCCGGCGATCAGCCAGCTCGGCAATCCGCAGGCGGTGACCTTCAACGTGCCCTATTATGATTTCAGCCGGGGTGAGACGGTGCTGGTCGCGCTGACCAGCGGCGGCAATCCGCTGCTGCGCCGCGAACAACAGCGCGACATCAAACTGTCGGCCAACTGGACCTTGCCGTTCATAGCCAATTCGAACGTGGTGGTAGAATGGTTCCGCAACCGCTCAACCGATGTCACCGCCAACTTCCCATTGCTGACACCGGAAATTGAAGCAGCCTTTCTGGGCCGGGTGACCCGCGATGGCACCGGCCGTCTGACCGCGATCGATCAGCGCCCGGTGACCTTTGCCCAGCAGGAAAGCTCACGGCTGCGCTGGGGCTTCAACCTGTCTGGCACGATCGGCAAGGCGCCTGCGGGCGGCGGCATGTTCGGACCCGGCGGCGGCGGAGCGCGACCTGCGGGTCAGCCAGCCAATACTGCGGCAGCTCCACCAACTCCGGCCCCACCGCCACCAACTGCCGGAGCCGCGCCGCGTGCAGGCGGCGGTCCGCGCGGCGGCGGCCGGGGCGGCGGCGGCTTAATGGCGGCGCTGGGCGGCGGCCAGCAGGGGCGCTGGAGCCTTGGGGTCTATCACACCGCCCAGTTCCAGAACCGCGTGCTGATTACCCCGAGCGGCCCGGCGCTCGATCTGCTTGATGGCGATAGCCTCAGCGCCAGCGGATCACCGCGCCATTCGCTGGAATTCAACGGCGGGGCGTTTCACAAGGGGCTGGGGATGTTCTTCCAGGGCAGCTGGAGCGCGCCGACCACGGTCGAGGCCAGCGGCCTGCCGGGCACCAGTGATCTGCGCTTTGGCAGTGTCACCAGCGTCAACCTGTTCCTGTTCAGCGAATTTTCGATGATGCCCAAGCTGACCAAGAAGGTCCCGTTCCTGAAGGGCGCGCGGATGTCGTTGCGGATCGAGAACCTGCTCGGCTCGGTCCAGACCGTGACCGATGGCAGCGGGGCGGTACCGATCTCGTACCAGCGCGATTACCTTGATCCGCGCGGCCGGGTGATCAGCATAGAATTGCGCAAGATGTTCTGAATATCCTCCCCACCGATGGGCGGGGAGGAATTCGGATCAGTGGAACACCGCCAATAGCAGGTGCAAGGTCAGCGCCATCAGGCACAGGCTGGACAGCGCGAACAGCGCAAAGCGCGGCATCACCTTGTTGACCGTCGCCTGGAACACCGAGTGGACGATCCGCAGGGCGACATAGGCCCAGGCGATCGTGGCGTTCAGGCCGTTACCCTGACCGATAAAGGCCAGCGCCAGCGCGACCGCATAAAACACGGTAGGCGCTTCGTGCAGATGGTTGTAATTGTGCGCTTTCCACTGGATTTCGCGCGGAATAAGGCCTTCCAGCATCGCCCCGGTCCAACCTTGATCCGCGCCGGCCTCAGTTGGCTTGGGCAGCTTGTTGATCGCCGGGATCCGGGTGGCATACATCCACACCCACATCACCATGGTCCAGCCGGCCAGAACCGCCAGCGGTTTGAGAATCTCTTGTTCCATTATGCGGCACCTCCCATGCTCAGTGCAGTCAGTTCAAATGCGTGGATCGCCAGTCTCATCAAACAAATCGTCGACAGGATGAACAACGCAAAGCGGATAGTGACGGTGTTGACGGTCGCCTGCCAGATCGAATGAGCAACCCGCAGGGCCACATAGCCCCAAGCAAACGCCACATCGGTTGAATTGGCGCCCGACAAGGCCAGAATAATGACGACTGGATAGAAAATCGTCGGCTGTTCCATCAAGTGGGTATAGTTGTGCGATTTCCAGTTGACGCTGTCAGGCAGCACACCTTCCAGATCGACCCCGCGGCCGCCGGGCTTGGCTGCGCCCATTCCGCCGGGTGCCTTGAACATCGGCGGCAGCCGGGTGGCGGCCATCCATATCAACATGACTATCGACCACAGCACCAGCGCGGCGGCTGGTGCGAGCATTTGCGCTTGCATGGTAGTTTCTCCCCCTCCGTCCTGATCGGACTTGAGGCAGGCAGATTGTTACTGATGCAACCGATTGTCAATTGCAACTAATCGCTTCTGGACAACACCTTGGCAAAGTCTGCTGCATCGGTGTTGCCGCCCGATAGGATAACCACCGTGCGGCCATCGACTGGCACTTTCCCCGCGAGCACCGCCGCCAGCGCTGCCGCGCCGCCGGGTTCGATCACCAGATGGAGCTTGGAGAAGGCCCAGCGCTGGGCTGCGCGAACCTCTGCTGGGGTAACCATCAGCCCGCGCGGAACGCGGCCCTTCAGCACGGCAAAGTTGATCGGGCGGGTCGCCGGGGTTTGCAGCGCATCGCAGGCGGTGGGGTACTTCGGATCGGGCACGCCGATGATTTCGCCAGCTTCAAGACTTAGCCGCACGTCATCCCAGCCTTCGGGTTCGACCGGAACGATTTCGGCATCGGGGCAGGCCAGCGCCAGCCCGGCTGTCAACCCGCCGCCACCGCAAGGGCAGATAAGCCGGGTCGGCGCGCCGTGTCCGCGCGCCGCCAGTTGTGCGGTGATTTCGGTGCCGGTGCTGCCTTGGCCTTCGATCACCCATGCATCGGCAAAGGCGTGGACCAGCGTCGCGCCAGACTGATCGACCAGCCGCTGCGCCACGGCATCGCGGTCTTCACCGCCGGGCCGGTCATACACCACCACATTGGCGCCATAGCCGCGTGTGGCATCCAGTTTCACCTGCGGCGCGTCATTCGGCATGACAATGGTCGCGGCAATCCCCAGTCGCTGTGCTGCCCAGGCCACGCCCTGGGCATGGTTGCCGCTCGAAACGCCCACCACGCCGCGGGCGCGTTCCGCGTCTGACAGATCGGTCAGCCGGTGCCAGGCCCCGCGAATCTTGAACGCGCCGACCGGCTGGAGGCTCTCGGCCTTGAACCACACCAAAGTACCGTTGACCTCTGCCTCAAGCAGGGGTGTATTCGGCAGCAGATCGGCTATCTTGGCCGCCGCCCGGGCGACTCCTGCAGCGCTGGGTGTGTGCATTTGTTGTGCGGTCATGAAACAATTCTATATGCGCGGAATTCTGCGGCAAGGAGATTCGAGCAGTGAGCAAAGTTCTGGTGATCGGTGCGGGCGGCGTAAGCTCGGTCTGCGTCCACAAAATGGCGATGAACGCCGGCATTTTCAGCGAGATCCACCTCGCCAGCCGGACCAAGTCCAAGTGCGATGCGATCGCCGCTTCGGTGTTGGAACGGACCGGGCAGACTGTCTCGACCTATGAGATCGACGCAGAGGAAGTCCCCGCGCTGACCCGGTTGATCCAGCAGATCGGGCCCGAACTGGTGGTCAATCTGGCGCTCCCCTATCAGGACTTGCCGATCATGGACGCCTGTCTGGCTGCCGGGGTCAATTACCTCGACACCGCGAATTACGAGCCGAAGGATCAGGCCAAGTTCGAATACTCGTGGCAGTGGGCCTATCAAGACCGGTTCAAGGAAGCGGGCCTGATGGCGCTGCTAGGCTCTGGCTTTGATCCCGGGGTTACCAGCGTGTTCGCGATGTGGCTCAAGAAGCATAAGCTGAAAACCATCCGCCAGCTCGACATTCTCGATTGCAACGGCGGCGATCACGGGCAGGCCTTTGCCACCAATTTCAACCCGGAAATCAACATCCGCGAAGTGACTGCGGCGGCGCGGCATTGGGAAAAGATTGGGGGGGAAGGCGGCCAGTTTGTTGAGAGCCCGGCGCTGTCGAAGAAGGTGGCGTTCGACTTTGAGGCGGTCGGCCCCAAGAATATGTACATGATGTACCACGAGGAGTTGGAAAGCCTGGCCAAGTTCATCCCCGAACTGGAACGCGCCCGGTTCTGGATGACCTTTGGCGATGCCTATATCAACCACCTGACGGTGCTCAAAAATGTCGGCATGATCGGGATCGAGCCGGTGATGTATCAGGGGCGCGAGATCGTGCCGCTGCAATTCCTGGCATCCGTATTGCCCAAGCCCGAAACGCTGGGCGCCACCACCAAGGGCAAGACCAACATCGGCGACATTGCCACCGGCGAAGCGCTCGATGGCTCGGGCGAGAAAACCTTCTACATCTACCAGATCTGCGACCACGAAGAGGCCTATGCCGAAACCGGCAATCAGGCGATCAGCTACACCACCGGTGTCCCCGCCATGATCGGCGCGGCGATGATGCTGACTGGCGCGTGGAAGGGTGATGGTGTGTTCAACATCGAGCAGCTCGATCCCGATCCGTTCATGGACATGCTGAACGCGCATGGGCTGCCGTGGCAGGTCAAGGAACTGGCCGGGCCGGTGGAGTTTTGAATTAACTGATCCTTCCCGTTTTTGGCGATTGCCACAAATGGGGAGGTGGATCGCCGAAGGCGAGACGGAGGGGCTTCTACGCCAGTGTCGCAACCCCTCCGTCAGTGCTGCGCACTGCCACCTCCCCATTTGCGCATTCGCGAAAATGGGAAGGATCTAGAAAGGTCGAGTTTTAATGGAAACCAGAGCCGGCGATCCGGGGGCTTTTGCCCACTTTGACCTCCAACGCGTCGATAGCCCCAGCTTCGTGGTTGATGCCGCGCGGCTGCGCGAGAATCTCTCGATCCTCGCCGATGTGCGGGACCGGGCGGGGATCAAGCTGCTGTCGGCGCTCAAGGCGTTTTCGATGTGGTCGACCGCGCCGATCATCGGCGAATACCTCGACGGGGTCTGCGCCTCGGGCCTGTGGGAAGCGCGGCTGGCGTCGGAATTCTATGACGGTGAGATCGCGACCTATTGCGCGGCCTACAAGCCTGAGGATCTCGACGAAATCCTGCGGCTGTCGGACCATGTGATCTTTAATTCGCCGCAGCAGATCATGCGCTGCTCGGCGATCATCGAGGCGGCGCGGGCGCGCGGCGAATCGTTTGATATTGGTCTGCGGATCAATCCCTTGCATGCCGAAGGTGAAGTGCCGCGGTATGATCCGTGCGCGCCGCATTCGCGGCTGGGCTTTCCGATCGATCAGTTGACCGAAGAACACATGGAGCTGGTTGACGGGATCCATATGCACACGCTGTGCGAACAGGATTTTGCGCCGCTGGCCCGGACCTGGGATGTCGCGTTCGACTATCTCGAACCGTTTTTCGGCCAGTTCAAATGGCTCAATCTGGGCGGCGGGCACCACATCACCCGCAGCGATTACCAGCGCGATGAGCTGGTCCAGTTCCTGCTCGATCTGAAGGAAGATACCGGCGCCGAAGTCTATCTGGAGCCGGGCGAGGCAGTGGCGCTTGATGCGGGAATTCTCGTCGGCACCGTGCTCGATATTGGCGAGAATGGCATGCCGGTGGCGATCACTGACATTTCGGCGACCTGCCACATGCCCGACGTGATCGAGGCGCCCTATCGCCCGGCGATGCTGGGCGAGTTGCCGCAAATCGATCCGCAAGTGGACGAAAGCGCGGGCGGGGCGGTGCGGCTGGGCGGGCCTTCGTGTCTGGCCGGAGACGTGATCGGGGACTATCGTTTTGCCAGCGGGCCAAACGTGGGCCAGCGCTTCGCGTTCCTCGATCAGGCGCATTACTCGATGGTCAAGACCACCACCTTCAACGGCGTGCCGCTCCCCTCAATCTGGCTGTGGGACAGCGAGAGCGACGTTCTGGAGTGCGTGAAACGCTTTGGTTATGAGGACTTCCGCGACCGGCTGAGTTGATTGGGTTCACACGAAGACACGAAGGCACGAAGATGCCGTTCTACGCCGTAGGCTTTACTTTCACTTCCGAGCTTGATCGTTCATCTCCCATTGATTGACTAGGCGGCTTTGCCGCGTGTGCGCCGTCTTCGTGCCTTCGTGTCTTCGTGTGAACAAAAACTGGCACAACGCGTCGACATGCTTAAGCTCCCCACCAAGGGAGAGCCAAATGCCAGACCAGATCCTAGACGCCCACACCTCAGACCCCACTGTGATGGGCTGGATGGAGGGCCTGCCGCCGCCAGCAGACAAGCGGCTGCATTGGGCGCAGGCCGATCACATGCGCTTTCCCACCCACCGTTATGCCTATTCGCATATGCGTGAATTCCTGCCCACGGCGCGGGTCTCGCGGGGGGCGGGGCCGGTTTGGGAACTGCCCGTGGCGCTGCGCGATGATCTGGACGCGGTGCGGTTCACCACCATGGACGATGGCCGCGAACTGACTTGGGAACAGTCGCTCAGCGTCAATTTCACCGATGCCATTCTAGTCATGCACAAGGGCGTGATCGTCTACGAGCGCTACTTTGGCGTAACCCGACCAGACACCCCGCACATCGCCTTTTCGGTGACCAAGAGCTTCGTCGGCACCTTGGCCGAAATGCTGGTTCACGAAGGCCGGCTTGATCCCGCTGCACTGATCGCCGATCTGATCCCGGAACTGGCTGGAAGCGGCTTTGCCGATGCCACTTTGCAACAGGTCATGGACATGACCACCGCGCTCGATTTCAGCGAGGAATATACCGACCCCAATTCGGGCATCGGCGCAATGAGCAGCGCGCTCGGCCTGACCCCGCGCATGCCGGGCTATGCCGGGCCGACCGATGTCTATGCCTTCCTGCCCAGCATTGGCAAAGCGGGGACCCATGGCGAAGTATTCACCTATCGAACCTGCAACACCGAAGTGCTCGGCTGGCTGGTCGTGCGGACCGAAGGCAAGCGGCTTGACCAGGTGCTGAGTGAGCGAATCTGGGCGCCGCTGGGGATGGAGCAGGACGCCGATTTCCTGACCGATTCGAGCGGAATGCCGTTCGCCGGTGGCGGGCTCAATCCGGTGCTGCGCGATATGGCCCGATTCGGTGAAGCGATGCGGCTCGATGGACGCGGCAATGGCTGTCAGGTGGTGCCCGCTGCCGTGGTCGAAACAATCCGCGCCGGTGGCAGCAAGGCGGCCTTCGCTCCGGCCGGCTACGTCCATTTGCAAGATGGTTCCTACAAGCGCCAGTGGTGGATAATGCCCGGTAATCACAGCGCTTTTTCCGCGCGCGGGATCCACGGGCAGGCGATCTATGTTGACCCTGTGGCCGAAGTGACAATCGCCCGGTTCGGCTCGCATCCGATCGCTGCCAACGCCGCGTTTGACCCTTCGTCGCTGCCAGCATTTCGTGCCATCGCGGAACACCTTTTGCGGGGCTGATTTTCACTTGCGATTAAGGTGCGAACCTATATAGCCCGCCTCCGCTGCCCCAAGGGGACTTCCAATAACCGCAAGGCAGCCTCGTCTTAGTGTTACCTGGCCGAAAGGCCTATTGGGGGTCCCTTGAGTTGCACCATTATCCTGATGCATCGGCTGTAGTTCGCGCTCTTTCGCCTGACGAACCCGTTATCCTAAACCGTCCGCACGCCGCCGCGCGCGCCGCCCGCTTCTTTGCCGAGAAGTTCCCGGGCAAGTCGCTCTACGCGGTCAAAGCCAATCCCTCGCCTGAACTGCTGCAGGTGCTGTGGGATTCGGGCGTGACGCACTATGACGTCGCCTCGATTGCCGAGGTCCGGCTGGTGCGTTCCACGCTGCCCGAAGCGGTGCTGTGCTTCATGCACCCGATCAAGCCCAAGGCGGCGATTGCCGAGGCCTATAAGGTCCACGGCGTGCGCACTTTCAGCCTCGATAGCCACGAGGAACTGGCCAAGATCGTCGAGGCAACGACCAGCGACACTGGCGAAGCGGCGAGCGATCTGCGGCTGTGCGTCCGGCTGCGGGTTTCATCGGAGTATTCTGAACTCAGCCTTGCCTCCAAGTTCGGGATTGATCTGGTCGATGCCGGGGCGCTGCTTCAGGCCACCCGTCAGGTCGCCGATTGGCTGGGCGTGTGCTTCCACGTTGGCAGCCAGGCAATGACCCCGTTCGCCTTTGTCCAGGCGATTGAGCGGGTCCGCGCGGCGATTGTCGATGCTTCGGTTACGGTCGATATCGTCGATGTCGGCGGGGGTTTCCCGTCGATCTATCCCGGTATGATGCCGCCGCCGCTGGAGGATTACTTCGGAGCGATCCACCGCGCCGCCGAATCGCTGCCGGTGTCCTATTCGTCGGAGCTGTGGTGCGAGCCCGGCCGGGCGCTATGCGCGGAGTTCAACTCCCTGATCGTCCGCGTGGAGAAGCGCCGGGGCCGCGAGCTGTATATCAACGACGGCGCCTATGGCGCGCTGTTCGATGCGGCGCATGTCGGCTGGCGGTTTCCGGTCGAGCTGCTGCGGGAGGATGCCTCGGGAGCAATCAAACCGTTCAGTTTTTTCGGCCCGACCTGCGACGATCTCGATCACATGGAAGGCCCGTTCGATCTGCCGGCCGATGTCGAGGCAGGCGATTACATCGAGATCGGCATGCTGGGCGCCTATGGCGCAGCGATGCGCACCGCGTTCAACGGCTTCGGCCAGGGCGAGTGTGTCACTGTCACGGACGAGCCGATGGCCAGCCAGTATATCGACGGACGCCGGGACGTGCGGGTTTCGGACAATGTGGTGAACCTGCGGTAGCGCGAAGCCACGTCTTTCGGGACGAACATTTTCGAAGCCACCTGACAACGATCGCTTGCCCGGCTGGGCTATGGGGTCCGTGGCGGGCGCTTCGTCAAAGCATAGACCGCGAAGTGTCCGCTGCCTACTCGTGCCGTGTCGACGAGCCGGTAATCTCGTTGCAATCCAGAAGCAAGTAGTCGCCGCATATTTGGCGGATTGCTGAAATCATCTGGAATGAGGTTGATGACGATAACGGAGGGCTTTCGCGAAAGCAGATGGTTCATTTCTTCGGCCTGGCCGACGCCCAGTGAATCTTCATACCGATCCCAAGTCAAATGGTCGGGGAAGATATAGCGTGTGGGCAAGCAACTGCGCGTAAGGAGGTAGAGTACCGGGACTCTTTCATTTACATAAAGGCAGCCATCGCCAAGATGGGGCCTGACCTTTTCTGCGAGTCGGTAAACTTGCTGAGCACTGCCACGATCCGGCGTATCGGCAACCGCGCGCCCGAAGCCACCGGCAAGGCCCAAGCCGATAATGATGGCGATGGCTGACCGGATTTTCGCGACGCTGTCGAAGGCAAGTGCGGCAACCAGGCACAGGGGTGGCAACAAGGGCAGGATATAAAAGTCGAGCCAGACACCATAAACCAGGAAAGCCGCACCACTTGCGCCGGCCCAGGCGAAAATCCAGCGTGCTTCACGGCCGCCAGTTGCATCGTCCATTCGCCAACGTCGAAAAGCAATCCTTGCACAAACCAGGAAGGGCGTCAGCCCGATGCTCAAGCCGGTAAGTCGTTCGAGTGCGGGCAGCAACTCGTCCTTGTCCTGGAAGATCGACACGAAATTGGTTTGGACAAATTCGGCCCCGTGTCCTGCCGCGACATAGGCGCCATACGTAGCGAGAGTCGGGCTAAGCGCGCAGGTGATCCAGGTTGCTGCGTCGGCAGCAAGCCTTGGTAGAGGGCGTCCGCGACTCCAACCAACCCATAGCAAACTCAAACCGAAGAACACCCCCTCGAAGAGCGCCGTATATTTAATTTGCATGGC